>NZ_JANUBV010000002.1:0-720504 GCF_024808055.1 Rhizobium sp. BK176 | reverse complement strand
GATGCTGTGTCCTACACCCTGAACCAATGGGATTACCTGACGCGTTACACCAGCGACGGCAGGATGCCGATCGATAACAACATTCTGGAACGCGACATTAGGGTTTTTGCGACCGGAAGAAAATCGTGGCTGTTCAGCGACACTGCTGACGGAGCCAAGGCCAGCGCCGTGATCTACAGTCTCATGCTGACATGCCGCGCCTGTGGCGTCGACCCTCTGATCTGGCTACGACACGCGCTCACTGAGTTGCCGCAGCGAGACGACGACGCCGACATCGGCGACCTGCTACCAATCAACTTCTCGAAAACATCCACCGCCTAACAGAGCCGGATCTCGGTACTGATGCGAGGCCAGCAGTGCAGCAGCCGTCAATGCGCATCGAAAATCGCGCTTACGATCTTGCGGCTGATATTGCCAAACCGAGATGTCGACCTCTTTCACGGCCACGAGCCCGCCTGGCTTTACGACGCGGCGAAACTCCTCGACTGCGCGGGCGAGCTGTTCGTCACTCAGATATTGGCTGGCGTTCGCGCTCCAAACCGCATCAAACGTTCCCGTCTCTTGTGGCAGCGCGGTCATGTCTCCGGTTCGCGTGCTTATCGGACAGGGAAATTGTTGATCGGCAATCAGGCTTTCGATTGCCTCGATATTTTCGGGTGCCAGATCCAGAGCCTCGATGTGTCCCTGGCTACCCAGCAATTCCGCCATCAAAGGCAGGAAGACCCCATTCCCGGCACCAGCGTCAAGCACCGACCAACCGGGTCGGATGCCGGTGGCGCGAAGCGTAGCATCGTACTCGTCCTTTAGCGCCAGGTAGTGAACGTCGAGATGCCTGCCGCCACTGAGCCTGTGCCCAGCCGATGTAACGCGTTCGGGACTTGAGGCGTTGTTCATCTTGTCCCCCGGTCTGGATCCGAATGACAGCTCTCAACGCCATATTGTTATGGATATCTCGTACGCAGACAATCCCCATCCAGAGCGAGTCACGGCACCCTGATCGCTCTGCTACGATCGACCGCCAGCATCGGGCCCGATAGTGCTATTCGCGGTTGAGCCGCTGGACGAGCTCCTCGAACAGCGCTTCGCCTCGCCTCGTCAGGACAAGATCGATTGCGGCGGTAAGGGCGCGATGCCCTTCACTGCTGTCAACGTCGATCCGTTGGGCGGAACACCATTGCCGAACGGCATCGGTAACGCGCGCAACATCATGGTCTGTAAGCGATATGAGAGATTGGAGCATTTTTGTGCCCTTCGCTAAAGCGGCAAGAGCACGTAAAAACTCCCAAGCAGTCCCCGCCGATTAATCTTATGGGGCCGATTTCATCGGTGTACTCTCATTCCACGGGAATGATACAAGCTCTTCGAGCAATTTTTACGAAGGCAATTGCGACCGCCGGTGGTCCGCTGAGGTCGAGCGGAATTACGCCATCCTGCGCAGCACATCGAGCAGTGTCTGCGCGTCATCATTGGCGCCGATCCGCCTTAGGGCGTCGTCCGCGAGCGTGATGATGGCCTCGAGCGCTTCATGCTCGCTCCAGCCCGCCTCGACCGATGCTGCGACAAGATCGCGGAAGGCAAACTGCAGGGCGTCCTGGCAGCGGACGTCCCGATCGGGGTCGTCTGTGGTGACGAAGGGTTTGTAGATGTCTCTCATCTCGCTCTCCGCGAATGTGCCGACGAGACAGAATAGCGGGAATGAGTTTAAGAAAGTGCTTAAGAAATAGCTACTGGGCGGGGCTGTGGCACTTCCGCGCGGCGATGCCGGCGCGCCGCCTTCGGGACATGGCTCACGCGATGGTAACATGGTGATTTTCCGAAGGTTAAAACTCCGTTCATCTGCCGTTCTCAATCCGCTTTTGCAATGATAATACTAACGGCGCAAACGGAGGGGGATACTCTATGCCACGCATCTCGCAGCTATACTTTAAGACCGCAATTCTATTTCTGATTATCGGCATTGTCATGGGTCTCAACATGGCGATCTCCCAAGATCACACCGTCATCGGCGCCCATGCGCACTGTAATCTGTTAGGCTGGGTGACCATGGCGATCTTCGGCGGTTACCATGCGCTCAATCCACAGAAGGCGGAGACGCGCCTGGCCATGATCCAGTACTACGTCTACACGGCCGGCATCGTCCTTATGGTGCCGTCGCTCTATCTCATGCTGCAGGGCAATGCGGCGATGGAGCCGATCGTCGCGCTCGCTTCTGTCGTCACCTTTGTGGGCGTCTTGCTCTTCGCGTTCATCATCTTCTCGAGCGGAAAAGTCGTCGTCACACCGTCGGCACCCTCGTATCGCTGACATCACCCAACGCGGTGTTCGGCGGGGCGTGATCGCCTTGCCGAACGCTCTTGGTGCAGATATCCGCTCGTGATCTCAGGCTCTGACGGTGTGGTGCCGTCGGACCGGAGCTTCAGTGGATGATCTGTATGCGGATCTGTTCCTTGGCCGCGTAGTCATGGCAATCGCTGGCGGCGTCGCCGACAAAGATCACGTCGCCGTCGGAATCGAAAAGACCCCAGCAGGGGTCTTCGTCGACATAGACTTTTCTGACGTAGCCGAAGGGCTCGGCATCGATGATAACGCTGGGTGCAACAGGAACAGCCGCAAGTGCTCGCATGGATAACTCCAATGAGTCGTTTCTGTTTTAGTGCATTTGCATATTGCGCCTTGAAGCTGACTCGGAGCTATCCTCAGAAATCGGGATGGGAAACTGAGGTTGACGAGCGGGCCGATTGTCGCCGGCCGAATCACTTTTGATTGTCTGTTCCCGCCGCGAGCAGATCAAATGCGCGTTGCCGCGGCGGTTCAAAATCCCTATCTAGAGCAGGCTATCATCACCAAAGGATTTTCCCATGGCCGACCTCAAGGCGCGCCCCCGTCCCGTTGGCGCAACCGCCGTTCTCGGCCGCACCGGCTTTCCGCATGTCACGTCGGCCACTAAGGGCGAGTTGCATATCGTCACCGGCGCTTCGCAGCCTGGTTTCAATCCGCTGGACCTTCTATATGCGTCGCTGTCGGCCTGCCTGGTCCTCAGCGCCCGCATCGCTGCGAGCCAGATGGGCATTCTCGACCGCGTAACCGAGATCACTGCAGACGTGACGGGCGAGAAGGCAAGCGAGGGTCCGTCGCGGGTTCAGGCATTCAACATTGCCTTCGCGATCAAGGGTGACATCGACGAAGAGACGCGCTTGAAGATCGCTCATGCGGCCGAAGAGATCTGTACGGTCAGCAACACCATCCGCGGGACGCCCGAATTCTCGACCGTCGTTTCCGGTTGATGGGCGCAGTGCTGCAAATGCGCATCGGCGGACAATAAGATTACGCTTTTGCCTACCCTTGTCGCTCCTCGGCTATCCACTCGGTACAGCTTCTGATAGGCCCGTTCCGTCGCCTGTCTCCAGGCGGCTCAGAAAGCATCGAGAGTCATGTCGCAGGCCGCTTCCACAATCGCAGACCCCCCTACCTCCAACCGGTTGGCTCTTGCCGCCCTGATCCTCGGCGGCGCGGCGATCGGCGGCTCGCCTATCTTCGTTCGGCTGTCGGAAGTAGGCCCAATGGCAACCGCCTTCTGGCGCGTGGCGCTTGCCCTGATCCCGCTCTTCATTTTTTCGCTTGCCAAGGGCAAGAACGCCGGCCCGAAGCCTGAAAAACTCTCGGATTATGCCCTGCTGATCCTGCCGGGCGTGGTTCTCGCGATGGATCTGGCGGCCTGGCATCTCTCCATCACCATGACGTCGGTGGCCAATGCGACGCTGCTTGCCAATCTTGCCCCCGTCTTCGTCACGGTGATCGGGCTTCTCTTTTTCGGCGCGTCCGTCACCCGTGTGTTCGTTCTCGGGCTGATATTGGCGCTTGCAGGCGTGGTCATCCTGAAGGGAGGCCCTGCGGCACTCGGCAATGGCGACCTGCGTGGCGACGGTGTGGCGGTCATCGCCGCCGTCTTCTATGCCGGTTACATCCTGGCGATCGGCAAGCTTCGCAGCCGTTTCGATACTGTCCGTATCATGCTCTGGAGCACGGCATCCGCCGCTGTCTGCATCTTTCCGCTTGGATTCTTCTACGAAGGCCACATGCTGCCGCCGACGGCCTATGGTTGGGCAATCGTCTTCGGCCTTGCCTTCGTCAGTCACGCGGGAGGGCAGATGGCCATCGCCTACGCGCTCGCCTATCTGCCAGCCGCCTTCTCCTCACTGACGCTGCTGCTGCAGCCGGTGGTGGCGGCAATCCTCGCCTGGGTGCTGCTCAGCGAGCCGATCGGTCCGATGCAGGCGATCGGCGGCATTGTGGTGCTCGCCGGGATTCTGGTTGCCCGGCGAGGCTGATCTCAATCAGGCGACCGCTGCAGGAGCGACACGTCGCGCATCGAGGATCGCAAGCGCCTCGTCGACTGTCGAGGCAAGTTCCGCCTTGTCGCTGTTGCAGGTGCCCCAGGCCGCGATGAAGCTGCTGGTCTTGCCATAGCTGTTATCGAGAACGCAGTGATCCGCGCCGAGAAGCACGCACATGATGTGTCCGTGCATACGGTCGGTAATGACCTGGCGTGCCGAGCCCAATAGAGCCACGCCGCGGTCGAAACGCTGCTGCGCCCGTTCGCGATAGGCTAGCTCCGTCATCCGCGCGCGACCGCCGATGCGGCCGGTCAGAAGGCCCTTCAGGATCGCGGCGTGCTTCGTCTGGCGCTGGAAATCGGCAGGCTCGTCGGGCCAGTCCGATTTCACGGTGCCCGGACGCAAGGTTGCTGCTGTCAAGTCCTGTGCGGTACCGACCTCCTGGTCCTCGCGCAGATTGAGCAGCAGTTCGTGCTGCGGCGTCGGTCGAGCGACCGGACCGATGCAGAAGGCCATGTCGGGGCAAAGGCGCGTTTCGCACTGGAACCAGCGCTGGGCAAATTCCAGGCTTCGCTGGTCGCGGACGAGCAGCGTGAACTGACCGTGACGCTCGATCGCGCGCGCGGTGCTGTCGACGTTCGCCTGTTCCTTGAAATGAATGGTCTGCGGCATCTGCACGATCGGCCGGCCCTTGTGCTTGTCGAGCAGACCTTCGCGGAACTGGCGGTAGCCGGCCCAGATGTCACCGAAATTGCCGCCGCCGTGCAGGAAGATGCGACCGTTGCCGATCGCGCTGAGCATCCGGCCTTCATCGTAGGTCGGGATCTCGGTCACGTAGGTCGGACGGGTGCGCTTCCGGTCAAAATAGGCCAGTTCGCCAAGCCAGATGGCACTGTCGCCGATGTTGTAGTGGTTCGGGAAGTCGAGAAGCGCAAAACGCTCGGACGGATCAAAGAGATCGGAAAGGCAATTGGCGATCACACCCTGAAGACGGTTGATGATCGTAATATTGGATTCCATGGAATGCTCCTTGTTTGCGGACACTTGGGTCCATGCAAGCGGCTAGGCTTCGGCCTGTTTGCGGAATGGGTTGAGGGACATGGCAAGCGCGATGTACGGACGGATGACCGAGCGGCCGAAGATCGGCAGGAAGGCGAGGTAAATCAGTCCGCCGAGACCGATGCTGAGGCCGAGCGCCAGCCAGCGGTTTTGAATATGTGCGAGGATGACTGGATGTGCGAACCAGACGCAGACCGCCATCAGCGCCGCGCCGCAGAAGGGCAGGGCGACAGCCTTCAACGTGCTCTTGGCGTCGATATGCGCATATCGTGCAAGCACATATTGCTGATAGGGCATCGTCAGCCAGGCCCGCAATGTGTAGCCCGCGGCAACGGCCACGACGCCGTAGGGGACGAGCAGCCAGGTGAGGATCAACGTCGTCGCGAGCTGCAGGGCAGCGACGGACAGGATCGATTCCGCCCGGTTGACCGCAGAAAGCGCCGACGAGGCGAAGAAGTTCATGACGAAGGGAACCGCCATCAGCACGAGAACGGTGGCGATATCGCCGGCATTGCCCCACTTGTCGCCGAAGAGCAGGGCGATCATGTCGTTGGACAGAGCGCCGAAGCCGAGCAGCAGCGGGATGGTTCCGAGCGCGGCAGCGCCGACGATCTTGTTATAGGCATTGCGAAAGGCCGTGTGGTCGTTCTGCAGGCGCGACAGCGTCACGAGCGACACGCTGCCGATCGGCGCCAGCACCGCTTGGCCGATCAGCTCGATCAGTCGCCAGGCAATGCGGTAGCGGCCGACTTCGACCGGGCCGAACCAGCGCGAAATGAAGATGTCCTGCACGCGGGCAAGCAGCATCCACATCAGCTGGGTGACCACGAGGCTGATGCTGAAGAGGAAAACGGACCGGAACATCGGCACGTTGAAGCGAAACTTCGGCATCCAGGGATAGTAGAACCAGCCGAGGAGCACGGTCACGGCAGCGTTGACCGCGGTCTGCGCCACGAGCGCCCAGACGCCCCAGCCGAGGAAGGCGCAGACGACGGCGGTGATGCCGGACAGCAGGCTGGCGGCGATCGCCTGCCCGGCAAGGCTCTTGTGGCCGAACTCGCGGGCAAGGCGGGCATTGTGGATGACTGCCAGCGAGGAAATCGGAAGCAGTGGCGCCAGCCAGCGTAGAATGCCTGAGACCGATGGGTCGCGCACCAGATCGCCGTAGTAGGGCGCGAAGAAGAACACCAGCGAGGCAACGATGCCGCTGAAGGCGATCGTCGCCCAGAAGGCCGTGTCGGCAAGCTCCTCGTCGAGATCGAGCTGGCGCGTGACGGCATCGCCGAGGCCCGCATAAGCCAACACGCGGCCGATTTCCACGAACAGGCTCGCAAGCGCGAAGGTCCCGAAATCGCCCGGCCCGAGAATGCGCGCCAGGATGACGAAGATCACAAAGGTTGCGATCGTGCTCCAGGCCACGCGGACGACCGACCAAAGGACGGAGAGCGCGGTTTTCTTCTTAAGCTCGGCGTGCGCAATTGCCGTATCGGCCATGCATTATCCAATCGAATCTGGCTCGCGATCGGTCTCGCGTGTTTCCGTTGACGGTGAGGCGGGCGCCCTAGGCGGGCTGCTTTGCCTTCGGCGCCCGCCAGTAGGCGAGCATGCCGGTCAGGTTGTCACGAAGCTGGCTGCGATAGGTCAGGCCAAGGTCCTCGTTGAGTTTCTGGCGCCCCATGGCTTCCATGAGCGCCTGGCGGATTTCCCAGCGCAACATGCCGCGCATGTTCGAGCGACGATCGAAGAGATATTTGGCGTACAGCGCTCCGTTGCCGAAGGCGTAGCCGGTCTGCAGGCGCTTGATATCAGCGAGATCACGCCGTCCATGAAAGTGCTTGACGGCAAAATCGGGCAGATATTCGACGCGCACGCCGGCATTGAAGGCGCGGTGGACATAATCCGTGTCTTCGCCGGAGCGGAAAGGCGTGCCGGCCCCGAAACGCGTGTCGAAGAGGCCGATCCTTTCGACCAGGCCATGCGGAAACGCCATGTTGGCGCCATGAATGAAGCCGCCGGCGTGCAAGTCGCTGGTCAGCACCGCGGGTTCCATCTCAGGCTTGATCGTCACCGGCAGGTCGCGGGCATCACCGAGTTCGATCCGTCCACCGCGCATGACCATCTCGGTATCCGAGCTGAAAAGCGCCGCAAGCGTCGTGAAATAGTCTGGGAAAATCTCGCAGTCGTCGTCGGTAAAGGCAAGGATGCGGCCCCTCGCGGCGTTCAGGCCCGTGTTGCGGGCAACGGCGAGGCCGGGCTTCGCTTCGTAGATCAAGTTGGTCTTGATCGGCGCGGTCGACGCCCATTGGCGAACGACGTCCGACGTCTCGTCCGTGGATCCATTGTCCACGAAGACCAGCTCAACTCTCAGATAGTCTGCCTGCCGGGCGGCAACAGACACGGCATCCAGGCAGTTCGTCAGTCCATAGGCCCGATTTCTCGACGAGATAATCAGGCTGATGTCCACGGGCCGAGGAGGCATGCAATTTCCCCTTCTGCGATCGATGTCGAGGCGAGGATAGGGCTGAGACCCCGCTTCGGCAAGGAGCTTTTTGCGCTGCAGCAAAATAGAACAGTTGGAGCAGTTCGCAGACGAATGTGGTAATTTCTTGCCTCAAGAAGACAGAAAATAAATACAAATATAGATTTTGTCACAAATCAAAGTTAATCGTAAAAATAACAATGAAAAATAATCTTATGTAGTTCTATCTAAGCACCAAAGAATTTTTAGCTTGCCAAAATTAAAGAAGATTGGCGTGGCTTCGGTTGTTTCTATAGTATTCCCCTGTCAAAATGCAATAAGAAGTATTTTGTCGATAAGTGCTTGCAATAATCGTTGCGGCAGTCGGTAGTCCTTAACAGAAACGATCACAAACACCCTTCTGGGTAGCATTGGCCATTGCCAACGGCATGGCGCGATCACTGTGCAGATTCGAGAATAGATAGCCATCGGATCTGTTGGAGTGCCATTTCGCATGTCTTCATCGTCGTCTCATGCCGCCAACGTAGTGTTGTCCGCTACCGCCGCTGTGCGGACGTTAAAACACTACTCTGCCAACAACTGGCAAAACTGCGGGCGCCTGGGCATGGGTCGGAGCACGCGGGCAAACGCCTTGCTCGCAAGGGGGCTATTATCCCCAGTTATACCAAGGCGCTGTAGCCGAATCGCTCGACGCTGATGCCCTTCGCCACAAGGCGCTCTGCTCAGTTGATTTGCTGCGACAGCCATTTCTGGATGATCGAGACGTCCCCCTCTCCGAGGTCGTGTCCGCCGGAGATGACATCCGAATCGACTGTCGCGCCCGATTGCTTGAGGCGCGTTTCGAGTTCGTTCGCATACTTTCCGTAGGCATCCGTCTTTCCGCTGATAACAAGAAGATCCGTGCCTTTTAGATCGGCATGCGGATAGGTCTTCAAAACAGGCATGGAGCGCAACAGCACCGCACGGTGCACCAGATTCGGATGCAGATAGAGCAACGAGTTGAGCAGGTTCGCGCCATTGGAATAGCCGACATAGACGATCTTCTTGGGATCTAGACCGTATGACGACACGGCGCCCTCGATAAAGGCGGCGAAGGCCTCTGCTTCGCTCTTGATGTCATCCTGGTCGAAGGAGAACGGCGTGATGCGCTTGTACCAGCGCGGGATGCCTTCCTCGGTCGCCCGTCCGCGCACACCAAGCAGCGTGGCACGCGGGGCAGCCTCATGCAGGAGCGGCATCAGCGTTGTTTCGTTACCGCCCGAACCGTGCAACAGCACGAACACGCTGCCGTCAGGATTTGGCGGCGTATAGAAGCGGTGCACGAAAGGCAGGTCGCGATAATTGACGCGCGGCTCGCCCGGCATCGAAAACTGCGGCAGCACGACCTTGAGGTCCTTGAGGTCAGTGATCGGATCCTTGGGGACGAAGAGCTTGGTGCCGAGTGTGGCCTGCGGCTCGTCCACCATCATACCGGGCTTGTCAGTCGCCAGTTCGATTAGCGTGCCGCCCGGCTCGCGGGCGTAGAGCGATTCGAAATATTTGCGATCGTGCAGGTTCGTCGCTGCCGCGCCGCCATCCTTCAGCGCATCGTGTACCTTATGGAGCTGCTTTTCGTTGGCGGCGCGGAAAGCGACGTGGTCGGCAGTCCCTGTGCCCGGCGCGCCGGCCCAGAAGCCCTGAGCGTTTCTGACGTCGACAATATCGCCCGATTCAGAGACAAGCCGTTCGATGTTGCCGCGGCTCTCCTGGAAGCGATAGCCGAAATGCCGCTCCACGAAGTCACGGCTTTCGGCCGGTTTTTCCGTCAGCATGGTAACGCCGCGCACCCGCTGCACGGCATGCTCGATCGGCACGCCGGCGCCATCCCAGGCGGCCGGGGACTTCAGATTACGAGCACCGGCAAGCTTGACGATGATGTTGTCGGGGTCTTTCAGCCGCAGCACGGGTTCGCCAAACTCGTCGGCCGGACCTTCGGAGCGAAACCCGAAACTCATAGAGCGGGTGAGCCAATAACCGATACTGGAGGGATCGATGGCAAGCGAGAGTTCGCCGATCTGGCTATGGCCGACACGACCGGGCGAACCATCCTCCCAGACGAGGAAGGTCACCAACGAGCCGGGGCTGCCCACGGTGTCTCCGTAGAACAGATGAAGCTGCGTGGCGTCTTCGAAGCCCGCGGTCTGCTTGACCAGCCGCATGCCGAGAAACCCCGCGTAGAAATCCACGTTGGCCTGTACCTTTCGGGTCAGAAGGGTCACGTGATGGATGCCAGATACCATTGAGTTCAGTCCGGATGGCGTGGAGGGCGTCGTAAGCGCCAGAATCAGTGCGAGTATAAACGTCATGCCGTTACAATTGGAGTTTGCCTCGAAGGTTCCGCATAAAGAACTAGGCTATCTCCGCGCGGCTTCAAATCCAAACTGTCCAGTCCGGCCAAGGCCTCCTGAAACTGTTGGAGGGTTGGCGGCTTGGTCATGTAGGCGCTAGCGCCAAGTCTTTTTGCCTGCTGGATGTCGCTTTCGTCGCTAGAAGTGCTCAGGATGCAAACCGGAATGGTCTTCAGCCGCGCGTCCGCCGAAAGCGCCCCGAGAACCTCGAAACCGTCCATGATCGGCATGTTGATGTCGAGCAGCATGAGGTCGATTCCAGGGATGCCATCTGATGTCGCCCGCTCCTGCAGTAGTCGCATGGCATCGCGGCCGTTGCCGGCGACATGGAGGTTGAAGTTCACCTTGGCGCGTTGCATCAGCTTGATCTTCAGCAGTTGAACGTCCGCAGGGCTATCCTCGACGAGTAGAACCTCGGCAAGCCTGGGCGAGCCTTCGGGTGCTGGCGACAACACATTGGCAGCATGTCCATACGGCACATTTGCCGAAGCGGAGGCAGCGGGTCTGGCAAGCGGCAATTCGACGACGAAGGTCGAACCGGTGGCCTGCCTGCTTTCGCACCAGATCGCGCCGCCATGCAGCTGCGCGATGCGCCGGCAGATTGCAAGTCCGAGCCCCGTGCCCTCGATGCCGCGTCCCACCAGTCGTTTGAACGGCTGGAAGATGACCTCGCGATGCTCCGCGTCGATACCTGGACCGTTGTCCTGGACGGCTAGGCGGCATATCTCACCATCGCTTGCCGCGGAGACATGGATTTCTGGCCGATCGACGCAGTAGCGGATTGCATTCGAGACGACGTTCTGCAGCAACTGCACCAATAGCGTTGTATCGCCCATTACTTCGGGCAGGTCGCCATAGGAAAGCGACGCGCCGGAACTGGCGATCTGTTCACGAAGGTTGCTCTCCACGCGTTCGATCACTGCCGCAAGCGCGATGGGCTTCAACTCCAGCTCGCCCGAAACCTCGAGCTTGGTAAAGCCGGAAACCTTTACGATGAGATCTTCCATGTGACCCGCTGCCCCGACGACGTAGTCCAGCAATTCGCGGTCCTCGTCTGACAACGTCGGGGAAACCTGCAGGATCTTGCTGAACGACCGGATCGTGCGCAGCGGCTCCTTCAGGTCATGCGCCATCGCGCGGGTAAAGATTTCCAGCGACTGCCGCTTCTGCTCCAGCTTGGCTTCGAGGTCGCCATGCATGATGGCGTTCTGGATGCACCAATGAAGAGTTTGCGGGGAGAGCGAATCCTTCGTCAGGTAGTCGCGAGCTCCGGCCTTCATCACCTCGACGGCGATGGTTTCGCTTCCTTGGCCGGTCAGCATGACGACGTTTGCGGTCGGATCCTGTTTCAGGATTTCTTCCAGCACGCCGATGCCGTCGCGGCCGGGCAGAGAGTAGTCCAGCAAGATGCAGTCAGGACGTTTCTGAAGGCTAAGTGCGACTCCCTCGTCGCCGCTTTCGGCCTCGCGAACACTGTAGTGGGCCTCGGACACCCGCGAGAGCATGCGTCGATAGAAATCGCGGTCGTCGACGTTGTCATCGACGATGAGTATGGCGCAGTCGTCAGCCACGGTCGTCCCCATCGGCGGGTAGGATGGCGATCTCGAACCAGTATTCCTTCAGCCGTTGTATGGCGGCGAAGAGGCCATCGAGATCCACCGGCTTCTGCACATAGGTATTGGCGCCGAGCGCATAGCACCCTTCGATGTCGCGCTCGTCGTCGGATGTCGTAAGGATCACGACCGGGATCTTGCGCCATTCCGGATTAGATTTGATCGCCTCCAGCGTCTTGCGGCCGTCGAGGCCCGGCATGTTCAGATCCAACAGGATCAGGCCGGGTCGCGGCATCATGGCGGCCAGCGCTTCCAGGGCATCCTGCCCCGACGCTGCCCAGCGGATAGGATTCTTCAGCTTGGCACGCTGAAAGGCGCGCAGCGTTGCCTCGAAATCGTCTTCGCTGTCCTCGACGATGAGGATCGGCTGTGATTCACGCTGTGGCATTCTGGTCCTCTCTTTTGTGGCCCAAGGTGAAGTAGAAGGTCGTTCCACGCCCCACCTCGGACTCCAGCCAGATATCGCCCTCATGCCGGGCGATGATCTTGCGCACGAAGGTCAGCCCGGCTCCGGTACCGTCGTCGGAATCCTTAGGCTTTTCCAGCCGTTTGAAAATACGAAAAATGTCTTCGTGGAACTCAGCCGGAATGCCCTTCCCATTGTCCCTGACGAAGAAGACGTCGCGTGCCGAAGTGCCATCATTGCCCGTGAATTGCTGGAGATGTCCGATTGTTACGATGGGGTCGGGCTTGTCGTTGTACTTGACAGCATTGGTGATCAGGTTGCGGTAGACCTCCGTCAACCGCAGAGCATCGCAGACGATCTCCGGCAGGCGACCTTCGACCTGAACCTTGGCATGGCGCTCCTCCAGATAGAGTTCCATGGTCGAAACGACGTCCCCGACGATCGCGTTGACATCGCTGCGCTTGATTGCCAGCTGCTGCCGCCCGATGCGCGAAAAATAGAGGAGGTCGTTGACAAGCTTCTCCATCCGCTGGCTAAGGAGAACGAGCCGGTTGAGACGCCTGGTGCCGTCCTCGTCGAGCTGGCTTTGATAGTCTTCCAGGAGAAAACGGGAGTGATTGTGCAGACCGCGCAGGGGCTCCTTGAGGTCATGCGAGGCGATGTAGGCGAACTCGTCGAGATCCGCATTGCTGCGCTCTAGATCGGCCGTATAGGCCTGCAATTGGCGAAACATCGTCTTCAGCTGCTCCTCATGCGCGACGCGATCGCTAATGTCGCGAAGGATGCCGACGAAGGTAATGGTCGTGTCCGTTGCCAACCGACTCACTGAGAGATCGAGAGGAAATACCTCGCCGCCCTTGCGTCTGCCGGAAACGGACCGCGTTGTTCCGAGGATATGCTTTTCGCCGGTCCGGGCGTACCGAGCAAGATAGCTCTCATGCTCGGAATGATAGGGCTCCGGCATCAGCAGTCGAACGTTCTGGCCGATAGCTTCTTTGGCGGCATAGCCAAACATTTTCTCCGCTGCCGGATTGAACAGCGAGATTAAGCCTTCCGCGTTTATGGCGATCACGGCGTTCGGCGTGTTTCTGATGACGCTGTCGAAGCGAATGCGCTCCGCATTCAGGCTGCTGTCCTTGCGGAGAAAATAGAAGACGAGCAGGGCGACCAGCCACAGCGTCGCTATGGTGATGGCCCGGTTGGTGGCCTCGTACCAGTAGCCTGCGCCCGCCCGATCGACCGCAAAGAACCCGAGTGACACGAGAACGGAACAAGCAAACGCGAAGGAAAAGGGTGCATTCTTGTTGCCGAACCACAAGGAGGCGAGCACGAGAGGCACATAGAGAATGCCGTTGGCCACGCCGAGCGGCGTATAGAGATCGACGAATAAGCCGGTAAGGCAAACGACTGCCGGCAACCAGATCGGCATGCGGCCGCGACTTTCCGGATTCAGCCACCAGGAGCGTGCCAGCATCGCCGACCCGAACAGCACCAGCCCAGCCGCGGTATGGACGGCCATGCCGATATTGGCACCCCATTGGTATCCTTGCTCAGACCGCGTCGCATAGCCGGCAAGCGCTGCCATGCCGAGCCCGATGACGACGTAGCCGACAAGCTCCTGCACAAGCTGTGTTCGCTCCGCTCGCCCGGAGAGCGCGAAAGCGAGCGAGAGGTTGGCGACGAAGAAGATGACCGCCGTATTCGGGGCCATGCCGCGATTGACCCTCGCGGTAAAGGCGGGGTCAACGATCAGGCTTGCGAGAAAGCGCTCGACGATCTGCGCCTGATTTCCGACAAACAGGATCTCGATCAGCCGCTGTCCGCTCATCGCTGCCGCAAGGCTGAAGAGCAGGAATGCCAGCATGTGACCGCGGTGACCGGGTTGAACGGAGGAGATGAGACCGAGCCCGGAGAGCGCAAAGCATAGGGCCGTGTTCAGGGCCATTGACGAGAAGCCGGGCAGCACTGAGAGAATACTCTGGACCTGCGCGATCCAGGCGACGATCACGACCGCGCCGAGCGCAACGAGGAGGGCGCTGATCGCTATAACAACGAACCGGTACTGCCGTTGGCGGCGTAGTATATCGGCGCTGGCGGCCTCGATCGGCTTTGGCACGCGGTCTCTCCCATTTGCGCGCTCATCTAGTTCTGGAAACTGGGAACTTTCAATATGGTTCGTTGCGGTTACGAGAGCTTTCCCGCGCGCTGCAGGGATGGCGTATTTCGGTTTTCCCGCCACCCGATCCTAAGGCATAGTGGCAGCCTCATGGTTCGAACGGATCGATATGCCGACGGTATTCTACGTAGATGACAACGCCGACGACCTCTTCTACGCCGATTATGTGCGCAAGAAGCAGCAGGTTGGCGTCACGCTCCTATGCTTCTCCAAGGCTGAGGATGCCGTGCAGGCGCTGGAAGAAACATATGCGAAGCATGAAGAATTGCCGGACGCCCTGATCGTCGATCTCTATATGCCGCTCGACAGCGGCCTCGACCTGATCATGCGACTGCGCGCCGACGCACGGTTTTCGCAGGTTAGGCTCGGTGTTTGCACAGGCTCGGATGCGGATGAGGATCGCCGGCGCGCGCTGGCCGCGGGTGCCGACTTCTATGTCGAGAAACCGATCGATCTCCCGGCCATGGTGGCGCGGATAGGCTGATGTTGGAAGAAAAAGCTGAGAGAGCCGGGCAACCTTAAGTTTGCCGCCACAAACACAGCCAACCCCTTGACTGAAAGGCTGCCGGCTCCCTCCAATGCCGCTACGGCACCGCCTTCCGCACTCAAGGGGTGTTGGATGCGGAAAGACAAAAGACTGGGAGGAGACGGCGCGGGCCCCTAATCCGAAGATCGAGGTCTTGTTTCACGCTCTTCCTGCAATAGTCTTGCTGGTGGTAATAACTGTGCCGGTCTAGGACGTGTATCCTTAGATCTAGGGATAAGGCCGCCAAACCCGAGAGGCCCAGGACGTGCAATGAGCAGTGCCGCCGCCATTCCTTTCCATCTCGGACCGGAGCTCGGTCGGGCGATAAACCGCACCGATTTCTTTCGGTTGCTGAAGTCCGCAGCACAGCACTACCGCTTCGACTGCTTCGCCCTGGCGCGTGTCTCCGAAGCTTCGCCACCGTTCAGCAACCGCGAGATCATCATCACAAACGTTGCCGAACGGCGCGTCGCCCTGTTTCTCTACGGCATGCGCCAGGCTCTAGGCCTGCTGAAGACGAAAGCCGCGCAGTTTCTGGCGATGCCGCTCACCGGCAGCGGCAGTTTGCGGGAAGATTACCCGCGCGATCTCGTCCTCAACGAATTTGACAGTAATTCCTTCCTCCTTGTTCCGTTGTTCACTCCGGAGGGCAAGCGCTATTGCGTCGCCTTCAGCGGCAAGCGGGCGGAGCCGGATCAGGGCGAGGTCGCCGAGGTGCTGCTCGACACGATCCGAATCTTCGATAAGTTTTATGAGGAGATCCTGGCGCATGAAATGTCTGCACGTCTTACCCAGCGCGAGACCGAAGTCGTGAAGTGGACCAGTGAGGGCAAGACATCCGCCGATATCGCGATCATCCTTGGCCTGTCGGAACACACGGTCAATTCCCACATAGCGGCCGCCGTGAGAAAGCTTGAGGCTGTCAACCGCGTCCACATGGTCGCAATCGCGCTGAGGATGGGGCTGGTGTCGTGATCGGAGAAACGGGAATGACAGCCGGTGAGGGCCGCAGGGCGGTAAAGGTGCTGTTCGTCGACGACGAGTTCATCGAGTTTCGATCGCTGAAAAAGAAGCTCTCTACGTTGACCGAGCCGCCGGTCGAGATCGACTATGCACAATCGATCGGCGACGCTTTGGGCAAGCTCGGTGGCGACAGGTTCGACCTGATCCTCCTCGACAATCGGCTGCTGCCGAATGCCGATTTTCGCGAAACAATGCCTAAGCTGCGGGGCAGCGGCTATACCGGCCCGATCGGCGTCATTTCCATGGACATCTCGGACGGCTACTTCCAGCAGTTCCCAGACTACGGCGTCGACTTCCGGATCGGCAAGGACGAGATAGACGCAGACACCTTGCAATACATCATCCGCGAATATGTGACCTACAACATGCCCGACATCTGGAAGGACGACTACACCACGTAGCTCGTTTTTTATGCTCGCGAGGCGGGGAGGCGAATGGCAAAGCGACTGCCGCCCGCGTCCGACCGCTCCAGACGAATGCTGCCGCCGAGCGCCCGCAAGATTTCGCGCGAGGCCGTCAGTCCAAGCCCAGGGCCGACCGGCAGGCCCTCCTGCGGCAGCTTCCAGAAAGCATCGAAGATCTTGTCTTGATGAGTCGGGTCAATACCGGGACCGTTGTCGGAAATGCGGATTGTCACTTCGGCGGCTTCCCGCTCGGCTTCGATTGTCACGACCGGAACCAAGCTGCCGCGATGGGTCAGTGCATTGGCAATCACGTTTGTCAGCGCGATCCTGACGATCGCACCATCCGAAACGATCGTCGGGAGGCGATCGTGCTGCAAGGTCGCACCCGATGCGATCACGTCGCTCTCCATAGCGGCCCAGATCTCCCTGACAAGACCGTTTAGATCGATCTCATCCGCGGTCACCTGAGGCATGCTGGTGGCAAAGCCGATCAGCGCCTTTGTCAGTCGCTGCGCCGTCTCTGCTTTATGGAGAATGGTTTGCAGGCTTTGCAACTGCTCGCTGTCGAGCTTGTCACCCAGGTCGTCGAGCAGGATTTCCGCATACATCGCAATATGCCGCAGCGGCGACTGCAGATCGTGCGAGGCGATCGCGAGGAAGCGGCGAATGCGCTCCTCGTTCTCAGTCGATGCAAGCGATTGTTCAGACGACATGCCGCGGAATCTCCTTGCGTCAACATAGAAAGAGGGCGCCGGCTCTGCAACCGGCGCCCTCTTTTCAAGTCACGTCAGCATGTTCTCAGCCCGCGGTCTTGCGCGACTGGCCCTCTTCCGGAGGGATGATCTCCGGCGCGCTTTCTGCGGCCGCGACAGCCTTGCCGTGGCGACGACGCCAGTCGCCGAGGAAGAGCAGGATGGGTGCCGCGATGAAGACGGACGACGCGCCGGCAACGAGGATGCCGAAGACCATCGGGATCGCGAAGCTCGAGACCGCGCTGCCACCCCAGATCGCCATCGGCAGCAGGGCGAGGAAGGCGGTCGCGTTGGTGTAGAGGCTACGTGCCAGCGTCTCGTTGATCGACCGGTCGATGATTTCGCGGAGCGGCATCGACTTGTAGAGGCGCATGTTTTCACGCATGCGGTCATAGACCACGACCTTGTCGTTCACCGAGTAGCCCACCAGCGTGAGGATGGCGGCGATGGCGGTAAGGTTGAAGTCGAGGCCGGTCAACGCGAAGAAGCCGATCGCCTTTGTCACGTCGAGGATGAGCGTGACGATGGCGCCGACTGCAAACGGCCATTCGAAGCGGTACCAGATGTAGAACAGCATCGCGAGGCTGGCGATCACCACCGACAGGATGCCGGCCCAGGCAAGTTCGCCGCTGACCTTCGGACCGATGACGTCGGTGCCGGTGACAGTTGCCGACGGGTCGATCTTGATGATCTCCGCCTTCAGCTTTTCGACGGCTGCCGTCTGGGCTTCTTCACCGCCGTCCTGGCGTTGCGCGCGCACCGCCATGGTGTTGTTGTCACCATAGGACTGCAGCGACACCTCGCCGAGGCCAAGGCTGTTCAAGCCTTCGCGGAAGCGGCCAAGATCGCTGGCTTCCGCGGTCTTCACCGACATCTGGATACCACCGCGGAAGTCGACGCCGTAGTTGAGGCCCGGATGGATGAAGAGGACGACCGAGGCGATCGACAGAAGCGCCGAGACCGTCACGCCGAAGAAGCGAGCCTTCATGAACTGGATGTGGCGGCCGTAAGGGTTGAACATCATCGGGATCAGCGGCTTGATGTTCAAAACCTTCAGCTTACGGCGACGCGTGATCTCGATCATCGTGACGCGAACGAAGGCAACCGACGTGAACATCGAGATGATCAGGCCGAGCGCCATGGTGACCGCGAAGCCACGAACCGGACCGGTGCCGAACCAGAACAGGATCGCCGCTGCGATTAGCGCCGTCATGTTGCCGTCGATAATCGTCGAGTAGGCGCGGCGGAAGCCGGTGTCGATGGCTGCAAAGGCGCTCTTGCCCTTGCGCGTTTCTTCGCGGATGCGCTCGTTAATGAGAACGTTCGCGTCAACCGCAAGACCGATACCGAGAACGACACCTGCGATACCCGGCAGCGTCAGCGTCGCGCCGACGAGCGTCAGCGCCGAGAAGGTCAGGATCGTGTGGATGAGCAGCGCGAAGTTCGCGAGGAAGCCCCACTTGCCGTACAGGATGAAGATGAAGACAGCGACCAGCACGAAGCCGACGAGGCCGGAATAGATACCCATGCGGATAGCGTCCGCACCGAGGTCGGCGCCAACGGTGCGTTCTTCGATGACGGTGAGCTTGGCGGGCAGGGCGCCGGCGCGCAGCATGGCGGCAAGCGTCGTTGCGCTGTCGGCCGAGAAGCTGCCGGAGATCTGGCCGGAGCCGCCGGTGATCGGTTCGCGGATAACAGGCGCGCTCAGCACCTTGTCGTCGAGAACGATGGCAAACGGGTTGCCGACGTTCTGGCGGGTGATGTCGGCGAAGCGGGTTGCGCCGGCGCTGTCGAAGCGGAAGCTAACGACAGGCTCATGCGTGTTCGGATCGAAGGAGACGCGGGCATCCGAGAGGCGGTCGCCCGAGATTTCGACGCGATCGAGAACCGGATAGCTGTTGCCCTGCTCGTCCTTGAGCATCGTCACGCCCGGTCCCGGCTGGTTGTTCGGAGCGAGCATGTGGAAGGACATCTTCGCGGTGGAGCCGAGAAGCTGGCGAAGGCGGGACGGGTCCTGTGCGCCCGGAAGCTGCACGAGAACGCGGTTTCCGCCGATACGCTGGATCGTCGGTTCGGCAACGCCGACCTGGTCAACGCGCTGGCGAATGACTTCAAGGCTCTGCTGGACCGCGGAATCGACGTTGGCTGCGATACCGGCCGGCGAGAAGGCGACGAGGATGTTGCCGCCGCTGGTCGTCACCGCGAGATCGGACTGGCCGGCGCTGAGGCCGGTGGCGATGGCGTTGCCGAGCGTCTTCAGCTGCGTGACGGCTTCGTCGGTCTGGGCAGTATCCGTCAGGGTGACGACGATCTGGTTCTGATTGCGAACGATCGACTTCGTCTGGATATTCTTTTCACGAAGCACGCGACGCGCGTCCTGCAGAAGCGATTGCAGGCGCTCGCGGGTCAGGTCCGCCTCGTCGACTTCGAGAACGAGATGCGAGCCGCCGCGAAGGTCGAGACCGAGGGAAACCCGGTCGTGCGGCAACCACGAGGGCAGGCGGTCGAGGGTGGACTGCGGCAGTGCGTTCGGCAAAGCGATCAGAATGCCGAGGAGAATGATCACCGTATAGGTGAACACCAGCCATGGTGAATTACGCATGTTGTTGTTTATCCTTGATAACGCTTGAGCCTGCGCTCCTCGCGCAGGCGGCGTGTCTTAAAAGCCATGGAAAGCGCCGGAGGGCGCGCATTCATGCCGCGGCCGCAGGCGGGCCGTGCGAATCGTAAGCCTTCGCATCGGCGGCACGAAGCTGCGGGTGGAAGGCGACGGGATATGTAGGCTCCACGAACGAAAGGAGCGCAATTCCGGGGATTGCTCCGACTGCGGCGTTGGCGGAATCGTAAGGAATATATTTCGGTGCCGCTTTGCGCTCGGCGGTCAGAATACCGCGGACGGCGTCTCGCACGCTGAGCTGCAGCGGCTGGCCATCCTTGCTGGACGAGGAGACAGAGTTCGGGCCGCGCGTCGGGCCGATGACAAGGTTGCCACCGAACAGCAGGCCGAGATAAGCGAAGACGGCAATGACCAGAGAAATCGCAACGCGACCGCTCATGCGGCGTGCGTCGAGCCTCATCTCGTGGTCACCCAAATTTTCGGCCTCGTACCGGTTCAACGGCGCAAAAGTCTCTCATTCTTTGTCGGGAGAAGGCGCTTCCTTGGCTGCAATTGTAGCAGTCTCGGCCTCGTCTTCATAGCGCACACTGTCATGATGCACTTGAGCGAGCCGGTCAACCATGCCCATGGCAATTTCCCGTTCGCCCATGATGACGGTATCGGCGCCGTATTCCTTCAGTTCCTCGACCTCGGCGTCCGAATGCGCACGCGCGACAATCAGGATGGACGGGTTGATGTCGCGGCCCTGTTCGGCGATGCGGCAGGCCTCGAAGGCATTGGGGATGGCGATGACGAGGCTGCGGGCGCCACCGATGTTGGCAAGGTCGAGCACCTCGCGCGATACAGCATTGCCGCTGATTGCCTCGATCCCTTGATCCCTGAGTTCTCCAATGCGCTTGTCGGAGTCCTCGATGACAAGGAAGGGCGTACCTGAAGATTTCAGGTTTTGCCCGACGATGCTGCCCACACGGCCGTAACCGACGAGGATCGCGTGCCCCCGAAGCGCCGTCGGGTGCACATCGTCTTCTTCTGCCGCGGGCTCGTCAGCCGGCTCTGGTGCCGTCTCAGCAGTCAGCTCGGCGACAGGCTCTTCCCGCTTGCCACGCTCCAGCATCGGGCGCAGACGATCGCAGACGTAGAAAAGCAGCGGATTGAGGATGATCGAGATGATCGCGCCCGCCAGGATGAGGTCGCGCCCTTCCTCCGGCAGCAGGCCGAGGGCGACGCCAAGCGTTGCCAGGATGAAGGAGAATTCGCCGATCTGCCCGAGGCTTGCCGAAATCGTCAGCGCCGTGCCGACGGGCTTGCGGAACAGCAGTACGATCAGGAAGGCGGCGATGGATTTGCCGATGACGATAATGAAGATGGTTGCAAGCAGCGGCAGCGGCTTGTCGACCAGGATGTTCGGATCGAACAGCATGCCGACGGAGACGAAGAAGAGAACCGCGAAGGCATCGCGAAGCGGCAGGCTTTCCTGGGCGGCCCGGTGGCTGAGTTCGCTTTCGGCCAGAACCATGCCGGCAAAGAAAGCGCCAAGAGCCAGCGAAACGCCAAACATCTTCGAGGCGCCGAAGGCAACGCCGAGCGCAATGGCAAGCACGCCGAGGCGGAAGAGTTCGCGCGATCCGGTGTGCGCGATGCGGTGCATCGTCCAGGGAATGATGCGCCGCCCGAAGACCAACATCAGCCCAACGAACAGCGCGACCTTGATCAGCGTCATGACGATAATGCCGCCGATGCCGAGATCGAGGCCGAAAATTCGGCTGACAGCGGCTGAGAGCGGCTCGACGGTCGCATGCTCCCCACCGCCGATGCTGGCCGCGGCCGGGATGAGAACCAGCGCCAGCACCATGGCGAGGTCCTCGACGATCAGCCAACCCACCGCGATCTTGCCGCGATCGGTTTCGATCAGCCGTCGCTCCTGCAGCGCCTTCAACAAGACGACCGTCGAAGCGACGGAAAGAGCGAGTCCGAAGACGAGGCTCCCGCCCGTCGGCCATCCCATCAACGCCCCCAGTCCCCAGCCGAGCAACGTCGCAAATCCAATCTGCACGATGGCGCCCGGAACGGCGATCCCGCGAACGGAGAGGAGATCCTTGAGAGAAAAGTGCAGCCCGACGCCGAACATCAGCAGGATGACGCCGATTTCGGCGAGTTCAGGAGCAAGGTTTTGATCGGCAACGTAGCCGGGGGTATGCGGGCCGACGAGCACGCCGGCAATGAGGTATCCGACCAAGGGGGGCATGCGGAGCCTGTTGGCAAGCGCGCCGAGGATGAACGCAAGCACGAGACCTCCGACGATCGTCGAAATCAAAGGTGTGTCGTGCGGCATCACGTTCTCCTGTACTGGAAATCCCGGTTCAATTATGACATATATGGCTTATATCAACCAATATGGGTGGTTTGACATTATGGGTCAAGGCGCGAAGGAAACAATTCTGACCCCGGCACTCTGCCGGGCCGCTCGTGGATTGCTCGACTGGACGCAACTCGATCTGGCAGAGCATGCGGCCGTGTCGCGCAGCACCATCCGCGACTATGAAGGAAAGCACCACGAAATCCACCGCGCAACCGAGGCGCAGTTGCGGCTTGCTTTCGAAAACGGCGGCGTCGCGTTCGTGGATGTCGAAGGCATGGGGATCTGCCTGGGCCTGTCAGCGCCAGACGATCGCTAGATGTTAGCCTCACGAGGTTGTCCATGCCGCTTCCCGGCAGGGACCTTCGGTGCGGTATAAGGGGCACGCCGCGCCGGACCGTTAGCCGGAAGCGAGTGTAATGTCGCGAATGGCCTCCCAGTGGTCCAATGGTGCGGAGCCGAGTTCAAAGCAGACCGATACGTGACCGTCAGGCAGGTCAATGACAAGCTGGTGGAAATTGCCGTATCCGATCACGACGAAGCGCATGCCGCCACAATCGAGGTCGCCGCGTTGGCGCGCCAGCTTGAGCAGCGTGGGATTGACGAACAGTTCCTCGTATTTGTCCGATTCCGATGCAGAGGCGCCAGCCACCTGCGATTTCTGTCGCGAAACCAATTCGCCCCTTCGGTAGAGGGCGACATAGCGGATCCCATCGGACACCTCGAAAATGCGATCGATCAGCAGTGCGTCGGGCGAACTGGATGGCATGTCTCGCTCCCTCTTCGCTGGAATGTCGGTCGGCTGCGAAGCCTAGCGCTCAAGAGAATCGTGTCAATGTCAGCCCCGACGGGTGACTACATCAGCCTCCGGTCGCTGGCCGTTGCGCTTAGCGACCTCTCGGCAAGCCCTTTACGCAAATGACAGCGATAGCTCCTCCAGCCGAGGCCTTGGCGTCCGAAACCGATATACTCACTCAACGCGGTTGGTTAGGTACCGCAAGGCAATTCGGTGAAATCCGGTAAGCGAAGATCGTCTTGCCGCGATAGTAGCCTTCCGCCGGCTGCCAGCTCCGGACGAGTTCAGGCGCTTGCGCACAGTCCACCGGATGGATCGTTATGTAGAGCACGTTGTCCGCGATTTGACTCGGCAGCGCGAAGGTCTGCTCGTAATAGTTATCAGGCGCGTCGACCGGTGGCTTCGCATAGATGTGGACAGGATCGTTCCGCAGCGTATGGAACATGTCCGCCAGAAGGTCGCGGCTGTCGCTGACGATCACCGGTGTCGCCGACTGCCGCGCCAGCTCGCCGGCCTCGCGGCTTATCGCACTGCGGCCCAGGTAGCGCTTCATGACTTCGCTGCCGTTCGGCAGCACCAGCTGATGTGCAAAGACCGCGGCGAGGGGAAACAGGAGGCTGGCCGTGCCGTTGATCGCGAGCGATAAGCGCAACCCCTTCGGCCAGAGGCGGTCAAGCACCCACACAGCAAGGATCGTTCCAGCAACATAGGCGGTCACACCCCAGTTGGCGTAGGCCTTGGCGACCAGTGCCTGAAGCGTGATTAGCAGCACGACCGGGATCGACAGCCAGATCAGCAACCGTTCCTGCGGCTCGCTCTCCCCCTTGAGCGCACGCGCAACGCCCCACAGCATGGCGAAGAAGATGATCGGCCCGACAACGCCGAATTGCGCGGCGAAGAATTCGAGGCCACCGCCGATGTCAATGCCGAGCTTGCTCCAGTGTGCGATGTTTGTCGTGTGCCGGACGGTCGTGGCGTCATGCGCAAGGTTCCACCAGAGATTCGGGGCGGCGACGGCGAGGGCAACAATCACGGACAGAAAGAAGTCGCGCCAGGCGATCCGCGCGTTTGGAACAAGGATGAGCGCGATCAGCCCGCCGGGGACGACGAAGAGGATGGCGTATTTCGACAGAAAGGCGCAGCCGAACGCAAATCCCATCAGGAGAGCGAGACCGACAGAGCGCTTCTCGGTCAGGCCGAAATAGGCCCACAGCGCCACAGTCAGGAAGAAGAGAAGGACCACATCGGTGGAAAAGAACACCGATGAAAGGGCAACGCCCGGCAGCGTGATGAAGGTGGCGCCGGTCCAGCCTTCAATCTTTGGTCCGACAAAGCGCTTCGCCGTCTTCATCAGCACAATTGCCGTCGCCATATGGATCAGCGGTCCGCTGACCCTGATCCAATAGATCGATGTCGATCCGGCGATCTCGGTCATCACGCGAATGACCCAGGCGATCATCGGCGGTTTCGAGTAATAGCCGAAATCCAGATTCTGCGACCAGAACCAGTACTGCGCCTCGTCGACGAAGAGGTCGGTGGTGTCAAAATGAAGGGTGAGAACTCGCCAGAGTGTCACGCCAAGGATGATGAAGAGGCCAAGTCTGGCAGACATGAACGGAAATTCCGCTGAACGCAAACAGTAGTCGAGCCGAGGTTTAGCGCGCCGGCGTGCCGGGCGCGTGGCTGGTTTCTACTGGCGTATTATGGAAATTCAAAGAACACGGAGGGCGATTTGGCCGCGGGTCGCTTCGATGCGGTCCAGCAGCGTAACGGCTGCGAGAACAGCAATTGCGAGGAAGCACGACCCCAATCCGAGAACAATCATTGCCCAATCCTTCTGACGTCATGTCACGGTTATTTTCGGGGCTATAGCACAAAGCTTGCGCCGGACTTGTAGCAGCGCGGCAACGCAAGCCCAGTAATTCGTAGATGGTTATTAGGGTCTGCCGGAAAGTCGACATTCATAAAATACGCATTAACCTTCAGGCAAGGAATTAACCATAAACATTGCATGACACGTCGGAATGGGAAAACTCACTCGTTCCCACCAGGCATGACGCCGCACCGCCGTACCGGTCAATCCGGAATCCATCTCTTCAAGTAGCTCCGAAGTAGAAACTACTGATCGGGAGGCTTCAGGCCGCCGGCGGCCGCCGGAGGCAAGCCATCAATCAGCAGTGTGCCTGCCGCTCGGAGCGGTAGAATTATGACGGGCACCCGCCCGGCATGTGGTTGGGGGCAGGCGTTGGGGCAGGAAATGCCATCAGATCAGGCACGAGGAGCGCAGGCAGGCAGCTTGCGCGACAGGCTGCGTTTTGCCGGTCTCGATGCCGAGCACTGCGACCTGGTGCGGCGTCGCCGCCTTGATCTCCAGCAATACCTGGCTGCTGGTCTGCGCGATCTTTTCCAGCGTTTTCAATCGTTTCCCGATGCGGCCCGGAACTTCGAGAGCGAGCGCCAGGTTGAGCGGCTCCACGATCTCCAGGCGTCACACTGGGACGTTTTGACGGATGCACGCTTTGACAGTCTTTATGCCGAGCGCGTGAAGGTTCTCTCGGATTCCGAAAGCAAGATGGGTCTTGACCCGCGCTGGCATGTCGCCGGCCATGGCGTCGTTCTCGAGCACATCATTGGCGGCCTCGCCGGCGAGCTCGCGGGACGTTCCTTCCTGCCGAGCGGCCGCCGTCGGGCAAAGGAAATCTCCGACCTCATGACCGCGGTCGTCCGCCTAGTGATGGTCGATGTCGAGATTGCAGTATCTTTGCGTTTCAATGCCTTGCGGGCTAGCCAGCAGCGCGCCCTTGCCGATCAGCGCAACCATGACAAGGCCGATATCACCCGCGTTTTCGCCGATGTCATCAACGGTCTTGTCAATCGCGACCTGACGGTCAGGGCAAACGTTGAGGAAGAGGGTGCCCATCGGGACATCGCGCAGGCACTCAACGGCGCCCTCGATGCCATTCAGTCCGAATTCCAGTCGATTGCCGAAAAGACTGCGGCCGCGGAAGCGTCGGTCGGGACGCTTGGCGATTCATCAAAGCAGTTTGCCGGCAATGCCTCCGCGCATGCCCAGCGGCTGCTCTCATCTGCGGCCGCCCTTGCCGATCTCTCGGAGAGCGTACGTCACGGTGCCGCGGGCAGCCGTGCTGCGGAGCAGGCGGCAGCGTCGACGCGCACGGCAGCCGAAGAGAGCGGCCAGGTCGTCGGTCGGGCAATCGCCGCCATGGCGGACATCGAGCAGTCGGCCGAAAGGATCGGGCAGATCATCGGAGCGATCGACGAGATCGCTTTCCAAACCAACCTTCTAGCGTTGAATGCCGGCATCGAAGCCGCTCGCGCCGGTGATTCCGGACGCGGCTTCGCGGTCGTGGCCCAGGAAGTGCGCGCCTTGGCGCAGCGTTCCGCGGATGCTGCGCGGGAGATCAAGACGCTTGTAAGCACCACCAAATCGCAGGTGGGTGCGGGCGTCCAAATGGTCGGCCGAACGCAGGATTCCATTGGCAACATCGTTCGTCAGGTCACCGACATCAACGCGGCGATTGCGGCGGTCGCCAATCAGGCGGGCGAGCATGCCGCAAACCTTGATCTGGTGACGACCGACGTCAAGGATCTCGGTGTTCAGATGACCGGCAGTGCTGCCTCGGCGACACAGTCCGCGGAACGCGCCGACGACCTGCATACCGTCATTGTCGAACTCGGCCAGACGATCCGCGAATTTCGAATTGCACGGCAAAATGCCGAAGCTGCGCGCTCTGCGCCGCTGTTGTCGGCGACGCTCGATGTCAGACGCCCTGTCGACGTCGTGGCCGAGGAAGACGATTTCGGATTTGTGCAGCCCGTCGCCTCGGTCGGAGGGCGGATTGTTTACTAACACACCAGTATATGAGCCCTGCTCACCTTCGGTGAGTGGGAACGAGGAGACAAGGACGAGCTGATGGCGGCAAGAAAAACTGGGAAGACGCTGAACCTGTCGGCGGTGCTTGATCTGAACGAAGCGACCACGCTTCGCGACAAGCTTGCTGCGTTGCGCGGCAACGATCTGGCCATCGACGCCTCTGCGGTTGAACGCGTCGGTGCGCTCAGCGCGCAGGTCCTGATGGCGGCTGCCAAAACCTGGGACCAGGACAAGCTGGCCTTCAAGTTCAGCAAGGCTTCGGACGCATTTCAGAAAACCATGCAGCTGATTGGTGTCGATATCCACCATCTGCTTGCCAAGGAGATCCGGCAATGAAGAAAAAAGTGCTTACCGTGGATGATTCACGGACCATCAGGAACATGCTTCTCGTCACCCTCAACAATGCAGGGTTCGAGACAATTCAGGCGGAAGACGGCGTCGAAGGCCTCGAGGTTCTGGAAGAATCCAACCCTGACGTCATCGTCACTGACATCAACATGCCGCGCCTAGACGGCTTCGGCTTTATCGAAGGCGTTCGCCGCAACGACAAGTACCGCGCGATCCCGATCCTGGTCCTGACAACCGAAAGCGATGCGGAAAAGAAGAACCGCGCGCGCCAGGCCGGTGCCACCGGCTGGATCGTCAAGCCGTTCGACCCTGCCAAGCTGATCGATGCCATTGAGCGCGTAACCGCTTAAACCCAGGATTTTCTCCTATGGATATGAACGAAATCAAAGAGATCTTTTTCCAGGAGTGCGAGGAGCAGCTCGCCGAACTGGAATCGGGTCTTCTGAAAATGAATGATGGCGATCGCGATCCGGAAACCGTCAATGCGGTGTTCCGTGCCGTCCATTCGATCAAGGGCGGCGCTGGCGCCTTTGGTCTGGATGATCTCGTCGCTTTCGCGCATGTGTTCGAGACCACACTTGATTGCGTTCGTTCCAACAAGCTTGAGCCGACCCAGGATGTCCTGAAGGTCATGCTGAAGTCGGCAGACGTCCTGGCCGATCTGACCAATGCTGCCCGCGATGGCGGCAGCGTCGATGAAAGCCGCAGCCGCGGCCTGGTAAAGGAACTGGAAGCGCTCGCCAACGGCGAGCTGCCGATGCCTTCCGCAGCCGTGGAAGCTCCAGCAGCAAAGCCGGCGCCGGTCGCCGCACCGGTTGCCGCCACTCCAGCACCCAAGCCCACCGATGATAGCGGCTTCCAGCCGATCCCCTTCTCCTTCGACGATTTCGGCGACGAAGAGGACGGTTCCGATCTGCCCGCCTACGAAATCACCTTCAAGCCGCGCTCGGACCTTTATTCGAAGGGCAACGACGCAACCCTCCTGCTGCGCGATCTCTCCCGCCTCGGCGAGATGAGCGTCTATTGCAACATGGATGAGCTTCCCGGCCTCGACGAACTCGATCCGGAAGCCGCTTATTTCTACTGGAACGTCACGCTCAAGACCGACAAGGGCGAGGACGCGATCCGCACGGTCTTCGAATTTGCCGAGTGGGATTGCGACCTGCAGATCTCTGCCGTCGAGGAAAAGGCGGCTGCCGCCGAGACCGAAGAACTGCCGATGATCCCGGTGCCCTTCGACCTGTCGATCCTCGACGACGGCGCGACCGGTGCGCCGGCCGAGCAGCCGAAGTCCGATGTTGCTGCCGCGGTTGCCGCCGCCGAAACAGCGTCCAACGTCACGCAGATGGCTGCTGCGGCTGCTCGCGTCGAGAAGAAGGAATCGGCTGCCGCTGCTGCCGCAAGTGCAGCTGCCGCCGCCCAGAACAACGCCGCTGCCGGTGCTGGCCAGACCATCCGCGTCGATCTCGACCGCGTCGACCGCCTCATCAACCTCGTCGGCGAGCTCGTCATCAATCAGGCGATGCTCTCGCAGAGCGTCATCGAAAATGACACGACCGGAACGTCATCCATCAACATGGGCCTCGAGGAGCTGCAGCAGCTCACCCGCGAGATCCAGGATTCGGTCATGGCGATCCGCGCCCAGCCGGTGAAGCCGGTCTTCCAGCGCATGTCGCGCATCGTCCGCGAAATCGCCGACATGACGGGCAAGACGATCCGCCTGATCACCGAAGGTGAAAACACCGAAGTCGACAAGACGGTTATCGACAAGCTGGCCGAGCCGCTGACGCATATGATCCGCAACGCCGTCGATCATGGCATCGAAACGCCGGAGAAGCGCGCTGCCAACGGCAAGAATGTTGAGGGTACGGTTCGCCTGACGGCAAAACACCGCTCGGGCCGCATCCTGATCGAACTGGCCGACGACGGCGCGGGCATCAATCGCGAGAAGGTGAAGCAGAAGGCGATCGCCAACGAGCTGATCCCGGCCGATGCCAACCTCACGGACGAGGAAATCGACAACCTGATCTTCCTGCCGGGCTTCTCGACGGCCGACAAGATCTCCGACATCTCCGGACGCGGTGTCGGGATGGACGTCGTCAAACGCTCGATCCAGGCGCTCGGCGGCCGCATCAACATCACTTCGCGGCCGGGGCAGGGCTCTGTCTTTACCATGAGCCTGCCGCTGACGCTCGCCGTTCTCGACGGCATGGTCGTCACTGTCGCCGGCCAGACGCTGGTCGTGCCGCTGACGGCAATCGTCGAGACCCTGCAGCCGGAAGCGTCCGCGATCCACTCCTTCGGCGCCAGCCATCGCCTGATCTCGATCCGCAACAGTTTCTGCCCGTTGGTCGATGTCGGTCGCATCCTGAACTTCCGGGCCACCCAGGCCAATCCGGTGGAAGGTGTCGCCCTTCTCGTCGAATCCGAAGGTGGCGGTCAGCGCGCCCTCATGGTCGATGCGATCCAGGGCCAGCGTCAGGTCGTCATCAAGAGCCTTGAAGCGAACTACACGCATGTTCCGGGCATCGCTGCGGCGACCATCCTCGGTGATGGCCGCGTGGCGCTTATCCTGGACGTCGATGCGGTCGTCGGCGCTTCGCGCGGTCAGGCCTTGAAGCCTGAAATGTCTCTGGCAGCAGCGGGATAGCATCATGTCTTATGCCGCAAAAAATCTGAGCGCCGGCAGTCGCGAGTTGATCGCCTTCCGCATCGGCGATCAGGAATTCTGCGTCGACATCATGTCGGTCCGCGAAATCCGAGGCTGGACGCCGGCCATGGCCATGCCGCACTCCCCATCTTACATGCGCGGTGTGATAAACCTTCGCGGTGCCGTCCTACCGATCATCGACCTGTCGGCGCGGCTCGGCATGAAGGCCACCGAGCCTACGCAGCGTCATGTCATCATTGTCGCGCAGGTGTGCCGCAAGGTGGTTGGGCTGCTCGTCGAAGCGGTATCCGACATCCTGACGGTGACGGATGAAAATGTGCAGCCGACGCCGGAGATCGCTTCCGAACTGCAGCGGCAGTTTGCGCGCGGCATCCTGGCGATCGACAAGCGCATGATCTGCCTGCTCGAACTCGACGCAATCTTCCCCGATACGGAAAGCGAAGCTGCATGAATGTCATGAGTGCAAAAGACGTGCGGCAGGGAAGCCCGGACGAGGTGCTGGCGAGCGGCGAGTATCCGCTGACTCGTCGCGACCTCACGGAAATCGCCGCGATGATCTACTCGGACGCAGGCATCTTCCTGAACGAGACGAAGGCCTCGCTCGTCTACTCGCGTCTGTCGAAGCACATCCGCAACCTCGGCCTGTCCGGATTTCGGGAGTATTGTGCACTCGTCTCCTCGCCGGCCGGCGCGGCGCCGCGTCGCGAAATGCTGTCGCATCTGACGACGAACTTCACGCGCTTCTTCCGCGAGAACCACCACTTCGAGCATCTTCGCGAGCATGTGCTGCCGGAGTTGTTGCAGCGCGCCAAGATGGGTGGTCGGGTCCGCATCTGGTCGGCCGCTTCCTCGGATGGCCAGGAGCCCTATTCGATCGCGTTGACGGTTCTGTCGATGATGCCCAACGTCGCCGACTACGACTTCAAGATCCTAGCCACCGATATCGATCCGAAGATCCTGGCGATTGCCCGCGCCGGAGCGTACGATGAGAGCGCGCTTGAAACCGTGTCGCCTGCCATGCGCAAGCAGTGGTTCAGCGAAGTCGAGGTGCAGGGCCGCCGCAAGTTCCAGGTCGATGACCGCGTCAAGCGCCTGATCACCTACAACGAGCTGAACCTGATGGCGCAGTGGCCGTTCAAGGGCAAGTTCGACGTCATCTTCTGTCGAAATGTTGTGATCTATTTCGACGAGCCGACTCAGATGAAGATCTGGTCGCGCTTCGCCGAATTGATGCCGGAAGGCGGCCACCTCTACATCGGCCATTCCGAGCGCGTCTCCGGCGACGCCAAGCACGTCTTCGACAATATCGGCATCACGACCTATCGCTATACGACCAAGGGCGTGGGGAGGAAGGCATGAGTGCACAGGCACGTGTTCTTGTCGTCGACGACTCCGCCACCATGCGTGGCCTGATCACCGCAGTTCTCAGCGCCGATCCCGAGGTCAACGTCATCGGCCAGGCCGGCGATGCCCTCGAGGCCCGCGAGGCAATCAAGAAGCTTAATCCCGACGTCGTTACCCTCGACATCGAGATGCCGAACATGAACGGCCTCGACTTTCTTGAGAAGATCATGCGGCTCCGCCCCATGCCCGTCATCATGGTTTCGACGCTCACCCATCGCGGCGCCGATGCCTCGCTGGCGGCGCTTGAAATCGGCGCGTTTGATTGCGTCGGTAAGCCGCTTCCGGGTGATGCACGCCCGTTCGGCGATCTCGCCGAAAAGGTGAAGGCAGCCGCCCGTTCGCAGCGCCGCCAATATACGCAGCCGACGCCGGTTGTACCGCCCCCTGCGGTTGCCGACTTTCGCGTCGGACGCAAGATTGTCGCCATCGGTTCGTCGACCGGCGGTGTCGAGGCGTTGATTGCCGTGCTGCAGAAGTTCCCGGCAAACTGCCCGCCGACCGTTATCACACAGCATATGCCGCCGACCTTCACGAAGAGCTTCGCGGAACGCCTGAACCGCCTTTGCGCGCCGGTCGTGCAGGAAGCAACAGACGGGGCACGTCTGGAGATCGGCAAGATCTACCTTGCCCCGGGCGGCGAACGCCATCTGCAGGTTGTCAACGCTCACGCGCCGTGCTGCCGCCTGATCGAGCGCGATCCGGTGAATGGTCACCGGCCGTCCGTCGACGTGCTGTTCGACTCGGTTGCCGAACTGGCGGGCCGCAACGCGGTCGGCGTGATCCTCACAGGCATGGGTCGCGACGGTGCCGCCGGCCTGTTGAAGATGCGCCATGCCGGCGCGCGTACGCTTGGCCAGAATGAAAAGACCTCAGTGGTCTACGGTATGCCGAGGGTCGCCTACGAGCTCGGCGCCGTCGAGCAGCAATTGCCGTTGAATGCCATCGGCGAAGAAATTTTGAAAATGACAGCCGCCCGAAAGGAAGGAACTGACTAATGTCTATCGCAGAGAAAATCAAAGTTCTGATTGTCGACGATCAGGTTACCAGCCGTCTGCTGCTCAGCGACGCTCTGACCCAGCTCGGCTTCAAGCAGATCACGGCCGCCGGCGACGGTGAGCAGGGCTTGAAGATCATGACCCAGCAGCCGCATCACCTCGTAATCTCCGACTTCAACATGCCGAAGATGGATGGCCTCGGCTTCCTTCAGGCGGTTCGCGCCAACCCGGCGACGAAGAAGGCGGCTTTCATCATTCTGACGGCACAGGGTGACCGCGCCCTCGTCACGAAGGCAGCGCAGCTTGGCGCCAACAACGTTCTCGCCAAGCCCTTCACGATCGAGAAGATGAAGGCGGCTATCGAAGCCGTATTTGGAGCATTGAAATGAATCTCGAGGTTGCGGCCCGCCGCGTCAATATCATCCAGGGCGAATGGAAGGTCCTGAATGATCCGAACGCGGTTCTGACGACCATCCTTGGATCGTGTGTGGCTGCATGCCTGCGAGATCCCGTGGCAGGCGTTGGAGGAATGAACCACTTCCTCCTGCCGGGGACAGGAAACACGCCGATGACGGGCGGCGACGCCACGCGCTATGGCGTCCATCTGATGGAATTGCTGATCAACGGCCTCCTGAAGCAGGGCGCGCGCCGCGACCGCCTAGAGGCCAAGATCTTCGGAGGGGCGAAGACGATCTCGACATTCTCGAATGTCGGCGAACAGAACGCCGCTTTCGCCGTGCAGTTCCTGAAGGATGAAGGCATTCCCGTCGTCGGCTCCAGTACCGGTGGTGACCACGGGCGCAAGCTCGAATATTGGCCCGTTTCCGGGCGCGCTCGGCAGTACCCGTTGACGGGTGCCGAAACGCAGAGAACGGTCGCGCTCGAGCAGCGTCCGGCCGCTCCGCAGAAACCTGTCGAAACAAGCATCGAATTCTTCTGAGGGCGAGGACAGTAGTAATGACCGTGAATGCCATGACAGAGCAGCCGTTGCCGGCCGAAGCCCTGCCTGAGATCCTGATGCGCATCGTCTCGGAATTGCATGACGTCGCCTACCTGATCGAGCGGATCGAGCCGCAACTCCTTGACGTTGGAGGAGGCGCCGAACTGCTGAACTCGCCGGAAAGCATGAAGGTCATGCAGGGCATTGACCTTGCCGTGCAGAAGACGCGCGGTCTCGCAGAATTCATCGACACCATCACCGGTGAAATCCCGCAGGACTGGGCGGTCGATGTTGCGACTGCATTGAGCCTCGTGAAACTCAGTGAAATGCAGCGTGCCCTGGGTGGTGCCAGACGTCATGGCAACGTGCAGCCGCTGGCGAAGGCAGCCGGAGACTTCGACTTCTTCTGATCCCGCATTTACTCGCACGATTTTACGAAACGCTCGCACAAGTTTCGGCATCTATCGTCGGACATGAGGCAATAAGCCTGCTTTGTCGGTGACGGTCGTGCGAGAACAGAATGAATCTGTTAAATCAATTAGTTCAAATTTTTAAGAACTTCAGTTCGCTAGGGCGGAATCGCCTGTTGGCGCTGGCTGGCGTGGGCGTCGTTTCTGTCGCGCTCATCCTGGGGGCGGCCCTTTTGGTCAATAAACCGGCCCAGGAAACCCTTTATGTCGGGCTTGATCAGCCGGATCTGAACCAGATCAGCATGGCGCTTGCCGAGGCAAATATCGGCTTCGAGGTAGGAACCGACGGCTCCAGCATCACGGTTCCGGCCGGCATGACCGGCAAGGCACGCCTCCTGCTCGCCGAGCGCGGTCTCCCGAACAGCGCCAACGCTGGCTACGAACTTTTCGACAACGTCGGCTCGCTCGGCCTGACGTCGTTCATGCAGGAGGTCACGCGCGTCCGCGCACTTGAGGGTGAGATTGGCCGAACGATCCAGTCGATCTCGGGCATCACCGCAGCGCGCGTCCACATCGTCATGCCCGAAGTCGGAAACTTCCGCAAAGCCGAGCAGAAGCCGACCGCTTCCGTCATGATCCGCGCAAGTGCCGCGACAGGCCGCACGGCAGCGACATCAATCCGTCATCTGGTTGCATCAGCTGTTCCCGGTCTTGATGTCGGCGATGTCACTATCCTCGATTCCGCCGGACAACTGCTCGCCTCTGGCGACGAGGCCAGCAACAGCTCGCTGAACCGCTCCCTGAACATCGTTCAGAACGTCCAGGGCGAAGTGGAATCCAATATCGACAAGGCGCTCGCACCGTTCCTCGGCATGGACAACTTCCGCTCCAGTGTCACCGCCGAACTGAATACCGACGCACAGCAGATCCAGGAAACGACCTACGATCCGGAATCGAAGGTCGAGCGCTCGATCCGCACGACCAAGGAAGCCTCGCAGTCGCAGCAGAAGCAGTCCGACAACGCGACAACTGTCGAGCAGAACATTCCGCAGGCAGCGCCCGACTCCGGCGGCCCTACCGGCCCGGAATCGCAGGACAAGTCTGACAAAAAGGAAGAGCAGACCAACTACGAAATCAACAGCAAGACGACCGCCACGACGCGCAACAGCTACAAGATCGAAAAGCTCTCCATCGCTGTCGTTGTCAACAAGGGCCGCATTGCTCAAATGGTCGGCGAGCCGGCTGACCAGGCGAAGATGGATGCCTACCTTGCTGAAATGCAGAAGATCGTGGCATCGGCAGCCGGCATAAGCACCAATCGCGGTGACGTCGTCACCGTCACGGCCATGGACTTCCTGGAGAACCAGCTTCTCGAGGAAACGGGCGGTGGCGTTCGCGTCATGGATATGTTGAGCCGCAACCTCGCCGGCATCATCAACTCTCTCGCCTTCGTCGCGGTTGCCTTCCTGGTGATCTGGATGGGTGTACGACCGATGGTTCGCAGCGTGACGGGCAGTGGTGCCGCCGTCCTCGGCGACACCTCGCCGGAAAGTGCTGGACTCGAACTTCCAGACTTCGCTCCAGCAGCGGGCGGTGGCGCCGGTGGCGCGCTGATGGATGGCTTCGGCTCGGACTTCGGCTTCGACAGTACCGAAGACCTGCTCAGCCTTGGCGACGACGACGGAAACTTCAATCGTCGCGTCAAGGAAGGTCCAGAACGCAAGCTGGCGCGCATGGTCGAGATCAACGAGGAACGCGCTGCGAAAATCCTCAGGAAATGGGCGGTCGACAACGCCGCATAAAGAGAGGCCGGGAGACCGGCCTTTTTCTTTGTCTACGCCTACACGGCGATCCTAGTCATCTTTTGCCATCGGTCGAATGCGGGCATGAAGATTTCTGAGGATAGACTTGACAGAGGCCGGATGTAGCCACGCGTTTTACGCGAATCGTATTGTCAGAATTCCCCGAATCACTTTAAATTAAGAATTCCTTAACAAGCGGAATTTGCGTGCGAATCAGGGCACAAAAAGCAGGTAATGTAAATCCCAAGAACTCGGAGATGGTGCATTATGCTACCTATCGTAATCTTGGGTGATTCGCGGAGAGGTCGTAATTTGTTCAGGAGCATGCGGATCAAGCTTCTGTCGTAAGTGGTTTACAGCCGCGGGGTTTTGCCTATGGATATGCATATATTGCAGGCTCTCAAGAGCGATACGCACAAGGCAAACTTTGTTGGCATTGCAGCGACAAACCTCTCTTCACGTGACGAGCTGATCGCGCAGCTTTGTGAGATCTCAAGCACGGGACGGTTGCAGCCGGGGCTGCGGGCGCTGACCGATTATGTCGGCGCTTCGCATTATCTCCTGGCGCGAGCGGACCTGGTGCAGGAAGCCGGCCTCGACTTCGTGGTCTCCTCCGACTGGCCATTCGATCTTGTCACCAACCTGGCGCATGCCTTCGTTGGCGGCTTCGCCCGCGCGACGGAGCTCGAAAAATGCATGCTGCTCTTCCAGCCGCATTTCGCCCTCCTACCGGATGAGGCCGACGCGCCTGATGGCGCGAGCCGTCAATACTGTTCGCTGATGTTCAACATCGGCCGTTCGCGCCTCGTGCTGATGTTCCTGTTTGACGACGGCTTCATCCTGTCACAGGAGCGGCTGCGGGACGTGGGACTTTTAACGGCTTACTTCGCAAGCTTCCTGCAGTGCGGCGCCACCAAGGCTGACCGGGACTTCGAACTGACCGATCGCGAACTGGAGTGCCTTTTCTGGATCGCCGAGGGAAAGACCAGCGACGAGATCGCGATGATCCTCGGTATCTCCCGCAACACCATCAACAACTACATCACCAGTGTCATGCGAAAGACGGCCACGAAGACTCGTTCCGAGGCCATCGCATTCGCGGTCAGGAATAATCTCGTCTAGGGGGACGGCGTTATGGGGCAGTCATCCGGTCGCTCGATGGGACATTCAGAAACGATGCGCGCGGTGCGCGTCAACAAGGTTGCGAGCCGATCGGACCTGTTTCCACGCCTGATCGGCATGCAGAAACTCGCCGACGCTCAGAATTTTGCGGTTTACCGCATCAGCGGCGCGGGCGTGCCAGGAAAGCAGCGGCTGGTTTGCGAACTGGAGAACTGGGGTTCGACGCATAGCGGCTTCAGCCGCGCATTCGTCGACGCGCATGGCGAGGCGCTGCTCGATCATATCGAGAAATCGCTTCTGCCGGTCGTATGGGCCGGCGGGCTTGATCGCGCTGCCCCAAGACCTGCCAGCATTGCCCCCTTCATGACGCGCCTGAAGGACGGCCTGCTGCCGTTCTCGGGCATAGCTTTTCCGGTTCGCCTCGGTGCCGTCGGTAACGGCTTCATCGTCTTCACGGGCGATGATCTCGAACCAGCTAGTGATATGATCGTCGAACTGCATGCGAGGTCCTGTCAGGTCATGATCGATCTGCTCTCGCTCGACGAGCGCAGAGTGGCGGCCGCCGAAGCTCTCAGCGAACGCGAGATTGCCTGCCTGCAGCTTGCTGGAGACGGGCGTATCAGCGAAGAGATCGCCGACAAGCTTGGCCTCTCGGTGCATACCGTCAATGCCTATCTCGGCTCGGCGACGATCAAGCTGGATTCGGTCAACCGAATCCAGGCGATCGCGAAGGCCATTCGCCTCGGATATATCAGCTGATATGAGGGCGAGGGCGTCTTAGCCCGCCAGTGCCCGCAATGCCTCGACGTTATAGCGCGCGTCGCGCAGGCTCCGCTCGAGGAAAACGGTGTTTTCGTCCGGATCAGCAGATGGATCCTGGAACGCGATGTGGTTGATCTCGATGCCGGCATGTTGCTCGGCGAGCGTCAGCTGTGCGTAAATCGTGACGCCGCGTGGCTTGATTTCGAGGTCGATCACCACTTCAGGCTTGCCGCCCCATTCAAGCGTATAGCTACCGCCATGGCCAAAATTGACCGTGCCGGGGTGGAAGAAGAGCTCCGCAGCTGACGATACCAGATCGGAAAGATTGCCATAGTACTCGAAGCGCAGCAGCGAGATGAGGTCCGAAGCGTCCAGAAGCCTTAGTTCGGTGGCTACCGGGCTGATGGCTTCCGCCAGGATTTTTTCACGCTGGGTAGAGTAGGGGCATTTTTTCATTCGGCTATCTTACCCGTTTGTTCTTGGCATGCGTCGCGTAAACCCGATGGATGAGCTCCGCGACTGCCTTGTAGAATACAGACGGTATGACACTATCGACCGAGACTTGCGCAAACATGGAGCGCGCAAGAGGCGGGTCTTCGAAAACCGGAATCCCGTTCTTTTCCGCGATCTCTCTGATTTTCAACGCAATTAGATCCTGGCCCTTGGCGACGACGACAGGCGCGTCGTTCTCCTCGCGCACGTAGCGCAGGGCGACCGCAAAGTGCGTCGGGTTTGCAATCACGAGCGTGGCGCGGTCGACATTGGCAATCATACGGCGGCGGGCCCGGTCGCGCATCAGCGAGCGCTGGCGGCTCTTGACGAAGGGGTCGCCTTGCGACTGCTTGTTTTCTTCCTTGACCTCGTGCCGCGTCATCTTCAGTTCGGTGAACCAGTGGTAGCGCGTCCAGAAGAAGTCGGCGATCGCGACGACCGCTGTGGCGATCAGAACGACGATCGTGATCTTCTGCATCGACGTCATCATGCGGGTGAAGATCGTTTTCGGATCGGAAAACATCGCATCGATGGCGCCGAAGTATTCGCTCTTCAGCACGAAGAACATCACGACACCGACGATCACGATCTTCGTCAGCGATTTGCCGAACTCGACGAGGCCGGGCAGGCTGAACAACCGCGACCACCCCTTGGCAGGCGAGATACGCGAGAACTGCGGCCTGATTCGCTCGAGCACCGGCGTCGGCAGGTTCTGAGCGATGGACGCGCCGACACCAAACACCATGAACAGGATGAAGGCGGGCGCAAGCAAGGTCGCCGAAACCCAGCCGAGGTGAACGAACAGCGAAAGCGCGTCCGGCCCCGTTTCGAGCTTCCATTGGTCGGGTTGCTCGAAAATGTCCTTCAGCGCCTCCCCGACCTTACTCAGCCCGCTCGGCAGAAAGAAAATGATGTAGATGAAGGTGGCAAGAACAGTGGCAAAGAGCGGCACCTCTCGCGAAAAAGGGACGTTACCTTTCTCGGCAGCGTCACTTTTCTTTTTCGCTGTCGGGTCTTCTGTTTTGCTGTCCTTGTCGTCGTCGGCCAAGGCCGAAGCCCTCCATCAAAAAGAAATGGCCGCGCCAGGGCGCGGCCTTTCCGGAAGGGTATCTCCCTTTCGTCGCCGCGATCAACCACGGTGACCGGGAGGAGACGCTTCGTGCACAACAACAGCGGCTTAAGCCGCTGCCGAGTCTTCCGCCTCGGTCTCCTTGAGCTGGATCTGACCGGAATTCGACAGGCGAATCGCTTCCTGGGCGATGGCGCGGCGCGCGATCGCGATCTCGCGCGGGTTGATGCCAGCCGTTCCGCTCTGCAGATCCGATTCGATCATGCGGCGCTGGCGCGGGCTGATCGAGGCGAGAACCGCTTCGCGCATTTCGGTGGACGAGCCACGCAGTGCCATGGTCAGGATGTCCGCCGAGATATCGTTGAGCAGCATGACGCGGCTGCGCTGCGGCATGAGCATGAGGTCGTCGAAGAGGAAGATCTTCGGGCGCACCTTGTTGACCGATTCGCGGCTGATCGATTCGAGCGAGGTGAGCAGGGTATCGACCTGCGGCTTGTCCATCTCGTTCATCAGTTCGGCAACCTTCGTCGAGCCGATCGAGTTCTTCTCGGCATCGATCTCGGCCAGCAGGGTCATCACCTGCTTTTCGATGATCTGCGCGGCCTTTGGGCTGACGGACTTGAGATTGACCGTGCGGTTCATGATATCCGCACGGCGGCCATCCGGGATCTGCATCAGAACCTTGGCGCCAAACGACGAGGGCATCATCGAGAGAATGTAGGCAACAGTCTGCGGGTGCTCGCGCAACAGGAACTTGCCGATGAAAGCCGGATCGCCTTCGCCGAGGCGGTCCCAGATCGACGTCTCGTAGGCCTGGAACGTCGTGCGACGGCCAAGCAGACTGTCGACCTCGTCAGGGGTCAGGCCTTCCTCGAGAATGCTTTCGATCGCCTTGGCGTTGTCCATGAGACCCGCACCTTCGGTGAACAGGTCCTCGAATTCCGCGACAAGTCCAAGCAGCTCATCCGGTGGGATGGCGCGCAGCGTTTGCGCCGAGTTGATGATCGTTTGCAACTCGGCCTGCGTGAAATACTTCAACAGCCTGCCGGCGACCCCTTTCCCCATTGCGAGGAGAACGGCCGCCGCCTTTTCAGCCTGGGTCAACGGTTTCTCGGCTAGAGCGCCGCCGAAATCGTCAAAGTCCATCATGGTCTAACCTCTCCGTCCCTGCACCGGGATCAGGCTTTTTTCGTACTCAAAACTTCTATCAGCTTGACGCCAAAACGCGTGTCGTCGTTGTCCAGAACGGTGATCTCGCCGCGCGCGATCTTGCGGCCGTTCACCATGATTTCGACCGGTTCGCCGATCTTCTTGTCGAGCGCGATGGTTGCGCCTTCATTCAGGTTCATCAGGCCGGCAACCTGCATGCGGCTGCTGCCGAGCATGATTTGAACGTCGATCGGAATATCCATGATCAGGTCGAGGTTCGACTGCATGGCGCTGCCAAGCGGCGCCGGCTCGGACGCGATCGCACCGAAAGAGCTGTCGCCGAAATCGGAAGAGCCGCCAAAGTCGGATGTTGCGCCGAAATCGCTTCCACCGAATGCGGAATCGCCGGCGGTATCCTCGAAATCGCCGCCAAAGGTCGACAGATCGGTGCTGCCGCTGAACGCGTCGCTCTCACCTGCGAAGTCCGGCAGGCCGCCGTCCGCGTCGGTCTTCAGGACGCCGCGCAGGTCATCGATAGCCTGATCAAGCTCGGCCTCGTTGCCCGGGAGCTCCGTTGAAAGGTCGCTGGTCTTGGGTGTCTTCTTCGTCGCCATGAAATCACTATTCCAGTTGAAACTTGCCTCAAGCTGCCGTGCGGCGGCTCGGTTGGAAAATGGGCTAATTCATCAAGTGGCGGATGAGCTCGTCATCCGAGTTAATCGTATCCTTGACCCGGACGGTGTAATTCTCGCCCGAACGTCCAAACTCGCAGATGTACAGTTCCTTGCTGTTGGCGCTGACTTCGACGCGAACGTCGCCGCGGTCATAGAAGGGGATAACGTCGCCGGCAGCGAGCTTTGAAATGGTCCTCAGCGTCAGGTCCTGCAGACGGATTTTGGCGTTGAGCGTTACCTGCGAGCGGCGCACCTGCTCGCTGAGCTGGTCGGTCCATTCCGCGGACTTTGCCGACTGTCCCTTGGCTTTTGGAGGCGCCACCGTCGTCTTCAACAGGGCGGCCTGGGGTACGATCAGCGAGAAATCCGAAGTGATGCCGGACAGCGTGATCGACATGTTGATTGCGGCGGCAAACTCGTCGGGTTTGTCCTCGGCGGGCTTGGTTCGCGTTTCGAAGGCGTAGGGGAACTCCATGGCAGGCTCGAATCCACCGGGCGCGTTCACCGCCGAGCGGAGAACATTGGCGATCTTGTCGAAGACCATGACCGCGAGTTCGAGCTCGATTATGGAGAGCAGGCGGTCGGCCGGCTGCTCGACTGTCCCGGCATCCGCACCCAGCAAATGCTCCATCAGCGTGATGACAAAGCTGTTGCCGCAGGCGAGCGTGATATTCTGCGACCAGTTGCGGAGTGTCGCGTCGACAAGCGTGGTGTTGCCGCCCAGGTCGGTAATCAGGTCGTTCTTGTGCCCGCTGTCGCAGCCGAGATAGGTGACTTCGACGTCCAGGTTGGTCTCGCTCTTGATGACGTCCGGCAGGAAGGCCGTATAGACATCGCCGAATGCGCCGCAGATCTTCTCGATGGTAGCCTTGTCGCCGAGCCGGCCAGTCAGCTTGGCAAGAAGGGCTTCATCCATGAGGGGTTTCTTGAGGATAGCGTTCATGACCGTTTACGCCGCCTTGTTCTCGCCGCCGGGGTTCATCATTTCCTGCTCGACGGCGTCGATTGACGGACGTTCGTAGGCCGAGATGGTCTTGCGGCCGTATTCGAGCGCAACCTGCGGCACCGAGCCGTTCATGTAGGCAAGCAGTGTCTGCTTGACGATGACATAGAGGCGGTGCTGCTTGTTGCGGACGATCTTGATCTGAGAAACGATCGGCGAGCAGACGCAATAAGACAAGAGAATGCCGAGGAAGGTGCCGACGAGTGCCGAGCCGATCAGGTGGCCGAGAACTTCGGGCGAATCGTTGATGTGCGCCATCGCCTTGATGACGCCGAGAACGGCGGCGACGATACCGATCGCCGGGAAGGCGTCGCCCATGGTCTGGATCGCGTGATAGGGCTTCATCTTGTCGTGAAGGATCGTGTTGATCTCTTCGTCCATGAGCGCTTCGATCTCATGCGAACGGGCATTGCCGATGATGATCAGGCGGACGTAGTCGCAGATGAACGCCGTCAGTTCCTTGTTCTTCAGGATCGTCGGCGCGGATTGGAAGATCGAGGATTCGGCCGGATTGTCGATATGGGCTTCGATCTCGTTGCGCGATTTCGTACGAAGGTCGCGCATCAGGGAATAGAGGACACCAAGCGTATCGAGATAATTCCGTTCCTTAGGGACCGTGTGCTTGAAGGCTTCGCCGAGCGCCTTGCCGGAATCCTTCACCACCTTCATCGGGTTGCCCATGACGAAACTACCGAGGCCCGCGCCGCCGATGATGACGAGCTCGAAGGGCTGCCAGAGCGCTTCGACGTGACCGCCCATCGCCATGAAGCTGCCGATGATGCAGCCGCAGGTAATCACAAATCCGATAATGATATTCATCGTCAGTCCAAACCTGATCGTTATTTTCAACCCAAGGGATAGGGCTGCTGGCTTGCGTGAGGCTGATGGTTGCCCCTGTAAACCAAGCTTTTGCATGCCAGCTTCGCGCAAGCATTTGCTGTCAGCTTGTCGGTGACGAATGGGCATCCGTGCCCGTTTCTGAGATGCCGCCTCAGCGAGATCCGTGGTCGAACCGACTGCAAACACCCGGATCTCGTACCGTTCATCGCCAATGCAGGAGCCTATCGGGATGCAATCTGGTCTTTATGTTTCTTTGTCGTCGCAGATCGCACTCGAACGTCGCCTCACAACCATCGCCGACAATATGGCGAACGTGAACACGACGGGCTTTCGCGCGACGGAGGTGAAGTTCGACGAGATGCTTGGCGAAACAGGCAACAAGATCAATGCCAAGATCGCCTATGTGTCACAGGGCAACGACTATCTCTCTGGTGATAGCGGCGAGCTCGAGCACACCGGAAACATGCTGGACTTCGCAATCAAGGGCGACGCCTGGTTCTCGGTGGACACGCCGGCCGGCAAGGTTCTGACTAAGGACGGCCGCTTCACCATGAAGGATAACGGCGAACTCGTTTCGGTCCGCGGCTATCCGGTTCTCGATGCCGGCGGTGCGCCGGTGACGCTCAACACGGCTGCCGGCGAGCCAAAGGTCGGCGCCGATGGGCTGATCTACCAGGACGGCAAGCAGGTCGGTTCGCTGGGTCTCTTCGAGGCCGATATCAGCAAGGGTTACCTGCGCTATGAAAACAGCGGCATCATGACGACGGAGCAGCCGCGCGCCGTGACCGATCGCTTCAACGTCGGCGTCCAGCAGGGTTACCTGGAAAACTCCAACGTCAACGCCATGCGCGAAATCACGCAGCTGATCGAAGTCAATCGCGCCTTCGAGAGCATGACGTCGCTTTCGAAGGACAGCGAAGCGTCGTTCAGCGAAGCGATCAAGACGCTCGGCGGCAGCCGCTAATCGAGGTCTGACGCATGGGTAATACGCCGCTTACCGAAGCCGATCTCTCACCGAAGCTCGCGCATCTTGCCGGGCTCGTGTCGCGCTACTCGAATCCCGATTTTTCGGTCGCCGCCGGCGGCCATGTCCAGACGATCGCGGCCGGCCACTACACGGTCACCGGGCTGTCGCGCCATGTGAGGCTCGGCGAGTTCGTAGCACACAAATCGTCCACCGGTATTCACCTCGGTGAGGTCGTGCGTGTTGAGCCGGAACTGACCTATGTCTGCCCGATCGAGCCGGGCGAGCCGATTGGCATCCATGATACGGTCATCCGCAAGGGTGCCTTTCGCATTTCGCCTGATGACAGTTGGTGCGGGCGCACGATCAATTCGCTGTGCGAGCCGATCGATGGGCTCGGCCCCATCGTAGAAGGGCTCGGCCGCCGCTCCATTTCGAACACCGCGCCGCCTTCGATGACGCGAAAGCGCGTCGAGAAAGGCTTCAAGACAGGCGTTCGCGCCATCGACATTTTTTCGCCGCTCTGCCTCGGCCAGCGTCTCGGCATTTTCGCGGGTTCAGGTGTTGGTAAATCGACGCTGCTCTCGATGCTGGCGCGCGCCGACGCCTTCGACAAGGTCGTCATCGCCCTGGTTGGCGAACGTGGCCGTGAAGTACGCGAGTTCATCGAGGACACGCTCGGCGCCAACATGAGGAAGGCGATTGCCGTCGTTGCGACGAGCGATGAGAGCCCGATGCTGCGCAAGATGGCGCCGCTGACCGCCGTCACCATTGCCGAACACTTCCGCGATCAGGGCGACAATGTGCTCTTGATCGTCGATAGCGTCACCCGATTTGCCCACGCCATCCGCGAGGTTGCGACCGCATCCGGCGAACCGCCGATCGCGCGCGGCTACCCTGCTTCTGTTTTCACCGAGCTGCCACGTTTGCTGGAGCGCGCAGGTCCCGGCCCGGAGGGCACGGGGACGATCACCGCGATCATCTCGATCCTCGTCGATGGCGACAACCACAACGACCCGATCGCCGACTCGACCCGCGGTATCTTGGATGGTCATATCGTCCTGCAGCGCAGCCTGGCGGAGGAGGGACGCTACCCACCAATCGATCCGCTGGCCTCGATCTCGCGCCTCGCGCGCAAGGCCTGGACCCCGGACCAGGAAAAGCTCGTGTCGCGTCTGAAGACGCTCATCCACCGCTTCGAGGAAACCCGCGACCTTCGCCTGATCGGCGGCTATCGGCAGGGCGCCGATCCTGATCTCGACATGGCGGTCAAGCAGGTACCGATCATTTACGATGTTCTGAAACAGTCGCCGGGCGATGTCGATTCGCAGGATGCCTTTGCCGATCTGGCTGGGGCCCTGAAAGCGGCGGCCGGCATCGGCGGCCAGCCGAATATCCGCAGGTAGAGAGGCGTGACGTGACCGATTTCGATGACGATGAGAAGATCGCGCCGTTGAAGCCCTTGCGGCGCAAGACCGTGTTCCTCGACCGCGCCTTGACCATTGCCGGCCTCGCATTGGCCGGAGCGTCGGCTTTTTTCCCGTGGTACGTCTTCTTCAACGAGGACAAGTTCGGCATCAACGTCGCGCAGGGCGACCGGACGCGCGATCTTCCGGACTGGCCGGCGCGAAACGTCTTCAGCGTCTCGCCGCTGGCGATGGCCAACAAGAACCAATACGAGAAGAAGCCCGAAATTCCGGTCGATCCGCTGACGACCGCGACGGTCTCCAACATCGGCAAGGAGGATGACAAGGGTCCGCCGGCCGAAGATCAGCCGTTTCCCAGCAAATCCGGTTTTCGACTTCTCCACGTGGCAAACGGCCGCGCGCTGATCGAAGACCCGTCCGGCATGTACGTCGTGCGTGTCGGCTCCATTCTGCCGGACGAGAGCCGGCTGGCGACATTGGAGGAGCGTGATGGCAAATGGGTCATCATCACCTCCAAAGGCGATGTCTATCAGCATAATTGAGCACCGCCCACGAGGCAGCGAATCAACGGAAGGCTCAGCCGGATATGGTTGGAGCCTTCTTCGCGTTGTGGAGGCTGTGGCCAAAAAGCTCCGGGATTGCCGGACCGCATCCCCCGTAAGTCTGACGCAAGATTACCGCCCTAGGTTCGCATCAGTAAAAACGGAGAGTTCCCATGCAACCGATTCAACTTTTCGACTTGGCCTCGCGGCAGGCCGAATGGCTGACGATCCGTCAGGAGGTTGTTGCCGGCAACATCGCGAACGCGAACACGCCGAAATATCGCGCCAAGGACATCACGCCCTTCCAGGCCGCCCTCGACAAGTCGGACGTTACCATGGCGCGCACCAATGCGGCGCACTTGACCGGCAATGACCTGGGCACGAAGAGCGACATCGATGTGAAGGATGCAGCTCTCGATCAGGAGATCGGCGTCCAGGAGTCGGGCAATACTGTCGGTCTAGCCGAGGAACTTTCCAAGTCCGGTGAAATCAAGCGGCAATACGATCTGAACACCTCGCTGGTGAGCTCGTTCAATCGGATGATGCTGATGACGGTGAAGGGCTAAGATCATGGATCCTTTGTCGGCAGCACTCAAAATCGCAGGATCGGGACTCGAGGCGCAATCGACGCGCCTGCGCATCGTATCCGAAAACATCGCCAACGCCCGCTCGACGGGTGATACGCCCGGCGCCGATCCCTACCGCCGCAAGACGGTAACCTTCGGCGAAGCCGTCGACCGCGCAAACGGCGTCACCACGGTCAACGTCAAGAAGCTCGGGGAGGATGAATCGAAGTTCATCACCGAATACGACCCGAGCAATCCTGCGGCGGACGAGAAGGGCGTCGTCAAGCTCCCCAACGTCAACATGCTGGTCGAAATGGCCGACATGCGGGAAGCCAACCGCTCCTACGACGCCAACCTGCAGACCATCAAGCAATCCCGCGACCTGATCTCGGCAACGATCGATCTACTGAAGAGCCAATAATGATCAACAACGTCAATAGCGTCAGCTCCCTCTCCATGACCCGCGGCCTCGCCGCTATCGAACAGGACAGCTCGACGGCTTCGTCGGCAGCAGAAAGCGCAGCAAACGACGGGGGCTTCGGTGCTGCTCTCAGCAATGTTGCGACTGGCGCCGTGAACACCCTGAAGAATGCGGAAGGCATGTCTTTCGCCGGCATCAAGGGCACGGCCACGACGCGCGAAGTCGTCGATGCCGTCATGCAGGCGCAGCAGACGCTGCAGACCGCAATCGCCATTCGCGACAAGGTCGTTTCTGCCTTTCTCGACGTCACCCGGATGCAGATGTAATTGATTTAAGGACGAAGCCATGAGAGCGCTTGCCATTGCTGCAACGGGTATGGATGCCCAGCAGACCAATCTCGAAGTCATCGCCAACAATATCGCGAACATCAACACGACCGGCTACAAGCGGGCCCGCGCTGAATTTACCGACCTGCTGTATCAGACCGAGCGCGCCAAGGGCGTTTCCAACCGCGCGAACCAGGCGATCGTGCCGGAAGGTGCGAATATCGGTCTCGGCGTCCAGACGTCTGCTGTCCGCAACCTGCACATCCAGGGCGAACTCTCGCAGACCGGCAACGATCTCGACGTGGCGATGATCGGTCGCGGCTTCTTCCAGATCCAGGCGCCGGACGGCACGACGCTCTACACCCGCGCCGGCGCATTCAACAAGAACGAGACGGGCCAGATCGTCACGGTCGACGGCTATCTCGTGGCACCGAACATCACCATTCCGCAGGGCTCGACGCAGGTCACGATCAGCCGCTCGGGCGAAGTCTCGGCGAAGCTGCCGGGCAATACCGATCCGACCGTGCTCGGCCAGCTGCAGATCGCCGACTTTGTCAATGAAGCCGGCCTTCAGCCGCTCGGCGACAACCTCTTCCAGCAGACGCCGGCCTCCGGCGATCCCGTCGTCGGCACGCCCGACGAAGAGGGCTTCGGCTACATGAAGCAGGGCTACCTGGAGTCCTCGAACGTCGATCCGGTGAAGGAAATCACCGAGCTGATATCGGCACAGCGCGCCTATGAAATGAACTCCAAGGTCATCACCACCGCCGACGAAATGGCCTCCATCGTCAGCAAAAACCTGAAGTAATCGGGAAGGGCCGAAACATGATGTTTTGCCGGGTCAAAGGTATCCTCGGATGGGCGGCAGCCGCCGCCATTGCGATGGCCGCATTTGCCGCAGCGCAGGCAGCTGTTGCTGCCGGCATGGGCTTTGCGGTCGTTCCGACGACGACGATCTACCCCGGCGAAACCGTGTCCGGCGCCCAGCTCCAGGAAGTGGAAGTAACCAACCCGAACCTGGCCGGCGACTACGCAAAGTCGATCCGCCAGGTGGAGGGAATGATCTCGAAGCGCACGCTCCTGCCGGGACGCACCATCTCGGTCTCGGCGCTGCGCGAGCCCTTTACCGTGACACGCGGCTCGTCGATCCGGCTGATCTTCACGCTTGGCCCGATGACGATCTCGGCCGCCGGCTCGCCGCTTGAAGACGGCATGACCGGCCAGCTCATCCGCGTTCGCAACATGGATTCCGGCGTGATTGTCAGCGGCACCGTGCTCGCCGACGGCACCATACACGTGGCCGCAAAATGAAGAAGTTTTTCCGCCTTTTCGTCGCTCTCGCGTTTTTGTCTCCGAACGTCGTCGCTGTCGCGCCCGCCGCGGCGATGAATTCGCGCATCAAGGACATCGCATCCTTGCAGGCAGGACGTGACAACCAGCTGATCGGCTATGGCCTGATCGTCGGCCTTCAAGGCACTGGCGACGGCTTCCGCGCCTCGCCCTTTACCGAGCAGTCGATGCGCGCGATGCTGCAGAACCTTGGCATCTCTACGCAGAACAGCCAGTCCAACGCGAAGAATACCGCGGCCGTGATGGTCACCGCCAACCTGCCACCTTTTGCCAGCCCCGGCAGCCGCATCGACGTGAACGTCAGTTCGCTTGGTGATGCGACCTCGCTGCGCGGCGGTACGCTTATCATGACCTCGCTCTCGGGCGCGGACGGCCAGATCTACGCGGTCGCCCAGGGCTCCGTCGTTGTCTCGGGCTTTAACGCCCAAGGCCAGGCGGCAACGGTCACCGAGGGTGTCACGACCGCTGGTCGCGTGCCGGGCGGTGCCATCATCGAGCGTGAGCTGCCTTCGCGCTTCAAGGATTCCGTCAATCTCGTTCTGCAGCTGCGCAACCCCGATTTCTCGACGGCCATCCGCATCGCCGATGTCGTCAACGGCTATGCGTCCGCGCGTTTCGGTGGTCCGGTAGCCGAGGCCAAGGATGCGCAGGAGGTCATCGTCCAGAAGCCGAGAACGGCGGATCTGACGCGCCTGATGGCCGATCTGGAGAATCTCGTCGTCGAAACGGACACCCCGGCCAAGGTCGTGGTGAACGAACGGACAGGAACGATCGTTATCGGCGCGGACGTGCGCGTGTCGCCGGTCGCCGTCAGCTATGGTACTCTGACCGTCCAGGTGACCGAGACGCCGCAGATCATTCAGCCCGAGCCGTTCTCGCGTGGCGTGACCGCGGTGCAGCCGCAGACCGATATCGCGGCGCAGAAAACGGGCGGCAAGGTGGCGCTGCTGGATGGGCCTGACCTCAGGACACTGGTGGCCGGCCTCAACAATATTGGCGTCAAGCCGGATGGCATCATCGCCATCCTCCAGGGCATCAAGTCAGCCGGCGCGCTGCAAGCGGAGCTCGTTCTGCAATGATGAAGACCATGGCTTTGTCAGATTTGCTTCAGCGTCTTGCCTTGCCGGCCATGGCCGTCGTGGCGCTGTCCATTCCCGGCGCCTTCGCACAGGAGCAGCCGGCGCCGAAGGGCGAAATGACCTCGCAGGAGGAGATCAAGCAGTTCTGCACGAACATTGCCGATCCCGCCCGCGACCAACGCTACCTGCTTCAGAAGCAGGAGCTCGAGAAGCTTCGTGCCGACGTCGATTCGCGCATCGCCGAGATGAACAAGCGCAAAGAGGAATATCAGGACTGGCTGAAGCGCCGTGATGTCTTCCTCAAGCAGGCCGAAGCGGGCCTCACCGATATCTACAAGAAAATGAAGCCGGACGCAGCCGCATCACAGCTGCAAGAGGTCAAGATCGAAGTCGCAGCGGCGGTCATCATGCGGCTGAACCCGACCCAGTCGAGCCTGATCCTCAACGAGATGGATCCGCAGAAGGCTGCGGTCATCGCCAACATCATCGCCAGCGCGTCCGATCCAAATACGTCGAAGGACCCCTCATGAACAAGCGTTTCCCGGCCGCGATTGCCGCTGTAGCCCTCCTTGCAGGCTGCGCATCGCCGCAGGCCGTCAACGAGATCGGTCGCGCCCCGGCCATGAGCCCGATCGGCAGCGGTCTCGCCTACGGCCAGACCCCACAGATGGCGCTTTATCCGAAGCAGCCGCGCCAGGTGGCGCAAGGCTATTCGCTCTGGAGCGACTCGCAGGCCGCCCTTTTCAAGGATGCCCGCGCTCTCAACGTCGGCGATATCCTGACCGTCGATATCAAGATCAACGATAAGGCGAAGTTCGAGAACGACACCAGCCGCAGCCGAACCAATTCGAGCGCCATGAACTGGGACGTCAACGCCAACGTCATGGGCTGGAATCCGTCGTCGAAGACCGACCTGACCTACGGCTCCGACACGAGCACCGACGGCAAGGGTAAGATCGACCGCTCCGAAACGCTGAAGCTGCTGGTCGCCGCGGTGGTCACCGGCATTCTCGAGAACGGCAACCTTGTGATCAGTGGCTCTCAGGAAGTTCGCGTCAACCAGGAGATCCGCATTCTCAACGTCGCCGGTATCGTCCGTCCGCAGGACGTCGACGCCGACAACCTGATTTCCTACGAGAAGATTGCTGAGGCCCGCATCTCCTACGGCGGTCGCGGCCGCCTGATGGAAGTGCAGCAGCCGCCGCGCGGCCAGCAGGCCGTCGATCTCTTCTCGCCGCTCTGAGGCAGAACATCATGGCAGAGACAGAAGCCGCCGAAGGCCAGCCGAAGAAGAAATCGGCCGCAATCATGACCATCGCCGGGCTTGCGATCCTGACGCTGCTTGGCGCCGGCGGCGGCTGGGTGGTTGGTGCCATGGTCGCGCCCAACATCAAGGGTGCCGAGCAGGCGGAGCAAGCAAAGGCGGCCAAGGACGAGGCCGCGCAAAAGAAGGAAGGCGAGGCGGGACTGCCTCACATTTCCACGGAAGCCAACAACGTCGTTCAGCTTGAGCCGATCACGTCGAACCTCGCCTATCCCTCGGAGAACTGGGTTCGTCTGGAAGTCGCACTGCTGTTTTCCGGCCCGCCCGACGTGAAACTCGCGGAGGATATCCATCAAGATATTCTCGCCTATGTCCGTACGGTTTCGCTGCAGCAGATCGAAGGGCCGCGAGGCTTCGAATATCTTAAGGATGACATCCAGGAGCGTGTTGACCTTCGCGCGCAAGGCCGCGTATCGAAGGTCATGTTCAGGACCTTCGTCGTCGAATGATTCGATTCCTATTGCTGTTCGCTGCCATGATGGCGGCACCGGAGCTGGCGCATGCGCAGCAGCTCCCGACAAACCTGTTGAACTTGCCGGTCGACGGTTCGGTCGCGGCATGGATCATCAGAACATTCGGCCTGCTGACCGTCCTTTCGGTCGCGCCGGGCATTCTGATCATGGTGACGAGCTTCCCGCGCTTCGTCATCGCCTTCTCGATCCTGCGATCGGGAATGGGCCTGTCCTCCACTCCTTCGAATATGATCTTGCTGTCGCTTGCGCTGTTCATGACTTTCTATGTCATGCAGCCGACCTTCGACCAGGCATGGCAGACGGGCGTTCAACCGCTCCTGTCGAACCAGATCGACGAGCAGCAGGCCATCACGCGCATTGCGGAGCCCTTCCGCACCTTCATGACAAGCAACACGCGCGACAAGGATCTGGCGCTTTTCGTCGATTTGGCGCGGGAGCGCGGCCAGAGCGTCGAGACCGGTGAGAAGATCGACTACCGCGTCCTCATTCCTGCCTTCATGATCTCAGAGATCCGGCGCGGTTTCGAGATCGGCTTTCTGGTTGTTCTCCCATTCCTCGTCATCGACCTGATCGTTGCCACCATCACCATGGCGATGGGCATGATGATGCTGCCGCCGACATCGATTTCGCTGCCGTTCAAGATCCTCTTCTTCGTGCTGATCGACGGCTGGAATCTCCTGGTCGGAAGCCTGGTCCGCTCCTTCCACTAGAGTAGGTTCACGGCGCAACAGGCGGTCCAAATACCACGAAACAGTAAACCCGCCGCAGAGACGCGGCGGGTTTTCTGTTTGTCGGGTTGGCTCACACGGTCGTGATGAAAGGCGTTGTCCGCGGCGGCAGCGCCGGGACGTCGAGATGATCCGGCTCCAGGCCACGCTTGGCGCGGTCGATCATCATTTCGTAAGCCGTCTCGAGATGCTGCCGGAAGCGATCCGCATCAAAGAGCGGCATGATGCCGGCGTTTTGCTTAAGGCGCGCCTTGTAGGCGACGACGCGTTGCGCGTCGAGCGCCATCTCCACAGCCATCTCCTCATAGGCCTGCGTATCGGCGGCCACGAGTTCCGGCAAGCCGATGGCATTCAGCAAGCTCTCGCTGACGCGCGACGCAAAGTTGGTACCCTTGACGGTGAGGACCGGCAAACCGCCCCAGAGCTGCTCCGACGTTGTCGTGTGGCCGTTGACCGGGAAGGTGTCGAGGCCGAGATCGGCGCATTGCTGTCGGTCGATGTGCTTTTGATAGGTGACGCGTGGGCAGAAGATGATGCGGTCCGAAGTGATTCCGCGCTTGTTCGCATAGTTCCGGATATTCGTTTCGGCGCGCACTGACGACAGCATCAGCCAGAGGACGCTGTTCGGCGCCCGCCGGAGGATGTTGCACCAGATATCGAGTGTCTCAGCCGTGATCTTGCGGTTGCCGTTGAATGACGCGAACACGAATGCATCGTCCGGCAATCCGACCGCCGCCCGCGTGGTGGGGGTCGGCTTTGGGCGGTTCGTCGGATCGTTCGGCTGGTAGCTCTCAGGCATCCGAACAAATTTCTCGTGATAGTGAGGCTTGGCGCGATCGGGGAGAACAAAGTGATCGCCGACGATGTAATCGAGGTCAATGTTGACAGTGCTGCCGGGAAAGCCCAGCCAGGAGACATGGATCGGGGCGACGCTCTGGTTGAGGATATCCGGCCGTCCGTCAGTGGTATGCCCCTTCAGATCAACCAGAATGTCGATTTCCAGCTCTCGGATTTTCTCGGCGACCTCCGCGTTGGTCAGATCACGGATCAGGCAGACATTGCCCCAGGCGGATCGGTCGGCCTTGTTCGCCGCCAGATACGCTTCTCCGGAGTGGCAGAAGAGGGTAATTTCAAAGCGGTTGCGGTCATGCAGCTCGAGCACGCGCTGGAGAAGCTTCATCGTCGCATGGTCGCTCCAGAAGTCTGACGAGAGATAGCCGATCCGGATTTTCTCTCCCCACTTGTGAGGCAACGACCGCCGCTTTGCCGCGAGTTCCGGCAGTGAAAGGAGGGGGTTGAGCGAGACGATGCCGTTCAGCGCCTCGTCTCCGCACCAATGCAGATTGTAGAAGGGATTGTCCTTCCGCAGAAACTCGAGATCGCGCTTCGCGATCATGTCGGCGATCGGACCAAAGAGGCTGGCGACGCGGCCGTAGTCGCAGGTCTCCCGCGCAAAGACGAGATTGAGCAGGCGGAGCGCCGGCATTTCCGGAAATCGCTTGAAGAGGTTCGCTACGAGGGCCTCGTTCGTCGGATCCAGAATGTGGTCGGTCAACGCGTGAACCGCGAGCGCGATGTGTTCCGGATTGGAGCTTTCCGAGATGACACGCCTGAAAGGGCTGATGAGATCAAGCCGTCCCTGCTTGATGTAGATTGAGACGAGGACAAAGGCGAGATCGGCGTCGTTTTGCGCCAACTTCATCACGCGCAAGGCATGCGCCAGCGCTTCCTGTTCGTCGCCGCTCTGGAAATACAGGATTGCTGCTTCGCGTGTGTAGATCGACTCCGCCTGACCATCGAGCTTCCCGGCGAGCGAATAGGCGGCGGCGGCTTCGGCCTTGAAGCCAAGCTTTATAAGGTTTTTGGCCAGAAGCACGTAGGTCTTGACGTCCTTCTGCGTGTCGACGAGTTGGTTCAGCACCTCAAGCGACTTGAGATAGAGGCCCTTCTGGTAATCCTTGGAGGCCGCTGCGAATGAAATGCTACTGTTCAAGACCCACTCCATGCCGGGATTTCGTCGACGCACCGGACCACGAGCATATGGGCACGGTCCTAGCTGTCTCATTCTAAGCATTTGAAGCTTGCATGAAGCCGGTGTTGCAGCGGGGCGAGGCGATCTCTTCAGTCATCGTTAACCACTGCAGGCGTCGGCGGCGGTTTCCTAATGATCTTAACTGCTTGGCAATCAATGGCTGCGAAATTCAGATGGACATGACGGGTTTGGTTGCAAACAAAACGGCACCGAGTGGCATGAAGCTGGTCCGTCATCGCCGGTATAGAAGTCCGGTATGTCCTCCTTTTGTATTTTGTTTTTGGGGACAGACTTATGACAAGCATTAACACCAACAATTCTGCAATGGCGGCACTCCAGACGCTGCGCAACGTCAACAAGGGCTTGAACGAGACGCAGGCGGCCGTTTCGTCTGGCCTGCGCGTCGGCAAGGCTTCCGACAACGCTGCTTACTGGTCGATCGCCACCACGATGAAGTCGGACAACAAGGCCCTTTCGGCCGTTTCCGACGCCCTCGGCATGGGTGCTGCAAAGATCGACACGGCTTACACCGCTGTCGACAGCGCCATCGATATCGTTGGCGAAATCAAGGCCAAGCTCGTTGCCGCAACCGAAAAGGGCGTCGACAAGGCGAAGGTTCAGGACGAAATCTCCCAGTTGCAGGCGCAGCTCTACAGCGTTGCTCAGTCTGCTTCGTTCAACGGTGAAAACTGGGTCAACAACTCGGGCGGTACCGTCAGCGTTGTTTCCTCCTTCGTCCGCGGCACCAACGGCACGGTCAGCATCAAGACCACCGACTACGCTCTCAGCGCCACGAACACCCTGTTCAACAGCGCGACGGGCGGTATTCTCGGCTCGACCGGCACGAACTACACCGCCGGCTCGATCTACTCCTTCACGATCAGCTCGACGACGACCCAGGGCCAGATCGACAGCCTGCTCAGCGACGTTGAAAGCGCTCTGAAGTCGATGACCACGCTTGGCTCGCAGCTCGGTTCGCTGCAGAAGCGCGTCGACATCCAGTCCGACTTCGTTTCCTCGCTCAGCGACTCGATCGACTCCGGTATCGGCCGCCTGGTTGACGCCGACATGGAAGAAGAGTCCTCCAAGCTCAGCGCCCTGCAGACCCAGCAGCAGCTGGCGATCCAGTCGCTGTCGATCGCGAACTCCTCTTCGCAGAACATTCTCTCGCTGTTCCGCGGCTGATAACAGCCTCGCGCAGTATCAGAGAAAAGATTTACGGCCGGGGCTTGCCCCGGCCGTAAATGTTTTAATTTCCGGTTAATGCGGTGCCGCTAAGCGTTGGATTTTTTTAACTATTTTTAATTTTTCGGTTCAGAGTTTCTTAACCATGATGGGGTTTTATGTGCCTATCGAAACGGCGAGTTGACTGCGCACAGTGAGCGGTCAACAGGCATGAGGCTGACCGTCGTTCCCGGTAGTCCGGAATGTCCCTTCCTATCAATTATGCCAAAGGGGCAAATTAAAATGACCAGCATTCTGACCAACAATTCCGCAATGGCCGCTCTCCAGACGCTGCGTGATGTCAACAGCGGCCTGTCGAAGACGCAGGGCGCCGTTTCGTCTGGCCTGCGCGTCGGCAAGGCTTCCGACAACGCTGCTTACTGGTCGATCGCCACCACGATGAAGTCGGACAACAAGGCCCTTTCGGCTGTTTCCGACGCCCTCGGCATGGGTGCTGCAAAGATCGACACGGCTTACACCGCTGTTGACAGCGCCATCGACCTCGTCGGCGAAATCAAGGCCAAGCTCGTTGCCGCGACCGAAAAGGGCGTCGACAAGCTGAAGCTGCAGGACGAAATCACCCAGCTGCAGGCACAGCTCTACAGCGTTGCCCAGTCTGCTTCGTTCAACGGCGAAAACTGGGTCAACAACTCGGGCGGCACCGTCAGCGTTGTTTCCTCCTTCGTCCGCGGCACCAACGGCACGGTCAGCGTCAAGACCACCGACTACGTCCTCAACGCCACGAACACCCTGTTCAACAGCGCGACGGGCGGCATTCTCGGCTCGACCGGCACGAACTACACCGCCGGCTCGATCTACTCCTTCACGATCAGTGCAACGACGACCCAGGGCCAGATCGACAGCCTGCTCAGCGACGTCGAACTCTCTCTGAAGGCGATGACGACGCTCGGCTCGCAGCTCGGTTCGCTGCAGAAGCGCGTCGACATCCAGACCGACTTCGTCTCCTCGCTCAGCGACTCGATCGACTCCGGTATCGGCCGCCTGGTTGACGCCGACATGGAAGAAGAGTCCTCCAAGCTCAGCGCCCTGCAGACCCAGCAGCAGCTGGCTGTACAGTCGCTGTCGATCGCGAACTCCTCTTCGCAGAACATCCTCTCGCTGTTCCGCAACTAACACTAGGAGCGCCTCCGGGCGTTTCGGCAGACAGATCGCCAATCGAAAGCCGCGCTTCCCAAGCGCGGCTTTTTTAATGCTTGTTAACTTCGCGTTAACCAAACTCATGTTTTCTGCCGTCAACGAAACGGTATGTTAACCAACCCTAAGAAGCGGTTAGCGGGCATGAAGCTGATTGCCGTTCCCCGGTGGCGGACCGGAATGTCCCTTTTCAATATTTGCCAATAAGGGGCGATAATTTCATGACCAGCATTTTGACGAACGTCGCGGCAATGTCCGCCCTCCAGACCCTGCGTAGCATCAATGGCAGCCTGGAAGAGACACAGAGCCGTGTTTCGTCCGGCTACCGCGTCGCCGAAGCCAAGGACAACGCTGCCTATTGGTCGATTGCAACGACGATGCGCTCTGACAACAAGGCGCTTTCGGCCGTTTCCGACGCGCTTGGCCTTGGTGCGGCAAAGGTGGACACCGCCTATTCGGCGATGGACAGCTCTATCGACGTCGTTAGCGAGATCAAGGCGAAGATTGTTGCGGCGACTGAAAAGGGTGTCGACAAGAACAAGATCCAGGATGAAATTGCGCAGCTCCAGCAGCAGCTCTTGAGCATTGCCCAGTCTGCTTCCTTCTCGGGAGAGAACTGGGTTGCAGGCAACACGACGAAGAGCGTCGTTTCGTCTTTCGTCCGTAACGCCAATGGCCAGGTTTCCGTCCAGACAACCCAGTATGTGCTCGATGACAGCACCAGCGGTAATGTCCTCTTTGGCATGACCACTACGGGTGCCATCAGCACCACCAGCGGCATCATCGGGACGTCCTCGGGCAGCGTCGGTTCTATTTACAGCATGAACATCAGCAGCTTCAGCCCGAGCGACATCGACCTTGCCCTGACGACTGTCGAAGCCGGCCTCAGCGCAATGACGAAAGCCGCCTCCCAGCTCGGCTCGATCTCGACCCGCATCGACCTGCAGGAAAGCTTCGTTTCCGACCTCAGCGACTCGATCGACTCGGGCGTTGGACGCCTCGTCGACGCGGATATGGAAGAGGAATCGAGCAAGCTAACGGCCCTGCAGACGCAGCAACAACTGGCGATCCAATCGCTGTCGATCGCGAACTCCAGCGCGCAGAACGTTCTGACGCTGTTCAAGAACTAAGCCGTCCAGCAGTATCATAAAGAGATAGGAAAGCCGCGTCGTCGATGCGGCTTTCTCTTTGTTTTTGAAGCAATAATCAAGATTGCGCGAGGCTTGCGACACTGAAGCCGCTGCACTTGCGCCCGTGGAAGGCCTTGGTTAACTTCGTTTAACAGTTGATTTGTTTTTGCGACAAACCGGACCTGGGAAGCCAGCCGGGGGCATGACGCCAGGTCAGTCGCTGCCGGTCGCCGGCCTGTCCCGTTTCCCTACTCAGAGCCAGAAAATGACATACAAAATTACCAGCTCGGCCCAGGTAAACGCCCTCGCGGCGCTGCGCATCATTAACAAGGACGTCGCAACGACACAGCAGCAGGTCTCATCGGGCTATCGCGTCGAAACGGCTGCCGACGATGCGACCTACTGGTCTTTTGCAAGCGTCATGCGCTCGGACAGCAGCTCGCTGCAGAATGTTCACGACGCGCTCGGCGTCGGCGCATCGAAGGTCGATACCGCCTATACGTCGATGGAAAGCCTCATCGACCAGTTGGGCGAGATCCGCAAGACCTTGGTGACAGCGCAGGAGGCCGGCGTCGACAAGACGAAGCTCAATACGACGCTGACCGAGTTGAAGGGACAGTTGCAGACGACTGTCCAGACGACGAATTTTGCCGGTGAGAACTGGCTGCTCAACCGCGATACGAACCTGCCGATCTCGCGCTCGGTGATCGGCGGTTTCGTGCGTGGCACGAGCGGTGAATATCAGGCGCAGACCATTGATTTTCCGGCCGACCAGACCGTCATGATCGATATGACTGACGCCAATCGCGGTCTTCTCACGAAGACGGTCGACGCGAACACGTTGAATTCCGATGGCACGACGACTGCGCGCAACTACTACCTTCTGGATGCGGGCTCGACGACGCCCGCGAGCGGAACCGAAATAGCGCTCGACGCCAACACGACGCCGGCGCAATTGAAGGACATGATGGCGGTTGTCGATTCCATCCTGTCGAAACTGACAACGACCGCGGCCGGCCTCGGCACGATGAGTGCCCGTATCAGTGATCGTGTTTCCTATACCGCCGACATGTCCGATTTGATCGACAAGGGCGTTGGCGCGCTGGTCGACACCGATATGGATGAAGCCTCGACCCTTCAGAAGGCGCTCCAGACGCAACAACAAATGGGCGTTCAGGCAATCTCGATCCTGAACACAGCCGCCAGCAAGGTGCTGATCCTGTTGCAATAGTGGCCGGAGCTGTTGAGCTTGTCCGGCTCCACCCTTCATCCTCGCGCAAGTTTGACACCCTAGTTTCGATACAAAGGCGCAGTGCGAAAACCGTGCCGGATGAGTTGTCAGTTTCATGATGGGGTACGGCATGTCGCAGTCCTCTGCAGCGAAAGGGTGGATTCGGTGAGCGCGCTGCTCTCTCGGTACCTCAAGGATTTTGGCGAGCCTGCCGTCGTCGCTCCCGTTACGGAAGCGGATGATTTCGCGGGCGACTTTGGCGGGTTTGCCGACGTCGCCTCCGAACCCGTGATTGATCTCGAAGCAGAACGCCACAGCGCTCATGCGGACGGCTATGCAGAAGCCACCGCGGCGCTGACGGAGAAATATGAGCTGGAAGCGCAGACGGTGGCACTCGTGCACCAGCGTGAAGTCGAAGAGCTTCGCGACCGGTACGAGGTCGAGGCCGCAGAGCTGATCGCCTCCCGTCTCGACGCGATGGCGGGCGATCTCGCCGAGCTCGTCAGCGCGACGGTCGCAAAGGCGCTTGCGCCTGTCATGACCGATGTTCTGTCACAAAAGGCTGCCGTTGATCTTGCCGGCATCCTGCGTGAGGCGTTGCTGGAAGGTGATGTCGGCACCGTGACGGTCAAGGGGCCGACGCGACTGTTCGACGTGCTGAAGAATACACTCGGCGAAAAGGCTGGTCTTCTGCGCCATCATGAAACGGCTGATGTCGACCTGACCGTCGAGTTTGACGACGCCGTCCTTGTCACGCGCATGTCAGCCTGGGCGACGAGCCTGAAGAAAGTTCTGGAATGAGTGATAGCGAAAACCACCATCACGGCAAGAACGAGATTATCATCGTCAAACGGCATGGCGGCGGTGATCACGACGGTGCGCATGGTGGCGCCTGGAAGATCGCCTATGCCGACTTCATGACGGCCATGATGGCGTTCTTCCTCGTCATGTGGCTGGTCAACGCTGCGAACGAGGAAACCAAGGCCTCGGTCGCGACCTATTTCAATCCGATCAAGCTCGCCGACGAGAAGCCCACGCAAAAAGGCTTGAAGAAGCCGGTCGACCAGGCGGATGGCGACCAGAAGCAGGACAAGTCGAAGGAAAAAGAGGACGAACCGACCAAAGGCGCATCGGCCGCCAATGGCGATGACCAGACCTCGACCTCCGGCGACCAGACGAATTATTCGGAAGCCGACTTTTTCGAGAACCCCTATTCCGTGCTGGCGGAGATTGCGCAGGAAGTCGGTCAGCAGGCAAATGTCAGCGCCAAGGGCGAGGGCGGTGCCAGCGAATCGGGTCCGGCAACTGGTGCCGACGGCGGTCAGGCCTATCGTGACCCCTTCGATCCTGATTTCTGGACGAAGCAGGTGGAAGTCACGCATGCCGACAAGAAGCAGCCCGCCTCGAAGGATACGCCTGTTGATGGTGCGGCAGACGCCACCGAAGTTGCCAAGGCGGAGGCCGAGAATCCGGCGGATCTGACCGGCAAGGCTCAAAGTGAGCACGCTGAGGAAGCGGCCGAAAGCCAGTCTCCACAGGCTGAATCGTCCGTGGACACGGCGTCTGAGAATGTCGACGGCAAGGAAAAGCCGCAGACTGAGGCACAAAAGGCCGCCGAGCAGAAACGGGCTGAAGAGCTGCAAAAGGAAATCGCCCAACAGATTAGCGGCGTAGCCGGCAAGCTCGCCGAAGGTCTGACGGTAACATCATCGGAAGGCGGCCTCCTGGTCAGCATTTCCGATCAGAGCGACGATTCCATGTTCAACATCGGATCGGCCGTCCCACGCAAGGAAATGGTGCTTGCGATGGAGAAGATCGGCGAGGTCCTCAAGGGCAAGCCCGGCGCTGTCGTCATCCGGGGTCATACTGACGGTCGCCAGTACAAGGGCGAGAACGAGAACTGGCGCCTGTCCATGGATCGCGCCCAGGCTGCCTATTACATGATCATTCGTGGCGGCCTCGACGAGAAGCGGGTTTCGCAGGTCTCAGGCTTCGCTGACCGCAAATTGAAGGATCAGGCGGATCCGTTCAATGCCACCAACAGACGAATCGAAATATTGCTGCAGGCGGATCAAGGATAGTCATGATCCGTCACCACCAACGTCTTCTGCTTATGCTTCTCGGCCTCGCGGTGGGGCCTGCTGCGGTCGCGCATGCGGAAGATCAGGAGGACATCGCGCCTTACAAGATGCTGCGTTCGTTGCAGTTCGTGCAAGATTCCGTCGTGCTCGGCGATCACTCGGCCGCCGAGATGCAGCGTTTCATGCTTGGCACGATTGATCAGCGCCTGCGTACGATCGACCAGTCGGTGTTTGACGATGATCGCAACGTCGATGCGGCACTCATCTATGCGATGAGTGGCGGCAATCCGGAGACCCTCGAATACCTGGTCGCCCGGGATGTAAACGGTCACTTCGACAACCGCATCAGCGACGTGCTGCGGAAGTATCTCAGCGGCAAGGGATTGCTCGTCGCCAAGAGCCTTGTCGAGACCGCGAACGAATACAAAGACAAGAAGATCGGTCCCTATCTTGCGCTGGTCGGCGGTAACGTCACCATCGCCAAGAGTCCGATGGAAGCACTGAAGCTTTATGATCAAGCGCGCCTCACTGCGCCGGGAACGATCGTCGAGGAGGCGGCATTGCGTCGCTCCGTTTCGATCTGTGTTGAAGCCGGCATGGTGGATAAGGGACTTGATTATTCGCAACGCTATGTGCGCCGCTTCCTGCATTCACCCTATGCCAGCCAGTTCGCGGACTTGTTTGTAAGGCTGCTCGTCTATCACGATCACGAAGTGAAGGCGGACGACGTCATCAGCATCCTCTCCTTCATGGATGAGGCGAGGCAGCGTGAGGTCTATCTTCGCATCGCCCGCGCGGCTGCGATCGCCGGCAAGGGCGATCTCGCACGGATGGCCGCGGCCCGCGCCCAGACGCTCTCCGGCGATTCTGACAATGCCTTTGGGGCGCTGGCGGATTTTTATGGCGGCATGGCGTCGATCCCGACGGACAAGATCGACGCGGCCACGAAGAACATCTCATCCATCCCGGACCAGGAGTTGTCGCCACGCGACCAGGCACTGCGGGCCGCGGCAAAAGCTATTGCGGAACAAGTGCTTCGTGCGCCCGATCCGGCAAGCTTGACGCAAGCGACGACCCCTAAATCTTACAGCCAAGAAATTACTTCTGAACAGGCAGCAGCCTCACCGGAGGCGGAGCAGGGGGATATACCAAATCCAGCTCCAGGTCCTGTTGTCGGAGACGCGGATCTAACGCCGCCATCCAATGTTGGGGGACAGCAGGACGCCGACCCGTCATTCAGCGCATTCGTGACGTCAAGCCGATCGCAGCTGGATGAAATCGACGGCCTCTTGAAAAAAGAAAGTAATTGAGATGATGGACATCAGCGTTTCGGGGGGAGCGTCTGGAGCAGGGGCCGCCTCGGCGGCCGGCGCTGGCCGTCAGACGGTCAGCGGCGGTGATGCGGACGCAGGAGGGTTCTCCGACGTCCTGAACAAGGCAAGCGGCGGCAAGCATGACGCGGCAGGGCAAGCGACGGCAGACGGCAGCGGGTCCAGCGCGCCGCGTCATACGAGCACGAAGGCATTGATCGACCTTGGAGGCGCTTCGCTCGCAGCCCACACCGAGATGAAAGAGAAGGCGTCCGGCTCCGTGGACAAAGACACGAAGAAGACGGAGCGCGGCGCCACCAAGGCCGCGGGCAAGCACGATGAGGCCGTCCCGGAAGATGCTGCCGACGTGCTGGAGGATGCCGTCGCGTCCCGTCCAGCCAAAGGCGCCAAGGAGCCGAAGACTGACGCCACTGAGGTCACGAACACTGGCGACAACGACAATGCCATCTCCGATGTTCTCAGCCTATTGAAGCAGCTACCGACGGACGGAACCGCCGCAGCCGCGTTTGCGGCCATGGCGGCTGCGAACCAAAAGGCTGACGGCAAGGTAATGGCCGATCCCAAAGACAAGCAGGTGGCCGGCATCAAGCAAAAGGACGACACGTCCATTCACAACGATGCTGTCAGCGTCGATGCGACGGGTGACGTTCAACTGCCGGGCACGGATGTTGCTGGCGTTACCGACGCGACGACATTCCGGCTGAGCCGCGCCGATGGCCGCGGCCAGTCGATGGACATGCATCTTGGCTTGGACAAGGATGCCCCAGCCGAGTCCGGCGGCAAGGCCAGCATCGAGAGTGTATCCGTCCTCGACACGCGCCGCTATATCGGTCTGGCACAGAACACCAATTCTGCCGCGGTGACGGCCGCGATATCCGGTGATCCGGAATGGGCGCAGGCCATGCAGGCGAGCTCATCCCTGTCGAACGCCGCTGAGTGGTCGAGCACCGGCAAGGTGGTGAATACGCTCAAGATCCAGATGAATCCGATCGATCTCGGCCTGGTCACGGCCACGATGCGGCTTCAGGGCGACGCGCTCAACGTCGACCTGAAGGTCGAGACCGGAGCGGCCTATCGACAGCTCAAGGAAGACCACGGCAAGATCATCGAGGCTCTGCGCAGCCAAGGCTACGCTATCGACAACGTCACGATCAGCATGGCGCCCGTCGACCGCTCCGACACCGGCAATCAGGCGAACACACAAGCGCAGCAGCAGGGCCAGGCCTTTGCTCAGCAGGGCCAGGGCGAGGCCAGAGAGCGCCAAAATCAATCAGGACAGCGAACTGGCGGAGGCTTCAATGGCTCGGGCGAAAGCAGTGTTGAAGGCACTTCTCCTGGCGCCGCTGGCAGCGGCCGCAGTGGCGACGTCTATCTCTAGCGCATGGGCGTCGAACAGCGCCTGTGAGCAGGAGATTCAATCCGCCGCGTTGAAGTATGGCATCCCCGAAGGGATACTCTATTCCGTTGGTTTGACCGAGACCGGTCGCAAGGGATCGCTCTACCCTTACGCGCTGAACATCGAAGGGAAGGCCTTCTTTCCTCCCTCCGAGCAGGACGCTCTGAGGCAGGTTGACGTTGCGCGCAGGTCCGGTGCGAAGCTGATCGACATCGGCTGCATGCAGATCAACCAGTACTACCATGGTGAGAATTTTCGGTCGGCAGAGGAGATGTTCGACCCCCGCCGCAATGTGGAATACGCGGCACGGTTCCTTCGCAACCTCCATGACCGGCACGAAACATGGACAATGGCGGTCGCCCGTTATCACGCCGGACCCAACAACGACCCCGCCCAAAAGCAATATGTCTGCCGGGTCATCGCCAATCTGGTCGCCACTGGCTACGGCAAATGGACTCCCAATGCGAGCAACTTCTGCCAGAATTGACTCAATCAAAGCGAGCAGAAAACAGAACAAAGCAGAAATGTGTCATATTGTGGCGAGAATCTGTCTCAATGTGGCAAGGCAAGTCACATTTTAGACCTTGTTAACTTTTCCACGAAATTTTTGTGTGCATAATTTCGGTCTGCTACTACATCTAGATCAAATCGCGCCTCAATTCTTAATCAACTATTAATTCCCGTCGATTAGTTCCTACAGCTTGTCCCAGAATCGCGCGATTCGTACCCATAGAGCATCGAGGTACCACAAGTGATTCGGAGGCGGACGAATGATCGTAGTGGTTGATGAGCGTGAGCTCGTGAAAGATGGTTACACTTCACTTTTTGGGCGGGAAGGCATTCCCTCCACAGGGTTTGATCCAAATGAATTCGGCGAATGGGTTCAGACGGCGGCGGATTCTGATATCGCGGCTGTCGAGGCGTTCCTGATCGGCCAGGGGCAGCAGACTTTCGAGCTGCCGCGCGCGATTCGCGATCGGACGATGGCGCCGGTTATCGCTGTCAGCGACCAGCCATCCTTGGAAAACACGCTTGCACTTTTTGATTGTGGCGTCGACGACGTCGTGCGCAAGCCGGTGCATCCCCGGGAGATCCTGGCCCGAGCCGCCGCCATTCGACGTCGACTGAAAGCGATTTCCAGCCACACGGACATCGGCGCAATCCGCGTGTTCTCCGATGGCCGCGATCCGGAAATTCACGGCGAAGTCTTTGCGCTTCCCCGTCGCGAGCGCCGCATCCTCGAATATTTGATCGCAAATCGCGGTCGTCGCGTCACCAAGACTCAGATCTTCAACGCGATCTACGGAATATTCGACGACGAAGTCGAAGAGAACGTCGTCGAAAGTCATATTTCCAAGCTGCGCAAGAAGCTCCGGAAGAAGCTCGGCTTCGATCCGGTCGATTCGAAGCGCTTTCTTGGCTACTGCATTGATTGGAACTGATTTTTTAGAACGGGCCGTGTTGCCTGAGCATTGTCGCTGCATTCTCCCGACGATCGTTCAGCTCCAGACAGCTTCACGCAAGGCCCACCAAATACTTTCAAGCCTACTAAGGGAATCGAGGTTTTCAGATGAGCATTTTTGGCAGCATGAAGACGGCCGTGTCCGGCATGAACGCCCAGGCAAACCGCCTCAGCACCGTCGCCGACAACATCGCGAACGCAAACACGACGGGCTACAAGGCCGTTTCGACCGCCTTCTCGTCGCTGGTTCTACCCTCGACCTCGGGTAACTACAATTCGGGTGGCGTCCAGACATCCGTTCGCCAGTCCGTGTCTGAGCAGGGCGATATCTCCTACACGACCTCTAGCTACGATCTCGCGATCTCTGGTGACGGTTTCTTCATCGCTCAGAGCCCGGACGGCGTTCCGGTCCTGACTCGCGCCGGCGATTTCACCAAGGATCCCGAAGGTAACCTGGTCAATTCCGCCGGCTTCAAGCTGATGGGCTACTCCTACAATTCGGGCGCTCCCTCGGTCGTCGTCAACGGCTTCTCGGGCCTTGTACCGATCAACGTCAACCAGTCCGGTCTGACGGCGATCGCCTCGACGACGGGTACGTTCTCCGGAAACCTCAATTCGAACGCGAACGTTGCGACCGGCAACCTGCCGAGCTCGAACACTGCGCCAATCACCGCCGACACGAAGCAGATGTCGATGGTCGGTTACGACAAGCTCGGCAACACCGTGCAGTACGATTTCTACTTCACCAAGACCGCGGCCGGGACGCCAGCTTCCCCAGGTCCGCCGCCGGTTGCAGCAACGTCCGGCACCTGGCAGGTCGCAGTCTACCGGCACGACGACGCGGCGACGGGCGGTACGTCATCGTTCCCCTATTCGTCGGCCGCGGTTGGTACGACGACGTTGACCTTCGACGCGAACGGCAAGATGGCTTCCGCCGGCGCGATGACGCTCACCGACCCGGTAACGGGTGGCTCCATCGCGATGGACGTGAGCGGCTTCACGCAGCTTGCTTCGGAATTCGCGGGTAGCGGTACGCCGAACGGCCAGGCTGCAAGCCCTGTCAAGGACGTGACGATCGACAAGGACGGCACGGTATATGCCAAGTACGCGGACGGCACGTCTAAGCCGCTCTACCGCGTTCCGCTGGCGACTGTCGCCAGCCCGGACAACATGACGCTGATGAGCGGCAACGTTTATAGCGCCAACGGCCAGTCGGGCGTGACGGTTACCGGCTTCCCGCAGACGAACGGTTTCGGCTCGATCCAAGCGGGTGCGCTGGAGAGCTCGAACGTCGACCTCGCCGGCGAACTGACCGAAATGATCGAATCGCAGCGCAGCTACACCGCCAATTCCAAGGTGTTCCAGACGGGGTCCGACATCATGGACGTCCTCGTCAACCTCAAGAGATAAGTAGGGTACGGATAAGCCATGTCGCTCACTTCCGCACTGAATACGGCGCAGAACATATTCAACAATACCGGCACTCAAAGCAGTGTCGTATCGAACAATATCTCGAACTCCAGCAACAGCGACTACGTGCGCCGGCAGGCGATGATCACCACCTCGCTGGGTGGCGCGCAGGTTGTGAAGATCAGCCGCGCGCAGGAAGACGCGCTGATGCGTCAGTGGCTGAAGGCGAGTGCGCAGGACAGTGGCCAGCAGACGTTGCTGGGCGGGCTGACCGACCTGAAATCGATCATGGGCGGCAACGATTACGAGACGTCGCCAGCCAACTACTTGGCGACGTTCCGCGAAAAGCTGCAGGCTTTCCGCACGTCGCCGAGCAGCACGATTGCCGCGCAGAGCGCAGTTACAGCAGCCCAAGACGTTGCCAATTCGCTGAACGACGCAACGAAATCCGTCCAGGCCGTTCGTCAGGGCGCCGACAAGGAAATCGCGACGCAGGTCTCGACTCTCAACACGCTGCTTGCGCAATTCAAGACGGCGAACGACGCCGTCAAGAGCGCCACTGCGACCGGCGGCAATCCAGCCGATGCCCTGGACGAGCGGGACAAGCTGCTCAAGCAGATCTCTTCGATCGTCGGCGTTAACGCGGTCGACCGCGACAACGGCGATATGGCGCTCTACACAACCGACGGCACCGTCGTCTTCGATACGATCCCGCGCACAGTCACGTTTGTCGCCCAGAACACCTATACCGCTCAAACGAAGGGCAACGGCGTCTACATCGACGGCGTGCTGCTCGGCAGCGGCAAGGGCTCGACGAGCACGGCTCAGGGAAGCCTGCAAGCGCTGCTGCAGGTGCGTGATGATATCGCTCCTACCTTCCAGTCGCAGCTCGATGAGATCGCGAAGTCGCTCGTCACCATGTTCTCGGAAACCGGCGGCACCCCCACTACCACGCAGCCCGGCCTGTTTGTCTGGAAGACAGCGGTTGGAGCGCCGGGCGGTACCCCGACTGCGCCTGGCGTGATCGACGGCATTGCCGGCACGATCACCGTGAACGCCGCCGTCATCACCAACCAGGGCGGCGACCCGATGAAGTTGCGTGACGGCTCGATCTCGGGCCTCACCAATCTGAACACAACGGGCAGCAGCGGCTTCTCGGACAATCTCGACGCGCTCTACACGGAGATGGGCACCGCGCAGACCTTCTCGGCCACCGCCGGGCTGTCGTCCAACGTCAACATCATGGACTACGCCTCGAACTCGATCGGTTGGCTTGAGCAGTACCGAAGCGATGCAACGACGGCCTCCGAGAACACCTCCGCGGCGCTCTCGCGTTCGACGGAAGCGTATTCCAACGAGACTGGCGTTAACCTCGACGAAGAGCTGACGCTGCTTCTCGATATCGAGCAGTCCTACAAGGCGGCTACGAAGATCCTCAACGCTGTCGACGAAATGATGAAGTCATTGCTGGATATAGCGAGTTAAGCCATGAAAAGTTCATTTATTTCTAGCTCAGCCATTCAGAACGCAATGCGATTGACGATCCGCCAGTCGCAGAAGCAATTGGTTAGCGCTTCTCTCGAAGCAACGACCGGCGTTTACGCCGACATTGGTGCCTCGCTTGGTTCGGGCGCGGCGAAAAGCGTGAATTTCACGGCCGAAGTCAGCCGTATCAAGGCTCTCAAGGGCAGCAATTCCGTCGTCTCAGCGCGGTTGGAAGCATCGCAGCTCGGCCTCGACAGCATGAAGAAGGCCGGCGATGCGCTGGTCTCCAAGCTGACCGCGCTTCAGGGCAGCCAGGACAAGACAAGCATCACGGTGGCAATGCAATCTGCCGGTGACGCGCTGTCGCAGCTGATGGATACCGGCAATTCGATGCTCAACGGCGAGTATCTGTTCTCGGGTATCAACACCGATGTCCAGCCGCTCACCAATCAGCAGACCGCCGCGACGACCGCTATTCAGACCAACCTGGAGGCTTATGCAAGCGGCCTCGGCAAGCCGGTCAGCTCTCTGACGGGCGCCGAAATGGGCACCTTCATCACCAACTTTGTCGAGCCGATGTTCTCGCAGGACACCTTCAACGGCACCTCGACGCCGATCGCGTTCCCGCCGCCCGGTGCACCGACGCCGGTGGCGCCAGCGGCCTACGTGACGCCGCCTGCTTGGAGCGATTGGTCGGCTGCCTCGAACCAGAACATGACGAGCCGTATCAGCAACTCGGAAGTCGTGACGTCGTCGACCAACTCCAACTCGGACGGCATGCGCTACTTCGCGCTGGCCTCGATCACAGTATCGGCGTTGGCAAGCCAGAATGTAAGCGCTGACGCACTAAGCACGGTCACGTCGAAGGCGATTGGCTATGCGGCACAGGCAACGACTGGCATCGTGACGCAGGCGAGCCAGCTCGGCCTTTCGCAGGAGCGCGTCGAGAAGGCTAACGATGCCCTCGATGCCCAGTCCAGCATCATCCAGAACAAGCTCGTCGATCTCCAGGGCGTGGATACCTCGGAAGCATCGACGCTGGTCAACACGCTCCAGACGCAGCTGGAGACCGCCTACACCATTGTCTCGAAAATCCAGCAGTTGAGTCTCGTGAACTACCTTTGATGATCAAGGGTATGAAAGACAAAGAAGGATGCATGAATGTATCAGTTCTCTTACTCCGAGATCATGGAGGACTCGGTGGCCGATGCGAAGGAGCGGGAGCGTCAAGTTCTCGACCGGTCCATCGAGCTGCTGTCGATTGCACGGGACAAAGAGAAATACAGCCGGGAAGCCATTGATGCATTGTTCTACACCCGGCGTGTTTGGGTGAGCTTTATCGAGGATCTCAAGCATCCGGACAACCAGCTTGAAATCCAGCTGCGGGCGAACCTCATCTCCATCGCGATCTGGATCTTGAAAGAGTGCGATCGGATCAGGCGCCGGCAGTCGACAAACTACCAAGGCATTATCGACGTTACCACCATCATCAGGGATGGACTAAAATGAAAAGCACACTTCGTATCTCGCTAAAAGCCGGGGAAAAGATCTTCATTAACGGTGCGGTTTTGCGCGTCGATCGCAAGGTCGCGTTGGAATTCCTGAACGATGTAACGTTCCTTCTTGAAAACCACGTTCTCCAGCCGGAAGACGCGACGACGCCTCTGCGTCAGCTCTACTTCATCGCGCAGATGATCCTCATCAATCCGGAAGGCAAGGATCAGTCGACGGCGATGTTCCGCAAGTCGATCACGATGTTGCTGACCTGCTTCAAGAACGAGGAAGTCCTCGCCGAACTGAAGCGCATTGACGGTCTGGTTTCCACCGGACGCGCCTTTGACGCGTTGAAGGCGATCCGCGGCCTCTATTCGATCGAAGACAGCATTCTCAACAACCAGGAAATGCACCCGACGATGGTCGAGCAGATTCGCAAGGAGATCGCGCCATGGCGGTAGACGGCGTATCAAACGTCAACAATTCTTCGTCGTCGAGCAACTCGAGCGCACAGCAAAAGGCAACGCTCAACTACGACAACTTCCTGCAGCTTCTCATCGCGCAGATGAAAAACCAGGATCCGACGGATCCGGTGGATGCGAGCGAGCAGATGTCGCAGCTGGCAAGCTTTTCGCAGGTCGAGCAGACGATCCAGACGAACAGCAAGCTGGACACGTTGCTGGCAAGCTCGAGCCTGACCCAGGCAGGCAGCTACATCGGCAAATACATGACCAGCGCGGACGGCAGCGTGAAGGGCACGGTCGCCTCGGTAAAGGTTTATTCCGACGGCATCATTGCGACGACGACCGATGGCGGTAATATCCTCGTTCAGGCGGGAATCACCCTGTCCGACAAGGCGCCGACGACGACAGATACTTCGTCGTCGAGCTAGGTGAAATGACAGAGCGGTTCGGCCCAGTCGGACGAACCGCAAGGCGATATGAGGTTGCCTGAAAATGAATGAAGCTGATGCACTTGACCTCTTCCAGGCAGCGATCTGGACCGTTCTCGTGTCCGCCGGCCCGGCGGTCGCGGCGGCCATGGTGGTCGGTCTGATCATCGCGCTTTTCCAAGCGCTGACGCAGGTTCAGGAAGCAACGCTCACCTTCGTTCCGAAGATCGTGGCCGTCCTCGTGACCATCGGCATCTCTGCGCCGTTTGTCGGATCGCAGATTTCGATTTTCACCAATCTGGTGTTTTCGCGCATCCAGTCTGGCTTCTGAGCCACCTTCGCGCAAGCTTCGCCATTTAGTTCTCGTTCCGAATTGGTGGGCATCATGCCCGCACCTCTCATGAAGAGACGGAATCGAAATGGCGCAACCTCCCGCACTTCCCCTTCCGAAAGCCGGACTTAGCGTACGTGATATCGGTTTTGCCATGGGCATCATCGTTATCATCTGCGTGCTTTTCCTGCCGATCCCGCCATTCCTGATCGACATGGGCCTGGCGTTCTCGATCGCCTTCTCGGTGCTGATCCTGATGGTGGCGCTGTGGATCCAGAAGCCGCTCGATTTCTCGTCGTTCCCGACCATCCTCCTGATCGCGACCATGACGCGCTTGGCGCTCAACATCGCGACGACCCGCGTCATCCTTTCGCACGGCAACGAGGGCCATGATGCCGCCGGCGGCGTCATCGCAGGGTTTGCAAGCCTCGTCATGTCCGGCGACTTCGTGATCGGTCTGATCGTCTTTCTGATCCTGATCACCATCAACTTCATCGTCATTACCAAGGGTGCGACGCGTATTGCGGAAGTCGGCGCGCGCTTCACCCTCGATGCGATCCCCGGCAAGCAGATGTCGATCGACGCCGATCTTTCTGCCGGCATCATCGACGAGAAGGAAGCCCAGCGCCGGCGTAAGGAACTCGAAGAGGAAAGCTCCTTCTTCGGTGCGATGGACGGTGCGTCCAAGTTCGTTCGCGGTGACGCGATTGCCGGTCTTCTGATTACCTGCATCAACATTTTCGGCGGCATCATCATCGGCTATTTCCGTCACGGGATGCCGATTGGCGAGGCCGCCGACGTTTTCGTCAAGCTCTCGGTCGGCGACGGCCTCGTCTCGCAGATGCCGGCGCTCATCGTTTCGCTCGCCGCCGGCCTTCTCGTTTCGCGCGGCGGCACGGTCGGTTCCACCGAGCAGGCGGTCGTCAATCAGCTCAGCAACTATCCGCGCGCGCTTTCGGTGTCCGCCGTGCTGATGGCAATCCTCGGCCTCATGCCGGGTCTGCCATTCGTCCCCTTCATGTTCCTTGCCGGTCTTTTGGCCTTCGGTGCCTGGTTCATTCCTCGCCAGGTCGAGGCTGAGAACAAGGCTCGACGCGAGCAGGAAGAGAAGAAGGTCGTCCAGAACAAGGAACTCGAAAAGGACTCCGTCAAGTCGGTGCTGCGCACCTCGGAGATCGAACTCGCGCTCGGCAAGATGGTGTCGACCCGGCTGCTCGGCGCCCATCAGGAGCTTGCCTTCCGTGTCGGAAAGATGCGCAAGAAGTTCGCGACGCAGTACGGCTTTGTCGTTCCCGAAATCAAGGTGACCGACGACATCGCCATCGCCGAGAAGTCCTATCAGATCCGAATCCACGGCACGACGGTCGCGTCGAACATGCTGCGCGTCGGCGAAGTTCTTGTTGTCACCGGCTCTGGCCGCAAACCGAGCATTCCCGGCGACGAGATTCGAGAGCCGGCCTTCGGCATGCCCGCCGTTTCCATCCTTGAGGCTTTTTCCGAAGACTTGAAGCGCGAAGGTTTCCAGCCGATCGACAACGTTTCCGTCGTGCTGACGCATATGAGCGAAGTCATCCGCAACAATCTGCCGGCGCTTCTCTCCTACAAGGACGTGAAGGTGCTGATCGACAGGCTCGATCCGGAATACAAGAAGCTGGCGGACGAGATCTGCTCGTCGCATATGTCTTACTCCGGTCTGCAAGCCGTATTGAAGCTGCTCCTTGCCGAGCGCGTATCAATTCGCAACCTGCATCTCATCCTGGAAGCCGTCGCCGAACTGGCGCCCCATGTCCGCAAGACCGAGCAGATTGTCGAACACGTTCGCGTTCGGATGGCACAGCAGCTGTGTGGCGATCTTGCCGACAACGGCGTCCTGCGGGTGTTGCGACTCGGCAGCAAGTGGGATCTTGCCTTCCATCAGGCTCTGAAGCGCGACAACAAGGGCGAGATCATCGAATTCGACATCGACCCGCGCATGCTCGAGGAGTTCAGCGAGCAGGCAACGAAAGTTATCCGTGAATTCATGGATCGCGGTCTGCCGTTCGCCCTTGTCACTTCGCCGGAAACCCGCTCCTATGTGCGCATGATCATCGAACGCTTGTTCGCAACGCTCCCGGTCCTCTCGCATGTAGAGCTCGCCAAGGGCATCGAGATAAAGATTCTGGGCTCTATTTCATGATAACTGACCCGCAAGGGACCGTGCTGGCGTTGTTCCTGATCTTCTGCAGGATCGGCGGCTGCGTCCTGGCGATGCCCGGCTTTTCCTCGGCGCGGGTGCCGCCGCAATTGCGGGTCTTCATCGGTGCTGCCCTGTCGCTGGCGATCCTTCCGGTCCTGTGGGATACGGTCTATCCGATCGTTCATACATCGAACGCCACCTATATCGGTTACATCTTCAGCGAATCGTTGATCGGTGTGATGTACGGCATGCTCGCTCGGGTCTACACGCTCGGCCTGCAGTTCGCCGCGAGTGTCATCGCCATGATGGTGGGATACACGCAGCCGAGCGCCGGCGACATCTTCGAAGATACCCCCGAAAGCAGCCTTTCAGGCTTCATCACCTTCGCCGGCATGATGATCCTGTTCATGATGGACTTTCATCACATCGTGTTCCGAGCGTTGGTGGATTCCTACACGTCGATGCCCTTCGGAGGCATCCTGCAGATGCGCAGCACGCTGATCTCGTTCACCGACACGCTGTCGTCGACCTTCATGATCATGCTGCGGCTCTCAAGCCCCTTCCTGATCTACGGCCTGATGTTCAACATCGCCATCGGCTTCATCAATAAGCTCGCGCCGCAGATTCCGGTGTACTTCATATCGACCCCGTACCTGCTTCTCGGCGGCCTGTTCCTTTTCTATTTCTCCGTGGCGGCACTGGTGAGCCAGTTCGGCCAGTCCTTCGCTAGCGTCTTTATCGGCAGGTAGCGGCATGGCGGACAAGACACGCTCCCAGAAATTGAAGCGCCTCGTGGCCGTTCAACGTCATCTGGAGCAGATGGCCGAATTCGATCTTGCCGAAACCAGCCGCCAGCGCGCAGAAGTTAACGACCAGATGGACAGCGTCATCCTGGCGCTTGGTTCTATGGATCCGGTCCACCACGCCTTCTCTCAGGGCTACGCGGATCGCTTCAACCGGCTCGGGATCAAGGACAAGCAGCTGACCGGCATGCAGCAGATTCACGAAATGCGCGTTGTTCAGGAGCGCGCCAGGGGCGACAGGCTGGAAGACGGCATGCGCGAGGCCTTGGAGTCGGAGCGCCGCGAAGCCGACGACAACGCGGTCTATGATCTCATCGATCAAAAGTTCGGTACGCCAGCCTCCAGCAAGCTTCAAAAACCATAATCGTCACAATCTTAAAGCAAGAGGATTGTGACTTGGCTATTTCACCTCCGAGTGATCTGGTCCTGGATGTTGTCAAGGCTGCCGACCCACTCGAGGTTCAGGCGGCGCAGGACAAACTGAAGGCAAACCAGGCCGCTTTTGCCGCCAACAGTCTCGCCGAAGCCGGCAAAGGCTTCACGTCGGCCGTCGATATTCTCGACCGCGCCGTCGGCAAGACCGGTTTGAGCGACGGCAAGAATCGCACCACCAAGACGGAAGAGGTGCCGGAAACCTATCGCAAATTCGAGGCGATGGTGCTGCAGAACTTCATCAAGAACATGCTGCCGAGCGACAGTGAAGAAGTGTACGGCAAGGGTGCCACCGGTGATATCTGGAAGGGCATGATGGCCGAACAGCTCGGCAACGAGATTTCAAAGGGCGACGGCATCGGCATTGCCAAGCAGCTCTATCAGGACGCGCTGAAGAAGCAGGAAGGCAAGGTCGCCAACGCTTCGACCGATCAGGACGATCGCAACATGGCGATGAGTATGATCGACGAGTTCCAGCGCAAGACCTTCGGTACAACAACTGCGGACAACAAGTCCGCCAATGACGCCTGAGAGAATCGAGGACAAAAATGGAAATAATCTCGAACGAATACCGTATCAAATCGGTTCTTGGACGCCTGGAGATGATCATCGACAATGAGAACACGCGTATCGGCAACGATCCGCAGTTCGATCTCAAGGTGTCGAACGCGCACAAGAGCCGCTGCCTCTATGAACTCTCGATGCTCTTCCGCGACACCGATCCGAAGGAACTGGCGGAGACGCATCTCGATCAGCTGCACGGGCTGAAGAAGAAGCTGGTACTGAACGCACGGCGCGTCGAAGCTCATCTTGAGGCGGTCCGCACGGTTGCCGATCTCCTCAAGAATGCGGTTCAGGATGCGGATGCCGACGGCACCTATTCCCAAGAGCAATTCGTGGCACGTGACGCTTGATGATTAAGCTCGTTCTGACAGGCGTCTGGGTTTGCGCGATCACGCTGGCATCGGTCTATTTCTCGGTGCACATGGCCACGGCCCCTGCGCCGGCTCCTGATGATTCCAAGCAAAGCCAGCTCGAGCTTGTAAAGGGCGAGACGATCACCGTGCCGATCATTGCCGATGGTGCGGTCACCGGTTACTTCCTCGGCAAGGTGTCTTTCATGATGAACAAGGACGCGGTGAAGAACGTGTCCTTGCCTCTGACCGAAATGACCACCGACGAACTCTTCACACTGCTCGTCGGCAACAAGATGGTCGACATCTCGAACATGAAATCCTTCGATCCGAATGCCTTCCGGGAGATGATCAAGAAGGACATCAACCAGCATCTCGGCGGGGACTATATCGACCAGGTCATGCTGGAGCAGCTCGACTATCTCTCCAAGGAAGACGTCAAGGCAAACGCTTCCGGTCAACAGAAGAAGACAGTCAAGCCTGTCAACGTCGTAGCTCCGGCGCCAGTGTCGGATCCGGCTGCAACCGAATAGACCTTGCCGTTGCCGGCATGTCTGCGTGTGGGTCTCGATGGTTAATCATTCCTTCGTTCGCAACCGGCAATTCAAGCGATTTTCCTAAGGGATAGTTGAAATCGCGCTGCTACAAGTCCCGTCGATGGGCTGATTGTGCACCTGCATTCCGGTTCCCGGAATTCTTACATACGCTCCCAGGCGAACGCGCTCGGTCGATGCTCAATCGCCCGCGCGATTGATTATCTGTTCCGGGATGCATGCGGCATGAAGCACTACCGTCAGGAGACCGGCATGAACTTGATCGCGAATTTCGCGGTTCTGTCGTCCCGTCGTGCGATTTTCGATCTGCCGGTTTGCGATCTCGGCTGGGATGACGCGCTGGTGTTCATCAACGAACTGCTGTCGATACCGGCCGGACAGACGACGATCTCGTTCGTCAACGCGCGCAATATGCTGATGACGCTGCGCGACAGTGAATATCGTGCCGTTCTTGCGCAAAGTCTGCTGCTCCCCGATGGCCAGGGACTCGATATCGCATCGAAGGCGGCGCACGGATCACCGTTCCCAGCCAGCCTGAAGGCTCCCGATTTTGTGCCGGCGCTACTGACGTTCATGGAAATACCACGGCGCATCGGCCTGGTCGGCAGCACCCCAGTGGCCGTCAGAAAGACAGCCGCGACATTCCGGCAGCACGCTCCGTGGCATGAATTCATCGTCATTTCCGACAGATTCGACGGGACCGAAGGGGGATCGGCGATCGTCAAGGAGATCGACCAGCAGCGACCCGACATACTCATCGTCGGGGCGACGACGCCGTCTCAGGAGAAATGGGTTCATAGGAATATCCGGGCTGATCACGCCCGGCTCGTTCTTGTTGCCGGTGACTTGTTCGCCGCCGTCGCAGGTGCTCCCCGTCGTCCGCCGACGATTGTGCGGAGGCTGGGCTTCGGACGCTCCTATCTCCGGACGCAGAAACCGGCTCGCTTGGGCCTTCAGTATGGCCTCGGCTTTGCAGCGTTTCTCTACTATGTGCTCCAGTACCGCCGATCACGCCGCAAACGGATCCTGAGTCGATCGAGGTAAGATGCTAGCGGCATCGCATCAGGCGCCGCCAGTTAACCATTTCTTTGCCATGAACATTTAGGCTTGGTTAACCATCCGCAATCGCGGGCGTCCGACCGTTCATACGCATGAGATCTGGCGATGTACGACAGTAATCAGAGAAGCCAAGCCTTCGATCGGTCGGCCGCCCGGCACGATCGTGCCGCGGCCCGATCCAATGCGGCGGCTGCGTTGCCGGCGGCCGAGGCACAACTGCTCGGCGTGATCGAGCGCGCGCTTGAGCAGCAGAGAGCAAGGCAGGCTGATGCGCCGGCGCTCGTCAGCCGCATCGAGACGATCTTGGGCAAGAGGCTCGAAGCCGCAAACGATGCAGAATTTGCAGTGGTTGAGCCACAGCCAGTGGTGGCGGAGCCAGAGGTGGTGCGTCCGGCCGCAAATCTCAATCAGGCGCCACTTGCCGTCGGTGCGCGGCGTTTGCAGCCCCTTTTCATGATTGGTCTCATGTGTGCATTGGGCGCCGCGAGCGGTACTCTGATCCCGGTGGAACCGGCGCGCTATAGCGCCGAAGGCAGGCTTAGCATCCAAGGCACCGGCCAAGGTCGCAGTGAAATGGCAAAAGCGGCCGAACGGACGCTTTTGTCTTCTCACACGGTCGCAGCAACCGTCGCGGCATTGAAGCTCGATCGCGATGCCGAGTTTTCCGGGGCGTCCTCCGATGCGCTTGCGGTGACTTTCGACCTGATCGCGGCCGATGGCGCCGCCACCGATCCTGTTTCACGCGCCGAGGCATCACTCGCCTCCGCAATTCAAACGGCGACCGATACACATGCGGGCACGGTCGATTTCAAGGTGACGACCGGGAGTGTGGCGAAATCCACACGGATCGCCGGCTACCTTGCCTCAATCCTAACAGGCGCAGGCGCCACCACCGCAGTGGCCGAAGGCGGATCGCTGAAGAACGCGGCTGACGCCGCACAGCTCGAACTTTCCTCCTTTACGCAGAAGAGCGGCGAAGGAAACGTCAAGGTTGCCACTGATCTGCGGCAGCAGATCGGAAGCGTTGATGCGGCGGTGAAGGCGGCCGAGCAACGCATCGTCACCGCTCAGGACAGGGTGCGCCGGCTAAAAACGGCGAAAGTCGGCGATGTGTTGGCCGGCACACTGGATGCGGATCTCATGTCGCCGACACTCGTCGAGCGCCGCGACAAGGATGTGGCCGCGCAACTCGCCCTTTCGCAACTGTCCGTCAGTCTCGGCCCCCGTCATCCTCAGCTTCAGGCGCAGCAGGCGGAGGTCGACAGCGTGAGGGCAGCAGTCGGCGACGAACTGGCGCGCCTGGTGCGCGACGCGAATGATGAGATCAAGTCAGCCACTACAGACAAACGGCAGCTGAGTGACCGCCGCAATGCGCTCATCGCGCAGAGCAAGGATACGGGCGTCGACCTGGCCAAACTCATCGAACTCCGCGACAAGGCGAGCGCGGCGCGCTCGCGTCTTGACGATGCGATTACCACAGGATCCGTGCCTGGCGCTGGCGGCGTGCAACTGCTGAAACCCGTGCAGGTCGCTGCGGTGCCGGCCGATCAAGGCTGGCTTCCACCGCTGCTCGGCGCTCTTGCTGGGCTTGCTTTCGGCCTCGCGACTCTCTCAGTAAAGGCGCGTACCATCTTGGCCGTTCCGATAAGGAAAGAGCCATCAATGCGGACAATTACGCGAGAGCCGGCAAGTGTCACTCCATCATCGGCTCCGGTCGAGACTTCACAGGACATGGCCGCCATCCGCGCGGACCTCGCCGCTATGCGGCAGAGGCTGCATACCCGGTCGGCGACGTCCTGACCTTGCTGCGACACGATTGTTCTTGCATTTGCCATTTTAGGCAGGATAGGGCGTGGACAGGCAAATCGCGCTGAGCGCCACCGGCTATAATGAGCGAAAGCAAGGGCAGGAGACAGTCTTGACGACAGTGATTGATGGCAAACAGGTCGCAGCTTCCGTCATCGAAACGGTAAAGGCGGCGACATCGGCACTGGACAAGCAGAGTGGCGTCAAGACGGGACTCGCCGTCGTGATCGTCGGCGATGACCCGGCCAGCCATGCCTACGTCAATTCCAAGAGCAAGATGGCGAAGGAATGCGGGTTCAAATCCGTCCAGCACACCTTGCCGGTCGAGACGACCCAGGAGGAGTTGGCGGCGCTCGTCGCTTCGCTGAACGACGATCTGTCGATCCACGGCATCCTCGTGCAACTACCGCTGCCCAAGCACCTGAAATCCGAGCCGATCATCCAATCGATCCTGCCGGAAAAGGACGTCGATGGTCTCCACGTCGTCAATGCCGGTAAGCTTGCGACCGGCGATCTCGAAACAGGCTTGGTCTCCTGCACACCGGCAGGCGCGATGGTCTTTGTGCGCCGGACACACGGCGAAGATCTTTCTGGCTTGAATGCCGTGGTTATCGGCCGCTCGAACCTCTTCGGCAAGCCGATGGCACAATTGCTGCTGAACGCCAATGCGACGGTGACGATTGCTCACTCGCGCACAAAGGATCTGCCCTCCGTCTGCCGCAACGCGGACATTCTGGTTGCGGCAGTCGGACGCCCCGAGATGGTCAAGAGCGATTGGGTAAAGCCCGGCGCTACCGTCATCGATGTCGGCATCAACCGCATTCCCGCGCCGGAAAAGGGTGAAGGCAAGACCCGTCTTGTTGGCGACGTTGCCTTTGATGAAGCCGCGAAAGTCGCTGCCGTCATCACGCCGGTTCCCGGCGGGGTAGGGCCGATGACGATCGCGATGCTGATGGCCAACACCGTCATCGCCGCGCACCGCACGGCTGGTCAAACCCCGCCCAAGTTCTGATCCGCTCGCGGCACAGGCCCCGTCGAGGACCTGACGATCAGCTCGGTCTTCCAGAGTTCCTGCTCCGGAAACGGCCCATCCTGCTTGATCGTGCCGATGAGGCGCTGGGCAATGCGAACGCCCGCGGCGCGCAGCGACGATCGCGTCGTTGTCAGCGGCACGGAGAAGTTCTCTGGCTTCAGATGCGGCAGGACGTCGTCATGCGCGATTAGCGAGACGTCCTCCCCGAGCTTCAAACCAGCCTGATTGACGGCGCGGATTGCGCCGAGCGCCAGCACCGTACTGGAACACAGGATCGCCGTCGGTCGCTCCGGCATCTGCAGAAACCGTTCCATTGCAGTCTGGCCAAGCTCGTCGGTCATCGTCGTGTGGCTCATGTGATCGTCCGGAAGTGACAATCCGCGCTCGGAAAGCGCGGCAATCATCCCGTTCTTGCGGCGCATTGCGAAGTCGAGATGTTCCGGCCCGTTGAGCAGGGCGAAGCGCGTATGGCCGAGTTGCAGCAGCAGGCGCGTCGCATCGTAGAAAGCGCCTTCGTTATCGATATCGAGATAAGGGTAGTCCGGCTCAGAACCGATGGAACGACCATGCACGAGGAAGGGCATGGAGAGCGACTTCAGCATTGGCAGCCGCGGATCGTGGCCACGCATATAGGCCACAAACAGCGCATCGACATTGCCGCTGATCGCAAGCCGCCGCAGCGCGCCCACTTCGTCGTTAGGATCGGCAGGCATGATCACGAAATGAAAATCGTGGCGGACGGCCTCCTCGCCGAGGCCCGTCAGGAACTCGCCGAAGTGCACATCGGAATAGTGGTCGGGAGCCGTCGGCATCACAAGGCCGATCGAGCCGGCCTTGCCGGTTGCAAGCCGCTGAGCCGCCTTGTTCGGGCGGTAGCCAGTTTCCTTCACCGCCTGCAGAACGCGCTCGCGCGTCGCTTCATTGACCTCTGGATAGCCGTTCAATGCACGGCTTACCGTCGTCTGCGACAGGCCAAGCAATTCCGATAGCTGTTTCAAATTCACGTGCTATGCTTCCTCCGCCTACCCTGGCTGCCAGCTCCCAATGGCATCCAAAGCGCTTTTAATTATGTAGCAATTGTGCCGCTTGACTCAAGGAAAATCGCTCCATATTCCCAAGATATGGCGCTGAAGCCGTGATATAAAAGGCCGCATCTTTTACGCTTTTCGCAAAATTGCTTGACTCTTTTCCGCCGAAAGTGACATGAGTGCTTTTGTCAAAGCGCTTTGGAACGGCGTCAAAATGGTTCAAAAGTGCGGTTGGGATTGTGATGGGAGGTTGATCACATGAGAAAGACGTTTTTGATGGGCGTTGCTGCGGCGGCGCTTCTTGCTGCCGGTGCCGCATCTGCTGCCGATCTGAAGTTTGCCCCTGGGCAGGATTCGAAGTTCAACTGGAAGAGCTACGACGATTTCAAGGCTGCTCACGCCGATCTCAAGGGCGAGCAGATGACGATCTTCGGGCCGTGGCGCGGCGAAGACGAAGCCTTCTTCCGCAGCATTCTTGCTTATTTCACCGAAGCGACCGGCGTAGACGCCAAATATTCCTCTTCGGAAAACTACGAACAGCAGATCGTCATTGACACGCAGGCAGGTTCGCCGCCGAATATCGCCGTTCTGCCGCAGCCGGGCCTTCTCGCCGATCTCGCCAGCAAGGGATTCCTGACGCCGCTTGGTGAAGAGAACTCCAAGTGGATCAAGGACAATTACGGCGCTGGCGACAGCTGGGTCGGCTACGGCACCTACAAGGGCAAGGACGGCAAGGAAGCCTTCTATGCCTTCCCGTATAAGGCCGACGTGAAGTCGCTGGTCTGGTACGTTCCCGAGAATTTCAAGGAAGCAGGCTACAAGGTCCCGACGACGATGGAAGAACTGCACGCCCTGACGGAGCAGATCGTCAAGGACGGCGGTGTTCCGTGGTGCATCGGTCTCGGTTCAGGTGGTGCGACCGGTTGGCCGGCAACGGACTGGATTGAAGACATCATGCTGCGCCAGCAGAAGCCTGACGTTTACGACAAGTGGACCACCAACGAAGTGAAGTTCACGGATCCTGCCGTGGTGGCTGCGATCGAGGAATTCGGTTCCTTCGCCAAGAACGAGAAGTATGTCAGTGGCGGTGTTGCAGCTGTAGCCGCAACCGACTTCCGCGACAGCCCGAAGGGCCTCTTCGGGGTGCCGCCGAAGTGCTACCTGCACCATCAGGCTTCGTTCATCCCGTCCTTCTTCCCTGAAGGCACGAAGCTCGGTCAGGATGCCGACTTCTTCTACATGCCGACCTATGCGGCGCATGCCGACCTCGGCAAGCCGGTTCTCGGTGCGGGTACTCTCGTCACCATCACCAAGGACTCCAAGGCTGCTCGTGCTTTCGTCGAATTCCTGAAGACGCCGATCGCACACGAAGTCTGGATGGCGCAGTCGAGCTTCCTGACGCCGTACAAGGGTGTCAACACGGCCGCCTACGCCAATGAGCAGATGAAAAAGGAAGGCGAGATCCTGACGACCGCGACTACCTTCCGCTTCGATGGCTCCGACCTGATGCCTGGCAAGATCGGTGCCGGTGCGTTCTGGACCGGCATGGTCGATTTCGTCGGTGGCAAGTCCGCGGAAGAGACCGCCACGGAAATCCAGGGCGCCTGGGATGCCATCAAGTAACAACGCCTGAGTTCCATGCCGCCGTTTGCGGCGGCATGATTGAAGTGCATGGCCGGATACTGGGAGTGTCCGGCCACTGTCGCCTGTCGCTTCGAAAGCGACGGCGGCGTGACGACATCGGCGCGCAAACCCGTCAGGATAGACCGGGTCGCAGGGGAGGGACGAATGCTGTCGCAGATAGTTTCCGCTTTAGGGGTCGTGGTCGTGGCGGTCTTCGCCTGCTCGGCCTATTTCTACTTCTCGAACAAGATCTTGGATTGGTCGCTGCCGGTGAAGCATGGCGATATCCATTTCGCGGCGCGTAACCTGAACCGCCGGGCAATGATCCGACCGTGGCTGTTCATCGGGCCCGCCCTTTTGCTGCTTGTCGTCTATCTCGTCTATCCTGTGGTCGCGACGCTGATCCTGTCTTTCTATGACCGCTCCGGCGAACAGTTCGTCGGCTTTGCGAACTACCAGTGGGCCTTTACCGACCGCGAATTCCGCCAGTCGATCTTCAATAACATCTTGTGGCTGGCTGTCGTGCCGGCGGCCTGCACTTTCTTCGGCCTCGTTATCGCCGTCATGACCGATCGCATCTGGTGGGGCAATATCGCCAAGAGCATCGTGTTCATGCCGATGGCGATCTCCTTCGTCGGCGCATCGGTCATCTGGAAGTTCATCTACGAGTATCGTGGCGGCAACGATGTACAGATCGGCTTGCTCAACGCCATCGTCCAGCTGTTCGGCGGCACGCCGCAGGTGTGGATCTCGGTGCCCTTCTGGAACAACTTCTTCCTGATGATCATCCTGATCTGGATTCAGACGGGTTTCGCCATGGTGATCCTGTCCGCAGCACTTCGCGGCATCCCGGAGGAAACCATCGAGGCTGCCGTCATCGACGGCGCGAATGGTTGGCAGATCTTCTGGCGCATCATGGTGCCGCAGGTCTGGGGCACGATCGCCGTTGTCTGGACGACGATCACGATCCTCGTCCTCAAGGTCTTCGATATCGTGCTGACCATGACCAATGGTCAATGGAATACGATGGTGCTCGCCAACCTCATGTTCAACTGGCTCTTCCGTGGAGGCGGCGATTCCGGCCGAAGTGCTGTTATCGCGTTGATCATCATGCTCGCCGTGACGCCGATCATGGTCTGGAACGTCCGCCGTGCAAATCGCGAGCTGGGAGGCCACTGAGATGACGCTGACCCGAGATTTCTTCAAGATCGGCCCCGCCCGCCTCTTCGTTCACTTCGCGGTGCTTGTCATCGTCATCATTTGGCTGATCCCGACACTCGGCATCTTTGTCAGTGCGCTGCGTGACAAGGACCAGCTCGTCGTCTCCGGCTGGTGGACGGCTTTTGCCGGCTCGTCGCGGACGGTTGCGGCGCGTCTTGGCCAGCCGGACCAGCAGACGCAGGAGGGAGCCGTCTACGTCATTTCCGGCAATGTGCTGGAGGGCCAGCAGGGCCGTTCCATCCGGGCCTTCGGAACGCGCGTCCAGCAGCCATCTGCCTATAAGGCCGGCGAGACGGCAGATCTTGGCGATGGCCTTTCGCTGACCGTCGCCAGCGATGGTAACTATCGCTACATGAAGAACGCCGCCTTTGGACCGGATGATGGCGGCCGGCGTGTTTACATTTCCGTCGCCACGCCGCCGGAATTCACCCTGCAGAACTACAAGAACGTTTTGACCAGCGAGGGGATTGGCCAATCCTTCATCAACTCGTTGACCGTGACCATCCCGGCGACGATCATCCCGATCCTCATTGCCGCCTTCGCCGCCTATGCGCTGAGCTGGATGGAATTCCCCGGTCGCGCGCTGATGATCGCGCTCGTCGTCGGCCTGATCGTCGTGCCGCTGCAGATGTCGCTGATCCCGCTTCTCAGGCTTTATAACGGCATCGGCGCGCTGCTCGACGCTCCGTCGAAGACCTATCCCGGTATCTGGTTTGCGCACACCGCCTTCGGCATGCCGCTCGCCATCTACCTGCTGCGCGCCTATATCGCCGGCCTTCCGAAGGAGATCATCGAATCCGCCCGCGTCGACGGCGCCAGCGATTTCGAAATCTTTACCCGTATCGTACTGCCTTTGTCCTTCCCGGCGCTCGCATCCTTCGCGATCTTCCAGTTCCTGTGGGTGTGGAACGACCTGCTCGTCGCCATGGTCTTCCTCGGAACCGACAGGGATCACCTCGTTCTGACAGGTGCCCTGAATGCACTGCTCGGCTCGCGGGGTGGCAACTGGGAAATCCTGACGGCATCGGCCTTCGTCACCATTGTCGTACCGTTGCTCGTGTTCTTTAGCTTGCAGCGCTATCTGGTGCGTGGTCTGCTCGCGGGCTCGGTCAAGGGCGGCTAGCAACCAGAAAGCATCCAACAGGAAACATGAGCATGGCATCCCAATCCATTTTGACGGCCGACAAGGACTGGTGGCGGGGCGCGGTGATCTATCAGATCTACCCGCGCTCCTACCAGGATTCGAACGGCGACGGCATCGGCGATCTGAAGGGCATCACCGCCCGTTTGCCGCATGTCGCGGCCCTCGGCGCCGACGCGATCTGGATCTCGCCGTTCTTCACCTCGCCGATGCGCGATTTCGGCTATGACGTTTCCGACTACGAAAACGTCGATCCGATTTTTGGCACGCTGGTGGATTTCGACACGCTGATAGCAGAAGCCCATCGCCTCGGTATCCGCGTGATGATCGACCTCGTCATCTCGCACAGCTCGGACCAGCATCCTTGGTTCGTCGAAAGCCGCACGAGCAAGACGAACGCCAAGGCGGATTGGTATGTCTGGGCCGATGCCAAGCCGGACGGCACGCCGCCGAACAACTGGCTGTCGATCTTCGGCGGGTCCGCATGGGCGTGGGACCCGACGCGCATGCAATACTACATGCATAACTTCCTGACCTCGCAACCGGATATGAACCTGCACAATCCCGAGGTTCAGGATCGGCTGCTGGATGTGGTGCGCTTCTGGCTGAAGCGCGGCGTCGACGGCTTCCGTCTCGATACGATCAACTTCTACTTCCATGATAGGGAACTGCGCGACAATCCGGCTCTGCCCCCTGAGCGTCGCAACGCGTCCACCGCTCCGGCGGTCAATCCCTATAACTTCCAGGAACACGTCTACGACAAGAACCGCCCGGAGAACCTCGAGTTTCTCAAGCGGTTCCGCGCCGTGCTCGAGGAGTTTCCGGCGATTGCGGCCGTCGGCGAGGTGGGCGACAGTCAGCGCGGTCTCGAGATCGTCGGCGAATACACATCAGGCAACGACAAGATGCATATGTGTTATGCCTTCGAGTTCCTTGCGCCCGATCCCCTGGCTCCCGAGCGGGTTGAAGAGGTCATGGAAGACTTCGCTGCGGCTGCACCGGATGGCTGGGCCTGCTGGGCTTTCTCCAACCACGATGTCATGCGCCATGTCAGCCGCTGGGGATCGCTGGTCGCTGACCACGATGCCTTTGCCAAGCAGTATGCGTCCCTGCTGCTGACGTTGCGCGGCTCGGTCTGCCTCTATCAGGGCGAGGAACTCGGCCTCACCGAAGCCGATCTTGCCTACCAGGACCTGCAGGACCCGTACGGCATCCAGTTCTGGCCGGAGTTCAAGGGCCGTGACGGCTGCCGCACGCCGATGGTCTGGGACAGTCAGGTTGCTCAGGGTGGCTTCTCCACCGTCAAGCCATGGCTGCCGGTCCCGGTCGAACACATCCTGCGCGCAGTCAGCGTCCAGCAGGGCGATGAGACCTCGGTGCTCGAGCACTATCGCCGCTTCCTCGCCTTCCGCAAGCAGCATCCCGCCTTTGCGAAGGGCGAGATCGAGTTCATGGAACCGCAGGACGACGTGCTGATTTTCGTGCGCGAATACGGCAACGAGAAGCTGCTTTGTGTCTTCAACATGAGCGCTACCGAAAGCGCAGCTGTTTTGCCCGCCGGCGACTGGCAGGCGTTGACGGGCCACGGCTTCGTCAGCAATAACTACGGTGAGAAGATCGATATTCCGGCATGGGGAGCGTATTTCGCTCGTCTCGCCTGACGATTCTGGAGGAGGAATTAATGACTGGACTGACGCTCAAGGATATTCGCAAATCCTACGGCTCCGTGGACGTTCTTCACGGGATCGATCTTGAGATCAAGGAGGGCGAGTTCGTTGTGTTCGTCGGTCCTTCGGGCTGCGGAAAATCCACGCTGTTGCGCATGATTGCCGGCCTGGAGAACATCACCGGCGGTGACATGTATATCGATGGCCAACTGGTCAACGATGTGCCGCCGTCGAAGCGCGGCATCGCCATGGTGTTCCAATCCTACGCGCTCTATCCGCACATGACGGTTTACGACAACATGGCGTTCGGCATGAAGATCGCCGGCGAAAGCAAGCAGGAGATCGATCGCCGTGTTCGTGCTGCGGCCGACAGCCTGCAGCTCGGCAAGTATCTCGATCGTCTGCCGAAGGCACTCTCCGGTGGTCAGCGCCAGCGCGTGGCCATCGGCCGCGCCATCTGCCGCAACCCCAAAGTCTTCCTCTTCGACGAGCCGCTGTCGAACCTCGATGCAGCTCTTCGTGTCGCAACCCGCATCGAGATTGCCCGCCTCAGCGAGCAGATGGCCGGCACGACAATGATCTACGTCACCCACGATCAGGTCGAAGCGATGACGCTTGCCGACCGCATCGTCGTTCTTTCTGCAGGCAACATCGAGCAGGTAGGCGCGCCGCTGGAACTCTACGAGCGCCCGGCAAACCTCTTCGTCGCGAAGTTCATCGGCTCTCCGGCGATGAACGTCATTCCTGCGACCATCACCGAAGCTGGCAACACGACAACGGTGACGCTGACGGGCGGCAAGTCCGTCACGCTGGATATTGCGACAGCGGCTTCCGAGAAGGGCAAGACGGCAAGCTTCGGCGTCCGCCCTGAAGATCTGCGTGTCGCCGGTGCGGGCGACGACTATCTTTTCGAAGGCGAAGTCTCGATCGTCGAGGCGCTCGGTGAGGTGACGCTTCTCTACATCGAGGGCCTTGTCCGCGGCGAACCGATCATCGTCAAGCTGCCAGGCATTTACGACATCAAAAGGGGCCAGAAGATGCATTTCTCTGCCGACCGTTCCAAATTGCATCTCTTTGATGCGGACGGCCGTACGTATCGTAAATAAAATTGCTCCAAACGGGAGCAGCAAAAAGCGAAGCCCGGGGGTCAGCAAGCGCTGCCGGGCTTTTTATGTATCTGATCGAAAACAATATTATTTGCTGAGACACGCCCCGCCGTTCGCTGTGGACAGTACTCGATATCGAAACTGCTCTCACCTTCTGTTAAGCATCGCCCGCTAGTATTTCCTCATTGAGTATTGAGGGGAATACGAGCGGTGGCTCCATCCAATCCGATGCCCTTTGGGCAGCACTTTCTGAACAAAGAGGAATCCTTCATGTACGACCGCGAAGTGCGGTTCAGAATGGAGGATACGAGGAACGCCGCGCGCATCGAATATACGGAAAAAGGCGTCATGCACATGGCGTCCCGGCGGTGCGACATCATTCGCATTTCCAAGAGCACGGCGGTTCTCGCGCTCCTCACCCAATACGCCCTTCCGAAGCAGTTCTATCTCGATATTCCGGATGCGCGCATCACCAAAGTCGGCTGCATGCTGATGAGGGTGAATGCGAACAACACGATCGAAGTCCGATTCCTGCGCATGCTGAACGACAAGGAACTGAACAAGATCTTCGTCTACAGCACACATCCGGCGCACCGCGATCGCGTTCTCGATATTCGCGCCTGAGTTTTCAAACCATCAAAAGACAAAGCCCGCGAGCTTCCTCGCGGGCTTTGTTGTTTGATGGCTGGCTACCGACTAGTGGAAGAGCACACTCGCACCACGATCCGACGGGCCAACCGCCCGGCGGAATGGCGCAAACAGGTCGCGGCCCATGCCGAATTCGTTCTCCGACAGATCGGCGACCACCGACTCACGCTCGGCCATATCAGCTGCGTCGACAAGAACTTCCAAAGTGCCGGCGATCGCGTCGAGACGGATGATATCGCCGTCCTTGATGCGAGCGATCGGGCCGCCATCGACAGCCTCGGGCGTGACGTGGATCGCCGCCGGCACTTTGCCGGAGGCGCCGGACATGCGGCCATCTGTCAGCAGCGCGACGCGGAAGCCGCGATCCTGCAGCACGCCGAGCGGCGGCGTCAGCTTGTGCAGTTCCGGCATGCCGTTCGCCTTCGGTCCCTGGAAGCGCACGACGGCGATGAAGTCCTTGTTGAGCTTGCCTTCCTTGAAAGCGTCCTGAAGCTCCTGCTGGCTATGGAAGACAACGGCCGGTGCTTCGATGACATGCCGGTCCGGCTTGACCGCCGAGATCTTGATGACTGCCTTGCCGATATTGCCGCGAAGCATCTTCAGGCCGCCATTAGCCTGGAAGGGCGTTTCGATATTGGCGAGCACCTTCGGGTCGACACTCTTTTCCGGTGCGGGTTCGCGCACGATCGCGCCGTCGTCGCCGAGGCGGGGGTCGATCGTGTAGGCCTGCAGGCCATGTCCGAAGACGGTGCGTACGTCATCATGTACCATGCCGTGCTTGAGCAATTCCTTGATGAGGAAGCCCATGCCGCCGGCGGCGTGGAAGTGGTTCACGTCGGCAAGGCCGTTCGGATAGACGCGTGCCAACAGCGGCACGATCTCGGAGAGCTCGGCAATATCCTGCCAGGTGAGCTGGATACCGGCTGCCCGCGCCATGGCGACGAGGTGCAGCGTGTGGTTCGTCGAGCCGCCGGTGGCATGCAGGCCGACGACACCGTTGACGACCGAGCGCTCGTCGATCATCTCGCCGGCCGGCGTGAATTCGTTGCCCTGCGCGGTGATCGCCAGCGCCCGTTTGGCCGCTTCGCGCGTGAAGGCCTCGCGCAGCGGCGTGCCTGGATTGATGAAGGAGGAGCCAGGCATATGGAAGCCCATGATTTCCATCAGCATCTGGTTCGAGTTCGCCGTACCGTAGAAGGTGCAGGTGCCCGGACCGTGATACGACTTCGATTCAGCCTCTAGCAACTCGGCACGGCCAACCTTGCCTTCGGCATAGAGCTGGCGCACGCGCGACTTTTCGTCGTTCGGCAGCCCCGACGTCATCGGGCCGGCAGGAACGAAGATCGCAGGCAGATGGCCGAAGGATAGGGCGGCGATGACGAGACCCGGCACGATCTTGTCGCAGACGCCGAGGAAGAGAGCGGCATCGAACATGTTGTGGGAGAGGCCAACGCCGGCCGCCATGGCGATCAGGTCGCGGGAAAACAACGAGAGCTCCATCCCCGGCTGACCTTGGGTGACGCCGTCGCACATGGCGGGAACAGCGCCTGCGACCTGTGCAATGCCGCCGGCCTCGGCTGCCGCCTCGCGGATAATCGCGGGATAGGTCTCGAACGGCTGATGCGCCGAGAGCATGTCATTGTAGGAGGTGATGATGCCGAGATTGGGCACGCGGTCCCCCGCAAGAGCGTCTTTCTCGGCGGGGGAACAGACCGCAAAGCCATGCGCGAGGTTGGCGCATCCGAGAACGGAGCGGCTCACACTCTTCGAGGCGGCATTGCGCAGGCGCTCCAGATAAAGTCCGCGCGTCGGCTTCGATCGTTCGACAATGCGGGCGGTGATCGCAGAAATGCGTGCATTAGCGGACATGGGAGTTATCCTGCCTTGTTTGCTCTTCAGTTTTTCGTTCGCGGCTATCTGCCCGAAGGCTTATGGAGCCCAGTAGATTTCGACGGGGCTCGCTGCCCGCCGCAGAATGGCGCGGATCGGCATCTCTGCCTCGTCGCCGGCGCCTTCCGCCTTCGCCAGGACGTCCTTTTTGCTCTCGCCTTCGATATGAAGCACGAGCAGCTTTGCATCCTGGAGGCTGGAGAAGGTGAAGGTCAGCCGCGGTTCACCCGCGCCCTCAGCCTCCATGGTGATGATACCACGCGGCGTCTTCGGGTCGAGAGCGGCATTGAGGTTGCTGCCATCAGGGAAGAACGAAGCGGTGTGGCCATCACCACCCATCCCGAGGATTGCAACATCGAAGGGATTGCCGATTGTTTCGGTCGCCTTCGTCGCGAGCTTTGCGGCGTCCTCGACCGAAGCTGCCGCCTGGTAGAGCGGCAGGAAATTCGCTTCCTTGGCCTTGTTCTGGAGAAGGTTTTCGGCCACCAGCAGATGGTTCGAGCGTGGGTTGTCGGCCGGAACAAAGCGTTCATCCACGAGCGTGATGGTCACCTTCGCCCAGTTGAGATCGCGCGCCGAAAGCTCCTGGAAGAAGCGCTTCGGCGTCGAGCCGCCGGAAACGGCAAAGGTTGCCGCTCCCCGTTCGTCGATTGCCGCGGAAAGCGACGCAGCGACTTTGTCTGCTAGGTTGCGAGCCAGTTCCGCGCCATTGGCAAAAGCATGCATCGTCGCTGCCATCGTCTCTGATCCTACAGGTTGTCGTGCCAGGTGCGGCCATCACGCTCGATGAGCGCAATCGACTGGCTGGGGCCCCAGGTGCCGGCGGTGTAACCCTGAACTTTCTGGCCGGTGGATTCCCAGCCCTTCAGGATCGGGTCGACCCACTGCCACGCGGCCTCGACTTCGTCGCGGCGCATGAACAGCGTCTGGTTGGAGCGGATGACGTCCATCAGCAGGCGCTCGTAAGCGTCAGGGTTACGGACCTGGAAGGCGTCGGCGAAGCTCATATCGAGCGACACGTTGCGCAGACGCATGCCTCCCGGGCCGGGGTCTTTGATCATCAGCGACTGCTTGACGCCTTCATCTGGCTGCAGGCGGATGATGAGCTGGTTCTGGTTGATACGACCGGCGGACTGGTCGAAGACCGAGTGCGGGATCGGCTTGAAAGTGATGACGATTTCCGACATGCGACCCGCAAGGCGCTTGCCGGTTCTGATATAGAAGGGAACGCCAGCCCAGCGCCAATTGCCGATCTCCGCCTTGATCGCCACGAAGGTCTCGGTGTTCGAAACGCCGCCTTCGAGCTCTTCAAGGTATCCCTTGACCGGACCGCTGCCGGAAGCGCCGGCACGATATTGGCCACGTACGGTGTTGGTCTCGACGTTCGATGCGTTGATCGGCTTCAATGCACGCAGCACTTTCAGCTTCTCGTCGCGGACGGCCTCGGAGTCCATCGAGGAGGGGACTTCCATCGCGACCAGGCAGACGAGCTGCATGATGTGGTTCTGCACCATGTCGCGCAGCGCCCCAGCGGTGTCGTAATATCCGGCGCGGCCTTCGAGACCGACCGACTCCGCGACCGTGATCTGCACGTGGTCGATATGGTTGGCGTTCCACAGCGGCTCGTAGAGGGCGTTGGCAAAGCGCAGCGCCATCAGGTTCTGCACCGTTTCCTTGCCAAGGTAGTGGTCGATGCGGAAGATCTGCTCTTCCTTGAAGACCTTGCCGATGGTGTCGTTCAGCTGCAGGGCGGAAGCGAGATCGCGACCGATCGGCTTCTCGACCACGATGCGCGTCGACTTAGTGATCAGCTTATGATCGTGGATCTTCTGCGAAATGTCGCCGAAAATGCCCGGTGCGACGGCGAGGTAGAAGGCGCGTACGCGATCCTTGCCTTCGTCCAGAAGCTTCTTGAGGTGATCCCAGCCGGCATCCGAGCGCGCATCGACTGGTACGTAGTACAGGCGCTGCAGGAACTTCGTGACTTCGGCTTCGTTGTATTCGCCCTTCTTGAGGTGTTCGTTCAGGGCATCCTGGGCAAACTTTCGATATTCCTCGTTCGTCAGCGGGCTACGCGACGCACCGATGATGCGGGTCGGCTCGGAGAACTGACCCTCGACTTGCCGGTGATAAAGGGCCGGCAGCAACTTGCGTTCTGCAAGGTCGCCACTGCCGCCGAAAACGACATAATCAAAGGGTTCAACGGGGATGGTTTGGCTGCTCATGAGGATGTCTCTCAATCAGACGGGTTATTGGCTCTTTAATCTAATCGATTTAAAAAAGCCAGTGTGCGATGCAATGAATCTCTCGGAAAGAGGTTTTAGATCGAATTGCCGCGCGATGAAATCCGCAATCTGACTAAAACTTGTCGCGCAAGGCAAACCAGGAAAGCGCCAGGAAAAGCAGCGGCGCACGCATGGCCGCGCCTCCCGGAAATGCCGGAATATCCAGCGATTTGAAAAGCTCCAAATCCGCCGATCGCCCGAGCACCGTGTCAGCATAGAGCTTTCCACAGTAATTGGACAGCATCACGCCATGCCCGGAATAGCCGCCAATGGACGTCACACCAGGCATCACCTCACGCACGAACGGTTGCCGTGGCATGGTGATGCCGACCGAGCCTCCCCAGGCGTGCGAAATCTCGATATCCCGAAGCGCCGGGTAAATCTCGGCGATTTGTCGGCGGATGTGCTGCGTTATGTCGCGCGGATTGTCGGCCGTATAGGCCTCCCGACCGCCAAAGAGCAGCCGGCCGTCCTTGGATTTGCGGAAGTAGCGCACGACGAAGCGTGAGTCGGCCACGGACTCTCCGCCTGACAGCACTTGCGGGTGCCCATCGAGCGGCACGGTAGCCCCGATAAAGGAGCGGATGGGCATCACATGGCTAGCCGTCACCGGCTCGAGATTGCCGATGTAGCCATTGCAAGCGATCAGCGCCCTGTCGGCAGTAATCGTGCCCCGCGACGTCTCGATTATCACCTTGTTGCTGCCATGAAGGATCGCCGAGGCCTTGGTCATCTCGTAAATCTGTGCACCGGCATTGGCTGCAACGCGGGCGAGCCCGATCAGCAGTTTGAGCGGCTGAATGTGGCCAGTGCCGGTGTCGCGAACGCCGCAATAGTAGCGCGTTGAGCCGAGACGCTCTTGGGTTTCGGCTTTGTCCATGAAGCGCATGTGCGGATAATTGTAGCGCATCGCCGCGATTTCAGCATTTTCGTAGTAGTCCGCCTTGTAGCTCTCCTTGTGCGCGACGTTCATCTGACCCGGCATGTACTCCATGTCGATCTGATGGTCGGTCGCGAAATCCATGAGATGGTGCTTGGCTGCCTCGGCCAGATCGAACAATGCGCGCGAGCGTTCGTAGCCGATCTTTTCCTCAAGTTCTTCCGGCCACCAGCGCTGTCCGGTACCAAGCTGGCCACCATTGCGGCCCGAGGCGCCGTCGCCAACCCGGCACGCCTCGATGAGAACCACCGAGACGCCTGACGTGGCGAGATTGTAGGCGGCTTGAAGGCCGGTGTAGCCGCCGCCGACGATGGCGACGTCGCACGTCTTCGAGCCGTCCATTTCGGGATAGGTCGGCCGCTCGCCCGAGGTGGCCTGATACCACGAAATGCCGGGCGCAATGGGGCTCTGCCATCTCTCCTGCGATGTCATGACTGAGCCCTCCCTACACGTTCAGCAGAAGGAATTCGCGCTCCCAGGGGCTGATCACCTGCATGAAGGTTTCGAACTCTCCACGCTTCACGCCAGCATAGATGCCGAGGAACTCTTTGCCGAACACTTCCTCGAAGGCCTCCTCGTCTTCCATTAGCGCGACCGCTTCCAGCAGGCCGCGCGGCAGGTCGATCGAGCCCTCGTTTGCGGTATCCTCTGTCGGCGCTGTCGGTTCGATGCCCTTCATGATACCGAGCAGGCCGGAGGCGAGCGAGGCCGCAAGCGCGAGGTATGGATTGGCATCCGAACTCGGCAGCCGGTTTTCCACGCGCCGTGCCTGCGGGTCGGACACCGGCACGCGGAACGCCGTCGTGCGGTTGTCGTAGCCCCAGGCGTTGTTGACGGGCGCCGACATGTCGGGTGTCAGTCGCCGATAGGAGTTCACATAGGGCGCCAGCATCACCATTGAACTCGGCACGTATTTCTGCAGGCCGCCGATGAAATGGAAGAATTCGCGAGAGGCAGAACCATCGGGGTTCGAGAAGATGTTCTTGCCCGTCTCGCTGTTGACCACCGATTGGTGGATGTGCATCGCCGAACCCGGCTGCCCCTGCATCGGCTTGGCCATGAAGGTGGCATAGATGCCATGCTTCATCGCCGCTTCGCGGATGGTGCGCTTGAACAGAAACACCTGGTCGGCAAGCTCGATCGGATTGCCGTGGCGCAGGTTGATTTCGAGCTGCGCCGGACCTTCCTCGTGGATCAGCGTGTCGATCTCGAGGCCCTGCTTTTCCGAGAAGTGATAGATGTCGTCGATCAGTTCGTCGAACTCGTTGATGCCGGCGATCGAATAGCCCTGACCGCCGAGGATCGAGCGGCCGGAGCGGCCCTTCGGCGGATGCAGCGGATAATCAGGGTCGTCGTTCTTGGCAACGAGATAGAATTCGATCTCTGGCGCCACGATCGGTTTCCAGCCGCGGTCGCCATAGAGCTTCAGCACGCGCTTCAGGACGTTTCGCGGTGTATAGGGAACCTCTTCCCCATCCACGCTAACAATATCGCAGATCACCTGCGCCGTCGGGTCGGTTTCCCAAGGGACGACGGAAAGCGTCGAAAGATCGGGCACCAGCTTCAGGTCGCTGTCCCGTGGCTCGTAGCGGAAGCTTTCCGTTTCGTCAGGATATTCGCCGGAGATGGTGTGGCGATAGATCGCCGAAGGCAGCGCAAGCGAGGTGTTCGAGGTGAACTTCGAACTCGGCATCATCTTGCCACGCGGCACGCCGGCGAGGTCCGGCGTGATGCATTCGATGTCCTCGATGCCGCGTGCCCGCAAGAACTGCGCCGCTTCCTTCCAGTTTGCCACGCCGCGCTGATGTCCGGGGTCCGGGGGAGTTTTTTTCGAGGCGGGTACGTTTCTGGCAGGCTTCAGCGTCGTCTTTTTTGGGGACATGACACACCGGTTTGCGTTGATCGTGGCGGCATCATAACCGGAGTTTGGCAATTGGCGAGAGGGTGGCACGTTGACTTTCGCCCAATGATGGAAAAAGAAGACGCCTTTCGACAAGGGAAGTGGTTTTGCAGCGAAAATGCGATGTGATCGTCCTCGGCGCGGGCGCCGCCGGCATGATGTGCGCCATTCGCGCCGCTCAGCGCGGCCGCTCGGTCATCGTTCTCGATCATGCGAAGTCGCCGGGCGAGAAGATCCGCATTTCGGGTGGCGGGCGCTGCAACTTTACCAACATTCATACCAGCCCGAAGAGCTTCCTCTCCGCCAATCCGCATTTCTGCAAGTCGGCGCTGGCGCGTTTCACGCCATCGGATTTCATCGCCATGGTCGATCGCCACCGGATCGCCTGGCATGAGAAGACGCTTGGGCAGCTATTCTGCGATGACACCGCCAAGGATGTTATCCGGATGCTTCTCGACGAGATGCAGGCCGCAGGCGCAGCTCTGCATCTGCGTACCGAGATCGTTGATGTCGAGAAAAGCGACGAGGGCTTTCGTATCGCGACGTCGGAGAGTACATACGAATGCCGCTCGCTGGTCATTGCGACCGGCGGCAAGTCGATCCCGAAGATGGGTGCGACCGGCCTCGCCTATCGTATCGCCGAGCAGTTCGGCCTTCCTCTGGTGGAGACGCGGCCTGGCCTCGTACCACTGACCATGGATCAGGCCACGCTCGAAAATCTTTCCGAACTATCGGGGATATCCGCACCCGCCGAAATACGCCACGGCAAGACCGCCTTTCGCGAAGCGCTGTTGTTCACGCACCGCGGCCTGAGCGGCCCCGCGATCCTGCAGATTTCATCCTATTGGCGCGAGGGCGACGATATCACCGTCGACATCGAGCCCGACATTGATCTCCTTGAGCATTTGAAGGCGGCGAAGAGGGCAAACGGTCGGCAGTCCGCTCAGACGGCGCTGGCCGAGATACTCCCCAAGCGACTCGCGCAACACCTGACTGACCGGGAGGGTATTGTCGGCCACATGGCGGACCTTTCCGACAAGACGCTGCTGCGCCTCGCCGAGGCCGTGCAGAGCTGGAAGATCAAGCCATCGGGTTCGGAAGGGTACAGAACCGCCGAAGTGACGCTTGGCGGCATCGATACCGCGGCACTCGACTCCCGGACCATGGCGGCGAAGGAGGTTCCGGGCCTCTATTTTATCGGCGAATGCGTCGATGTAACCGGCTGGCTCGGCGGCTATAATTTTCAATGGGCCTGGGCGTCTGGCTTTATTGCCGGCGAATCTTTGTAGACGTGAAACTATCTGGCCGATTCAAGAGTTCTTAAACTGGGTGCGCCATCCTGCCTCATGAACAGTTGGAAAAGCGCTTCCTAAATAAAGCTTTACCAGCAAGACGTTTTGTTGGATTGTTATGCCAGAGATGAAGTGAGGTTCTGCAAATGAACAAGAACGCTCGACGCGCACGCGCCATTGCAATCGCCCAGGCTAAGCCGGACAAAAAGCTCGTTGCCTTGCGTTATCTCGTCATCTCTGCCAGCGCGTTGGCCGCTGTGGCCGCTCTTCTCCTCGCACGTTGGCTCTGACATCCCCCGAGTTCTTTTGGCGGCTGCATGAAGTAGTTTGTCCCGCTGGCTATCGCGCGGATAAATCGATTTGAATGCGCTTTTCCATAGTTTTCGCTTATCCGAAAATTAAGACATCCTCTGCAACATTCGCTCAATAATTTGGGCGCTTACGCATGCGCGTGAAGCGAGTTGGCAATGACTGCCGCCCGGTCCCGGCCGGGACTCCAATTGTTCCAATTTAAGCAGCTCAATGCACTCGGTCGGCGCCCATCAGGCGGCTGGCGGGAGGAGTGGTGTATGGAAGGCCGGAACCGCCATGTTGATTGATAAGATTCTTTCCCGCTTCAGGATCAAAACCAAGGTCCTGATTTTTGTGTTGCCGTTCGTTGTCAGCATTTCGGCAGTCGGCCTGACGGGGCTTTATGCTTCGGGCATGCTGCAAGGACGCATGGAAATCTCCAATAGCGTGCTGCAGTCGCTGAGCGGGTTCAAGGATCTTTACGGCTCCATGGACGATTTCCTGCAAATCACCAGCCAGGAAGCCCGTGACAAGCTTTACGGGGACATCAAGACACAGCAAGGCACGCTGAACGCGACGCTGAAGCAGATCGGCGATAATGGTGGCCGCGACAACCTGCGGGCCGCGACAGATGGCACCTCGGGGATTTCCGATACTGTCGGCAAGCTCTGGACCCTGCATGAGCAGGAACTTGCCCTGCGCAAGTCGATCGACGACGCGCAGAAGGTAATGATTACCAGCCGCTTCAACGTCAACTACGATGCCCAGCAGCTTGAGGAAAACATCCGCAAGGACGAGGGCAACGCCACGGCGACGCTGCGCGCGGCGGATCGTCTGCTGAAGGGCGGCGATACGCTGGCGACCGTTATGGGCGACTTCAACAAGGCCCAACTGCCAGCTGACAAGCTCAAGGTCGTAACCGATGCCATTCCTGCGATCGCCAAGGCTCAGCGCCTGATCGAGATTTCCGTGCCGCAGAACCAGAAGAGCATGACGCAGTCGCTTTCGCAGACGATTAGCGACGTCAAGGCGCAGGCGACTGCCGCCGACGCCGGCACCGATGAGGCGATTGCCAATCTCGGTCGGCTCGTGTCCCGCTTTCGTCAGATGTCGACCTATACTCAGCTGACGGCAACGCAGATGATGCGTGAAGCGACGACGACCTTCGTCGAGCTGGACAGCCGCATTGCGCAGACGAACTCGGTTCTCGAAGACACGCGCCGTCTGGAGAGCGCGATCTACTCGCTGCAACTCGTTCTGGGCGAATTCGCCGCGAAGCCGGGCAAGGAAAACCGCGTTCGCCTGCACCAGGAGATCGCGACGCTCGGCACCAACCTCAACACCCTGCTTGCCAGTGCGAAAGGCATGAACTTCGCGGAAGACATCGTCGCTGCGATGTCGCCAGCCCTTGCCTCCATGGACAAGGATGCCCAGAGCCTGGTCGACACGATCAACCAGCGCGTTGCCGACTACGCTTCCGCTCGCCAGCAACTCGATGCTGTCTGGGGCCAGCTGACAACCTTCGCCGAGCTGCAAAAGCAGAGCGCCGGTGCCGAACGCACGCAGGCAAACGGCATCTCGGTGCTGACGACCGGCCTCGGCATTCTCGTCTCGATCATCGGCGGCATCGCGCTTGTTCTGACGCTGCAGCGCCCGATCGGCCAGATCACCGCAGCGATGCGTCGCATTGCCGACGGCGTTCTCGATACCAACATCTCGGGCCATCTGCGGCACGACGAAATCGGCGACATGGCTCGCGCGCTCGGTATCTTCAAGGAGAACGCGATCTCCAAAATCCGTATCGAGGAGCAGAGTGAGGAAGAGCGCGCCGCAGCCGAGCATGAGCGCCAGTGCAACGATGCCGAGAAGCGGGAGATGGACCGCCAGATCGAGTTTGCCGTCAACGCGCTCGCGTCCGGCCTCGAACGGATGTCGCAGGGCGACATTTCGACCACGATCGAGACGCCGTTCATCGGCCGCCTTGAACAGCTTCGCCAGGATTTCAACGGTTCGATGATGCGCCTGCAGGCGACGATGAGCCAGATCCGCGATAACGTCGAGATGATCCAGGGCAATGGCAACCAGATGGCCCAGTCGGCGGAAGATCTCTCCAAGCGCACCGAGCAGCAGGCTGCCTCGCTGGAAGAGACCGCTGCTGCGGTTGAACAGATCACGGTGACGGTCCGGTCTTCCGCGGAGCGAGCCAAGGATGCGGACCAAATCGTCCGCCAGGCCAAGCGCAGCGCCGACGACTCGGCAGTCGTCGTCAGCAACGCCATCGACGCGATGGGCCGGATCGAAGGGGCGTCCCGCCAGATCGAACAGATCATCGGCGTCATCGACGAGATCGCCTTCCAGACCAACCTGCTGGCTCTCAACGCCGGAATCGAAGCTGCGCGTGCCGGTGAAGCCGGCAAGGGCTTCGCCGTCGTCGCGATGGAAGTGCGTGAGTTGGCGCAGCGCTCCGCTGCCGCAGCGCAGGAGATCAAGGGGCTCATCAACAAGTCGACGACAGAGGTCAGTTCCGGTTCGCAGTTCGTGCAGGAGACCGGCACGGTGCTCGCAAAGATCAGCGCCCAGATCGTCACGATCAGTCAGCATGTCGAGACGATCGCGCGTGCAAGCCACGATCAGTCGAACGCCCTGCAGGAAGTCAATGCGACCGTCAACCAGATGGATCAGATGACGCAGCAGAACGCCGCGATGGTGGAAGAGACCACTGCGGCAAGTCGCGAGCTTGCCGTCGAGGCGGATTCGCTGCTGCGGCTCATCCAGCAGTTCAAGATTGATGGCGACGCGCAGCCGGCGGTCTATCGCGCCGCATAAAGCGACCGCAGGCACAAGCGCTTTGAGGGCCCCGGTATTCCGGGGCCCTTTCTGTTTCTCGATCGGTTGCGTGCCTTTTTCAAATTTTTGACAATTGTCAATTTTTTGAAGACTTTCCTTAAATTTTTAGCGCTAACCCATGAGGCTCATGTCTCAGGGGATATCTATGCTGCGCCTGTTCTCGGCTTCCATCGTACGTCAGATCGTTGCCATCACACTTGTTCTACTCGCCTTCAGCACCGCGGCGATCGTCTGCGTCACCTACTACAATCTGAGCGCCTACGTGATGGCGAGCGCCGTTTCCGACGCAAAGGACGCGAGCCGGACGATGGCGGTTCTCTACGGCGCGAGCGATGCCGGAGTGAGGGTGGACGTCAGCAACAATGAGCTTGCGAGTGTGACAGAAGAGAAGCTTCCTTCACTCGGCGATCACGTGCTGGTCGATCGCACGGCACAATCGATCGCCGGCGTTGCCACCGTCTTTGAGCGCCAGGGCGGCGACTACGTCCGCGTCTCCACCAACGTCAAGAAAGAGAACGGCGACCGCGCTGTCGGCACGAAGCTTGCCACGGATCATCCGGCGCAAGCGGTGTTGGCCAAGGGTGAGGCCTACTACGGTCCCGCTGACCTTTTCGGTCGCAAATTCATGACGGGCTATTTCCCGGTGAAGAACACGGCTGGTTCGAACGTCGGGATCCTGTTCATCGGCATCCCGATGGAGGTCTACTACAGCAGCCTGCAGCAGCTGCTGATGCTGGTGGCCGGTGTCGGCGTCGCAGTTTTGCTGCTGGTCGGCGTGGTGGCCTACTTCGCGATCCGCGCGTCCATCAGGCCGCTGGAGGCGCTGACCGCAACCATTCACACGATTTCCGACGGTAATCTCAACGGGCCGATCCCTTGCGTGGAGAAGCAAAACGAATTCGGTGCGATCGGACGCGCACTCGCGCTGTTCCGCGACAATGCGCGCGCCCGTCAGACGCTGGAGGTGCAAGCCGCGGAACAGCGGCAACTCAGCGACGATGAGCGTGCCCGCAACGACGCCGAGAAGCGCGCGCTCGACGGCCAGATCGACTTCGCCGTCAACCAGCTGGCTGTAGGCCTGGGGCGCCTGGCGGGGGGCGACGTTTCGCAGACGATCCAGACACCATTTGTCGGTCGCCTCGAGCAGCTCCGTGTCGACTTTAATGCCTCCCTCGTTCGGCTGCAGGAAACGTTGGCACGCATTCGCGACAACACCGCTTCGATCCAGAACAACTCCGGTGCCATGCTGGCCTCTGCCGACGAGCTTTCGAAGCGCACGGAAGCACAGGCCGCTAACCTGGAGGAGACCGCAGCTGCAGTTGAGCAAATCACCGTGACCGTCAAATCGTCCGCGGTGCGTGCACGCGAAGCGAACGAGGCCGTGTCCGCGACCAAGAAGAATGCCGATAGTTCGGGCGCAGTCGTCAGCGACGCGGTCGCGGCGATGAACCGCATCGAAGAGGCATCGAAGCAGATCGAACAAATTATCGAAGTCATCGATGATATTGCGTTCCAGACCAACCTTTTGGCGCTGAACGCCGGTATCGAGGCGGCTCGGGCCGGCGAGGCGGGCAAGGGCTTTGCCGTGGTCGCGCAGGAGGTGCGCGAGCTTGCACAGCGCTCCGCCGACGCGGCGCGCGAAATCAAGGGGCTGATCGAGAAGTCGACGCGTGAGGTTATGGCAGGCTCGGGCCTCGTGCAGAAGACCGGTGCCGTGCTTGCAACGATCAGCCAGGAGATCGTTGCGATCAGCAGCCACGTTGAAACGATCGCGACGGCAAGCCAGGATCAATCAGCCGCTCTGCAGGAGGTCAATGGGGCCGTCAATGCGATGGACCAGATGACGCAGCAGAACGCTGCGATGGTCGAGGAAACCACGGAGGCGAGCAGGAAACTTGCCAACGAAGCTGATGCTTTGATGACGTTGGTACAGCAGTTCCGGTTCGAAGCCGCCCAGGATTATGACCGCGCAAGGCAGGCGGCGTGACCGATCTGTCCGGATCGGCAGGAGTCCTTTCCTCGGGGGCGAAGCGTCCCGCGGTTTAGCCGGGGGGACATGAGGAAGGCCGCGAAGCGGACCATACTGGAGTTGCCGACGCTCTCGTAGAATTCGCTTTCGGCTTTTGCCGAATACTTGTCACGACTGTCGTTCAGCAGATCCGCAATCTGTGCGATGGCGATGAGAGTAATCATGGCGATGTCCTTCAATCTTGGGCATCACCTTAGTTATTCCCCGGAATTTGCTTTATAAACGGGAATTCTCTCACTATGTTTTTCACTCATGAAAAACACTCAATGGGATTCCTTTCAATTATTCGTGCAGGTCGCGCGCTTCGGCGGGCTGACGGGCGCCAGCACGTCGAGTGGGCTCAGTCCGGCCACGATCGGTCGCCGCATGCTCGATCTTGAACATGAGATCGGCAAGGCTCTCTTCATCCGCAGCCAGACGGGATACGGCCTCACTGTGGACGGCCAGGTCCTGCTGGAACATCTGCAGGACATGGAGGCTGCGGCCCGCAAGGTCGACGCCTGGCGGCAGGCGGGCAGCGTCGGCGCCACGGTAAGGGTGGCTGCAGGCACCTGGGTGGCCTGGCTCCTGACGGACAACTTCGCAGCGATCCGCAAGCCCGGCGATGCCTTTGCCGTCTCGCTGACCATCGGCGAAGCGCGCGCCAACCTCAATTACAGGGAAAGCGATATCGGCATCCGCGCTTTCGAGCCGGAAGAAAGCAACCTCGCAGCACGCCTGCTCGGCGAGGTGGCCTATGCAGTTTACACGAGGCGCAATGCTGACGGCGCCGAAGAACGGTGGGTGGCGGTCGCCGAAGAGGAAGCGATCTCGAACTATCTCCGCTGGCCGCATCGCAATGCAGCCGGTTCGATCGTTGCGACAGTCAACCGTCCGCGCTCCCTTCCGGAGTTGGTCAGAGCCGGTGCGGGTAGGGCCGTCTTGCCGTGCTTCGTCGGTGACCTCGATCCCGCACTGCAGCGTCTTGGTGGCGAGTTGCCCGAACTGCGCCACCGGCAATGGATCGTCATGAACAACGAGGATCGGCACCGACCGGAAATCCGGACCGTTGCCGATCGCATGACGAAATTGCTGAAGAGCTATGTCGATCTCTTCGCGGGCAAGCGCCCCAGTCGAAGCTGAGGGCGCCGACCGGTGCCGTTCAGCTGCGTCCCGCGACGATGACGGGGATCAGAAGGTCGCCCCAGTTCCCGTCGCCACCATGGTGTCTCGCCGAGCGAACGATCTCGACGGAAACGCCGGCATCGACTGCCTTCATGACCGATTGGTTCAGTCGGTGCAGGTCGTTGGCGAGCATGCGGATCATCGTCTGCTGATCCGGGGTCATGCAGGTGGACTGTTCTTCAGCGCGTTCCTTGACGCGTGCAAGCGTGGGCATGGCATTCTCCTCCTTGGTGCGTTCATTCTGCTGCTGGTTTGAATTGTGCGTGTTCGGTGGATTCTTTCATTGCAGTGGTCGACGAACGTCCGCCGGTGATGGCCATCGAAACGGCATCGAAGTAACCGGTGCCGACTTCGCGCTGATGCTTGGTCGCGGTGTAGCCGTTAATCTCCGCCGCGAACTCTGCCTCTTGCAGTTCGGAGTAGGCGGCCATCTGCCGGTCCTTGTAGCCGCGGGCGAGCTCGTACATCCCGAAGTTCAACTGGTGGAAGCCGGCAAGCGTGATGAACTGGAACTTGTAACCCATCGCGCCGAGTTCGCGCTGGAACTTGGCGATCGTCGCGTCATCGAGGTTTTTCTTCCAGTTGAACGACGGCGAGCAGTTGTAGGCGAGCAGCTTGCCCGGATGCACCTTGTGGACCCCTTCGGCGAAGCGGCGCGCCTGCTCGAGATCCGGCTTCGAGGTCTCGCACCAGATGAGATCGCAGTGCGGTGCATAGGCGACCGCGCGTGCGATGCATGGCTCGAGCCCATTGCGAACCTGATAGAAGCCTTCGACCGTGCGACCGGCATCATAATCGACAAAGGGTTGGTCGCGTTCATCGATGTCTGAGGTCAGCAGCTTGGCGGCCTCGGCGTCCGTGCGGGCGATGACGAGCGTCGGGACGCCCATGACATCGGCTGCGAGGCGAGCCGCGTCAAGGTTGCGGATATGAGCTGCGGTCGGGATCAGGACCTTGCCGCCAAGGTGGCCGCATTTCTTCTCGGACGCCAACTGATCCTCGAAATGGACGCCGGCGGCACCGGCTTCGATATAGGCCTTCATGATCTCGAAGGCATTCAGCGGACCGCCGAAGCCTGCCTCCGCGTCGGCGACGATCGGCGCAAACCAGGTCTCGACGGAAAGGCCGTTCCGCTCTGATGTTTCGATCTGGTCGGCGCGCTGCAGGGTCCGGTTGATCCGCTTGGCAAGCTCTGGCCCGGCGTTCGCCGGATAAAGCGACTGGTCCGGGTACATGGCAGAAGCGGTATTGCTGTCTGCGGCGACCTGCCAGCCGGAAAGGTAGATTGCCTTCAATCCGGCACGAACCATCTGCATCGCCTGATTACCGGAGAGCGCGCCGAGGGCGTTGACGAAATCATCCTGATGCAGAAGTTGCCACAGCCGCTTGGCGCCCATTTCGGCGAGGGTATGGCGTAGTTCGACGGAGCCGCGCAGCCGCTTGACGTCATCGATCGAGTAGGGACGCTCGACCCCGTTGAAACGTCCTGCCGGAAGATCCCGGTGCAGCTTGTCAAATTCTGTCATCTCATGCTCCTTGTAGATTATGTGGTCGGTCTGGATGATTGACAGAATTTACAAATCCCTGAGAAAAGCCAGAGTTATCTATGGTATAGCGGGCGAAAACGAGTTAGGATGCAAAGCTTTGACAGGTTCGCTTTGTGAATTTGTAAAATATTGTAAATGTCGCGCGTCGAAGTTTTGTAAAGGATTGTCACATGGCGGAGCGCAAGATCTTTGCGGGACCAAAGGTTCGGCGCATTAGAAACGGTCTCGGCTTGACCCAGTCCGCGATGGCCGAGGCGCTCGGGATCTCTCCGTCCTATCTCAACCTTATCGAGCGCAACCAGCGGCCACTGACCGTGCAACTGCTCCTGAAGCTGTCTTCGGTCTACAAGGTCGATCTGGAGGAGCTGAGGGAAGGCAGTGGCGGCAGTCTCGATCAACTGAGGGAGATTTTTGCGGATCCGCTGCTGGCGGGCGAACTACCCGGCGATCAGGAGCTCGTCGAGGTCGCGGAAGCAGCGCCCAACGCGGCCAGTGGCATCATCAAGCTGTACCGCGCCTACAGCGAACAGGCGAGCCGCTTGTCGGACCTGACGTCCCTGACAGCGGGACCGGGACAAATGCCGCTGGCGGGCGCGCGGCTTCCAGCCGACGAAGTCCGCGATGTTCTAGAGCGGCGCTCCGCCTATTTCCCTGAGTTGGAGGCAGCGGCAGAGGCCTTCCTGGCCCGCTTTGCCGAGGTGCGTGATTTGCCGGCGGCTTTCAAGGAGTGGCTCGGGGCGGAGCGCGGGATCAGTGTGCGTGTCCTTCCAGTTCATGTCATGCCCGACCTGCGGCGCCGCTTCGACCGGCACTCGATGCGTCTCTTCGTCTCCGAGCGACTGTCGCCGGCCGATCAGGCGCACGAGGTCGCCATCGAGGTTGCGACGCTCGCCTTGCGCGATGCGATCCTGGCGGAGCTCGACGGTCTGGCGCTGTTGACGCCGGAGGCGAAGCGGATAGCGCGCTTCGAACTCTCTCGTTACGGCGCGTTGGCGCTCGCCATGCCCTATGCGCCATTCCTCTCTGCAGCACAAGCCAGCCGATACGATGTCGACATCCTTCGCTCGCGCTTCGGCGTTTCCTATGCGCAGACGGCGGCCCGGCTGGTCACGCTGCAGCGTCCGGGTGCCTCCGGCATTCCATTCTTCATGATGGAGATCGATGCGGCCGGCCACCGGCTGCGGCGTGCGGGAGCGCAGGGCTTCCCGCATTCGCGTTTTGGCGGCGGCTGTCCCAAGCTGAACATTCATGCGGCCTTCCTTCAGCCCGGCCAGATTCTTGCCGAAACGGTCGAACTGCCGGATGGCGGTCGCTACCTCACCGTCGCCCGGACGCTCGAGGGGCCGAACGTTGCGTTCGGCGAGCGGGTGAGGCGCACGGCATTACTACTCTGCTGCGAGGCGGCGACCGGTGAAGCGTCGGTCTATGGTCAGGTTGTAACTGCGCAGCAGCCGGTCCTGATCGGACCCGCCTGCCGCTTGTGCGAGCGGCGCGGTTGCCTCTCGCGCGCTGAACCACCCGTCACACGACCGCTAGGCCTCGATGAGATGGTTACAGGCCTCAGCAGCTTCGACTTTCAATGACTGTGAAATGATTGAGACTACTGGTTTTTGCGCTTGTGGGCTCTCGAAAACCTTTCTAGTCTGCCTGCAAAACCAGAGGGGCGGCGTCCGCAAACGGCACCGCAAAGCAAGAAGAAAACAGGAGATAGCATGAGGTCAGTAATCGCAAGACTTGCAGCGGGCGCCGTTATACTCGCGTTCGCCGCTGCGCCGTCCTTTGCGCAGGAGCGTGTGGTCAACATCTACAACTGGTCGGACTACATCGACAGCTCCATCCTAGAAGACTTTACCAAGGAAACCGGCATCAAGGTCGTCTACGACACCTTCGATTCCAACGAGACGGTTGAAACAAAGCTGCTCGCTGGCGGCACCGGTTACGACGTGGTCGTGCCGAGCGGTGACTTCCTTCAACGCCAGATCCAGGCGGGCGTCTTCCAGAAGCTCGACAAATCCAAGCTGCCGAACCTCTCCAATATGTGGGATATGATCCAGCAGCGCACCGCGATGTACGACCCCGGCAACGAATACGCCGTGGACTACATGTGGGGCACCAACGGCATCGGTTACAACAAGAAGAAGGTCGCCGAGATCCTCGGACCCGACGCAAAGGCGCCGGGCCTTGAAGCAATCTTCGATCCGGCGGTTGCGGCAAAATTCAAGGATTGCGGCATCTATATGTTGGATGCACCAAAGGACGTCATGCCGTCGGCCTTGACCTATATCGGCCTTGACCCCAATTCGAGCAAGCCGGCCGATCTGCAGAAGGCCGGCGAACTGCTGGAAAAGGTAAGGCCCTTCGTCCGCAAGTTCCATTCCTCGGAATATATCAACGCCTTGGCTAACGGCGATATCTGCATCGCGTTCGGTTACTCCGGCGACATCTTCCAGGCCGCCAACCGCGCGACCGAAGCCAAGAATGGCGTCGAAGTCGGTTATTCCATTCCGTCACAGGGCGCGCAGATGTGGTTCGACATGATGGCGATCCCGGCGGATGCCAAGCACGTCGCCGAGGCGCACGAATTCCTCAACTACATGATGAAGCCTGAGGTCATCGCCAAGGCCAGCAACTATGTGTTCTACGCCAACGGCAACAAGGCGTCGCAGCAATTCATCGACAAGGAAGTCCTTGACGACCCGTCGGTCTATCCGAGCGAGGACGTAATGAAGAAGCTCTACAGCGTCACACCATGGGATCCGAAAACGCAGCGCACCGCGACCCGGATCTGGACGAAAGTCGTCACCGGCCAATAACGAAGATTAGGCCCGGCCGGTAACGCCCGGGCCTTTTCTTTCCGTGCCGGCCTCGGGGAAGCCGGCTCTTAGAATGACTTTTCGGGGCACAATATGAAGTCACTTGGCAATATCCGCCGTTCCTTTTCACCGTGGACAGACCCGGCATCGAAGCCGTTTATATCGTTCAACAACGTCACGAAGCGATTTGGCGACTTCACGGCCGTCGACGACCTGTCTTTGAATATCTATCACCGCGAATTCTTTGCTTTGCTCGGGGCTTCCGGCTGCGGAAAATCGACGCTGCTGCGCATGCTTGCAGGCTTCGAGCAGCCGACTTCGGGCGAAATCGTCCTCGACGGCACAAACCTTGCCGGCACGCCGCCCTACAAGCGGCCGGTCAACATGATGTTTCAGTCCTACGCGCTCTTTCCGCATATGACCGTGGAAAAGAATATCGCCTTCGGCCTGCGCCAGGATGGCATGCCGAAGGAGGAGATTGCCGAGCGCGTTCTGCAGATGCTGAAGATGGTGAAGCTCGAAAAGTTCGCCGCGCGCAAGCCGAACCAGCTGTCTGGTGGCCAGCGCCAGCGCGTTGCTCTGGCGCGTTCGCTCGCCAAGCGGCCGAAGGTGCTACTGCTCGACGAGCCGCTTGGCGCGCTGGACAAGAAGCTGCGTGAGGAAACGCAGTTCGAGCTCATGGATCTGCAGCAGAACCTCGGCCTGACCTTTGTCGTGGTCACCCACGACCAGGAAGAGGCGATGACCATGGCCGATCGAATTGCGGTGATGAGCCACGGCAAGGTCGTCCAGGTGGCGACGCCGGCCGAGATCTACGAGGCGCCGAACTCCCGCTTTGTTGCTGACTTCATCGGTGACGTGAACATCTTCGATGGCAAGGTCGCGAGCGCGAATGACAGCACCGTCGAGATTGCCGTCGACCAAGATTTCTCGATCAGCGTCGTCACCCCCGAAAAGCCGACCATGGGCTCGTCTGTCGGCTTCGCGATCCGTCCGGAAAAGCTCAAGGTTTCACGCAAGCCGCCTGCCAATCCAAAGGTGAACGCGGCCTCCGGGGAACTGTGGGACATCGGCTATCTCGGCGACATGACGGTTTTCCACGTGAAGCTGACGAGCGGCAAAGTGGTCAAGGCCTCGCTTCTCAATGCCCAACGCGCCGTCGACGATCCGTTTACTTACGATCAGGAAGTCTGGATCACCTTCGCCGAGGATGCCGGCGTCCTTCTCAAGGATTGAACCATGGGCAAGCTCGGTTCCGCTTTCTACAATCGCCTGGTCATCATCGTTCCCTATGTCTGGCTGCTGCTGTTCTTCCTGGCGCCGTTCTTCATCGTCTTCCGCATATCGCTGTCGACGACGGCAATCGCCATGCCCCCCTACGAGCCGGTTTTTTCGCTCGGTGATGGCTTGGCCGGTTTCTGGGAAAAAGTCGGCACCTTTTCCTTCGACAACTATAGCTACCTCATCGATGATCCGCTCTATGTGAACGCTTACATATCGAGCCTGGTGATCGCCGGCATCTCGACGTTCCTGACGCTGCTGATCGCCTATCCGATCGCCTACGGCATGGCACAGGCGCCGCGCAGCATTCGTCCGACGCTGCTGATGCTGGTCATCCTGCCGTTCTGGACGAGCTTCCTTATCCGGGTCTACGCCTGGATCGCGATCCTGAAGCCGGAAGGATTGTTCAATCAGCTTCTGCTATCGCTGCACGTCATCGACACCCCTCTGATCATCCTGAACACCAACGTCGCGGTCTATATCGGCATCGTCTATTCCTACCTGCCGTTCATGGTCCTGCCGCTCTACTCCTCGCTGGAAAAGATGGATGGCACCTTGATCGAAGCTGCGCAGGATCTTGGCTGCACGCCGATCAGCGCGTTTTGGCGAGTGACTTTCCCGCTGTCGCTGCCCGGCGTCGTCGCCGGCTGCATGCTGGTGTTTATCCCCGCTGTCGGCGAGTTCGTTATCCCCGATCTCCTTGGCGGATCGCAGACGCTGATGATCGGCAAGACGTTGTGGAACGAATTCAATTCCAACCGCGACTGGCCAGTGTCCTCGGCGGTCGCGACCATCCTGCTGCTGATCCTGGTGATCCCGATCGTGTTCTTCCAGAACGCGCAGGCCAAGGCCGATGAGCAGGGGAGATAGACATGCTGAGATGGACCCGTTTCAACGTCGCTTCCGTCGCGCTCGGCTTCGCGTTTCTCTACCTGCCGATCGTTCTTCTGGTCGTGTTTTCCTTCAACGAGTCGAAACTCGTGACCGTCTGGGGTGGCTTTTCGGCCAAATGGTACGTCTCGCTCCTTCATAATCAGGCTTTGCTCGATGCGGCCTGGGTGACGATCCGCGTCGGGATACTCTCGGCCACCGCGGCAACGATCCTCGGAACGCTCGCCGCGATCGCTCTGGTGCGTTACACGCGCTTTCGCGGGCGCATGCTGTTTTCCGGCATGGTGTACGCGCCGCTGGTCATGCCCGAGGTGATCACCGGCCTGTCGCTTCTGCTGCTCTTCGTCGCAATCGGCCTGGACCGCGGCTTCTGGACGATCACGCTGGCGCACACGACGCTGACCATGTGCTTCGTTGCCGTTGTCGTGCAATCGCGGCTGCTGAGCTTCGACCGATCGATCGAGGAGGCAGCCCAGGATCTCGGCTCGCCGCCCGTGCGGACGTTCTTCGAAATCACGCTGCCGATTATTGCGCCTGCAGTGCTTTCCGGCTGGATTCTCGCCTTCACATTGTCGCTGGATGACCTTGTCATCGCGAGCTTCACCTCCGGCCCCGGAGCGACGACGCTGCCGATGAAGATCTACAGCCAGGTCCGCCTCGGGGTAACGCCCGAGATCAATGCGGTCTGCACTATTCTGATCGGCATCGTGGCGATTGGCGTCATCTGTGCATCGACGATCACGAAGCGCCGCGAACTGCAGCGCGAGCGGGACGAGCGTGCGGCGGCAAACGCGCCGTGACTATTTGGTCGACCCCTGCTGCGTGACCGGGGCAGGCGAGATAACCGGCTCCGGCCACGCACCGCCAACGAAGAATGGCAGAGGCGGCAAGCTCGGTGATACCGTTGGGTCGGTCGCCTCGATCGTTCCCGACAAGGCCAATCCACTCGACCGATAAGGAATGACGCCCGAAAGGATCAGCGTCTGCTGCGGTCCCTCGATCCGTGCCCCGTGGATTGTCGCTGCGCCGTCCGCGAGGTCCGCGGTGATGTCGAAATTGTCGAAAGCGAAGGCGCGATGGGATACTGAATTCAAGGGAAAGAAGTCGGCTCGTGCTGCCTCTTCGCGCACCGCTTCCGCATCAAATCCTGGAAGTGAGCCCGACCGCGCGCGGAAGGCGATCCTTCCCGTCACGTCGCTGGCCCCAGCCTTCCAGAGCGGCATCGATGTCTTCACCGACATGTCCAGAGAACCCGTTGCAAGCGGCAGCGGTCCTTGGAGCTGAAGCCGCTCGATCAGGCCGGCAAAGTCGGCACCCCGGATCGACAGTTGCAATCTGCCACCGCCGTCGAAATCTCCACGCATCGCCTCCAAGTGAGCAGATAGTTCGCCGCCCTCGAATTGGCTGTCGCCGATGTCGAACTTCGCCTCGTTGCTGGAAACGATGATGCTGGCCCCGACGTCCGATAGCGTGAAAGGCTCCACCAGCGCCTGCTTGGCGGAAAGCCGCAGGTCGAGGTCCAGCTTTTGCAGAAGTCCGCCATCGGGCGGTCCATCCGCCTCACCGGCGGCCAGGCGCAGGATAAACGCATCGAACAGCGACCGGAAGTTCATTTGGTCGAAAGCGAGCGTGCCACCAAGCTTGGCGCGCTTGCCCGGTGGAAAGGCCACATCCATCGCACCGCGCGCATTCGATCCATTCATGCTCATGTTGACATTGTCGAAGCGGAAGCCGTTCGGCACCGACGCGACATCCGTCTCGAGCGAGAAGGTCCGAAGGGTCGCGATACCCGGCAGCGATCGGTCGACCCATGTCAGCAGTGCCGGCATGTCGGGGATGCTGAGCGCCATGTTGCCGGAGAGGTCGAAGAGATGCGAGATATTTGCCACCCCTTGGAACCGCGCTGTAAGCAGGCCGGAAGTCAGCGACGCCGTCATCTCCGCGCTCTTGCCGCCGAAGATGAGCAACGGGCTGCGGGAGGAAAAATCGAGCTTCAAATCCTGTCCGCTCGTCCGTGCGATCAGCACGGCGGTGATTGGGCTCGACAGTTTGCGCCAGCTGACATCGGCCGTCACGCCGTCGAAACGGAACGTCCTGCCGCTGGCGACGTCGGCGACATTCACTGTCCCGTCCTCAACGGTAATCGCCCCGATGGCGGCATCCAGTTTTTTGTCGAGGACTTCTCTTCCGCCTTCTTCGCGCGCATTGGCGATCGCCTTTGCCAGAAGCCCCTCATTGGTCCAGTCGATCACGCCGCTGCTTTCACGCGTCAGCAGCAGGTTGGGGCGCAGAAGATGGAACTCGTGGAAGCTTGCACGCCCTCTGATCGCGTCAATCAGGCTGAATTCGGCGGAAAGGCTTTCGACCGTTCCAAGCAGCTTGGCGCCGTCGTCTTTCTGGCGAACGGAGATCTTGCTGAGGATAATCCGAGGCGTCGGCCAGAATTCGATGACCGGCTTGCCGGCGATCTCTGCACGATAGCCTGCCCATTTCGAAAGCGCATCCTCAATGCCGGATCGAACAAGGCCGGTGGAAATCAGATAGGGGGCGGCCACCCGAAGCGCGACGAAGATAGACAAGACAACGAGCAGCGTGACTGTTACCAGCCTCGCAAAGCTTGGCAACCAGCCGGTCACTGGCCTGATTTTGTTCCACCACCGCGGCTGTCGTGACGTCCCCATATAATCCGCCAGTCTCTTTGGGTAATTGCCCTTAATGCTCTGAAATGCCGGATATATCAAATGCCGTTTGCTTGCAAATACATGCCGCTGGCCGTGCTCGTCACTGCCTTTATAAGCTGATATTGCATTGTATATAGGCGAGCGAACAGAAGGAGTGTCGAATGCGCGACGATAAGCCACTTTGGGTGCCATCTCAGGCATCGATCGAGGCAAGTCCGATGTATGCCTTCATGAAGAAGTGCAACCGCGACTTTGGGCTCTCACTGGCAGGCTATGGCGAACTGCACGCATTTTCTGTCGCTGATCGGGAGCGGTTCTGGACATCCGTCTGGGACTTCTGCGGTGTCAAAGGCGAGCGCGGAATGCCGGCGCTTATCAATGGCGATGTCATGTTGGATGCGCGCTTCTTCGCTGATGCCACCCTGAATTTTGCCGAGAATCTGCTTTGCCAAGAAGGCGCCGACGATGCCCTGATTTTTCGCGGCGAGGACAAGGTCGCCGACCGCTGGAGCTGGGATCGGCTGCGCGATTTAGTTTCCAGGCTGCAGCAGGCGTTCAAGGCGATGGGCGTCGGCTCCGGGGATCGCATTGCGGCGATGATGCCGAACATGCCGGAAACGGTGGCCTGTATGCTGGCCGCCGCTTCGATCGGCGCGATCTGGTCGTCGTGTTCGCCAGACTTCGGGGAGCAGGGCGTGCTCGATCGGTTTGGTCAGATCGAGCCGAAGCTCTTTATCGCCTGTGACGCCTATTGGTACGGCGGCAAGCTGCAGGATGTGAAGACCAAGGTCGCGGCCGTGACAAGGCAACTTGGCGTGCCCTGCCTCGTCGTCCACTATGCCGGCGATGCAGCCTCTGTTGTCAACGAGACACCGGGTGGCAAGACGCTGGAAGACTTCATTGCGTCCTTTGAACCACGTCCGGTCGAGTTCACGCGGCTGCCGTTTTCCCATCCCCTCTATATTCTCTTCTCGTCGGGAACGACCGGCGTTCCGAAGTGCATCGTGCACTCCGCCGGCGGCACATTGTTGCAACATCTCAAGGAACACCGGCTGCATTGCGGCATTCAACCCGGCGAAAAGCTCTTCTATTTCACCACGTGCGGCTGGATGATGTGGAACTGGCTGGTAAGCGGACTGGCGGTCGGGGCCACTGTCTGCCTCTTCGATGGCTCGCCTTTCGCGCCCGATGGGAATGTGCTGTTCGACTTTGCCGCAACCGAGAAGTTCGCCGTTTTTGGAACGTCGGCGAAGTATATCGACGCGGTCCGCAAGAGCGGGCTGACACCACGAACAAGCCACGACCTTTCCAGCCTGCGGCTGATGACGTCGACCGGATCACCGCTTTCGCCCGAGGGCTTCACCTTCGTCTATGAAGGTATCAAGGAAGACGTGCAACTCGCTTCCATTTCCGGAGGGACGGACATTGTCTCCTGTTTCGTCCTCGGTAATCCTTTGCAGTCGGTCTGGCGTGGCGAGATCCAAGGCCCCGGCCTTGGTCTGGCGATGGATGTCTGGGATGACGACGGCAAGCCGGTTCGGCAGGAAAAGGGCGAACTCGTTTGCACCAAGGCCTTCCCTTCGATGCCCGTGATGTTCTGGAACGATCCGGACGGCGCAAAGTACAAGGCAGCCTATTTCGAGCGTTTCGACAACGTCTGGTGCCACGGCGACTTTGCCGAGTGGACAGAGCATAACGGCATCGTCATTCATGGACGATCCGACGCCACGCTCAACCCCGGCGGCGTCCGCATCGGAACGGCCGAGATCTACAACCAGGTGGAGCAGATGGGCGAAGTCGCAGAAGCGCTCTGCATCGGCCAGGAATGGGATGACGACGTCCGAGTCGTTCTCTTCGTTCGCCTGGCGCCCGGCGCAGCCCTTACCGAGGAATTGACGAAGGCGATCAAGAGCCGCATTCGCACCGGCGCCTCGCCTCGCCACGTACCTGCGAAGATCGTTGCCGTCAGTGATATTCCCCGCACCAAGTCGGGCAAGATCGTCGAGCTTGCCGTGCGCGAAATCGTCCACGGCCGGCCGGTCAAGAACAAGGAGGCGCTCGCCAATCCAGAGGCACTGGAGCTGTTTGCGGGGCTCGAGGAATTGCGTATCTGACCGAGAGAAATAACGAGCCGGTTACAAGCTTTCACCTTTGAGAGATTGAGGACCGTGGCAACCTTTTGTTAAGAGACGTTGGTCAGAAGTGAATTCAACTTGGGGCTGCGCATGAACGATGCAGCCGGAGCGGTTGGCTCCCAAAACATGATGTTGGACTGACTAAGCCCTTGTTGAACAGCACCCAAACTCTGAGGCAGCCTTTTGGCTGCCTTCTTTTGTTCAGCCTGCGAGGACCCGCTGCGACGGGAAGGCGATCTCGACCAATGTTCCTTCGTTGGGTGCGGAGCTAATCGCGAAAATCGCGCGGTTGGCATCTACCATCGCCTTGGTGAGCGGCAGGCCAAGCCCCGTGCCGTCACCGCGGTGTCGCGACTGTGCGGAAACCTGGCGGAATGGCTTCATGGCCTGCTCGAGTTCGCTGCGCGTCATGCCGACACCGGTATCACGCACGCGCAAGACGACGCTGCCGTTTGCCTCGTAGGAGGTTGATACGACGATCTGCCCCCCAGCCGGCGTGAACCGGATCGAGTTGGAAAGGACGTTGAGCGCGATCTGCTTGATCGAGCGAAGATCCGCAACGACATCGGGCACAGCCTGGGAGAGGGCGGTGCGGATGATCACGCGTTGGCTGTTTGCCTGCGGTTGGAGCAACGAAACTGCCTCCGAAATCGCATTGTTCAGGTCGATGGCGCCGAAGTCCAGTTCCATTTCCCCGGCCTCGATCTTCGAGATGTCCAGCAGGTCGTTGACGATGTCGAGGACGTGGCGGCCGGAACGACCGATGTCATTGGCGTATTCGACATAGCGCGGATGCCCGATGGGACCGAAGCGCTCGGTTGCCATCATGTCGGAAAAGCCGATGATTGCATTGAGCGGTGTGCGAATCTCGTGGCTGACACGCGCCAAGAAATCCGTCTTGTGTTCGTTGGCGGTCTCCGCAGCGCTCTTGGCGTTTCGAAGTTCGTCTTCCGTGCGTTTCCATTGGGTAATGTCGCGAATGACCGCGCAATAGCCGCTGGAGGAGGTGAGCCGTCCCATCGTCATGAAGAGCGGCACAAAACCGCCGCCGGCCTCGCGTCCGATCACTTCGCGGCCATCGTTGAGCACGCTTGCGACGCCATGGCCCGACAGGCCGCCGAGGTAGTCGAGTACAGCCTTCTGGCTCTCATGCGCAAACAGCATGACGAACGGCTTCCCGCGGGTTTCGTCCTCGTCGTAATTAAAAAGCGCGCTGGCGGAGCGATTCATCGAACGGATGTCACCCTCCGCGCCGATCACCACGACCCCGTCTGTTGCCGTTTCGAGGATCGACCGCAGCTCCTCGACCTCCACCTGCAGCTTGGCGACCTTCTCCAGCATCCTTTCGAAGGAGCGGGGCTCCGCAGGCGGCACAGGTCGCGTCGGAACCACCGCATCACTTGCTGCCGGCATCAGGGCGAGCATCAAGGCGCTGCTTTCTTCCCAGCGAATGGACTGCAGCCGTGCCGTGACTGGAATGAGACTATCGTCGGCCGTTACCAGCATCATCGAGCCGGAGCTGCCGGCGCTGCCTTCGAGCTCCGAGCGCTGCAGCAGCGCATCGATGCCGCCCACCTCGCTTAATTCCTCAAGCGTGTTGTAGCCGGTCAGTCGCATGAACTCCGGGTTCGCGTGGATCAATTCGTCGCCGGCGTGCACGAGGACGGCGACGGGGAGCTGGTCGACGGTCGCGGCGGACAGTCCCCCGATCATTTTGGCGCGCGGCGGAATGAAGCTTGCCAGCATATCCATTTGGCTGACGGTTTCTTCCAGCCCTTCGGTCACATCGTCTTCACCAGGCTCGCTGGTATCGACCGTCTCGCCTTCACCGGCCTCAGCCTTGGTGATGTCTTGATCTTCAAACGAGGCGTCTGTGGCCGCTTCATCAACATGCCCGGTGATTGCCTGCGTATCCGCTGCGGGCGCGTCATGCCGTTCAGTCTCGCTCACCGTAGGCTCTTCGTCGCGCACTTCCGGCTCTCGGACGCCGAAGGCTTCGAGCCGTTTGGCGATCTCGCGGAAATTTGCCTGCTCGGCCGAGGTTAGCCGCGGGCCGACGCCATGCAGTTGCACGATCTTGTCCGTCAGGCGACGGCTTGGGGTTTCGACAATCCGCAAGGCCGGCGGCTCGGCGGCTGGCGACGGATTGACTGACAGCTCGGTCCTCACTTCATCGTCAGAGTCGGCGGTAGCAGGTTCCTCTGCGGCGGGCGCTTCGGATGGGGGCGTCGTTGCCTCTGTCTCGTCGCTGGCCGCCACTTCTTCGGCGCGCGCCGGCGCCGCATCATCCTCGGAGGCCTCTGGCTGGTCGGGTATTGCGGCGTCATCGATCAAGCCGTTCGGACCAAGCGTCAGTCCAAGCGCCAGAGGGTCTTCGGCCGCATCGGACAGGCGCACGACGCCAAATCCTCGAAAGCCGTCGAATTCGCGGCTGCGTGTATAGGTGGGCAGGGCTGCGAGATCGACCGGTACGGCCAGGCTCGTTCCCTCGATTGGCCAATGAATCGTCTTGCCGGACCAGGTGTCGCGGCGCGCCAGAGCTTCGCTGATCTTGCCTTCAGGATCGAGATTGAAGAGCGCCGCAATGTCGCTGAACGGCGTGCCGATGATATCAGCCGCATGCGGTCCCACCGCTTCGGCAAACTCATTTGACACCTCGCTGAACCGCCCTGCCGCGTCGATTTTCCAGACGAAGCGGGTGGCGCGGCTGTTCGGGTGGAAAACGAAGGCATCAGCCTTGGCAGCCGGCTCAGGTTCCGGCTGCTCTCTCTCTGCAGCGATTTCGACACCATGATCGGTTGTCCCCGGGCTTTCCACAGCTGGCGTTTCTGCCGGAATCTCTCCGGCCGCCGTCGATTCCTCGCTCGAGGCGATAGAACCCGGCTCGTTCCCGGCTCCATCCGATATTGTTTCCATTGCCGGTACGTCCGCATAGGCTTGGACAGAGTGTCCTTCGACCGGCGCGGGCGACTCACCGGCGTTTTCCGATACCGGCCCGTCCTCGTGGCTCATCACCTCAGGAGCCGGCTCGGCGTCCATCGCTTCTTCGGCGATTGCAGCAGGGTCCGAGTTCACCGCTTCCACGACATCGCTTTCATGGAGGTTCTCGTCGAGAGGCTCTTCCAGGTCTTCGATGCCGGCAATTGCATCGATCGCATCGACGAAGTTTGCTGTCTCTGGCGCCTCGTTATGGTTAACGGCGGCTGTGGATAAGTCGTCTTCAGGGGCCGTCGGGGTGTCAATCGGGTCGAGGTGCCCGATGACGGTTTCCACCGCAAAAAGCAGATTGAGCACCGGCTCATCGCTGAGTCGTCCGACGGCCGCCGGAAGGTAGCCCTTGCCGGTCGCGACGGGCCGCTTCACCAATCGATCGGCATGATCGCCGGCCATCGTGGTCATGGCCTTGGCGGTCTGCTGTGTGACACTGAGCGCTGCGAAACCGGGGGAGGCGGCGATGATTTCGCCGCCAGCGCCGATTACAGCCATATGCGTATCCGGGTCGTCGAGCCCTTTGAGCATCTGTTCTGCGGAGGCCTTGATCGACAGTGCACGAGTCGCGACCGGCAGCGACAGGAGAACGGCGCGCTCGCCCGAGGAAAGGCGGATTAGTTCTACCGTTGCCTGAACGGCAACGCGCTGGAAGCCCCTGGCAATTCGGATCATGAAGTTGCGGCTGTCGCCCACATTCACAAGCTGCCGGGCTGTCACCTGCAACTGGCGAAAGGTGATGTCGGCGCCGTCGATGCCCTGGTCCAGCAGGTCGTAGACTGCCGATTGCCCGAAGAGTTCAGCGCCAGCGCCGTTTGCCCAGAGAGCACGGCTGAGATCCGCCGAAAGCAGCACCATCGCTTCGCCGCGCGAAAAACGTTCCCGCACGCGTGGATGCACGGCGATGTCGATGAACGGATATTGGACTGCGGGCATGATCGAACCTTCAGCTTCGGTCATTCTGAAATTAATAGTCTATTAATAACGATAGGCCGGAATGGGGTCCAGAACAGCCCTCGGCTTTCGGCCGAAAAGGTTAACGTGTTGTGCGACGCACAAAGATGTTGCAATGCACAAATACTTGCGCTATATAATGAACATCTAACCTACGAGGCGATATCCATGCCGAGGCAAAAGGAGCACAAACCAATGGCGACCATAAAGATGGACGACGTTTTTTCAATGTCGTCGTTTGATCCTTCCAAGTTCACTGAATCCTTCCGGGATTTCGCGGAAAAGGGCGCGCAGCAGTCGCGCGAAGCCTACGCGAAGATGAAGACCGCTGGCGAGGACGCGAGCAAGACGCTCGAAGCAACGGTTCAGACAGCCCAGGCCGGCGCTGTTGAAATCGGCCACAAGGCAATCGACGCTCTGCGCACGAACGCCGAAAACTCGCTGACGCACATGGAAGCTCTGCTTGCCGTCAAGTCAGTCGCCGAACTCGTCGAACTGCAGACCACCTTCCTGCGCAAGCAGGTCGAGCTGACGATCGAGCAGGCCAAGGCGATGCAGGAAACCTCCAAGCAGGTTGCCGAAAAGCTTGCCAAGCCTTCCAAGGAAGCTGCTGAAAAGGTCATGGCCTCCTTCAAGGCGGCCTGATTTTTCGAGACGACACACGAAGAGGCTGGACCATTTGTCCGGCCTTTTTGTATATTGGGGAGAGATAGGACTTGAATTAATTTCCAAGTCCTCGTATGTGACCCCCGTCGCGTCGGACGCGATTTGTGCGGTTGTAGCTCAGTTGGTTAGAGCGCAGGTTTGTGGCACCTGAGGTCGGAGGTTCGAGACCCCCCAACCGTACCATTCTCCCCCAAGAAAATTAGTTGCAGTACGCGGGTGGTGAAGAAGCCATCCTTATACGTCGCTCCGACGAGCGATGTCGCCTCGCCCGCCTTTCCGCGGCAGGTCCTTCACTCCGCACTCTCACTTTTTGCCTTGCACCCGAGCGCGATAAGGCTAGGTTCGCTACGAACAGCCGCCCGGCTGGTTTCTTATAAACATTCGTAGGAGATTCGTGATGGAGTATCGTCGTCTTGGCAAATCAGGCCTGAAAGTCAGCGAATTCTCCTTCGGATCTTGGGTCACCTTTGGCAAGCAGGTGGAGGGCGGCGATGCGGTCAGCCTGATGAAGCTCGCCTATGACAACGGTGTGAACTTCTTCGACAATGCCGAAGGCTATGAGAGTGGAAAATCCGAACGTGTCATGGGCGAAGCGCTCAAGACGCTCGGCTGGAGCCGCGATAGCTTCATCGTCTCCAGCAAGGTCTTCTGGGGTGGTGAGAAGCCGACGCAACGCGGGCTGTCGCGCAAGCACGTGACCGATGCCGCTCACGCCGCGCTGAAACGGCTGCAGGTCGAGTACCTGGACCTCTATTTCTGCCACCGGCCGGATATCGATACGCCGATCGAAGAGACGGTTCGGGCGATGCACGATCTCGTGGCGCAGGGGAAGATCCTCTACTGGGGAACCTCGGAATGGTCGGCGCAGCAGTTGACCGAAGCCTATGCCGTCGCGCGAGATCTTCGCATCACGCCGCCAACGATGGAGCAACCCCAATACAACATATTCGAGCGCCAGAAGGTGGAAGCCGAATATCGGCCACTCTACGATCTTCTGGGTCTCGGAACCACGATCTGGTCGCCGCTTGCGTCGGGCGTCCTCACCGGCAAATACAATGACGGTGTGCCGGCTGACAGCCGCATGAACCTTCCCGGATACGAGTGGCTGAAGGAGAAGCTATCGAGCGATGCAGGCCGCGCCCAGCTCGCAAAGGTCCGCGAGTTGGCGAAGCTTGCAGACGAGATCGGGATATCGATCACGCACCTGGCTCTGCTGTGGTGCCTGGCCAACAAGAACGTCTCGACCGTCATTCTTGGCGCATCGCGCACAAGTCAGTTGCAGGATAATCTTGCCGCCCTTTCGCATAGGGACAAATTGACGCCAGACGTGCTCGACCGGATCGACACAATCACCGGAAACAGACCGGCGGCGCCCCAGCGGTTCTAACTGCGCTAGACCCGCAGGGCCGCACGCGAGCCGACCGTCTTGCGACCGGCCGGAGCACTTGGCTGGATGCGTCGTCACGCGGAGGCCCGGTCTGGCGGGCGTAGCCCGTCAGACACAAGGCGGGTCAATACTTCGGGGGAACGTAGAGCTCCTGCGGCAGCACCTTGCGCTCGTAGTCGGGATTGAAGACGCGGTCGGGCAGCGTGATTTCCTCGTGTGGAACATCGCCGTAGGGTATTTGCTGCAGCAGGTGATCGATGCAGTTCAGTCGGGCACGCTTCTTGTCGTTGCCTTCCACGATATGCCACGGCGCTTCGGGAATATTGGTGCGCGCGAAAGTCTCTTCCTTGGCCTTCGTATAGGCCTCCCAGCGGACGCGCGATTGCAGGTCCATCGGCGACAACTTCCACTGCTTCAGGGGATCGTGAATGCGCACGAGGAAGCGCATCTGCTGCTCTTCGTCGGTGATCGAGAACCAGTACTTGACGAGCCGGATGCCGGAACGGACGAGCATGCGCTCGAATTCCGGAACGTCGTTGAAGAATTGATCGACCTGGTCCTCGGTCGCAAATCCCATGACGCGCTCAACGCCAGAGCGATTGTACCAGGAGCGATCGAAGAGGACGATTTCACCGCCGGCTGGCAAATGCGGCACGTAGCGCTGGAAGTACCACTGCGTCTTCTCGCGGTCGGAAGGGGCGGGCAAAGCGACGGTGCGGACGACACGCGGATTGAGGCGCTGCGTGATGCGTTTGATCACGCCGCCCTTTCCTGCGGAGTCGCGACCTTCGAAGATCACGACAACCTTCTCTTTGTTATAGACCACCCAATCCTGAAGCTTGATCAGCTCCGCCTGCAGCGACAACAGCGCGCGGAAATAGTCGAGCCTCGGGATCGAGACCGGATGGGCGTTTCGATAGATCTTGCGGATTGCGTCGGAGAGTGCCGGTTCCGAGAGTTCCAGCTCATAATCCTCATCGAGGGTGTCGGCCAGTTCGGCCTCAAGCCAATCTGAATGTTCGGTGTCGGATTTGTTGTTCATGGACGTTCACCCTCAATGCGTTCGTGGCAAGGTTTGAAGTAAGGTTGCCGAGCCGGCGTCAGAACAATTGGCGCAAGACGACAAACAAAAGAAAGGCGATCATGGTCGAGGCAGGAAATGTCAAAATCCACGCCGTCAGCATGTTCCTGACCGTCGACCATTGCAGCCCCGAGCCGTTCGCGGCCATCGTCCCGGCCACACCGGACGATAGTACATGTGTCGTGGAAACCGGCAATCCCAGGTGATCGGCTGCACGGATCGTTGCCATTGCCACGACTTCGGCAGCGGCACCTTGGCCATAGGTCAAGTGCGTCTTGCCGATTTTCTCGCCGACCGTGACGACGATGCGCTTCCAGCCGACCATTGTGCCGAGCCCCCCAAGTTCCGCCGGCATCGACCGTGTGTAGATGACGGTCGCAACGGCGTTGGCCGTGTCATGGAAGCCGTTTACGAACTCGAAGCCGAGCGCAATGAGCAGCGCGATCCCAAGCAGAATCCAGGAAACGGCGACGGCGCTGGTTAGCTCCCGGCCAAGCGCGTAGGCAACATAACCAAGTCCTGCAAGGAGCAGAATCAAGAAGACTGGGAGGAACCATCTTCCTGCGCTGCGTCCCTCCAGTGGGTGGCTCGCTCGATCGTGACGATGTTCTTCACCCTGAACTATTGTCATCTTTCGGCTCCTCTTGGGACTGGCCCTTAGTCGGGTCTATTCCCATAGAATGAAGCTCCTGTGACATCAGGCGCCCGGCCTGTGCATTGAGTGCAAAGAATTTCTCATCTTATACGTGCGGCTTTCCTTGAATTAGGCAAAGATACATTGCGATATCTCTATATGGACGCGGTTCAGCCACCTTCTCGCCGCCCTTTGTTCATTCTTTACTAATAAATCCATTGCCGGGGAACGGGGCACCAAAGAGGGATCACAGACTGTCGGAACGTTAATTCGCTCACTTGTAGATGCCGATCGATATCGGCGCCTGGTGCGATTTCCCGTGTCCTGACACTCAGACCTACCTGCGTTCCAACGCTGTGATCCAAAGAATGAAAGGTGCATAAGTATGGGATTTACTCTCCTTATTCAGACTCTCAGCCAAGATCCTGCAGTATCAATCAAGTCTGCATTGAGAATAGTGCATTTCATTGGGTTGGCACTCGGGCTTGGCGCCGCAACAGTGCTCGATCTTCTTGTGTTGCGGTTTTTGGTCAGAGGCAAGATCACCGAAGATCATTGGAAGGTCTTCAAGTTCGGCTCTAAAGTCGTTAACTGGGGCCTGATCCTGCTCTGGGCCACAGGACTTGGTTTTCTCACTTATTATGGTGCGTTCGATCCGGCGAAGCTGGGCAATGAGAAGATCTGGGCCAAGATGACCATCGTGCTCATCCTGACCGTCAACGGCGGCTTTATCCACTCCGTCATCCTTCCGCGTGTAAAGAAGCAGATCGGTCGTTCGATTATGGAAGGCCTGCCGTCGTCGCATCGTAGTGTGTTTATCGTCTCTGGTGCGATTTCGGCCGTCTCCTGGTACGTGCCGATGATGCTCGGCGCGCTGCCGCAACTCAACTTCGCAGTGCCGATGGGTACAATCCTGCTCGCCTACGCGGCCCTGCTGGGCTCGGCGATCTTGTTTGCCCACGCATTGCTGTTCGTCGTCCCGACCGGAAGCTCTGAGGACGCTTCAGAGGAAGACGTCGCTTTGTCCGCCAAGTTTGCGTGACAGCCACATTGAGGCGCGTGATCTTCGGGCCACCCGCTACATGATCCCTTGACCTAGCGGTATCGTTGGATCCTACCTTTATCCGCTCGGCCTGGACTTGCTTCGGAAAATGCCTTGCCCCTTTTCGAAGCAAGTCCGGCCACGCATCGGTCTTTGCCGATGCGCCTAACCAGGAGCCTTGGCTCTTGTCTCATTTGCCCGATTTCGATCGCAATGATTCGTCCTCAAGCCGATGTGAATGCCTAAAAATAGGTGACAAATCGCCGCGTGCCGGCCGTTTTTTACATCGATGGCAGCGTGGATGAAGCGGGCGGGACTGTCAGGCAAATGTGCTTTGCTTACAAAGGACAATGGGGTTTTAGGACCCGGTTCGGCTTCCCGCTGGCGGGCTCTGGCCGATCACGAATTAACCATACTGCATTGCAAATCGTGATCGGGAGTGCCATTTTCCCGCCGGGGGCTAATTCAGAGTGATTTCAGAAGGAGACTTAAATGTCCATTTCGCTCAGCAATCTGGATGCATCCAAGGCTACCGCCGTTTCGGCCGTGAATGTAGCCGGTGCTGTACGTGCCGCTCGTGAGGCGGTCGGCTATAGCGTCGACGACCTCGCAGTAACCTGCGGTTTGGTTGTTAATGAGATTGAGGAAATCGAGAGCGGTGAGGATGCTGATCCCGCCAAGCTCAAGCGGATCGCCTCTGCACTGCAGGTGCCGGTCTCATCGTTTGTTCCGATGTGAACATAATCTCAGGGCCGGGCGGCATTTGCCGCCTGGCCTTGCCTGCCTTCAGGCACCTTAAAACGACCCTTAATCCTTCTTTAACTTTTCCCTCCGAACCGGCTGAACGCTTTTGCCCGCAAAGGGTAGTTTTACCGTCGCTGATTGTGCGGTGCGTTAGCAACTTCATAGCAAATCTCCCTCGAACGAGCCGAGCGCCACCGCGCTGCGGTGGTTTACTGTATCGGGGAGGTAGAATGAGCCGGGTACGCATTGGCGCCACGCGGATTGACTTGAACGAAATCATCAAGCGCGGCGTGCTTGCCGTCTTTTCCGTTCTCGCGGTCTTGCTGCCGATCCTGAAGGTTAGTTCCCTGGGTGAATCCGACGATGTTGTTCTCGGTGACTTTCCGCTCCTGGGCGGCGCTGCCTATCTGTTACCGGTGGCATTTCTCTGCGGCCTTGCGACCGTTGTCATCGATGGCATGAGGGCGCATGCGCGCTTCATCGACATGGCCGGACTGATCGTCGCGTTCGTCGCCGTCCTGCGCGGCGCCTATGCTCTTGGCTCAAGTTCTGCGCCGGGCGCGGCAGCTGGATCCATGCAGAGGCTGGATCAGCTGGCGCAGGTTTCCCTGTCCTACGGCAGCATAGCCTTGTTGCTGGTGCTGCTCGGTGCCATCTGGCAATTGCGGAAATCCTGGCGCAGCTGAGCCCCGTTGCGGTGGATGGAACCGTCCATACTCCTTCGACGTTCCGTCGAGAGGAGATAATGTGCATGTCGAAAACGCTTCTATATGGTGCCACCAAGGTGGATGAGGACAACAGCGCCTATTCCGCCCTCACAAGTCTCGAGCAGTTTCAATGGCGCAATCGCGTCCTGGTCATCTTCGCGGATAAGAAGAATGCACGGGCCGCGCGCCAGGAAAATCAACTCCTTGCCAACCGGGATTCCTTGCAGGAACGCGACATCGTCCTTCTCAAGATTGTCGGCGGTAGCGTGAGAGTGCTTTTCGGGGCAGGTGAAAATCTCGACGCTGCGGCGATCGCAAGCGAACTCAGCAATCCGACGGTTGGAGATTTTGTCGCCTTTCTTGTCGGCAAGGACGGGACGGTGAAACTGAAGGTCGGCGAGCCGATCACGAGCGGCGAATTGTTCACGATTGTCGATGGCATGCCAGTGCGCGCAGCGGAGGTCGCTGCAGAGAAGCAGCAGATCAGCGACGAGCCTGACAGGCGCGACTGACCATCATGCGCTGCGCCGGTGTCACAGGAATATGTGGCGCTCGGCAGCGACGAGTTCCTGCAGGAAATCGGAAACCGTGCGCACCCGCACGAGTTCCCGCGCGCTCTCGTGAAATGTCGTCCAATATGCCCGCCGGATCGAAATATCCGGCAGGATGCGTACGAGTGCCGGGTGCTGGCGCGCGATGTAATCATGCAGGATGCCGATGCCGGCGCCTGAGAGCACCGCTTCTGTCTGCCCCGTCGCCGATGAAATCTCGAAGCCGGCGTTCCAGTTGCGCATCACCTCTCCGGTGAAATTCAGCGACTGCGAGAAGATCAGATCCTCGACATAGCCGATACGCCGATGCTGCTTCAACTGCTCTGCATCGGCGGGCAGGCCATTGAGTTCGGCGTAGCTCCTCGACGCATAAAGTCCGAGCGTGTAGTCGGTCAGTTTGGCCGAGACCAGGCGGCCTTGCTCGGGCCGCTCCAGCGTGATGGCGATATCGGCCTCGCGCTGTGAGAGTGAGAACGACCGCGGCACCGGCACAAGCTGGATCTTCAGTTCCGGATGGCGCTCGATCAGCCGACCGATGCGGGGCGCAAGAAACGAAACCCCGAAACCATCCGGTGCTCCCACGCGCACGGTTCCCGCGATTGCCGTATCCGTGCGACCGAGATTGGCCTGCACGGAAAGCATTTCGGTTTCCATTCGCTCTGCGGAGGCAAGGAAAACCTCGCCTTCCGCCGTCAGTTCGCAGCCGTTTGTGCGGCGGACGAAGAGGCGGCTCTTCAGTGCCTCCTCCAGCGAAGTAAGGCGCCGCGAGAGCGTGGCGTGGTTTAGACCCAGCCTCTTTGATGCGGCCAGGATCTGACCTGTGCGGGCAACGGCGAGGAAGATGCGAACGTCGTCCCAGTTCATGGCTTGCCGTGCATGGCGATTGGATCGACGTCGAGCAACGTCAGGGACGTCACCATACCCGCGGTCGCGCTCTTGTATTTGAGGAAATGCGGAGTCTGCAGGTGTGCTTCATACGCCGCCTGGCTCGCGTACACCTCGAGAATACGAATGCTGTTGGGACTGTCCTTGACGGAGACCGCATTCAGCGACAGAACGCCGGGCTCCAATGCGACGGACGCCTCGATCTCCTCGGCCAGCAGAGCCCGATAGGATTCAAGCTGATCGGAGTCGATCTCGAGCTCCGCTATTCTGACAACCAGTTTCCCGCTCATCGAGCACTATCTCCTCTCCAGTTTGGGCCGGCCGTGGTAGTCTGGTCATGTCCTTTGCAGGCCTTGAGGAAGCGCAGCTCGATTTGCCGGGCTTCAATTTGTGCACAACGGTTGCTTATCGCAGCTCATTGATTTGTGCAAATTGTAGTGCGAATGTTCGCCATCCAAAAAACAGGAGGAGCACTCATGCGTGAGATTGGTCATTTCATCGGCGGCAAGCATGTCGCCGGCACCAGCGGCCGCACCAGCAATGTCTACAATCCGGCCACCGGTGAAGTTCAGGCAACGGTAGCGCTCGCGAGCGTCGAGGACATGCGCGCCGCGGTCGAGAACGCCAAGGCCGCTCAGCCGAAGTGGGCCGCCACCAACCCGCAGCGTCGTGCACGCGTTTTCTTCAAGTTCGTCGAGCTGCTGAACAAGCATATGGATGAACTCGCCACCCTCCTGTCCACCGAGCACGGCAAGACGGTCGAGGATTCGAAGGGTGACATCGTCCGCGGTCTGGAAGTCTGCGAATTCGTCTGCGGCATCCCGCACCTCCAGAAGGGCGAATTTACCGAGGGCGCGGGTCCGGCAATCGACATGTACTCGATGCGCCAGGCAGTCGGCATCGGCGCGGGCATCACCCCGTTCAACTTCCCGGCCATGATCCCGATGTGGATGTTTGCGCCGGCAATCGCCTGCGGCAACGCCTTCATCCTGAAGCCGTCCGAGCGCGATCCGTCCGTTCCGATCCGCCTGGCAGAACTCATGATCGAAGCTGGTCTTCCGGCCGGTATCCTCAACGTCGTCAACGGCGACAAGGCTGCAGTCGACGCGATCCTCACGGATCCCGATATCGGTGCTGTTTCCTTCGTCGGCTCCACACCCATCGCCCGTTACGTCTATGGAACGGCTGCCATGAACGGCAAGCGCGCCCAGTGCTTCGGCGGCGCCAAGAACCACATGATCATCATGCCGGATGCCGACATGGATCAGGCCGTCAACGCTCTGATGGGCGCAGGCTACGGCTCTGCCGGCGAACGCTGCATGGCGATCTCCGTCGCCGTGCCGGTCGGTGAGGACACCGCCAACCGCTTGGTCGAGAAGCTGGCACCGAAGATCGAGTCGCTGCGCATCGGCCCTTACACCGACGACAAGGCCGACATGGGTCCGCTCGTCACCAGGGACGCCTATAACAGGGTCAACGGCCTCATTGACCGCGGTGTGGAGCAGGGTGCCAAGCTCGTCGTCGATGGCCGCGGCTTCAAGCTGCAGGGATACGAGGACGGCTACTTCGTCGGCGGCACGCTGTTCGATCATGTCACGCCCGACATGGACATCTACAAGACCGAGATCTTTGGGCCGGTCCTTTCCGTCGTCCGCGCCAAGAACTACGAGGAAGCCCTCGATCTGCCGATGAAGCACGAATACGGCAATGGCGTCGCGATCTATACCCGCGACGGCGATGCCGCCCGCGACTTTGCATCGCGCATCAACATCGGCATGATCGGCATCAACGTGCCGATCCCGGTTCCGCTCGCCTACCACTCCTTCGGCGGCTGGAAGGCATCAAGCTTCGGCGACCTCAATCAGCACGGTTCGGACTCGATCAAGTTCTGGACCAAGACCAAGACGATCACCGCCCGCTGGCCCTCAGGCATCAAGGACGGCGCCGAGTTCGTCATGCCGACGATGAAGTAAGGCAAAGGAACGAACCTTATCGAATTGGGGGCTGCGGCCCCCAATTTGCATTTCGGGATGTCGGCGCGTAGGCACCTGGGAACTGTTGCAGAAGCAATTGTCGCGGCAATCGGTCTCACATAAGGTGAATATGGTTTTCATATTTTGGAATTGTTCAAAACTAGCAAAGCCCCTATATAGACGATTGTAGACGACGATTCTGGAGATCGGCATGCGTTTGACCAAGCAGACCAACTATGCGGTTCGCATGTTGATGTATTGTGCTGCCAACGATGGGCAGTTGAGCCGGATTCCTGAGATTGCGAGGGCATACGGCGTTTCTGAACTGTTCCTGTTCAAGATCCTGCAACCCCTCAACAAGGCAGGTCTCGTTGAAACCGTCCGCGGCCGCAACGGCGGCGTGCGGCTCGGCAAGCCGGCGAAGGACATCAGCCTGTTCGACGTCGTTCGCGTCACTGAGGACAGTTTTGCGATGGCAGAATGCTTCGAAGACGACGGCATGGTCGAGTGCCCGCTTGTCGATAGCTGCGGTTTGAACTCTGCCTTGCGCAAGGCCCTCAACGCCTTCTTCGACGTGCTGACGCAATATTCGATCGACGACCTCGTCAAGGCACGACCGCAGATCAACTTCCTGCTTGGCCTGACCGGCGAACAGGAACACCGCAAGCCTCGCGTGGCGGCACCCGCCGCCTGATCAGCGATGACAAAGTTTTGATAGGCCGTGGCTGCGTCAAGCGCCGCGGCCGTTCCGTTTTAGGGGAGTTTTTGTCGGTAAATTCGCGTGAAGCGTGTGCGCAAAAGTCGCCATCGACGCGAAATTATACCAAATGCGACAAGAATCGAGTTTATCCAGTCCGATTATTTCTAAATACGGCCCATTTTTGGCGGAAAATTACTAAAGTTGTCCGCGTGGAAAAATTTTCCACTTCGGTCGTTGATTTCAGCAAACAAATGTCGTTCCATCTGCCGTCATTCCGGGGTCCCCCGGGGTCTCAAATAAAAGAACAAATCTGGGAAATGATATCATGAAAAAGATGTCTGTCTTGCTGGCCGCGACGGTCCTGGCTTCGGCCATGGCATCCGCAGCCTGGTCCAAAACGCTCGTTTACTGCTCCGAAGGGTCGCCGGAAGGCTTCGATCCGGGCATCTACACTGCAGGCACCACCTTCGACGCTTCCTCGCGTACGGTTTATAGCCGTCTCGTCGAGTTCCAGCACGGGAAGACCGAAATCGAGCCGGGCCTGGCCGAAAGCTGGACGGTTTCCGACGACGGTACGGTCTACACCTTCAAGCTGCGTCCGGGCGTAAAGTTCCAGACGACGGAATTCTTCACGCCAAGCCGTGATCTGACCGCTGACGACGTCGTCTTCTCGTTCGAGCGCCAGCTGAAGGCTGATAGCCCGTGGGCGAAGTACGTTGCTGGCGTTTCCTACGAATATGCTGCTGGCATGGGCTTCCCGGAACTCATCAAGTCGGTCGAGAAGGTCGATGACCTGACCGTCAAGTTCACGCTGAACCATCCGGAAGCACCGTTCCTTGCCGACCTCGCAATGGACTTCGCGTCCGTCGTGTCCAAGGAATATGCCGACAAGCTGCAGGCTGACGGCAAGATGGAACAGATGAACCAGATGCCGCTCGGCACCGGTCCGTTCACCTTCGTTGCCTACCAGCCGGATGCCGTCATCCGCTACAAGGCCAACGAAACCTACTTCAAGGGCAAGGAAAAGATCGACGATCTCGTTTTCGCGATCACCCCGGACGCTTCCGTCCGCGCTCAGAAGCTGAAGGCCGGCGAATGCCACATCATGCCTTACCCGAACGCTGCTGACGTCAAGGATCTTCAGACGGACTCGAGCCTCAAGGTTCTGGAACAGCCGGGCCTGAACGTTTCCTACCTCGCCTACAACACGCTCCAGGCCCCGTTCGACAAGGCCGAAGTGCGTCAGGCGCTGAACATGGCGATCAACAAGCAGGCGATCGTCCAGGCCGTCTTCCAGGGCGCCGGCCAGGTTGCCAAGAACCCGATCCCCCCGACGATGTGGTCGTATAACGACGACATCAAGGATGACGTCTACAACCCGGACGAAGCAAAGAAGATGCTCGAAAAGGCTGGCGTCAAGGATCTCTCGATGAAGATCTGGGCAATGCCGGTTTCGCGCCCGTACATGCTGAACGCACGTCGCGCCGCTGAACTGATGCAGGCTGACCTCGCCAAGGTCGGCGTCAAGGTCGACATCGTCACCCATGAATGGGCTGAATACCTGAAGCTCTCCAAGGACAAGGCCCGCGACGGTGCTGCGATCCTCGGCTGGACCGGCGACAACGGCGACCCGGACAACTTCCTTGACACTCTGCTCGGCTGCGAAGCCGTTGGCGGCAACAACCGCGCGCAGTGGTGCAACAAGGAATTCGACGATCTCGTGAAGAAGGCCAAGAAGACCGCCGACGTCGCAGAGCGCACCAAGCTCTACGAACAGGCACAGGTCGTCTTCAAGAAGGAAGCTCCGTGGGCGACCATCGATCACTCCACGGAATTCGTACCGATGAGCGCCAAGGTTTCCGGCTACGTGCAGGATCCGGTCGGTGTTCACCGTTTCGACGGCGTTGATATCGCCGAGTAATCAAAATTATGCAAAGATGCCCGGCAATCCCGGGCTTGGCCGGCGGTCAGGTTTGATACCTGACCGCCGGAACACTATGGACACTTGCCAATGTTGCGATTTCTCATCGGACGCCTTGCGATCCTGATCCCAACCTTCATCGGCGTTTCACTCATCGCCTTCTCGTTCATCCGACTGCTGCCCGGTGACCCGGTCATGCTGATGTCGGGCGAGCGCGTGATGGCGCCGGAACGCCATGCCCAGGTCATGCATGATCTCGGCCTCGATCGACCGGTCTACGTTCAATACCTTGATTACCTCGGCAACGTGGTGCAAGGCGATCTCGGTTCGTCGATCGTTACCAAGCGCCCGGTTCTGCAGGAATTCGGCTCGCTCTTCCCGGCGACGCTCGAGCTTTCGCTTTGCGCGATCATTTTTGCCATCGTGCTTGGCATTCCCGCCGGCGTCTTTGCCGCGGTCAAGCGAGGAACCTGGTTCGACCAGAGCGTGATGGGCGTTGCCCTCGTCGGCTATTCGATGCCGATCTTCTGGTGGGGCCTGCTGCTCATCGTTCTCTTCTCGAACACGCTGCACTGGACGCCCGTGTCCGGTCGTATTTCGCTGATGTATTTCTTCAAGCCGGTGACCGGCTTCATGCTGATCGACAGTCTGCTCTCCGGCCAGGCCGGTGCATTCAAGTCGGCGTTCGTCTCGCTCATCCTGCCGACAATCGTCCTCGGCACCATTCCGCTTGCGGTCATCGCGCGCCAGACGCGCTCGGCCATGCTGGAAGTGCTCGGTGAAGACTATGTACGAACCGCTCGCTCGAAGGGCCTAGCGCCCTTGCGCGTCGTCGGCTTGCACGCGCTTCGCAACGCGATGATCCCGGTCGTGACGTCGATCGGTCTGCAGGTCGGCGTGCTGCTCGGCGGCGCGATCCTGACGGAAACGATCTTTTCCTGGCCGGGCATCGGCAAATGGATGGTCGATGCCGTCTTCAAGCGTGACTACACCGTTGTGCAAGGCGGCCTGTTGCTCATTGCCGGCATCATCATGATCGTCAACCTGATCGTTGACCTCATGTACGGTCTCATCAATCCACGTATTCGTCACTAGGAGCGGCTTATGAGTGCGATAACCACCAAGTCGACCCAGCCGTCAGGGCTCTCTGAGTTCTGGTATTACTTCTCCCGCAACAAGGGCGCCGTCATCGGCCTCGGCGTCTTTCTGTTGGTGCTGGTGATGGCGATCTTCGCGCCGTTGATTGCACCGCATGATCCGAACGTTCCTTTCGACGGCATGCAGCGCGTCCCGCCGGTTTGGGCGGAAAAAGGCAACCCGATGTTCCTGCTTGGAACCGATGCCGTCGGTCGCGATATGCTGTCGCGCCTGATTTATGGAACGCGCTTCTCTCTGTTCATCGGCCTTGTCGTCGCGTCGCTTTCGGCTGTCGCCGGCGTGCTGCTCGGTCTTGTCGCCGGGTATTTCCGCGGCCGCACCGATACTTTCATCATGCGCGTCATGGATATTATCCTGGCTTTCCCGTCGCTGCTGCTCGCTCTGGTGCTGGTCGCCGTTCTCGGACCGGGCCTGCTGAACGCCATGATCGCCATCTCGATCGTCAACCAGCCGCATTTCGTGCGCTTGACGCGCGCCGCCGTGATCAGCGAGCGCGAGAAGGAATATGTTGTCGCATCGCGCGTGGCCGGCGCAGGCACTTTCCGTCTCATGTTCAAGACGATCCTGCCGAACTGCCTGGCGCCGCTGATCGTTCAGGCGACACTCGCATTCTCCGCTGCGATCCTCGATGCCGCCGCCCTCGGCTTCCTTGGCATGGGCGCCCAGCCTCCGACATCGGAGTGGGGCACGATGCTCGCCGATGCGCGCGAATTCTTCCAGAGCTCTCCGTGGCTCGTCACTTTCCCGGGTCTTTGCATTCTGATCACCGTTCTCGCTATCAATCTGATGGGCGACGGACTGCGCGATGCGCTCGACCCCAAACTGAAGAGGTCCTGAGATGGCACTTCTTGAAATCGAAAATCTCGTCGTCGAGTTCCAGACCTCCACGGGTCCGTTTCGTGCCGTCGATGGCGTATCGCTGAAGGTTGATGCGGGCGAAGTCCTGGCAATCGTTGGCGAGTCGGGATCCGGTAAGTCGGTCTCCATGCTGGCTGCGATGGGCCTCCTGCCGTGGACCGCAAAGGTGACGGCAGACAAGATGGTCTTTGACGGCCGCAATCTGCTTGGCATGTCGGCAAGCGAACGACGCAAGATCATCGGCAAGGATATGTCGATGATCTTCCAGGAGCCGATCGCCAGCCTCAATCCGTGCTTCACCGTAGGCTTCCAGATCGAGGAGGTCCTGCGGATCCATCTCGGGCTTGATAAGGCTGCGCGGCGGAAGCGCGCGATTGAGCTGTTCGAGGCTGTTGGCATTCCCAACCCGGCCGAACGGCTCGGCCACTTCCCGCACCAGATGTCGGGCGGCCAGTGCCAGCGCGTCATGATCGCCATCGCGATCGCCTGCAATCCGAAGCTCTTGATTGCCGACGAGCCGACTACCGCACTCGACGTCACCATCCAGAAGCAGATCCTCGATCTGCTGATGCGGCTGCAGACGGAGCACCGCATGGGTCTCATCATGATCACCCACAACATGGGCGTGGTCGCCGAGACGGCCGATCGCGTGATCGTGCAGTACAAAGGACGCAAGATGGAAGAGGCCGACGTCCTGTCGCTCTTCGAGTCTCCGAAGAGCGACTACACGAGAGCACTGCTCGCCGCCCTGCCGGAAAACGCCACCGGTGACCGACTGCCGACCATCGGCGAGATTTTCAAGGGAGCGGCCCAATGACGCCAGTCCTCGAAGCAAAGAACATTGTCCGCAACTATTATCTGCCGGGCGGTCTCTTCAAGAAGGAGAGAACCGTACATGCCGTCAAGGGTGTGAGCTTCAAGGTGGAGCAGGGCAAGACACTGGCGATCGTCGGCGAAAGCGGTTGCGGCAAGTCGACGCTCGCCCGCATCGTCACGATGATCGATCCGGCGAGCGGTGGCGATCTCTTCATCGACGGCAAGAAGGTCGATATCGCTGCAGGCGATCTGACACCGGAAATTCGCCGTAAGGTGCAGATTGTCTTCCAGAACCCCTACGGCTCGCTGAACCCGCGCAAGAAGATCGGCGACATCCTGATGGAGCCCCTGATCATCAACACCGATACGCCCGCCCCCGAGCGGCGCGAATTGGCGATGGCGATGCTCAAGAAGGTCGGCCTGCAGGAGATCCATTTCAATCGCTATCCGCACATGTTCTCCGGCGGCCAGCGCCAGCGTATCGCGATCGCCCGCGCTTTGATGCTGAAGCCGCGGCTCCTGGTTCTCGATGAGCCGGTGTCTGCACTCGACCTTTCGGTCCAGGCTCAGGTTCTCAATCTGCTCGCGGATTTGCAGGACGAGCTGAACCTCACCTATGTCTTCATCAGCCACGATCTCTCGGTCGTTCGCTACATGGCCGACGACGTCATGGTGATGTATTTCGGTGAGGCTGTGGAGTATGGCGCGCGGGATCAGGTTTTCAACGATCCGCAGCACAGCTATACGAAGACCTTGTTTGCTGCGACACCGCGCGCCGATGTCGACACCATTAAGGCTCGCCTTGCGCGCAAGAGTGCGGCACTCGCCGCGTCATAGGAATATGGTTCTCCCCGTTCCGGGAGTGCCGGAACGATAAGAGAGATAAACGATGCCAGAGACCAACAAGACCCCTCATGCCATCATCGTCATGGGGGTCAGTGGTTGTGGCAAATCCTCAATCGGCCTGAAGATTTCGGACGCCCTCGGCATGCAATTTGTCGAGGGTGACCAGCTTCATCCTGCGTCGAATGTCGAGAAGATGTCGAAGGGCATTCCGCTGACCGATGACGATCGTATTCCGTGGCTCGACCTCATCGGTCAAACTATGAAACAGGCGCTCGATCGCGGGCAGGGCGTCATCGTTTCCTGTTCGGCGTTGAAACGCACCTATCGCGACCGGCTGCGCAACGCCGTGAACGGCAACCTGTTCTTCGTTTATCTGTCAGGTTCGAAAGAGCTGCTGACGAAGCGGATGGGTGAGCGGAAGGGCCACTTCATGCCCCCATCATTACTTGAAAGCCAACTCGCGACACTGGAAGTGCCGACCGGCGAGCCCGGCGTGGTGACGGTCGATATCGATGACAGCATCGACGGGATTGCAAGGGCGGCACTCCGGGATTTGTCGGGACTCGGTATCGCCTAGGGGAGAGTTCACGGATTGAAACGCTGCGGCGAATAGGCGGAAAGATCGACGAATGGCCTCTCGCCGGTCATGACCTCAGCCAGAGCACGGCCTGTAACCGGCCCCAGCGTCAAGCCGTGGTGGGCGTGGCCGAAGGCGAACCAGAGCCCATCATGCCGCGGCGCTTTTCCAATGATAGGCATCATATCAGGGGTGCACGGGCGAGCGCCCATCCAGGGCTCCGGATCAAGCCTTTCGCCGAGCGGAAAGACCGTGCGCGCCACCTTCTCGGCTCGATCGAGCTGCACGGGCGTCTTTGGCGCATCCATGGCGGCGAATTCAGCGCCCGTCGTCAGTCGTATGCCGCGGTTCATCGGTGCAAGGAAATAACCGCGCTCAGCATCGAGCGTCCAGTTGTTGAGGGTCGCATCCTTTGCCGCGGCATAGTGCATGTGGTAGCCGCGCTTGACGCCGAGCGGAAAGGCATAGCCGAGCCGTCGGGTTGCTACCGCGGCCCAGGGGCCGAGCGCCAGGACCGCATCCTCCGCGTCCAGCGAGCCTTCGCTGGTTACCACCCTCCAATTTGCCCCAGAGCGGCCGAGAGAGTTGGCATCACCGGTCAGGTATCTACCGCCCAGGCTTTCGAAATAAGCGCGATAGGCCATCGTCAGCCCGTGCGGATCGAGAACCGACCAAGGATCGCGCCAGCGTAGGCCGCCGACGAAATCTCCGTTGATGTGGGGCTCCAATCGCGCAACGCCAGCAGCATCCAGCTGCTCATAGCTGATCCCGAATTCCGCCCGCAGCCGTTCGGCCTCGGCAAATTCTGCATCACGCTTGCCGGCCGTGCGGAAGATCTCCATCCAGCCATTCTTGCGGATCAGGTGCTGCGCATTGGACGCCTCGATCAGATCATTGTGCTCCGATATCGAGTGCTGGATCAGCGGCGCATAGGCGCGGGAAATCATTTCGTGGCGTTTGGCGTTGGAATTCCACCAATAGCGGGCGAGGAAGGCAAGTTGGCCGGGCAGCGCCTTGAGATGATAGTGGGCATCGATCCGGTTGTTGAAAGCGTAGCGGACCAGAACGCCGAGCTGTTGTGGAAAGCCGTAGGGAACGACACCCTCGCGTTGAATGAGTCCGGCATTACCAAAGGACGTTTCCTTGCCTGGCGCCTTGCGATCGATCAATGTCACCTGCCGTCCCCGGCGCTGCAGATGGATGGCTGTCGATACGCCGACGATCCCGGCGCCAAGCACAATTGCGTTCTTTGTCATTTCCGTGCATTCCACCTATTTCAGGCAATGAAAATGCCGCTCCGGCAAGTCGCACGCAAACGAAAAATTGCGTTTCATTTCAAAAACATTGCGGTTCTCAACGCCTCATTTTCCGCTTTGATGCGGACGTAGAGTACCGCCGCGTTCAGCGCCGAAAATATCGCGGCGTAGACGGGCATCCCAAAGGCGAGGGGAAGGACGGCGATCTCGCCGGCGACGACCGCATAGTTCGGATGCGTCATGAACCGGTACGGTCCACCGCTGACGAGGGGAGCGCCGGGCAGCACGATGATGCGTGTCGTCCACCGCCCCTTGAGCGTGCCGATGACCCAGAGACGACCTGCCTGCAAAACCACGAAAACGGCCAACCACACTGGGTCGATCGGGCGACCAATTGCCAGCAGCCACAATCCGGCAATCCAGCAGCTGTGCAGCGCCACCATGTAGCGATAGTGCTCCGGCGCGACCTCCTTCGCGCCGCTGTCCAAAAGCGCCCGCGTATTGCGGCGGGCGAGAACGAGTTCCGCGAGGCGCTGGGCCGTCACGAAGGCGAGGAGGGCAACAGAGGGCCACATTACGCGACCCTCTTCAACGTTACGCAGCTCGCCGCAAAGCCTGGCCCCATTGCGACCATGGCGCTACGTGGCGGCAATCCGGCCTTCAAGACGCGTTCCAGTACGAAAAGGATCGTCGGCGAGGACATGTTGCCATATTCGGCGAGCACGGCGCGCTCATGATCCAGTTTTCCTGCTTCGAGTGACAGAGCGCTTTCCAAAGCTGTCAAGACTCGCGCGCCGCCGGGGTGACAGATGAAGCGATCGATATCGCACCGGGACAGGCCGTTACGCGCCAGTATTCCGTCGACGGCGGGGCCGAGTTCAGCCTCGGCAAAGGGCGGCAGCGACTGGGCGAGAACCACGCCAAAGCCGGTATCGTCGATCTTCCAGCCCATGATGCCCAGCGTATCGGGGAAAAGGTGCTCGCCCGTCGACTCGACCTCAGCCTTGCCATGCGGCCCCGCCCGGAGAACGCAGGCCGCCGCGCCATCGCCGAAAAGAGCCGTGGCGATAATGTTGGCGCGTGTCAGTTCGTCGAGCCGGAACGCGAGCGTGCAAAGTTCGATGGTCACGAAAAGCACGGTCTTGCCCGGCCGGTCGCGGGCAAACCGCGAGGCAATGGCGAAGCCCGAAACGCCCGCAGCGCAGCCGAGCCCGAAAACGGGAACACGTTCGATATCCGAGCGAAAGCCCATTTTTTGCGCGAGCTGTGCATCAAGGCTCGGTGTCGCGATCCCAGTGGATGAGACGGTGACGATGCAGTCGACGTCACGCCCCTGCAGTCCCGCCTGTTTCAGCGCGTTGGTGGCGGTTTCGAAGAACAGGCTGCGTGCCACCTCGCCATATGCTTCCATCCGGTCCTGCCAGCCGTGCGGTTCGATGAACCACTCCAGTGGACGCGCGGCATAGCGCTTCTTGATGCCGGAATTTTCGAAGACGCTGGCAAGGTGAGAGAAATCCTTGAATCGGGACGAAAACAGCCGGGCGGACGTCTCCGCTGCTTCCTTCTGGGTGATGACATGCTCTGGTGTCGCGACGGCAAGACTCAACAGTTTTACGGTATCACTCACGGAATGCTCCTTTTGGCCGGCGCGAACGGCTAACACCTCAGCTTCGCATTTATTCGCCGGCGGTGCAGCGCAGCGCTCCAAAAAAGAAGAACAAGCAATCGAATAAACTGCCATTCAACAGTGTTCACTCGCCGCCAACGTCATTTTCTTAGGAGATATCCCATGACGATCGCGACTGTTCGTATTGCTTCCATCCTGGTCGGCGGCTGCATTGCCGCTTTCGCGCTTTCGGCTCCCGCTTTTGCAGTGGGTGGCGGTGGCAGCGGCGCTGGTGGCGGCAGCGGTGCCAGTGGCACGGGCGGCAGCAGCGGCACCATGCCGACCTGCAAGAAGGGCCAGCTGTATGACAAGAAAACAAGGAGATGCGTCAAGCAGAGCAGCGCCAACGTGACGGAGGAAAACCGCACGGACTATGCCTATTCGCTGGCAAAGGCTGGCCGCTACGAAGAAGCGATTGCCATGCTCGATACGCTGAAGGACCCGAACACGGCTGAAGCCCTGAACTACCGCGGCTACGCCACCCGCAAGCTCGGCCGCACGGACGAAGGTATTTCCTACTACCTGAAATCCGTCGAGATCGATCCGAAATATGCGCAGGTTCGCGAATATCTCGGCGAAGCCTACGTGGTTAAGGGTCGCCTCGATCTCGCCAAAGAACAGCTCGAAGTGATCAAGACGCTTTGCGGCAGCACCGAGTGCGAGGAATACGAGGACCTCCACGAAGCAATCATGAAGCCCTCTAAGATGTGATTTCCGGCGACTGGACAGGAGCGCGCAATCACGGTTGACAGGAACCCTCCAAATGCCGTTCGCGTACACCACATTTCCTGCCTATAGTCCTGCAACGCCAAAGCCGCCGGTACAACCGGCGGCTTTGGAAGGAAAACTTGTGGCGGAGGCTCACATCGCAAGCGAAGCCGATATCAGAAGCGGCCTGGCGGACAATCTGCTGCGGCTGTGGCGCTATGGCCTTGTGCTTTCGCATCGCCGCGACGTTGCCGACGATCTCGTGCAGCAGACCTGTGTCCGCGCGCTTGAGCGTGTCGGGCAGTTCGAAACGGGAACCCGGCTGGATCGATGGTTGTTTTCCATCCTGCATTCCATCTGGCTGAATGAGATCCGGTCGCAACGAGTGCGCCTTGGTCGGGGCTTCGTTGATGCCGACGAGGCCTTGGTCGTCGATGGTGCCCGCGAAACGGAAACACATGTCATGGCGAACCAGGTTCTGCGACTGGTCAATACGCTGCCGGACGCGCAGCGGGCAGCCGTGTTCCTCGCTTACGTAGAAGGTCTTTCCTACAAGGAAGTAGCAGACGTATTGGACATCCCGATCGGAACGGTGATGAGCCGCCTTGCTGCCGCGCGCGCCAAGATCGCAGCCAGCGTATCGGGGGGAGGGGACACATGAGCGACAAGAACAAAATCCCCTCCGATGAGGAATTGACGGCCTATATCGACGGTGAGTTGTCGAATGCCGAGGTATCGCGCATCGAGGCGGTTCTGGGCTCTGACGAGCATGCGGCCGCAAGGCTGGCGTTCCTGTCGCAGAGCAGCCTGTCATTCCAGCAGGCCTTCGAACCATTGCTGTCCGCGGCACCGAAGGCGAGGCTCGATGCGATGCTGGGCATTCTGCCGGCCGAGGCAAGGCCGGTTCGGGCGCGCTCCAATCGCCGCGGCTTCCTGGCTGCGCTTGCCGCCTGCCTGGTCGCCGGTGTTGTGGCCGACCGGGCCGTCATCGGCATTCGCAACCGCGTTCACGCACCCGACGAAAGCAATGAATGGCGGGCCGTGGTCGCCGAATACATCGCTCTCTATACGCCAGACACCCTGGCCGGACCGTCGCCATCCGCCGAAGCACAGGTCGCCCAACTCGCGCGCCTCGACGACAAGCTTGGCCTCTCGTTGTCCCCTGAAGCCGTGTCGCTGCCGGGCATCGAGTTCAAGCGCGCACAGATGCTGCAGTATGACGAAAAGCCGCTCGCGCAGATTGCCTATCTCGATCCCGAGACCGGACCGCTGGCGCTCTGCATCGTTCGCTCGGATGTCGGCATGAAGGAGCCTGACGTCGAAGGCCGAAATGGCATGAACGTCGTCTACTGGTCGAACGCAACGCACGCCTTCATGTTGATCGGCCGCATCCCGATCGATCGGATGCAGGAACTGGCGGATGGTGTCAGGGCAAGGATGTCGGCGTAGTCTCGGCCAGGTGTGGCCGAGTGGGCATCGGTTGGCCCTCTAGGCCAGGCTCTCCTCGTCTGCGCGAGGCCAGGATATTGTCTTCCAGACCGAGGCAATTCCATTGCCTGCATCCGATCCGGAAGACCATTTGATGGCTATGCGGTCAGCATATCTTCGATCCGGATCGGCAGGGTTCGCACGCGTTTGCCTGTCGCATGGAAGATTGCGTTTGCGATCGCTGGAGCGGTGCCGACGAGTGCTATCTCGCCAAGGCCCTTCACGCCGAGCGGGTTAACGTGAGGGTCGACTTCCTCCACGAAGTGTGCCTCCAACGTCGGGATGTCGAGGTTTACCGGCATCAGATAGTCGGCCATGTGAGCGTTGACCGGGCGGCCATCGCGCGGATCGAGTGCCGTCTGCTCCATAAGCGCCATCCCCATGCCGCCAATCATGCCGCCGGTGCACTGACTGCGGGCGAGAAGAGGATTGACGACGCGACCGATCCCATAGGCACCGACGATGCGGCGGACGGTGATCGTGCCCACATCCGGATCGATGGCGACCTCCGCAAATACAGCTCCGAAGGAGTGCATCGAATATCGCTCCGCCACGCTCGGATCGCGCTGCGCGGATCCACTGGCTTCGATCGGACCGCGGTTGGCGACAACAATGTCCTGATAAGAAATGCCCAATGACGCTTCGCCGCGGCGCCGAAGCGTGCCTTCGCGCCATTCAAAATCTTCTATCGACGTTCCCGAAACCGGCAAGTTGGCGCTTGTGGTTGCAAGCCGAGTCGCTTCTGCCTGCACCTCGAGACAGGCAGCACGGATTGCCGACCCGACTGACGCCATCGTCCAGGAGCCACCGTGCGAGGGTGTTTGCGGATAGTCCGACCTTCCAAGCTTGAAACGGATTCGCTCCAACGGGAGGCCGAGGAATTCCGCCGCCACCTGGCTCATGGAAGTATAGGTTCCTGGACCCATGTCGCTGGCGGCTGCCTCTACCTCGGCCGTTCCGTCTGCAAGCAATCGCACTCTCGCGTTTGCCGGTGCATGGAAGGCCGGATAGGTCGCGCTGGCCGTTCCCATGCCGATAAGAAGACGCCCGTCGCGCATGGAGCGCGGTTGGGCGGTTCGTCGCTTCCAGCCAAAACGCTCGGCGCCGAGGTCGTAACATTGGATGAGCGACCTGCTGGAGAACGGCTTGTTTTCGCCTTCATCGATATCAGGTTCATTACGACGCCTCAGCTCGATGGGGTCGATACCGAGTTTGTAGGACAATTCGTCGATAGCGCTTTCGAGCGCAAAGATGCCGCTCGCCTCGCCGGGACCGCGCATATGATTTGGCGTGCTCGTGTCGAGCTGCGCCAAGCGGTAGCCGGTCTGGACGTTGGGGCAGGAATACAAGTAGTCGGTGACCGAGGTTAGCGCCTCCGTAAATTGCTCATAGCGGCTCGTTTCTCCCGTACCTTCATGGATCACAGCGGTAAGCCTGCCCTCTGACGTAGCACCGAGCGCAACCCTCTGAAAGGTGCGTGGCCTGTGACCGGTTGTGAAGAACATCTGCTTGCGGGTGAGCACGAGCTTGACCGGCCGTCGGATCTGGCGCGCCGCCAGTGCTGCCAGCGTAACGTGCGGCCACGTCCTGAGGCTGGTTCCGAAGGCGCCTCCGATAAAGGGACAGATGACTTCGACATTCTCCAGCGGCAAGCCGAATACTGCCGCGATTTCGGCTTGCTCATTGACCAGATATTGGCTCTTGCTCCATAGGGTCACACGGTCGCCGCTCCAGGATGCGACCGTTGCGTGCGGCTCCATTGGATTGTGGTTCTCACGCGCAATATTGTAGGTCTCGTCAATGACGACAGGCGCCTCGGCCACTGCCTTATTGGCATCCCCTCGTGATCTGTCGACGCTACCCGCTTCCGGAATGATGCGCTCAACCCTCCGATCCGTCGGGTCCGTGAGCGGCTGCTGGGCTTCATAGGAAATGTGCAGTTCTGCGGCAGCCCGCTCGGCATGATCGATGCTGTCCGCAACGACTACGGCGACGGGCTGGCCGTAGAAGCGCACCTTGTCGTCCTGCAGGACATGAAGGCGGTCCCCCGACGCCGGATCGATGATGGCCCTATGCGGCAGATAAGGCAGCCGTTCGGCGTTACGATGGCTGATGACGGCGATGACGCCCGGCATCTTCTCGGCGGAAGTGCTGTCGATATCGGTGACCGTACCGAGGCCGATCGTGGAACTGACGATGGCGGCGTAGGCTTGGCCAGGTTGATTGAAGTCGGCCGCGTATCGGGCGCCGCCCGTCACCTTCTGCGGGCCGTCGACTCTAGTTCTGGCTGTGCCGATGAGATTGGTTGTCATGCGACTTCTCCTGCCATTTCGAGGGCACGGACAATGGTCCGCGGCAGTAGCTCCACCTTGTAGTGGTTATGGCTTAATGGACGGGCACCGTCGGTCGCCAGATGGGCGGCAGCCTCGAAGCTTGCGCGATCTGCGGCATTGCCGGCAAGGGCCGCCTCGCAGGCTCGCAGACGCCAGGGCTTGGTGCCGACCCCGCCCACAGCGATACGCGCTGAGCGGATCAGCCCGTTGTCGACATCGATCGCGACTGCCGCCGAAACAAGCGCGAACTCATAGGAAGCCCGGTCGCGTACCTTGAGATAGCGTGCGCGTCGGCTGTGGGGTCCGCCGGGGACGCGGATCTCCAGGATCAACTCGGCCGGAAGGAGCGTATGCTCCAGATGCGGAGTGTTTCCGGGCAATCGGAAGAGGTCTTCGACGGGGAAACTGCGCTCGCCTTGCGGACCCCTGACCCGCATTGTCGCGCCGAGTGCGACGAGCGCGACCGCGACATCCGAGGGATGTGTCGCGACGCATTGATCGCTGGTGCCAAGGATCGCGTTGCCCGCATTGAGGCCGTCGATCGCGGCACAACCGGAGCCGGGAGCCCGCTTGTTGCAGGCAGCGTCCAGCATCCGGAAATAAGGACAGCGGCATCGCTGCAGCAGATTGCCGCCCATCGAAGCCATATTCCGCAATTGTGGCGAAGCGCCTTCGATCAGGCTCTCCGCGATCACCGGCTGCAGGCGCTGCACGTCCGGGTGGGTAGCAACGTCGGACATCCGGGCGAGCGCGCCAATAACCAGATCCTCACCATCCACTCGAACATCGCCCAAGGGGAGGGCGTTGATATCCACGAGCTGATCCGGCCGTTCGACCTCCTCGCGCATAAGATCGACAAGCGTCGTTCCGCCGGCGATGTAGCGCGCGCCGGCGGCTGCGGAGGCTATCGCGGCTTCGGTGTTACGTGCCTTTTCCAATACAAACGGAAGCATGGGTCAGCTCCTTTCGGCCGCGTCAGCGATCGCAGCGACGATGCCTGGATAGGCGCCACAGCGACAGATATTGCCGCTCATCCAGAACCGGATATCCTCGAGGGACGCCGCATGGCCCTCGGCAATGCAGCCTAGTCCCGACATGATCTGGCCAGGAGTGCAGAACCCACACTGCAGGCCTTCATGCTCCACGAACGCCTGTTGCAGTGGATGAAGCTCGCCGTTCCTTTCGAGCCCTTCGATGGTTTCGATTTCGGCTCCGTCATGCATGGACGCCAACGTCAGACAGGAAACGATACGTCTGCCGTTGAGGAGAATAGTGCATGCGCCGCAGGCGCCCTGGTTGCAGCCCTTCTTCGTGCCGGTGAGATCAAGAGTTTCACGCAAAACGTCGAGCAGGGATTGCCGGGAATCGACCTGAAGTTCTCTTGCCGTTCCATTCACGACGAGCCGAACCGGCCCTGTCACGCCGCTGGTTGTCACGCTTGGCGGGGACGACTGCGATTCAGCATGGGACACGGACGCGAGTGACACGACGCCTCCCGCCATCTGAAGAACCGTGCGGCGTGAAACCGATATCGAAGCGGCGGAAGAGTGCTCCTCCGGTCCAGCCTCATTTGACAATGTCTGGTTTTGATTGGTCATCTTGGCCTCCTGACGCGGACCGCGTGCGAGGCTTGGCCAGTTAGCCAGCCCCCACCGCACCTTCGCTTAACGCTATCTGCCGATTGCTCGCAGACCAGTGCACAGAGTGCTGTTTTTTGTATGCCAGTGCTACCTTGCAATAAAGCGCCGTGGCCCGACGGGACCGTGTCGGATGGAGCTTGCCTAGAGGCTGCGAAGGCGCCGCCACGAGCCGGGTGTGACACCAACCGCCTTGGAAAAGCTACGCGTGAAGTGGCTCTGATCGGTAAAACCGCATTGATGGGCGATCAATTCGATCGGCACGGAAGGCTTCAGAAGTAGATTTTTTGCTCGTTCTATCCGCTGCGCCTGCAACCACTGAAGCGGCGGCAGGCCCGTCGTGGCCTTGAATTCGCGTGCGAAATGGCTGCGTGACAGGCCACACCCGCGAGCGAGTTCCCCAAGACCGATCTTGCCGTCGAGGTTCGCCAGCAGCATCTCCTTCGCCCGACGCTCTTGCCACTGCGCCAGTCCCCCACGGATCGCATGTACGACCGCAGGCCGCTCGGCATACGCAACGCTGATGTGCGTCAACAGAGCCAGCGCAATGCCATCAGCAAAAAGCTGAGTCGCAGTCTCCTGCTGCTCGAAAGCGGTTACCAGGCATTCGCCCAGATTTCTGATCACGCCATCATCGAAGGCCACGCCGCTGGCGGTGCGGAGCGACCCGACCGACCCCAGATCGTGCTCGTCGTGGAACTGCTGCAATGCCTCATGCGACGCATACATGGACACACAGTCGACAGCTCCACGAGTCAGCGAGGCATGTTCCTCGTTGAGGTCAAGGAAAAGAAACTGCCCGGCATTGAGCGGCATCGCGGGCATTGGTCTGTCATTGACCCAATAGGGATACTCGGCGAGATAGCGCCGCTGGAGGCAGATCAAGTAGCCGTTGCTCCGTTCCATGCGGACCGGAGCTTCGTTTTCCGGTTCATTCCAGCGCAATCGACCGCCGGTAACTTCCGCCAGTTGCAAAAAGCGCGTGGAAAGGGTGCGAGGTTGCTCCAACCCCACAAATCGACCGATGCTCCGTCCAAACTCCTTCGCCATCGTCGCCCCCGGTGTGGAAACCAGCCATGTAAATAGCATTGCGCAGGGGAATTCAAAGCGAAATCAAGTTACCGTGGGAGGTGGTAGGGCTGCCGGGACTAAGGTCAGAGGGAGATCGGCACGCAGCAAAGTGGAGAATTGGCTGGGGAACCTGGATTCGAACCAAGATCGACGGAGTCAGAGTCCGCTGTTCTACCATTGAACTATTCCCCAGCAGCTGCGGCGCTCGAAGCGGCTCCGCTGGTGTGCGGCGCTTATAAACAAAAGCTGGCGGATTGCAAATACCTGTTTCGAAAAAAATGACCAGGGATTTTGCAGCGGGTTTTGATCTCAAAAAGTTGGCTTATTTCGCAACTGCCAAAAAGAATTTGGTGATTTCGCGATGCGCTGGTATCTTCGCGGCAACGCAAAATCGAATGAGCGCCTGCTGCATACCTTCTGGACTTGCGCGGTGCGATGGAAAAAGAACGTGGAAGACCCCGAAGGCGGCCAAGGGCCGCAAGGTAACGGGGCGTTGGCGGCAGGGCGCAAGGACGGCAAGAAGTCCAGGCGCCGCAAGGGCAAGCGTGGCGGGCAATCCCGCAGCGCGAACCAGTCCGCTCAGCATGTCCTCTCAGGCGAGACCGGAGAGGCGGCACGCCCAATCGAAGCCGGCAACGCGGCGCGCAAGCGAAAGCGTCGCCGTCGTGGTATAGGCGCCTCAGGCGAAGCCGCGCAACAACATCGTCAAAGCAACGAAGTTTCCGCCATCGCAGCGCAAGCAGCTCGCGTTGACAGCGAGTCGGTACCGAGCCGCCGCAATCGCCGCAAGCATCGCGGCAAACGCGGTCTGCAGGGACGTCCCCTGGTGCATGAGAAGCCGGTCGGACGTCCAGCTCAGCCGCAGCAGGCGACCCAAGGGAGCGACACCGCTGAATCGCGGATAGGTCAGAACGAGAATCGGGCGCCGCGGCAGGCCGAAAATGGGTACCGCAATCACGGCGAACATCCGTGGCCGGACGAGCTCTATGCCGCTCTCGATCTCGGCACCAACAATTGCCGCCTGTTGATCGCGCAGCCGACGCGGCCCGGCCAGTTTCGCGTCGTCGATGCCTTTTCGCGGATCGTGCGCCTCGGCGAAGGATTGGCGGCAAGTGGTCGGCTCTCCGACGATGCGATGGATCGGGCGGTCGATGCGCTGCGCGTCTGCGCTTCCAAGCTGAAAAGCCGTGAAATCCGCCGGATGCGGCTGATCGCCACCGAGGCCTGCCGGCAGGCGGTCAACGGCGCCCAGTTTCTCGAGCGCGTTGTGGCCGAGACCGGCCTCGAACTCGAGATTATCGATAGGGAGACGGAAGCGCGGCTCGCCGTTTCCGGCTGCTCGTCTCTGGTCGGTCGGGAGACACGGTCGGTTGTCCTCTTCGATATCGGCGGCGGCTCCTCCGAAATCGCGGTCATCCGCATCGGCGATAGCCGCTTCAATCGCCTCGCCAATCACATCACGCATTGGACCTCGCTTCCCGTCGGCGTCGTGACGCTTTCGGAGCGTCACGGCGGGCGGGATGTCACGCCGGACGTCTTTGAAGGAATGGTCGTGGAGGTGGAGGGCATGCTTGAGCGCTTCGATTGCCCTGCGATCGACATCGGTCATGCCGGTGACTTCCATCTCATCGGCACATCAGGAACGGTGACGACGTTGGCCGGCGTTCACCTCGATCTGCCGCGCTACGACCGGCGCAAGGTCGATGGTATCTGGCTTTCCGACGACGAGGTCTCGGCTATGCAGGCCAAGCTTCTGTCGTGGGATTTCGCCAGCCGCGCCGCCAATCCCTGCATCGGGCCGGATCGCGCCGACCTGGTGTTGGCCGGTTGCGCCATTCTCGAAGCGATCCGCCGTCGCTGGCCGAGCCCCCGTATGCGTGTTGCCGATCGCGGCTTGAGGGAAGGCCTGCTGACGGACATGATGGCGGATGACGGCGTCTGGCGGCGCCACCGCAACCGCCGCGGTCAGCGCGGCAAATAGGGGACAAGCATGGCGAAGCCAACCATTGCGGGCAACCGCACCGGCCGCAAACTCGGTCAGCGCGTCAAGAACAAGAAGATGAAGGCGTCGTCGCGGCAATGGCTGCAGCGCCACATCAACGATCCCTATGTGCAGCGTGCCCAGCTGGAAGGCTATCGCGCCCGCGCCGCCTTCAAGCTGCTAGAGATCGACGAGAAGCACAACATTCTGAAGGGCGCCCGCCGCATCATCGACCTCGGTGCCGCACCGGGGAGCTGGTCGCAGATCGCCGCCAAGGTCACAGGCTCCACGGACGAAGATATCCGCGTCGCGGCGATCGACTTCCTGGAGATGGATCAGCTGCCGGGCGTGAAGATCCTGCAACTCGATTTCCTGGATCCGTCGGCGCCGGCGCAGCTGATCGAGGCGGTCGGCGGCACGCCGGATGTGGTGATCTCGGACATGGCGGCGCCGACGACCGGCCACCACCGCACCGACCATTTGCGTACCATGCATCTCTGCGAAGTCGCGGCCCACTTTGCCGTCCAAGTCCTGGGTGAGGGCGGCCACTTCCTGGCGAAGACCTTCCAGGGCGGCACGGAGCGCGATCTTCTCAACATGCTGAAGCGGCATTTCAAGCAGGTAGTTCACGTCAAGCCGCCGTCGTCGCGTGCGGAGTCGGTCGAAATGTTCCTGCTGGCGAAGGGCTTCAAGGGACGGCAACCCGAACCAGATATTTCGGAAGCTTGATCTTTGGGCTGGTCTTGAGTGATGATCGATGCCCCCAGACCTGGAATGCCCGGCTACCATGCTCCTATACGTTACCCTCGGAACCAATGATATCGATCAGGCGAGGCGGTTTTACGACATCGTCCTGCCAGTGCTCGGTTACCGCCGTCAACGCTATTCCGAAGAAGAGATCGGCTACGCCGCAGATGGCGACACCCGCTGCCGGCTCTGGGTCGTCACCCCGTTCAATCGCCGGCGGGCCTCCAACGGCAATGGTTCTATGGTCGCGCTGCATGCCGAACGCCGAGCGGATGTGGATGCGTTCCACGCTGCGGCACTGGCCGCAGGCGGCGTCGACGAAGGCGCGCCGGGATTGCGGCCGTTCCATGCCAATTTCTATGCCGCCTACGTTCGAGATCCGGACGGCAACAAGCTGAGCGCTGTCTGCGAAACTCCGGAATAGCCCTTACTTCACCGCTTGCTGTGCGGCCTCGATTGTTGCTGGGGAGATGCGCTTTACCCGGTGGCCGGAGACGACCGCCCCGGCGCTCTTGTCCATCCGGATGAAAGGGATCGTTGCCACGACCGTCAGGACCGCGATGACATAGAAGGCGATGTGGAAGTCGGCCACCTGCAGTGCCTCGCCGCGGAAATAGATCGAGGTCTCGAGGATTGCCGCGGCAACCGCGACACCAAGCGCCAGGCTAATCTGCTGCATCACCGAACTCATGGAGGTAGCCTGGCTCGCCTGCGCATCTTCGATGTCGGCAAAGGCCAGCGCATTGACGCCCGTGAAGAAGAACGAGCGCGAGAAGCCGCCGACAAGAAGGACGGCGATGATGACCAGGTGCGGTGTTTGCGGCGTGAAGAAGCCCGTCACCACCGTCACAATCGTCGTGACGCCCGCTGCCGAAAGCAGCGTCGTGCGGAAGCCTGCCGCCGCAAAGACGCGGCGCGCCATGAACTTGGTGGTGATCGCGCCGATCGCGCCGGCAAAGGTGATGAGGCCGGATTGGAACGGCGTCAGACCGAAGCCGAGCTGCAGCATCAGCGGTGTCAGGAAGGGCATTGCGCCGATGCAGATGCGAAACAGTGTGCCGCCGGTGGTCGATGCCCGGAAAGTCGGGTTTTTGAAGAGGTTCAAATTGAGGATCGGCGCTGGATGCCGTTTGGCATGGCGTACATAGAGAAAACCGCAGATGAGACCGATTGCCGTCGCCGTGATGCCGATCACAGGCGGCAGAGCCGGCAGGCTGACGACCGAGAGGCCGAAGACCACGCCGGCCGCCGAAAACGATGTCAGCACGAAACCCGTCACGTCAAGCTTTGGCGGCGCGGTCGCTTCCACCTCCGGCAGGAAGATTGTCGCGAGCCAGACGCCGATGATGCCGACCGGCACATTGATCAGGAAGATCCAGTGCCAGGTAAAATAGGTGGTGATGAAGCCGCCGAGTGGCGGTCCGGCCAAGGGGCCGACCAATGCCGGGATGGTCAGCAGCGCCATCGCCGAGACGAGCTCGCTTTTCTTCGTCGTCCGCACCAGCACCAGGCGGCCGACCGGCGTCATCATCGCGCCGCCCATGCCCTGTAGGAAGCGGGCGACCACGAACTCGATCAGGCCGGACGAGATCGCGCAGAAGATGGAGCCGACGACGAAGACGCAGATGGCAAGGCGAAAGATGCGCTTGGCGCCGAACCTGTCAGCCATCCATCCGCTGATCGGAATGAAGACAGCGAGCGATACCATGTAGGAGGTCAGCGCCAGCTTCAGCGTGATCGGCCCGACATGGAGGTCGTTGGCGATGGCGGGGAGGGCGGTTGATATGACGGTGGAGTCCATCTGCTCCATGAAGAGAGCGACGGCGAGGATCAGCGGAACAATGCGGTTCATGCGCGAATGCCTTGAGGGTCTTGCGAAGGCGTCTGGGGGCCTGTGCTCTGTAGTCCTCGGGAAGACCTCTGCCAACCCCTCATTCCGCTTCTGAAACACGTTTGCATCACGTCTGCGTGAGACTGCTTGCTCAGCAATTTCAACGGTCAAGATTGACATATGTTCGTTTCGGCCAGCTGCAAGAAAGATGGCAGCGGTTCGCTATTTGGGGGCTGGGCGGCAACGATGTCGAACGCTATTGGAAGGATGGGATATGGCAGTACCGTCGGGGATGAAACGGCGCACCTTATTTGCAGCGGGCATCGGCCTGCTGGCGGCGCCGATGATTTTGACAGAGACGGCCGCAAGGGCCGCAAGCGGAGACAAGACCAAGATGGATGCGACGACGCAGCCCCAGTTCAATCAATTCAAGCTCGGCTCCTATAAGTTTACCGTCTTTAAGGACGGCGCCAATGTTGGTGAAAAGCCCTACGAGACATTCGGGACCAATCAGAAACCGGAAACTGTCCAGGAACTGCTCGCGAAGAATTTCCTGCCGACCGAGAAGTTCGTCAATTCCTATGCGCCGACGTTGATCGATACCGGCTCGGACGTCATCCTTGTTGATACCGGCTTTGGCGAAGGCGGCCGTGCGCGAGGCAATGGCCAGCTTCGCGATGGCCTGAAGGCGGCTGGCTATTCGCCCGACGACATCACTGTGGTCGCGCTCACCCACCTGCATGGCGACCATATCGGCGGGCTGATGGAAGGCGGGGCTCCGGCCTTCAAGAATGCGCGCTACGTCATCGGCCAGATCGAATATGACTTCTGGACCGACAAGGCCCGCGAGGGCACGCCGGCCGAAGGCGGCCACAAGGCGGTTCTCGCCAACGTGGTGCCCCTTGCCGAAAAGGCGACGTTCATTGGCGACGGCGGCACCGTCACAAGCGGCATTACCGCGATGCTGGCACCGGGTCACACGCAGGGTCACATGGTTTTCCACGTCGAATCCGAGGGCAAGCGCCTGGTGGCAACAGGCGACACCGCCAACCACTATATCCTGTCGCTGCAGAAGCCGGATTGGGAGGTTCGTTTCGATATGGACAAGGCCCAGGCCGCTGCCACCCGTCGCAAGGTGTTCGGCATGATCGCCGCCGAGAAGATCGCCTTTGTCGGCTACCACATGCCGTTCCCGTCGGTCGGCTTCGTCGAGACCTACGAGGACGGCTATCGCTTCGTTCCGAAGACCTACCAGTTCGACCTGTGAAGTCGCTGCATGGCAGCCATACCGGGCCCGGCGGACACGCCGGGCTTTTTGCTATTCCCTTCCTGTCATAGACGTGTTACCAGCCCTCGCCAACTTCCAAAGCAACCCTTGCACACCGCCGGTGCGGACGATTCGTTCCGGGAGGCGTTGCATTTTTCTTAATTGAAGGAAATTGGCCATGGCTCGCATCATAGAAACGCCAACCGGTTTGGACGCACTCACCTTCGATGATGTGCTCCTGCAGCCCGGTCATTCCGAGGTTCTGCCCGGTCAGACGAGCGTCGCAACCCGCATCGCGACCGACTTCGAGCTGAACATTCCGATCATCTCTTCAGCCATGGACACTGTCACGGAAAGCCGTCTCGCGATCGCCATGGCGCAGGCCGGCGGCCTCGGTGTCATCCACAAGAACCTGACGCCGGCCGAGCAGGCCGAGCAGGTCCGCCAGGTCAAGAAGTTCGAAAGCGGCATGGTCGTCAACCCGGTGACGATCGGCCCCGACGCGACGCTCGCCGACGCGCTCGCCTTGATGAAGATCCACAGCATCTCCGGCATTCCCGTCGTCGAAAAGACCGGCCGTCTCGTCGGCATTCTGACGAACCGCGACGTTCGCTTCGCCTCCGATCCGAGCCAGAAGATCTACGAGCTGATGACGCGAGAGAACCTCGTCACCGTCAAGGAAAGCGTCGACCAGCAGGAAGCCAAGCGCCTGCTGCACGCTCATCGCATCGAGAAGCTGCTGGTGGTCGATGGCGAGGGCCGTTGCGTTGGCCTCATCACCGTCAAGGATATCGAAAAGTCGCAGCTGAACCCGAATGCATCGAAGGATGCGCAGGGTCGCCTGCGGGCCGCCGCCGCCGTCGGCGTCGGTGACGATGGTTTCGAGCGCGCCGAGCGCCTGATCGAAGCCGGAGTCGACCTTCTCGTTGTCGATACCGCGCATGGCCATTCGCAGGGCGTTCTGAATGCCGTGGCGCGCGTGAAGAAACTCTCCAACTCCGTGCGGGTCATGGCCGGCAACGTCGCCACATCTGATGGTACCAAGGCGTTGATCGATGCCGGTGCGGATGCCGTCAAGGTCGGTATTGGCCCGGGCTCGATCTGCACCACGCGCATCGTTGCCGGTGTCGGCGTCCCGCAGCTCGCCGCCATCATGTCGGCCGTCGAGGCAGCACGGGCGCAGGATATCCCTGTCATCGCCGACGGCGGCATCAAGTTCTCCGGCGACGTCGCCAAGGCGATCGCGTCAGGCGCCTCCGCCGTGATGATCGGCTCGCTGCTTGCAGGCACCGATGAAAGCCCCGGCGAAGTCTATCTCTACCAAGGCCGTTCCTTCAAAGCCTATCGCGGCATGGGCTCCGTCGGCGCCATGGCGCGCGGCTCGGCAGACCGTTACTTCCAGGCGGAAGTGCGTGACACGCTGAAGCTCGTGCCTGAAGGCATCGAAGGCCAGGTTCCCTACAAGGGTCCAGTATCCGGCGTCCTGCACCAGCTCGCAGGCGGCCTCAAGGCGGCGATGGGCTATGTCGGTGGCAAGGACATCAAGGACTTCCAGGAGCGCGCGACCTTCGTGCGCATCTCGGGTGCCGGTCTTCGCGAAAGCCATCCGCATGACGTGACGATCACCCGCGAGAGCCCGAACTATCCGAGCGCTGGCGGCTGAGAATGAACGCGGGCAGCCGTATTCCACTCTGGATTATCGCGCTGCTCGCGGCCATCTGCATCGGTGTGCTTGCGTGGACGACATTCGGCTTTGTCGTCCCCTTCAAGCACGAGACCGGGCAAGCGGTTCTCGATATCTATTTCGCCGGCTATGACGAGTTGACCGTCGGTCGCATGCAGCGGCTCCTCGGCGAGAACGATGTTGCCAATAGTCTGCTGCGGGCCATGTACGCCGGTCCCGAGCTGATCTTTCCGGCACTTCTGACCGCACTCCTTTTGCTGGTCTTGATGAAGTTGCGGCCGGGCGGATCCTATTTTGCGCGTCCGATCAGTCCTGCCCTCATTAAGCTCATCTATGTGCTGCCCTTTGTTTACGGTCTTGCGGACTATGGCGAGAACATCGCTAGCTTGATTGCCTTTGGCGGCAGTGCCTGGGCAGACCGGGCCGCCGAGCTATTGCCATGGATGACTCGGCTGAAATTCGCGAGCCTCGCCATCTGCCTGATCATCATCGCCCGTTTTGCTATCGTTCGAGCCATGCACCGCGGCGACGGCGAACGGTAGCCTTATCGCGGCCACCTCCAGGGCGGATTGGTAAGGCGGGCTGCCATGAACTCCGCCAACACCTCGACCTTTGCCGGTCTTGCGCGTGCAGATGGCGTGACAAAATAGAGTGCACCGCTCGGCAGGCTCCAATCAGTCAGGATCGCCTTCAAACGCCCGTCAGCCAAGTATTCGCTGGCCATGAACTCCGGTAGTTCGCAGATGCCGAGGCCGCGCAGCGCCATTGGGATCAATGCCTCCGAGTTGGTCGCCCGGAGCGGACCGGTTGGCGTGACGAATTCCTCGTCGCCAGCCTTGTTCGTCAGGCGCCAAATGTCCTGTCGCGGGCGATAGGCATAGCCGAGGCAGTGGTGAGCGGCCAGCTCGCGTGGATGCTGCGGGCATCCGTATTTCTCAATATAGGCGGGCGACGCCAGAATGAACGGGGCAACCGGCGCGAGCCGCCGGGCGATCAGCGATGAGTCGGGCAGGACCGCGATGCGCAGCGCTGCATCAAAGCCTTCCGCCACAAGATCGACGCTCGCGTCGCTCATGTGAAGGTCGATTGTGATATCCGGGTAAAGCTCGAAGAAGTCAGGCAGGATCGGCGCAATCCAGTGGACACCGAACGTCATCGGCGCCGCCAGCCGGATCAGACCGCGCGGACGGCTCGACAATTCGAGCGCCGCTTTCTCGATTTCCTCGGCATCCGTATAGATCCGCGACGCCCGTTCGGCGAGACGGAGGCCGAACTCGGTTAGCGATAGCTGGCGCGATGTGCGATTGAACAGCCGGGCGCCCAGCCTCTCTTCCAGGCGTGCGACGCCGCGCGAAACGGTTGCCACGGAGATGCCGAGTGTCTTCGCGGCGCGGGCGAACGACCGTTCCTCCGCCACTTTGGCAAACATTGCGAGACCTTCGAAATCCGGCAGCTTCATCATTTCATTTCTGCAACAATGGATTTCATGCCTTTCTATTCCGAAATGATCGCGTCGTCCATATCTCCTGCTCAGTCGAACAAAAGGAGACGACTGATATGACACAGAGACTGAACGGGAAGATTGCGGTCATCACAGGCGCGACATCGGGGATCGGCCTCGCCACCGCCAAGCGTTTCGCTGCCGAAGGCGCGCGCCTCTTCATCACTGGACGCCGGGCGGATGTGCTCGAGGCGGCCGTCGCCGAGATCGGCGGCAACGTCACCGGCATCCAGGCTGATTCCGCCAAGCAGGCTGATCTCGATCGCCTCTTCAATCGCGTGAAGGACGAAGCCGGTCGCATCGACGTTCTCTTCGTAAATGCAGGCGGCGGCTCATTCGCGCCGATTGGCCAGATCACCGAAGAGCAGTTCGACGACACGTTCAATCGCAATGTGAAGGGCGTGCTCTTCACGGTGCAGACGGCGCTGCCGCTGCTCGGCAACGGCTCGTCGGTCATTCTAACCGGCTCGACCGCTGGCGCGACCGGTACGCCAGCCTTCAGCGTCTACGCTGCCTCCAAGGCAGCGATCCGCAACTTCGCACGCAACTGGATCCTTGACCTGAAGGATCGCGGCATCCGCATCAACACCCTGAGCCCCGGCCCGACCGAAACCACCGGCCTGGTCGAACTCGCCGGCAAGGACAAGGCACAGCAGCAGGGTCTTCTCGACTATCTCGGCTCGCAAGTTCCGATGGGTCGCGTTGGCCGCGCCGAAGAAATCGCCGCCGCCGCTCTGTTCCTCGCCTCGGATGAATCGAGCTTCGTCACCGGCGCAGAACTCTTCGCCGATGGTGGCATAGCTCAGGTCTGATGCCAGCCTCGCCCGTCGCAGAATTGCGGCGGGCATTTGCGGCGTTCGCGGTTTTCCTCTACAGCACGGAAATAAAACGGAAAACTGCAAGGAAAGACAGCATGACCGGCTACGAGATGTTTTGGCCCATTATCGCCCACGTAGCCTTGGTTTATTTGCTCTACATGCTGCTCGGCTATCGCCGCCGGCAGCTGGTTCAGGCGGGCAAGGTTCGCCGATCGAACTACCGCGAAAATCGCGACGAGCCGCTGGAAGGTCTCGTCGTCAAGAATTGCTTGGCCAACCAATTCGAACTCCCCGTGCTGTTCTATGCCTGCTGCGTCCTCCTCTACATGACCGAAGCCGACAATCTGGTCGCCGTCGGGCTTGCCTGGGCCTTCGTTGCACTCCGCTATCTGCACGCCTTCGTGCACGTCACCAGCAATGACCTCCGTTACCGCAGTCCGCTTTTCGGGGCTGGCTACGTGGTGCTCGGCGCTATGTGGGTTTGGCTGGCCATCTGGATGGTCTTTCCTAATGGCTGATCGGCTGAACCGCTTGAAGTAACGCAGTTTTGTTCCCGCGTTACCGGTCACTGACCTATCTTCCCCGACAGGTGAAAGCCAACAGGTAGGGAACGGGAGACCTCACATGGACAAGCCGGAAATCACGCAGGCGATGATCAACGCCTACGACGAATATACGCATCTGACACTCGACCGCCGCAACTTCATGGACAAGCTGACGAAACTGGCCGGTTCCGCCGGTGCAGCGGCCGTCATCGCGCCGATGCTCGCTGCCAACAAGGCGAGCGCGGAGATGATCTCGGCCGATGACAAAAGGCTGGTGGCCAAGGACGTCACCTATCCCGGCGGCACTGGCGAAATGAAAGGCTACCTCGTCGAACCCAAGGATGCCTCCGGAAAGCTCGGCGCCGTGATTGTCATCCACGAGAACCGCGGCCTGAACCCGCACATCCGCGACGTTGCGCGCCGCATGGCGCTGGAGGGCTTCATCGCCTTGGCCTCGGACTTCCTTTCCCCTCAGGGCGGTACGCCTGAAAACGAGGACAAGGCCCGCGAGATGTTCGCCAAGCTCGATCGGCCCGCTACCGTCGCGAATGCCGAAGCGACGCTGACCTATCTGGGCAAGCTCGATAATTCCAACGGCAAAGTCGGTGTGATTGGATTCTGCTGGGGCGGAGGGCTCGTCAACGATTTTGCTGTTGCCTCACCGGACCTGAAGGCCGGCGTCGCTTACTACGGTGCTCAGCCGAAGGCGACCGATGTACCAAACATCAAGGCGGCGCTGATGCTGCATTATGCTGGCCTCGACGACCGCATCAACGCCGGCATCGACGCCTACAAAAAGGCATTGCAGGAAAACGGCAAGGACTTCCAGATCTTCGTCTACGACGGCGTCAACCACGCCTTCAACAACGATACGTCGTCGGCGCGATACGACAAGAAGGCCGCCGACCTTGCCTGGACGAGGACGGTCGAATTTCTGAAGAAGAACCTCGGCTGATCAGGCGGGCAGCTCGCGCGGGGTAGGGGCGACGGCAACGATCGCCTCCGCCAGCGCCTCCATCTCCTTGCCGCGATGGTTGCTGCGCCGCCAGGCAAGGCCGATTTCGCGCGACGGCTGTGGATCGGTGAAGGGAACGATACGGATCGAATTGCGGCTGGTCTCGGTCGGAATGGCCATTTCGGGGATAAGTGTCATCCCCATGTCGTGCGACACCATCTGCAGCAGCGTCGCCATCGACGTCGCGCCGAAATTGACCAGGCTGCGCTTGCCGGCGCTGCAGACGGCGAGCGCCTGGTCGCGCAGGCAATGACCCTCCTCGAGCAGCAGCAGGCGATCGACATTTACTTCATGCTCGGTCAGCGGGGATGTCAGCACGGCCTCGCCGTTATCCGCCACCGCCATGAAGAAGCGGTCGGTGAAGAGTGGCCGCGTCTGGATGCCTTCGATATCGAGCGGTAATGCCGCGATCACGGCGTCGAGCTTTCCGGTCAAAAGGTCCGCCATCAATCGATCTGTGACCGCTTCCCGCAACTCCACCTCAACGCTTGGATAGGTCTTACGCAAATGCGGAACGAACTGTGGAACGAGGTAGGGGGCAACCGTCGGAATGATCCCGATGCGGATCAGTCCTTCAAGCGTGCCGCCGCCCTTTCGCGCGGTCTGCTCGAGCAGGTCGACCTGATGCAGAATGGCGCGGACGTAGTGCAGGACTTCCTCGCCCTTCGGCGTCAGGATGGTGCTCTGCCGGGTTCGCTCGACAAGCTTGGCGCCGAGATACTCTTCCATCTCCATGATCTGCGTCGACAGGGCCGGCTGGCTGATGTGGACCATTTCGGCCGCCCTGCCGAAATGGCGTGTCGTTGCCAGTGCATCGAAATAGCGCATCTGTCGCAGGGTCAGCATGATAAGTTCTTTCAATCGAATGTCTCAGTAAATACGATTGGAAGTTATCGAAGGTCAATGAATTTACGACAGGGGCCGCTGGGTAGTCGGCATTGTAGCAGCCGATGGCGGGATGGGTGCCGCGACGCCGGCTGCTGCGAATCGGTAGTGCCCAAACAAGCGGCACGAGCGCGCATCGAGCGACCGCGATTGCGTTCGCTTGCGGTCGAAACTGGACCAAATCCGGGTGTATCACCCCGATTTTGCTATGCTTTTCTGGATCCGTACAATCCAATCTATCTCGTTTACGAGTCGTGAAGACCTGCATGTCATATCGGCAAAAAGGCGCCGGCATGAATGTCCTCCGTCGCTCCACATAGAACAAATGGGAACGACATGAAGGTCGGAAGTTTGGATCGTATTGGCCTCCGCCGGAAGCCAAAGCAGGAACGCAGTATTCAAAGGCTCGACCTGATCTTGTCGGCCGCAGCAGCAATTATTGCCGAAAAGGGCGTAAGCGCCATGCGAATGACGGAACTGGCCGTCGCCGCCAAGGTGCCGATCGGCTCCGTCTATCAGTATTTTCCAGAGAAGGCCGCGATCGTCAAAGCGCTCTTCGACCGCCATGCTTCGGCAATTCAGGCCCGTATCGCCGAGGCTTTTTCGTCAGTGCACTCTGTCGATCATGCGCTTGAGGTGCTCGCGGCGACGATCGACTGGCACTACGAAGACTATCGTAACGACGCCGCCTATCTCGGTATCTGGATGGGCACCGAGACTGACCACGATCTGTTGCGCCTCAACATCGAGCACAGCAAGCGGATTGCCGACATTTTTCAAGATGCCGTCCGCCGCGTCGCCCCCGAACTGTGTGCGGCCGACATGCAGGCCAGAACCTACCTCTTCAGCCATTTGCTCGGCGCCTCGATCCGCCTTGCGGTCGTCAGCGAGGACACGCTCGCCAGGCGCATTCTCGACGAGTGGAAGCGCGTGATCCGCACGGCCTTCCTCTCGCCGGTTGCTGCGTGACGGCTACCAGCTCGGAACGACGCTGGCGACCTTGAGGCGGGGCTGGACCCGCCCATAGGCGTTCTTCACATCAGGCTCCAGATTGTCGTCGACGACAGCGGGCGTGATGTTGTCAAGGCAAGCGGTGATATGGGCGGTGATCGCGTTCATGAGCGACAGGGAGACGCCCGGCCGTTTCATGATGCCGATCTGGACCGGGGGGAGGGCAGGGAAGCCATCCGCCTGGCTCAGCACCTTCATCCCCGTGCGCAGCGCCGATTCCGGCATGACGGAAACGGCCATGCCAGCGAGGACCGCGGCTGCAACGACCGTGCACGACCAGCTGGTGAACAGAATTTGATGTTCGCGGCCGACGGCATCGAGTGCTGAGCAGGCAAGCTGACGCCACTGGCAGTCGCGACGCCCGACGGCAAGCGGCACCGGCGCATCGTCACGGATAGGATGGTTCGCCGAGCCGACCCAGCAGAGGGGTTCGGTTCGCACGACGTCCGACATGCGCTCGCGCGGATTATGCGTCACCAGCGCGATATCGAGTTCGCCGCGATGCATGCGCTCGGCGAGGTCCACCGAAGGCTCGCAGACGATATAGAGTTCGACGTTCGGATGCGTCTTGGCGAAGCGGCCAATGATCTCCGGCATGTAGCGGTCGGCATAGTCATCGGGCGTGCCGATGCGCAGCGTACCCTCGAGACGGTTGTCGTCGAAGGCGGCGATCGCCTCGTTGTTGAGGCGGATCATGCGTCGAGCATAGTTCAAGAGCTTTTCGCCCTCGGCGGTCAGGCGGTTGCCGCGACCGTCCTTGATGAAGAGCTGCTTGCCGATGCGCTCTTCAAGCCGTCGCATCTGCATGGAAACGGCCGATTGCGTCTTGTAGACCCTGTCGGCAGCCTTGGTGAAGCTGCCGGAATCCACGATTGCGATGAAAGTCTGCAACTGATCGATATCAAGAGGCGCTGACATGATCTCACCCATAAAGTTCTCTGATGGTAATCATTAGAAACATTCGTTGGACTGATCAATAGGTGTTTGGCATCTTCGGGATGCAAATCAAGCAAAGTGAAGGACAGACATCCTGCCTGTCCGAACCGATTTCAACCGATGCCCTCCCGCTCGACCTCGCGGGAGGGGTGGGTTGTTGCGCGCCTATGAAAGGATCGTCCCATGCGCACGACAGACCGGATACTCGAACTCGACTGCAGCCCGACCTCGCTGACGTTTGCTCAGCGCGTCGCACATGGCTTTGCAACGCTGTCATCCGTACTGCGCGTGTTCCGCAATCGTATGGAGATCAACCGGCTGCACGAGCTCGATGACAATCAATTGAAGGATATCGGCCTTTCAAGGACCGATCTCACTTCCGCGTTCCTGGCGTCCACCTTCTTTGAAGATCCGTCGGAACACCTGACCCGCTCCGCGAGCGTTCGCGGACGTAAGTCGCTCTTCCGGTCCCGAAAGGATTAAGGCCGGCCCAGTTTTTCCCCGCAGGGTGATAGCCAATAGCCCTGCCTCTTGCCCGGTGCCGGCCTCCCAGCCGTCTCCGGGTTTTTTTATGCCTTGGGGGGAGTGGGGGGCGCCTTGGGCATATAGGTCTCGAAGATCGCTTCCATGCTTTTCTGGTAGTTCTTCTGGACCTCGAGTCCGCTATCGAACATGTTGTTCAGCATGTCCATGTAGTTTTCGGTTTCAGCCTTTGCCTGCTCCTTCGGCGCTTCGGCTGGTTTCGGTTCGACCGGCTTTCCGAGCGAGCCCATCATTTCCTGAAACGCCTTTGCAAAAGGATTGTCGAAAAACGGGTTGGTGACGGCCTTTTGGGCCTCTGGCTTTTGCATGCCGAACATCAGCTGCATCGCCTGCGTGAAAGGGTTGTCGAAGATGCTGGGCTCGGGTGCCGCCGCCTGCTTCGGCGCAAAGCCGGTGCTTTCAAGCCATTTCTGAATGCTCTCACCCATCGCCGTGTTGACGAACGGATTGACTGGCGCCGTCATCTGTCCCATCGACTGCTTGAAGAGGCCCCCCATCAGCGTATCGGCCATGACGGGCAGCATCTGCTTGTAGATCTCCTGTCCGATGCCGGTCATCTGGGCCGCCTGCGCCGCGACGGCCCGCGAGACTTCCTTGGAACCGAACAGCTGCGCGAGGATGTTGTTGCCGTCCGAGATCCCTTGCGGCGTAAAGGCCTTGCTCATGTCCTCAAAATATTTGGTGTAGTTCCCGGAGGCGACCGCCTGCATCAATCCCATGAAGTCGTAAGGGTTGCTGGTGCTTCGCTTCAGGCCGGCGGAAAATGCCGGCATGAGCGCCGCAATCGCCTTGGCGGTCTGCTCCTGAGCCAGATTGAACTGCTTGGAGACCGCATCCATCGCCGCGCCGTTCTGGGCCTGCATCATCATGTCGAAGAGTGGCAGCATGGTAATCCCCTTCCCGGTTTCGCAACGCGTAATTGCGTCACTATAGCCGGAAAAAGGAATGCGCAAACCCCTTTTTGTAGAAGGGCTTAGTATTGATATTCTTCGAAGACCGGCTCAACCGAACCGTTCCAGCGGCCGTGATAGAGCGCCAACAGGTCCTCGGCCAACGTCGCCTTCTTGGCCATGACTTCGTCGAGCGGTGCAAGGAAGATGGTTTCGTCCTGGCCTTCCTTGTTGAGCTTGTTGCGCGCCGTTAGACCCGCCTTCGAAACGGCGATCACTTCGCGCGCGGTTTCATAGAGCTCATGCCCGCGGAACTTTGCCTTTAGGCCCTGAGAGGGGACGGCGTCACGCAAGGCGTTGACCTCGTCGAATGTCCAGTCCTTGGTCAGCATATCGGCGTCTTCGAGCGCCGCGTCATCGTAGAGAAGGCCGACCCAGAAGGCCGGCAACCCACAGATGCGCCGCCAAGGCCCGCCATCCGCACCGCGCATCTCGAGGAAGCGCTTCAGGCGCACGTCGGGGAAAAGCGTCGAAAGATGGTTCGTCCAGTCCCCCATGGTCGGCTCCCATGCGGCGACTTCGCCCTTCAGTGCACCGTTCATGAACTGCCGAAAGGTGACGTGGGTACAGTCGTGATAGTGCCCGTCGCGCACGATGAAATACATCGGAACATCGAGGGCCCATTCGACATAGTCATGGAAGCCGAAATCGTCGCGGAACGTGAAGTCCAACAGACCGGAGCGATTGTTGTCGGTGTCGCGCCAGATGTCGCCACGCCAAGAGAGCAAGCCGTTGAGCTTGCCTTCGGTAAAGGGCGATGAGGCAAAGAGGGCGGTTGCCAGAGACTGCAGCTTCATCGAAACGCGCATCTTCTTGCGCATGTCGGCTTCCGAAGAGAAGTCGAGGTTCACCTGGATCGTGCAGGTGCGATACATCATGTCGAGACCCTTGGATCCGACCTTCGGCATGTAGCGGGTCATGATCTCGTAGCGGGATTTCGGCATGACCGGCGTCTCGGCCAGCGTCCACTTGGGGCTGCCGCCGATACCGAGGAAGCGGATGCCCATCGGTTCTGCGATCTCGCGCAGCGTGGCCAGGTGAGTATTCGATTCCTTGCAGGTCTCGTGGATCGTTTCCAGCGGTGCGCCGGAAAGTTCGAACTGGCCGCCTGGCTCGATCGAGATGGCGCCCATTCCCTTCGGTTCGCCAAGGCCGATGATGTTCTCGCCATCCATGATCGGATCCCAGCCTGACTTTTGCTGCAGTCCTTTCAATAGCGCCGAAATGCTGGCCTCGCCGAAGTACGGCACGGGGCTGTTGTCGGCACGAAAGAAGGCGAACTTCTCATGCTCGGTGCCGATGCGGAATTTTTCTTCAGGCTTGCTTCCCGCAGCAAGATAATCGGTCAGCTCCTGAACCGAAGAGAGTGGCGTCTGGTCGGTGGTATCGCGAGCCATTCAAGTCTACCTGCAATGGGAGAGCGCCTGGGAAAACCCGGGCAATTGGAAGGGTGATTAGGACCGCTCCCACGTATGTTGCAAGTGAAATTGTTTCAACGGTCCATCAAAAAAATAGCAGCATATTTCGGCCGCGACCGATCCTAAGGTTAATTCCAGTCGCCAATCGACGCCTGAATGACCGCCATGGCAGCCACCGCCGCCGTATCCGCCCTGAGGATCCGCGGCCCGAGCGGGATCGCGGTGACGAAATCGAGGCTGCGCAGTCGCGCGCGTTCCTCCTCGGAAAAGCCGCCCTCCGGGCCGACGAGGAGCGCCAGCTTTCGCTCGCTGACTTTGGACAGGAGTGGAAGTGGGTTCTGCCCTGCATCGCCTTCGTCGCAATAGACGATGCGGCGATCGCTCGGCCAAGTATCCAAGAGGTCGAACAACCTCACCGGCTCGGCAACTTCAGGGATAGCAAGAATGCCGCATTGCTCCGCAGCCTCGATGACGTTTGCCCGCAGCTTGTCGAGATTGGTGATCTTACCTTGCACATGCTGGGTCAGCACGGGCCGCAACACGCCGGCACCCATCTCGACCGCCTTCTGCACCAGATAATCCAACCGGCCGACTTTCAGCGGCGCGAAGAGATAGTGCAGGTCGGAAGGGACCGGTTGTGGTCGCGTCTGCTCCTCGGGGATCATTACAATCCGCTTCCGCGACGGAAAGGTCAGGCGCGCCTTCCACTCGCCGTCGCGACCGTTGAAAACGAGCAACTCGGCGCCTTCGGCCATCCGCAGCACGTTGGCGAGATAGTTGAATTGATCTGCCGTTGCCTCCACCGTCGCTCCGGCAGCAAGAGGGGCATCTACGAACAACCGTTGCATCCGGAAATTGGCGCGCATCGAAAGGTCCTGCTCAAACAAAGAGCGCGAACATAACCCAATAGATCATGGCTGCAAGCGCTGCGGAGGCCGGAACGGTGATGATCCAGGCAGCGATGATCGTCATGAAATGCGAACGGCGAACGAGATAGCGACGGCGAACCTCATGTGTGTTCGGATCTTCGGGCTCGTCGGTCGCGAAGCTTTCGGCCTTCCGGCGCATGTATGCGATGCGGCGCTTCGAATGCCGGGTGTACCACTCGCGGAAGAAGCCGACGCCGAACACGGAGCCGACCGCGATATGCGTCGTGCTGACGGGCATACCGAGCCATGAGGCGACGATAACGGTGAAGGCCGTCGACAGCGCCACGCAATAGGCCCGCATGGGGTTGAGCTTGGTGATCTGCTCACCGACCAGACGGATCAGGCGCGGCCCGAAGAGCAACAGACCGATGGAGATGCCGAGAGCGCCAATCAGAAGCACCCAGATCGGCGGCTTCCCATGCGTACCCTCAGGGGACGCACCGACCGCGCGCACGATTGCTGATAGCGGGCCGACGGCGTTCGACACATCGTTGGCACCATGCGCAAAGGAGAGCAAGGCGGCCGAGCCAATCAAGGGGATTTGGAAAAGGACGCGCAGCGAGCTGTTGCGGTTTTCAAGCCCAACCGACTGTCTGCGGACGAACGATCGTGCTGCGAGCCACCCGACGATCCCGGCGCCGAACCCGAAAAGGATGATGGTGAGCGGGGTGAACTCATTGGTCGCTTCGAGCTGCAGGGCCATGTACGACGTGAAGCCACCGATCATCATGGCAATCAGCACCGGCACCCAACTCCGCGCCGCCGCGATCTTGTCATCGCGGTAGATAATAAGGGTTTTCACCATAAAGAGCAGGCCGGCTGCTATCACCCCTCCGAGCAGAGGGGACGTCACCCAGGCCGAGGTGATCTCGATCATCACCCGCCAGTTCACTGGCGCCGGACCGACCGCGCCGACGCCGGCTCCAATCACCGCGCCGACGATCGCATGCGTGGTCGAGACCGGTGCATTCATCCAGGTCGCAAGGTTGATCCACAAGGCGGCGGCCATTAGTGCCGCCATCATGATCCAGCCAAGCGTCCCCGGAGGCACCTGCACAGTATCGACGATGCTTGAAGAGATGGTCTTGACGACCTCGCCGCCGGCAATTGTCGCTCCAAGAATCTCGAAGATGGCGGCGATGACGAGCGCTTGCGCCATCGTCATCGCACGCGCGCCCACCGCTGCGCCGACGTTGTTGGTGACGTCGTTCGCGCCGATGTTCATGGCCATGTAAGCGGCGAGCGCCGCGGCGGCGATTACGAGGACGGCGCCGGGCCGGTCAAAGACATAGACGCCGGCAAAAAGCATCGCGAGCCCGAGAAAGACCAGCGCGATGCCTGGTGCCACCAGCTTTCGCAACACGAACTTCGTGGCGTCCTCGACATGCGTAAGCTTGTCGAGATCCTTGTCGAGCGTTCGTTTCGTGAGGACGGCTGGTCGTTCGGGCATGCTATTCCTTGGCGTTCATTCCTGCTTTAACGTTGCCAAGTTTAGCAGTGCAAGATGGCAGTATTCACTCCGCCGGAATTTGTTTTGGCACACTTGCCGCGAATTGGTCCTGCATGCGGCGCTTGAAAAGCAGAAAGATCTCCCGAAGCTCCGGTTCGTGGACGCACGTCGCGGCTTCGTCGCAGGAAACCCACTCGGTCTTGCGCTCGCCTTTCTCTTTGAAATTCTTGGCGATGCTAGCGACTTCGAGGGCGTAGACCTGAACCCTGCAGGTTACGCTGAGGCCGTTCTTCAAGACCTTGGGATAGGAATAGGTACCGAGGATTTCACTCTCGACCGTCCCGCGCACGCCGGCTTCCTCATAGGCCTCGCGGGCCGCGACCTCGTAGGCGGTACGTCCGTCCATCGGCCAGCCTTTGGGGATGACCCAGCGGCCAGTGTCGCGGCTCGTTAGCAGCAGCACCTCGATCTCGCCTGTCTTCTTCTTCACCCGATAGCAAAGCGCAGCATATTGTTGACGCGGTGGGCGTCTGAACATCAGCTGTACGTCAGAAGCGAGACGGGCGAGGAGAGTCAACGGTCGGGTCACCTTTTATTTTAGTTCCTTCGATCAGCTATATTAGTATCCAATGGAAAGCTTGCGCGATCCATACGTCTTTCAAGTTTTCCAGCGGGATTTGATACTTATCAATAAGGCAGCTTCCGCTTCGCTACGGTTCGGAAAATCCGCCAAATACTATCCTGATTCCGCCATTGCACAGGTGTTCAATGTGCACCCGTCTTGCATTCGGATCAACGACGGGGTCATGTCATACACTGTTATGTCAATACTATGGTAACCATGCGTCTTCCTCCTCTAAAAGCAGTCCGTGCCTTCGAAGCCGTTTGCCGTCACGGAAGCATTCTCGGCGCTGCCGCCGAGCTTGGGGTGGTCCGGGGCGCGGTGCGCCAGCAGATCTCAATTCTGGAAAACTACTTCGGCGAGAAACTATTCGAACGCGACGGGAGAAAATTGGCTGCAACCACGAAAGCTGTACAGTTCGCGGAGGCCTCCAATGCCGCACTTGCGACGCTGGAACGCGCCGCTGCAGATTTTGTCGGTGCGGGGCATCGCCGCATCCGCTTGGGCGTACCTTCCGCCTTTGCCATATGGTGGCTGATGCCACGGCTTGCAAACATGCAGGATGCGCTTGGCGTCGTCGAGGTCGATATCGTGCCGATGACGGTCGTCGAGCCGTTGGCGCTGCATCCTGAACTCGATGCGGTCATTATGGGCGCCGAATACCGGCCGGCGGTAGGAGTGACGGCGGTCAAGTTTATGGAGGACGAATTTGGGCCCATCGCGACGCCCGATCTTGCAGACCGGATCGCGAGAGATCCTCGGCTGATGGCGGAGGTCACGGCTCTTTTCAGCCGCACTGCGCCAACCCTTTGGCAGGAGTGGTTTGCCGAGAGCGGTACACTGGCAGTGACGTTTCGGCGCAAGCAGGAGTTTGAAGATCTGCTTCTGGCAATCGGGGCGGCCCGATCAGGAATCGGTGTCGTTCTCGCGCCACGCGCAGCCATCGAGGATGATTTGCAGCGCAAAGTGCTTGCGGCACCCTACGGCTTCGTTCGCCGATCGGCCGGCTATAGCCTGTCGTGTCGCGACGCTGACACGAAGAAGCCTGCATTCTCCGCACTTCGAGATTGGTTGGTCCGGTTGGGCGCGGCAACCCAATAGGCAGATTTTCTGCCCTATTGCGAAGAATTATCTCCATGGCCGAAAAGCGTGGCCGGGTCTAACACTGCATTAGCAGCAGAAGGACACGGAATATGCAGAGAGACGCAACCCGCATCGAATGGATCGGCAACAGCTGCCGATTGCTCAAGGCAACGGCGGCGGAATTCGAGAAAACCCAACCGTTCGCCGGTCTGACCATCGGCACCGGCATCCATCTGGAGCCGAAGACCGTAGCGCTGCTGATGACACTCAAGGCCGGTGGCGCACGGCTCGTCTGCACCGGAAACCTGAACAGCACGCAGCCTTCGACCGTCGAGTTTCTTCGTTCGCAAGAGATCACCGTGTTTGCGACCCAGACGACGGACCCGGTCGCGCATCACAAGAGCCTCGAGGCGGTTGTTGCGGAAAGGCCGGATCTGCTGCTCGACAACGGCGGCGACCTTTTTGCGATCGCGGCCGAGGCTCCTTACGCTGGCCTTCTCGGGGGGACGGAGGAGACGACGTCCGGCCGCACACGTCTGCTGCCGATGCGGGAAAAATTGAATATGCCGATCCTGGTCATCAACGACAGCCCGATCAAGCAGTTCGCCGAAAACAAGCATGCCGTCGGCCAGAGCCTGTTCGAAAGCTACATGCGCTTCACCAATCGCTCGACCAACGGCAAGCGTGTGACGGTTTTCGGCTATGGCGCCTGCGGCAAAGGCACTGCAGCCTGCTTCCGCAATGCGTTTTCAACCGTCAGCGTCGTTGATATCGATCCAGTGACTGCGCTAGAGGCGCACCTCGACGGCTTCTCCACGCCGCTGCGCAACGAGGCGATTGCCTCAGCCGACGTGCTTGTCACCGTTACCGGCTTTCCCGCGATCGTCACCGCCGCCGACCTCCCGCTGATCAAGGATGGCGCGATCCTGATGAATGGTGGACATTTTCCGCATGAGATCGATGTTGCGGCGTTTCGACAGCACCCCGAAGTCGTCCGGATCGATCGCTACGAGGCGGACCATATCGAGACCTTGCACCTGAGGGATGGCCGCTCTTTCCATATTCTTGGCGGCGGGCATATGGCAAACCTTGCCGGCCCCCGGCCGCTCGGCAATTCCGTCGAATCGATGGATCTTGGTTTTACGCTGCAGGCGCGCTGCCTTGAGCGTGTCGCCAGGCGCGAAGTCGGCGCCGAGAGCTGCATCGTCCCGGTGCCGAGGGATATCGACGCGATGGTGGCAAGCGCCTATCTCGATCTGGCGCGTTAAGGAGAGGGCGCGGCGCGCGCCCTTCAAACTTTAGGCGATCTCAACCACCAGCTTGCCGTTTGCCTGACGGCTTTCGATTAGAGCATGGGCTTCCGCGACATCGGAAAGTCCGAAGCGACGCGCGTCCAGCCTTGGCATCAGCTTTCCGGCCTCGACGAGTTTGCCGACCTCACGCAGGATCTTGCCGTGGTGGCTTCGACCTTCGCCGGTCAGAAGCGGCAGCAGCGTAAACACTCCCGAATAGGTTGCCGCTTTGAACGACAGCGGGGCAAGCGCGTGTGTTCCCCATCCGAGCGCGCTGACGACGTGACCGAAGCGGCCGATCGCCTGGAAGGCAGTGTCAAGGCTGGCGCCGCCGACCGTATCGTAGACGATGTCGAAGCCTTTGCCCCCCGCGTGATTGACGACATAGTCCGTCACGGTCTCCACCCGGTAGTCGATCGGCGTTGCTCCGAGGCTTCCGAGGTAGTCAGCCTTGGCGGCACCGTCGACGGCAAATACATCGGCACCTACGGCTTTTGCGATCTGTACGGCAATGTGCCCGACGCCGCCGCCGGCGCCGAGGACAAGAACCTGCTGACCATCGCGGACATTGGTGCGATCGACCAGGCCCTCCCAGGCGGTAATGGCGATCAGCGGCAGCGCTGCTGCCTCCCGCATCGAGAGATTGTGGGGCTTCGGCGCGAGCAGCCTGGCGTCAACCGCCGCGAATTCAGCCAGCGAGCCTTGGATGCCGCCGACGCCACCGGTCATGCCGTAAACCTCGTCGCCACGGCGGAACTCGGTGACGCCGGGACCTACCTGCTCGACGACTCCGGCCAGATCAATGCCAAGAACGGCGGGAAACGGATGCCGCGCATGGGCGGCATTGCCGGCACGGATCTTGGTGTCCAAAGGATTGACGCCGCTCGCCTTGATCCGAACCAAAATCTCACCCTCGCGTGGCGTCGGTTCGGCGATCTCGACCAAGCGGAAATCGGCGTTCGGCGCGTCGATCAGGAGCGCCTTCATCGTTGTGGACTGAGACATGCAACTCTCCGTTCGTTTGAATTGCCCGGAGAATGCGCCGTTGATGTGCGAATGGAAATGAAAGAGAATGCACGATGTCCATGCATTTTTGTTTGGGAGCCGGATAGTGGAATGGAGCGATCTCAAGCTGTTCCTGGCGATCGCCCGCCATGGAACTCTCGGCGCTGCCGCCCGCAGCCTCGGCCTGACGCAGCCGACGATGGGGCGTCGCCTTCGCGCTCTGGAAGTTTCGCTCGGCCAGACGCTGTTTCAGCGGACAGCCGACGGCTTTGTGCTGACGGACGAGGGCACGGCCGTCTTCACGCACGCCGAACGGATGGAAGAGGAAGCGCTGGCTCTCGAACGTGAACTCGCCGGACAAAGCCGGCAGTTGAGCGGCTTCCTACGCCTGTCGTCGTCGGAGTGGTTCGGTGCACATGTGCTTGCGCCGGTGCTTGCGGAATTCTCGCTGCGCCATCCGAAGATCGTCGTCGAATTGCTGACCGATAGCCGCCTGCTCAGCCTCTCCCGCCGCGAGGCGGACGTCGTCGTTCGGATCGCGCCCTTCACCGAGCCTGATGTAATATCGCGCAAGCTGCTGCATATCGAGTACCAGCTCTATACGCGCCGGGGCGCAGAGCATCCGAAGGCAGGGGATGGCGCAGGCGCGCGCCTGGTCACGATGGACGAAGCCTTCGGCGGCATGCCCGATGTCATGTGGCTGGCGCGCGTCCTGCCAAAGGCCGAGATCGCCATGCGCAGCAACAACCGCGATGTGCAGGCGACGCTGTGCAGGAATGGCGCGGGGCTCGCCGTCCTGCCGCGCCCCCTCGGCGATGCGATCGCTGACATCGAGCCGGTCGATCTCGGCGAAGCCCCGCCTGGGCGCGACACCTGGATCGGTTATCACCGGGACATGAAACGGCAGGCCCGCCTGCGGGCGCTCCTCGATCTCGTCATCGAGAGGCTGGCGAGTTGACCAGTGAAAGCTCTAGCGTTCCCAATAGGGGACCGGGCCGTAGACCTCGGCGAGATAGTCGATGAACAGCCGCACCTTGGCCGGCAGGAACTGGCGGCTTGGGTAGATTGCCGACAGCGTCACGCTGCGCGACCCCTCATAGGCAGGGAGAATGTGCACCAGCCGACCATCCTTCAACTCGCGGCTGATGTCCCAAGTGGAGCGCAGCGCAATGCCGAGCCCAGATATCACGGCCTCACGCACGACCTCGCTGGAGTTCGTCACAAGCATCCCTTCCGGCCGGAGTGAAAGCGGGCCCTCAGGCCCTTCCAGTCGCCAGGCATCGTTGTTGTGAGCAGGCAGACAGCGGTGCTGCTTCAGGTCTTCGATCGTTTCCGGCGTGCCGTTGGCGGAAAGATAATCGGGGGAGGCGCAAAGCAGGCGCCTGACCGGCGCGAGTCGCCGCGCGACGAGGCTCGAATCCGTCAGTTCCGCAATCCGGATAGCAAGGTCAAAGCCTTCACCGACGATGTCGGTGAACTCGTCGCTGAGCACGAGATTGATCGCAACCCCGGGATGCATGTCCATGAAGGACTTCAGGTGTGGGGCGACATGCGTGCGCCCGAAGGAGGTCGGCGCCGTCACCTTCAGCGTCCCCTGCATCTGCGCCGAGCGCCCGGAGATATAGTATTCGGCCTCCTCGATCCCGGCGAGAATGCCGAGGACGCGATCGTAAAAGCCCTGGCCAGCTTCCGTCAGCGAGATTTGCCGCGTCGTGCGCTGCAAAAGCCGCGTGCCCAGCCGATCTTCCAGCCGTTTGATGCGTTTGGAGACTACGGCCGGTGAGAAACCGAGCGCCCTGCCGGCCAGCGACATGCTCCCGGTCGAAACGACTTTTGCGAAAATTTCAAGGTCACCCAGATTGGTCATACGCTTAGATTGTTTGTCCTTTTGGAATAAGTGCTTAGCATTTGCGCCATAATCGGGAAAGTGTTAAGCCCGTTCGAGCCGGCAGCGCGGAGGATGCGCCGGGTTTTCGCTGCCGCCGGCGAAGGGAGGGAGCCATGTCCGACACCATTTCGTTTCTCGCCCCGCGTGCCGACGTGCTTGCTCGCCGCCGGCAGATTGTTGCCGATCTCATCGACCTGCTGCCGCCGGAATGCTTGGTTCATGAGGCGCGCGAACTGATGCCGTTCGAGACCGATGCCTTCGTTTCCTACCGCCGCATGCCGCTTGCTGTTGCCTTGCCGCGGACAACCGCGGAGGTGGCCGCCGTGATGAAATACTGTCACCGCTACGGTGTCCCGGTGGTGCCGCGTGGTGCGGGAACCTCGCTGTCGGGCGGCGCGATCCCGCAGGAGGATGCGGTCGTCGTCTGCGTCTCAAAGATGAACCGCATCCTCGATATCGATCTTCCCAATCGCGTGGCGGTTGTCGAAGCCGGCGTGACCAATCTGAATATCTCGGAATCCGTCTCGGTGGATGGTTTCTTCTATGCGCCCGATCCCAGCTCGCAGCTGGCCTGCACGATCGGCGGCAATATCGGCATGAATTCGGGCGGCGCGCACTGTCTGAAATACGGGGTTACGACCAATAACCTGCTCGGCGTCAAGATGGTGATGACTGACGGCACTGTCATCGATCTCGGTGGCAAGGCGTTAGATGCGGCAGGCTACGATCTGCTCGGCCTCGTCTGCGGACACGAGGGCCAGCTGGGGATCGTCACCGAAGCGACGGTCCGCCTGATTGCCAAGCCCGAGGGCGCGCGGCCGGTCCTGTTCGGCTTCGATACCTCAGAAGAGGCAGGGTCCTGCGTCGCTGACATCATTGCGTCAGGCATCATTCCGGTTGCCATCGAATTCATGGACAAGCCGGCGATCGAAATCTGTGAAGCCTTTGCCAAGGCCGGCTACCCCCTGGATGTCGGCGCGCTGTTGATCGTGGAGGTCGAGGGATCGGAAGCGGAAATGGACGACATGCTGAAGAGCATCGTCGAAATCGCCCACAGGCATGGCGTGAAGACCGTCCGCGAATGCCAGTCGGCAACCGAGGCGGCGCTGATCTGGAAGGGCCGGAAGTCGGCCTTCGGCGCCACCGGGCGCATCGCCGATTATATCTGCATGGACGGCACCGTGCCGCTCAGCCAGCTTTCCTACGTGCTGAAGAAAACCTCTGAAATCATCGATCGCCATGGGCTTCGCGTCGCCAACGTGTTCCATGCCGGTGATGGCAACATGCACCCCCTGATCCTCTTCAATGCCAACGATCCGGACGACGCCGCACGTGCGGAAGCCGCGGGCATGGAAATCCTGAAGCTGTGTGTCGATGCCGGCGGCTGCCTGACGGGCGAACATGGCGTCGGCATCGAAAAGCGAGACCTGATGCGCCATCAATATTCCGAGGCGGACCTGGCGCAGCAGATGGCGGCACGCGCCGCTTTCGATCCGGCCTGGCTCCTGAACCCGTCCAAGGTCTTCCCGCTCGAGGGACGTCCGGCCGCATGATCGATCTATTGCCTATGACGGATGACGAGGCTGCGGCAATCGTCCGCAGCCATGCACAGGCAGGCAAGCCGCTGGCGATCTGCGGCGGCAACACCCGTTCCGGTTTCGGAAATGCAGTCGCGGCGGAAAGTCGGTTGCGTTCGTCCAACCTGAGCGGCATCACGGCTTATAATCCCGGCGAGATGGTTTTGACTGCACGATCTGGAACGCCAATGTCCGAGATCGAAGCCGCACTCGCTGAGAACGGCCAGATGATGGCCTTCGAACCGATGGATCATCGGCCGGTCATGGGTACATCGGGCGAGCCGACCATCGGCGGCGTTTTTGCCGCCAACGTTTCGGGGCCGCGCCGTTTTGTGGCCGGGGCCGCACGCGACAGCCTGCTTGGCGTGAGCTTCATCAATGGCAAGGGCGAACTGATCAAGGCGGGCGGCCGCGTGATGAAGAACGTGACCGGACTGGATCTCGTCAAGCTGATGGCCGGCTCGCATGGAACGCTGGGGTTGCTGACGGAAGTGACCTTCCGCGTGCCGCCGCGACCGCGAACTGAAGCGACGATTGTCGTTTCCGGCCTCAACGATGCCGAAGCCGCCAACGCCATGGCGGCGGCGATGGCCTCGCCAGTCGAAGTCTCCGGCGCCGCGCATCTGCCGATGACCGTATCCTGGAAATTTCTCGACAGTACGCTTTCGGGAGGCGAGGCGACCTGTCTGCGCATTGAAGGCCTGCCTGGCTCCGTTGAAGCCCGCGCAGCCAAGCTCGTTGCGGCCATGCAAGCGTTCGGATCGGTCACGCGGTTGGAGCAAAACGAGAGCGTACGCCTTTGGAAAGACATCCGGGATGCCGCCCCTTATGCTGACGGCACGATGCGGCCCGTTTGGCGGGTTTCTGTCGCGCCAACCATCGGCCATCAGCTGGTCGCGGCCCTCCGCCTCGAAGCCGGCGTCGACGCATTCTACGACTGGCAGGGCGGGCTGATCTGGATGCGGATGGAGGCGGATGCCGATGCGGATCTCCTGCGCCGTTTCATCAAGGCGCTGGGCGGTGGCCACGCCACGCTGATGCGGGCGCCCGAACCAATGCGGGCATTGACGGCCGCCTTTCAGCCGCAGCAGGAGGCGGTGGCCTTGCTCTCGCAGCGACTGAAACTGAAATTCGATCCCGCCGGCATCTTCAATCCCGGGAAGATGGCAGGAGCCTGAAGGCAATGCAGACCAATTTTACGCCCGCCCAGCTTGCCGACCCTCATGTCGCCGAATCCGAGCAGATCCTGCGCAAATGCGTGCATTGCGGCTTCTGCACCGCGACCTGTCCGACCTATGTGACGCTCGGCAACGAACTCGACAGCCCGCGCGGGCGCATCTACCTGATCAAGGACATGCTGGAAAACGGGCGCCCGGCGGATGCCGAGGTGGTCACCCATATCGACCGCTGTCTCTCGTGTCTCGCCTGCGTGACGACCTGTCCCTCCGGGGTCGACTACATGCACCTCGTCGACCATGCACGGGCACACATCGAGAAGACCTACAAGCGTCCTTTCATGAACCGGCTCGTGCGCGCCATCCTTGCCGCTGTCCTGCCATATCCTGATCGGTTTCGCCTTGCGATCAAGCTGTCGTCGGTGGGCCGACCGTTTGCCGGGTTCCTTCAGCACTCGCCCGCATTGAAGCCATTTGCCGCAATGCTGGCGCTGGCGCCGCGACATATCCCTCCCGCCTCGATCTATGCAGCACCGGCAAGCCACGCGGCGGCCGGTGAAAAGCGCGGACGCGTCGCGATCCTAACCGGCTGCGCGCAGCCAGCCCTCGATCCAGGCATCAACGAGGCGACCATCAAGCTGCTGACGCGACTGGGTGTTGAGGTGGTCGTACCCGAGGGGGAAAGTTGCTGCGGCTCGCTCGTCCATCACATGGGACGCGAAGAGCAGGCGTTAGCAAGCGCACGCGCCAACGTCGATGTGTGGACGGGTGAACTCGAAAAGGGTGGGCTCGACGCGATCATCATCACCGCTTCCGGCTGCGGCACGACGATCAAGGATTACGGTCACATGCTGCGGCTCGATCCCGCCTACGCCGAAAAGGCGGCGCGCATCTCGTCGCTGGCGAAGGATGTCACCGAGTACCTTGCGTCGCTTGACCTGCCGGCCCAGATGCCGAAAGGCGTCATCGTCGCCTATCACTCCGCCTGCTCGATGCAGCACGGCCAGAGGATCACGATGGCGCCGAAGCAGCTGCTGAAGGCGGCCGGCTTCAACGTCCGCGATCCCGCGGAAGGCCACCTCTGTTGCGGATCTGCCGGTACCTACAACATCATGCAGTCCGATATTTCCGAAGCGCTCAAGACCCGCAAGGTCAGGAATATCGAGGCGACGAAGCCGCATGTGATCGCAACCGGCAACATCGGCTGCATGATGCAGATCACGACCGGGACAGCAATTCCGATCGTTCACACGGTCCAACTGCTGGACTGGGCCTACGGCGGAGATGTACCGGAAAAATTAAAGGATTTGCCCTTAGCTTAGCGGCGCTGGATCGTCCGGCAATCTCAGGAGCCCGCTATGTACCGCACCATCCTCGCGTTCACGCTTCTCTGCGGTGCGACCAATGCCGCCCACGCAGCCACTCGTTTCTTCTGCTCGGCGGATGACAAGAATGTGCGCTTCACGGTGGAAAGCGGCTTCGAGGCGGAAGGCGGCCACAAGCTCAATCATTTTCGCGGCGCTCTTGTGGTGAAGAGCGGCGATGCACCCCAGGCGCTACAGAAGATTGCCGTGACGTCGGAGAACCTGACGCACCACTGGTCACACGATGGCGAATTGCGGCTGGAAGTATTCTATGAGGATGGAGACGACCCTAAGGGGCAGGGCGCCAGCCTGATCGTGACCGCCGGCCAGCGCGGCAAATCGATGACGACATTCTCGGGCGCCTATGAGCTTGCTCTTGAGGGCGGCGCGAAGCCGCTTAGCGTGACCGGCAAGGTCAGTTGCGGATCGAAGTAGGCGGCCGTCGCCGGCCGCCAAATATTTGCATTAGCCGCCGAATAGCGTCCGCAGGATGTCGATGCCGCGATCGTCGAAGCTGATTTCGCCCTGCTTGTTGCCTGGGCCGACAACGATGACCTTCGTGCCGACAGGAGCGCGATCGTAGAGATCCATCACATCCTTGTTCATCATGCGAATGCAGCCGGACGACATGTTGAGGCCGATCGACCACGGCTGGTTGGTGCCGTGGATGCGGAAGGACGTGTCATTGCCACCCTTGTAGAGATACATCGCGCGGGCGCCGAGCGGATTGTCTTCGCCACCTTCCTGGAAGGCCGGGAGGATGTGGCCTTTCGCAGCTTCGCGAACCCGCATTTCAGGCGGTGGCGTCCAGCCCGGCCACTCTGCCTTGCGGCCGATCTTGACGACGCCCGACCAGCCGAAGCCTTCGCGACCGACGCCGATGCCGTAGCGCGTCGCGCGGTCCTTGGTCTCGACGAGATAAAGGAACTTGTTGTTGGTATCGATGATGATCGTGCCGGGTGCCTCGTTGGTGACGAGGTGGACGCGTTGGCGCTTGAACTGCGGCTTGACCGATTTCGGCTGCACGGCGACCCGAACGACAGGCGCAGCGTCATGAGCGGGCGCGATCGGCTGTGCCGACACAGATGTGGATACGGAAGAGACCAGAAGGCCGGCGGCTGCGAGAGCCGTCGCGAATTTCAGCATATTTGATTCCCTCAAAGCAAAACCGGACCGAAGCTAACCGAACTTCGATCCAGTTCAAGATGTCGGGGGCGGAATGAAGCGGCTGCGATGTTTAATTGCAACTATGCTTGGCTCCGCGCCGGTATTGATGAGCCTTTACATGACGATGACGCGAGTTCCAACCTTTACGCGCTCGTAAAGGTCAACCACGTCTTCGTTGCGCAGTCGGATGCAGCCGGAAGAAACGGCATTGCCGATCGTCCAGGGGGCGTTGGTGCCGTGGATGCGATAAAGGGTAGAGCCGAGGTACATGGCGCGTGCGCCAAGTGGATTCGCAGGCCCACCGTCCATGCGCGCCGGGAGATAATGGCCCTTGGCGGCTTCGCGACCGATCATTTCCGACGGCGGCGTCCAATCCGGCCACTCGGACTTGCGGGTGATCTTGTGCACGCCAGCCCATTCGAAGCCCGGCTTGCCGACGCCGACGCCATAACGCCGAGCCTTGCCGCCGTCCATCACCAGATAGAGGAAGCGGTTGTTGGTATCGATAACGATCGTGCCGGGCCGCTCCTTGGTGTCGTAGCTGACAATCTGCGGCAGATACTGTGGCTCAAGCTGACGACGGATGACGGGAACGCCGGGATTAGTGGCGGATACCGGCTGTGCCCTGGTAGCAGGAGTGCCACCGAAGACGCCGGACGTGAATAGACCACGCGGCGCGAAGGCCGGTTGCCGGTAAACGACGGGGCGAACCTTGCCGCCGCCGAGCTGCATGGTCCACGGGGCTGCGAGATCTGGGCTCAACACGACCGGCGGGCGCGTCGTGTAGCGGTCGTCGCCGAGCGCAGCCGTGGAAAAGACGCCGAGCATCGCTGCGGCGAGCAAAAGGGATTTCATCATCGGACGGACTCTCTACAAATGGCCGAAAATGTGCGGACGGCAGCGGCCGCCTTGCTTCACGCTGCCACCGTTCCCGCCAGTGAATGGTAAATCTGAACTCATTCGAATCCGAAGCGGGAGATAAACTTTTCGTCAGGGTTATCGTTCGGTTTGGAAACAGAGTTTGCAAATGGTAAAGCCGGATTCGCAGCAGGAGAGCGAAGCGAGACATGAGCGATACGGGCATCATCATCGGTGAAGACGGCAAGAGCCGCTGTCACTGGCACGCCAACCTCCCGGACTACCTCAAGTATCACGACGAGGAGTGGGGACGACCCGTCACCGATGATATCCGCCTCTTCGAAAAGATCTGCCTGGAAGGGTTTCAGTCGGGTCTCTCCTGGCTCACCATCTTGCGTAAGCGCGAGAACTTCCGCGCTGCCTTTGCCGGCTTCGACTTCGAGAAGGTCGCGCTCTTCGACGACGCCGATATCGCGCGCTGCCTTGCCGATCCCGGCATTGTGCGTCATCGCGGCAAGATCGTTTCGACGATCAACAATGCTGGCCGAGCGATCGAGTTGCGGCAGGAGTTCGGGTCGCTCGCCCGCTATTTCTGGAGCTTCGAGCCCGGCCATAGCGATCGCCCGAAGGTGGTCGATCGCGCCACTGTCATGGCCAACCCGACAACGCCGACATCGGTCGTCATTTCCAAGAATCTGAAGAAGCGCGGCTGGACGTTTGTCGGTCCGACCACAGTTTATGCCTTCATGCAGGCAATGGGTCTCGTCAACGATCACGTCGAAGGTTGCTACTGTCGCGCCGAGGTGGAAGCGATGCGCGATGCGCTGGTGCGCCCATGAAGGGGCTCGCGGCAACCGTCGCGTTGTGCCTGCTGGCGTCCGCTGCGTTCGCGCAGTCACCTGAGCTGCAGCCTGGCGAACGACTGGAGAAACTGCAGTTTCCGGCCGCCACTATGGAACTCAAGGGCTGGACGAAATTCGGCAACGGACGCGTCTACACGCTTCCCGTCAAGGCTGGCCAGCATGTGAAGATCAGCTTCTCGACCAAGAGCAAATTTGCTTTCCTCTCGATCTTTAATCTCGCGACACCCGATGAGGAGGCGATCTTCGGGACGGACGAGGATGGCGAAAGCTATAATATCACCGTGAAGGACAGCACCACCTGGCTGCTGCGGCCCTACTACTCCAAGGTCTCGCCACGCAGGGGGCTAGGCGCGCCCTACAGCATTCTCGTCGAGCCTCAGGCGGCAGCACCGCCACCGGCTGCTCCCGCCGACAAGCAATCGCCGTCGCCGCTCTTTCCTCCAAGGTGACAGCAGGTTAGCCGAGGCCTTCGATCAGGCCGCGCAGTTCCCCCAGATGTTCGATCTTGCGGAAGCGCGGCGCATCTTTCGGCTCCTCGACATGCTCGACCACCCAGGTGAGCTCGTGCGGCACGAAGACGCCGTAGCTGCCGGCGGCGATCGCCGGGACGATGTCTGATTTCAGCGAATTGCCGACCATCATCGCCCGTTCCGGGCCACCCCCGACCTTGGAGAAGATCCGGCGGTAGGTTACAGCAGTCTTGTCGGAAACAATCTCGACCGCGTGAAAGAAATCGCCGAGCCCGGATTGCGCCAACTTGCGCTCCTGATCGAACAGGTCGCCCTTGGTGATCATCACCAGCAGGTAGTTCTCCGAGAGTGCCGCCAGCGTCTCCTGAACGTGCGGCAGGGTCTCGACCGGGTGGGAAAGCAGGTCTCGGCCGGTGTCGAGAATGCTGGCAATGACGCTGGCAGGGACCTTGCCTTCAGTGACTTCGATCGCCGTCTCGATCATCGACAAGGTAAATCCCTTGATGCCGAAGCCGTAGTGGCGGAGATTGCGCTTCTCGGCCTCGAGCAGTCGCTCCGACACCCTCGGGCCGTCTGCAAAATCAGCCAGCAGTTCGGTGAAATGCGCCTCGGTCAGCCGATAATATTGCTCGTTCTGCCAGAGCGTGTCGTCGGCATCGAAGCCGATGGTTGTCAGCGCGCGGGTCGTCATCCGTCATCTCCGAGTCATCAAGTAGAATTTATTGGAGGCCGGGCGCGAAACAAGGGGATGCGAATGGTCGGATGGTAACGGACACGTTGAAATACCGTCGGTTCGCCTTACATCGATAGGGCCTCTCGCACAGCCGCATTTTGGCTGTTCCTGTCTCGACCAGGCCAATAACCAAAAATCAATTCAACCGTCTTTAGGTCGCGCTCGCGGCCGTCACAAGGAAATCTCCGACCATGCGTTACAATCAACTTGGAAATACTGGACTGTTCGTCTCGGAAATCTGCCTCGGCACGATGACATTCGGTGCCGCCGGCGAAAACAATCTCTGGGGTTCCATCGCTGACGTCGACCAGAAGGCTGCCGATCAAATCGTCGAAAAGTCGCTGGCATCAGGGGTCAACTTCATCGATACGGCAGATGTCTACTCCTTCGGTGAGTCCGAAAAACTGCTCGGCCAGGCACTGAAAAACCTCGGCGTTCCCCGCAAGGACGTCGTGATTGCCACGAAGGTCTATGGCACCATGGGCGACAAGCCGAATGATCGTGGCGCTTCGCGCGGGCACATCATGGATTCGGTCGAGGCCAGCCTGAAGCGTCTTCAGACCGATCATATCGACCTTTATCAGATCCACGCCACCGACACGGTCACGCCGATCGACGAGACGCTGCGCGCCTTCGACGATCTCGTTTCTCGTGGTTTGGTGCGCTATGTCGGCGTTTCCAACTGGCAGGCATGGCGCATTGCCAAGGCGCTTGGCATCTCCGAGCGTCGCGGCTTCGCTCGGTTCGAGACGGTGCAGGCCTATTATTCCATCGCCGGCCGCGATCTGGAACGCGACATCGTGCCGATGATGCAGGAGGAGAAGCTCGGCCTGATGGTCTGGTCGCCACTGGCGGGCGGCCTACTCTCCGGCAAGTATGGGCCGGGAGCGCCTGGCAACGGCGAAGGTCGCCGCGCTGCGTTTGACTTCCCGCCAGTCGACAAGAATCGCGCCTGGGCCTGCGTTGCCGTGATGCGCGAGATCGCCGAAAAGCACGGCACGAGCGTCGCTACTGTCGCGCTTGCCTACATTCTCGCGAAGCCGTTCGTGACAACCGTCATCATCGGCGCCAAGCGGGTCGAGCAGCTCGACCAGAACCTGGCGGCGGTCAACCTGAAACTCGATGCGGACGATTTGAAGAAACTCGATGAGGTCAGCGAGCTTGCGCCTGAATATCCGGGTTGGATGCTTTCGCGACAGGGTGCCGGCCGTCGGCCGGAGCCATTCCAGCCGAAGGCCTGATTGAAGTTTCGTGAAACGGACGCCGGGGCTTGCTGCTCCGGCGTCCTTGGCTATTACTTGCCGTGCGCCTTCAGCCAGGCCTGCATGTCGGCGATTTCGGCCTCCTGGGCCTTGATCACGGCTTCCGCCAGCTTGCGGATTTCCGGATCCTTGCCGTATTGCAATTCGATCTTCGCCATGTCGATCGCGCCCTGATGGTGCGGGATCATGCCCCGGACGAAGTCGACGTCGGTATCGCCGCTATATTTGAGCATCATGTCCTTGTGCATCTTCGCGTTCGCCTCCGCGAACGCGTGGCTCGATGCACTGTGATCGCCCATCGGCTTGCTCATGTCCATCGGCGCATCCTCCGCGAAGAGGGGCGTGGCAGAGAGGGCAAGCGTTGCAGCAAGAGCGAGAGTTTTCAGAGACATGGGATTACCTTCCTCTGTCTGATACTGGGGTTCAATGCGCGGCCGAAGCCGCGGCGTTTCATGAAAACCGGTCAGACAAGCCGGGGAGGCGGCGCCAGGGGCTGAGGGCGTGCATCCCGCATCGCATCGGCCGGTCCAGGGGCAGGATAGGAAAATACGTGCTTTCCGGCTGCCGCGAACACCATCGGCGGCGGCACGACGAGACAGGCTGAGCAGAAGGGCATGTGCACCATGCCGCTGGCTGAACACGGATCCTGTTGCGCAGGCGCGGATTTCGCGTTCTCGCCCATGTCCATTCCGGCCACATGATGGTGTTCGACACTGGAGGTCGCTGCGACGGTCTGCATCGACAGGCATGTCGGACAGCCAGCCCAGGCGGACATGGTGCCGTAGGCCATCCAGGCAAGTGCCATCGCGATGATTGCAAAAAAGCGCATGCCGTCAAAATAGGAACACGACGCAAAGAAGCCAAGCTGCATTTTGCGGATTTGGCAGACACTGGTCGCGTGGGCCACATCGGCCCGAGGCGAACATCAGATGGCGGTCCGAAAGACATCGGAGGATGCGCGGCCTTGAAGGCCACTCCTTCCGGCAGGGCCACCCACCAAGCACGGCGAGCTGACACTAGTTCCTGTATTGGTAGACTCTCCCGAAGCGATTGGGCATCAGGAATATTTGTTCAGCTTCGGAGAACCCGGCTTCACGGCCCATCGCCTTCCATGTGTCGGCCTTTTCCGGGAAGTCGGCGAGCCTCATATGCGCGTCCATCGCCGCAAATTCTTCGTCCGTTAATGCAGCCCACACATTACGATAGGCCGAGAACCGATCAAAATGTTCTTCCCGGTTTTCCTCGTCGAGAAGGGTGGGTTCCCAGATCAAAAACAGGCCGTCACGGCTCAATGTATCGCGCACATCTTTCATCAATCGGACCTTTCCGTCCGGCTGGAGATGATGCAGCGACATGCCAATCCATACGAAGTCCACGGTGTCGGACCAGTCGGCCATTGCTTCGGCAAAATCGCCACACCGCAGGTCGATAGGGCACGGCAAGTCCTTCAGCGATTCCCTCGCGAGATCCAACGACTGCGGAGAGAGGTCGATCCCGTAATAGTGGCCGATGGCACTCCCCTTCAACGCACCCGCCGAGGCAACTGCATCCCCGCAAGCGATATCGAGAAATTTGAACGGCTTGGGCATCTCCTGGGACAACAGTGTGCGCAGCAAGCCATAGACCTCGCGGTGAAACATGAGGTTTTCGCCGACGATCTTCCGGTAAGTTGCCAGATGTTTATTGAACATGGCTTGTGCATCGTCGGTGGCCGCCGAAGCAGTGCCTTCAGCCTGATTTCGCAAGGTCTCCATTCGTTTCCCTCCCAGAAAAGCCGTCAGCCGTGGAGTTGAGTGTACCCTTCGCGTAGAGATGCAGCGCGCGATAAACCGCCGTGTGTGATGGCGTCGGTATGCCAAGGCCGTTCCCAAGCGCGTGCATTCGCCCTGAAAGCCAGGCAAGTTCCAGTGGTTTTCCGTTCAAGAGATCATTGGCCATCGATGAGCACGTATCGGGCGGCAGGTTCTGCCAGATCGATTCAGCGTACGCTTCATATTCGTCCTGCATCGGGTGACCGGCTGCCTTCGCCACCGCCATGCCCTCATCCCGCAACTGGGCAAGCAATGTGCGAGACTCAGGATCTGTCAGGATCGATCCAATTCCGGATCGAATTAAGCTGGTCGCACCCGAGAACGCGCAGAGCGTCACGAACTTGGTCCAGAGCGTCTGATCGATATCTTCGACCGTCTGCAGCCCAATGTCTCCGGCCTGGATGGATGCCGCGAGCAACGCACTGATCACCGGGTCACGATGCCCGCCGATATAGAACTGCCCTGCACCACCGAGATGCACGATCAGGCCGGGCTGTTTTATGTATCCCGAAATGTAGGCAGCGCCGCCGACAACCTGTGACGGCGGCACCAGCCGACCCAGGGTCTCGACGCTGTCGATGCCGTTTTGCAACGTCACCACTCTCGTTTCCGGCCCGACCATCGGCACGATTGCCGCAGCCGCCGTGTCGCTGTCATAGAGCTTAACGGCGAAGAAAACGATGTCGACATGGCCGACCTCGCCGGGCGTCGCAGTCGCCTTCACATGTGGCAGGCTGAGATTGCCGAGCGGACTTTCAAGCTGCAGTCCGTTGCTTCGCATTGCCTCGAGGTGGGGCCCCCGGGCAATAAAAGTGACATCATGGCCCGCGACAGCGAGCCGTGCACCAAGATAGCCGCCGATGGCGCCCGACCCCATGATCGCGATCCGCATGGCCGCCCCCTCCGACGACAAACCTGTGGCTGCAAAATCAATATAGCCATTGCTACCTTAGACCACAATCAAGTGGTTCGCATGACAGCGTCGCAGGGACGCTGCTGGCTCAAGATGGTCTTCCCTTTCGAAGTCGCTCTTCGCACCGTCCGCCCAAGCGCCCATCCTCCCAAATAGACGGGCCGTACGCTTCGCTCCGCATTTGATATCAATCGGGCACATGCTCCATGATGATTTGCGTGTGCAGCATCGGTGCCGCCTCCGCTCCGAAATAGCTTTCCAGCAGCGGCAGAAAATCGTCTGACAGGTAGAAAGCCGTCAAGGCACGATCGGCCAGCAAGCGGAAGTCGGCGTCGTCGCGACGCAGCCCTATCGCATAGGGTTCGTGCGTAAACAGGCGATCGCCGATCTCAAGCGAGGACGGATCGCGCGCCCGCGAAGCCAGGCTGGCGAGCAGCGCCTGATCCGCGATATAGGCATCGATCTTGCGATCCTCGAGTGCGGCGAGCCCGTCCTCATGCGTCTGGAAATCGGCAAGCTTGGTCTTCGATACCTGGGTTGCCAGCGCCTCGCGCAGTGTCACTCCCGTCGTCGTATTGGCACGCACGCCGATGACGCGCGTCGAGGCGACATGCTCGCTAACGGCGCGAACAGCAGGCTTCTCGAGAAAAAGCGTTTGCAGATAGTTGGGCGAATCCTTGCGGAGCAGTGCAGTCGCCCCGGTCAGGAAGATGGGCTGCGAGAAGTCGACTATTTCGCGCCGCTTCAAATTGACGGTGATCGCGCCGCAAAGCAGATCGACCTCTCCATTTTTCACCGCGTCGAAGCCGCTGGCGAGAGTCGTCTCGATGTATTCGCGCTTCAGCTGCGGAACCTGGTGTTCTATTTCATCGGCGATCTTGCCACAGAGGTCGATGGCGTATCCCGTCGGATTGGCGCCCGCCTTGCTGGAGGAAAAGGGCGCTTCGTCGGCGATGTAGCCGATGCGCACGCTGCTGCGCTCAGTGATCGTATCGAGCGTCGCAGCGGCCGCCGCGAAAGCCGTAAGGCAAAGAGCAAGATGCGCTAGCAGAAACCGTCTCATGCACTTCGTCATAGGCATGATCCTCATCCTCGAGCGGTTGCGATTTCAAAGGCGTACACGCAGACTATGGGCTGCCTGCCATTTGTCAACCAAGGACACGTCGGCGGTGCTCGAACTGGCGACATCGCCCCGAGCGAGACCCGGGCTCGGACGAGCCGACGCTCAATATGCCGCAACAACCTTGTGCACGATCTGATAGTCGGCGCTTTCCTCGCCGATCGGCGCCACGGGCCATGTCCAGTCGGCTTGAACCGATCGCAGCGACACACCATGCAGCAAGTCGGCCTCTTCATGGACCTTCCCGGTGCGGTCGATGACGGCATAGGAGACATCGGTGATCAGGCAAGTCTTGCAAGGCGCCGCTTCCAATGCCGACCGGTGCGCCTGGATCAGCTGTGCGACAGTATCGGCGGGCAGGGCGCCTTCCTGCTCCGCCTCGAAGCGTCGTTTCACGCCTCGACCGATCTGCGAGAGGAGATTGGCCGAGACCACGAAGTCGACATACGGAACGGTTCTCAGGAAGGCGAGGGGTTCCGGCTGCCTGCCCGCCGCGAGGTCGTCATAGCCTGAAAGGTCGCGCTCAATCAGCCGAACGTTCTTGTAGCCTTTCCGCCGCAGCCACAAGCGTGTCGAGGCGAGATGCACGAGATCGACGAGCACGACAGTATCAAACGTCTGGGCCAGCTCCTCGATCGGTACGTCGCGCAGCAAGCCGGATCCCAGGATGACCGCCGTTCTCCTCTGCCGCAGGCCGGTCATGGCGCTCCTTATGGCGTCCTTGCTCCTCTCCTCGTGCTCTGCCCATTGCCGGCTGCAGCGGCCGGCGCGGGACCAGAGATTGACGGAGTATCGGATGAACCGGCGATGCGCCTTCAGCGTCACCGGAACGGTCGCGGCATAGAGAAGCGCCTCCGCGATCATGATAGAGCTCCTGCCATTCGATCCATTCCTACTCGTTCAATCGATTCTGTGTTCCGGATCAAGGGCCTTCGCCCTTGCCGCATCCGGCCCTTTCCGCTAGGAAACCGCCACTGTCACAGCGAGCGGAATACCTTGGAAATGAACGACAAGCAGAAGAAACCACAAAAGCTCAAGGCCAGACTTCCCCGCGGCTTCGTCGATCGTTCGGCAGCCGACATTCGCGCCGTCAACGAAATGACCGCGAAGATCCGGGAAGTCTATGAGCACTATGGTTTCGATCCTGTCGAAACCCCGCTCTTCGAATACACCGATGCGCTCGGCAAGTTCCTGCCCGATGCCGACCGGCCGAACGAAGGCGTCTTCTCGCTGCAGGATGACGACGAGCAGTGGATGTCGCTCCGCTACGACCTGACGGCGCCGCTCGCCCGTCATGTCGCCGAGAATTTCAACGAGATCCAGCTGCCGTACCGCACCTATCGCGCCGGCTACGTTTTCCGCAACGAGAAGCCAGGCCCAGGTCGCTTCCGCCAGTTCATGCAGTTCGACGCCGATACCGTCGGTGCTCCCGGCGTGCAGGCCGATGCCGAAATGTGCATGATGATGGCCGATACGCTGGAAGCCCTCGGCATCAAGCGCGGCGATTACGTCATCCGCGTCAACAACCGCAAGGTTCTCGACGGCGTTCTCGAAGCGATCGGTCTCGGAGGTGATGACAAGGTCGGCCAGCGCCTCAACGTGCTGCGCGCCATCGACAAGCTCGACAAGTTCGGTCCTGAGGGCGTGGCACTCCTGCTCGGCCCCGGCCGCAAGGATGAGTCCGGCGATTTCACCAAGGGCGCAGGCCTCGACCAGAGCCAGATCGACAAGGTCCTCTTCTTTGTCGGCATCAAGGATTATGCCGAAAGCGCAGCCCAGTTGGCGGAACTCGTTGCCGGCACATCCAAGGGTGCTGAAGGCGTTGAAGAGCTGAATTTCATTGGCGCATTGGTCAGAAGCGCGGGCTACCAGTCCGACCGCGTCAAGATCGATCCGTCGGTCGTGCGCGGCCTCGAATATTACACCGGCCCCGTCTACGAAGCCGAGCTTCTGTTCGATGTCACCAACGAGAAGGGCGAGAAGGTCGTCTTCGGTTCCGTTGGCGGTGGTGGTCGCTACGACGGCCTCGTCTCCCGCTTCATGGGCCAGCCGGTGCCGGCTACCGGCTTCTCCATCGGTGTTTCCCGCCTGATGACGGCGTTGAAGAACCTTGGCAAGCTCGGCCAGGCCGAGGCCATCGAGCCGGTTCTGGTCACGGTCATGGACGGCGATGTCGACGCGATGGGCCGCTACCAGCGCATGACGCAGGACTTGCGCTCCGCCGGCATCCGCGCCGAAATGTTCCAGGGCAACTGGAAGAAGTTCGGCAACCAGTTGAAATATGCCGACCGCCGCGGCTGCCCTGTCGCCATCATCCAGGGAGGTGACGAGCGGGCGCAGGGCGTCGTGCAGATCAAGGACCTGATCGAGGGCAAGCGCCTGTCGGGCGAGATCGAGGACAATGCCAGCTGGCGTGAGGCCCGTGTTGCCCAGGAAACGGTTGCGGAAGGCGACCTCGTCGCCAAGGTGAAGGCAATTCTGGCGGCGCAGGCCGAAGACCGGAATAGGGCGGGCTGAGATGGCCCTGATCAATCTGCCGGACTTTTCCGGCGAGCTTCTCTCAGAGTTTGCGGCGCGAAAGACGGAGCGGGTGGATACGCCCGTCATCCAGCCGGCCGAACCGTTTCTTGATATTGCCGGTGAGGATCTTCGCCGGCGTATCTTCATGACCGAAAACGAGACGGGCGCCAGTCTTTGCCTGCGGCCGGAGTTCACGATCCCTGTCTGTCTGCGCCATATCGAGAGCGCCACCGGCACGCCGAAGCGCTATTCCTATCTCGGTGAAGTTTTCCGCCAACGGCGCGAAGGCGGGAGCGAATTCTATCAGGCCGGGATCGAGGATCTTGGCGACATCAACATAGCCGCTGCTGATGCACGGGCGATCGGTGACGCGATCGGCGTCTTGGAGCGCGTCGTTCCCGGCAAGTATCTTTCGGTTACGCTGGGCGACCAGGCCGTCTTTGAGGCAGTCGTACAGGCGCTTGGTCTGCCGCTCGGGTGGCAGAAACGGCTGATCCATGCCTTCGGCAACATGAGTCAGCTCGAAGCTCTGCTGGCGAGCCTCGTCAGCCCTCAGTTCGTGACCGGGCTCAGTGACGAGATCGCGCGTCTGATTGCCGCCGACAATGAAGCAGCGCTTGTTGCACACATCGATGCGACGATGCAGGCGACCGGCTATTCGACGAATGCGAGCCGCTCGCCGCTGGAGATCGCGCGCCGCTTGAAGGAGAAGCTGATCCTCTCCGAAACGCGCCTTGATGATGCGGCCTTCCGCGTGCTGGAGGAGTTCCTGTCGCTGAACGTGCCGCTGATCAATGCCTCGGCCGCGCTGGCCGGTTTTGCCGATGCCGCGGGCCTCAAGCTTGGCAACGCCCTTGCGCGCTTCGACGGCCGTGTGGCCGCTCTGGCCAATGCCGGCGTCGATCTGGCGCTGATCGACTACCGCGCAGCCTTTGGGCGTCCACTGGATTACTACACCGGTCTGGTTTTCGAGATCGGCGTGCAGGGCACTTCGGCCGTTCTCGCCGGTGGCGGTCGTTTTGACCGGTTGATGACCTTCTTGGGCGCCAAGGAACGCATTCCCGCCGTTGGCTTCTCGCTCTGGCTGGATCGCATCGAAGCGGAGAGGGCTGCCTGATGACGATTACCATCGCATTGCCTTCCAAAGGCCGGATGAAGGACGATGCCTCGGCGATCTTCGAACGCGCCGGCATCAGGATCACCGCTGTCGGCAACGATCGCTCCTATCGCGGACGCGTCGAAGGCTGGGACGACGTCGAAGTCGCCTTCCTCTCGGCTTCGGAGATTTCTCGCGAGCTTGGCAACGGCACCGTCGATTTCGGCGTCACCGGCGAAGACCTCGTTCGCGAAGGTTTGGCGGAGGCTGACAAGCGCGTCGAGGTCTGCGCGCGGCTCGGCTTCGGCCATGCCGATGTCGTGGTTGCCGTTCCCGAAATCTGGCTCGATGTCGACACCATGGCCGATCTCGGCGACGTTGCATCCGATTTTCGCGCCCGTCACGGCCGCCGTCTGGCGATCGCCACGAAATATTGGCGGCTGACGCAGCAATTCTTCTCCAGCCAGCACGGCATCCAGCTGTACCGGATTGTCGAGAGCCTGGGGGCAACCGAAGGGGCGCCTGCCTCGGGATCAGCCGATATCATCGTCGACATCACCTCGACCGGCTCTACCCTTCGCGCGAATAATCTGAAGGTCCTGTCCGACGGCGTCATCCTTCGCTCGGAGGCCTGCTTCGTCCGGGCGCGCAAGGAAACCCACGCTGGCGATGCGACTGTTCAGCGGCTGATCGACGCCGTTCGTTCGGCACTCTGAGCGATCGTCAGACCGAAACGTAAAAAAACCCGCCGTCAGCTGACGGCGGGTTTTTTATGCTTGGGAGGAGCCTGATGGCTTAGGCGACTGCGTAGACGCCGCGGCGTGCGTCGAGCGAATAGAGGCCGGGGCCGACGATCGCGAGGAAGATGTAAGCGCCGGCCAGCGTGAAGTTCTTCATGACCATGATCTGGTTCAGGGCATTGATCCAGCCGAGGGCAGCAGCCGGGAAGTCCGGAACGTTGACCGTAGGCAGGTGGAAGACAATGGCGGTGAATGCACAGAACGCGGCCAGCAGCCAGCCGATGATCTTGGTCTGGTAGCCGACGAGGACGGCAAGACCGGTCACGAATTCAAAGGCACCTGCGAGATAGGCAAGCGCGCTGGAGGCCGGAAGACCAGCACCGGCGATCATGCCGGCCGTGCCAGCCGGATCGGTCAGCTTGCCGAAGCCGGCATAGATGAACATGAAGGAGAGGAGAATACGAGCAACAAGAATGATGGCGTTATTGGTATTCGACATGGGACAAAGTCTCCGTTTGTGAATGACGTTTGAGGTCTCTGTGCCCCCGGCACGGTTTCAACCTCGGATGCCGTTTTGTCGCCTTTTTTTGCCGTCGTGAAAAGATAGACGGAAGCGGACGCTTTGTTCTCTATTATTGAACGACGCATCGGTCGCGATGGCGGCTTGCCATTGGCAATAACCCTCTTCTATGGTCGGCCACCCAAGATGGAGACCCCAATGGCAGATCTTTCCGCTTTTCCGATCACGACGCGCTGGCCGGCAGCGAACCCCGACGTTATCCAGCTCTATTCGTTGCCGACGCCGAACGGCGTGAAGATATCGATCGCGCTTGAAGAACTCGGCTTGTCCTACGAGCCGCACCTGATCTCGTTCAACACCAATGACCAGAAATCGCCTGAGTTCGTGTCGCTCAATCCGAACGGCCGCATTCCGGCGATCATCGATCCCAATGGTCCGGACGGAAAGCCGATCGGCATTTTCGAGTCCGGCGCGATCCTGCTCTATCTCGCCGAGAAGACCGGCAAGCTCATTCCATCAGACGCAGCAGGGCGCTACGAGACGATCCAGTGGGTCTTCTTCCAGATGGCTGGTATCGGACCGATGTTCGGGCAATTCGGGCACTTCTACAAGTTTGCGGCCGACAAGGTCGCCAACAACTCCTACCCGATGGAGCGCTATCGCGACGAATCCAAGCGCTTGCTGAGCGTGCTGGAAGCGCGCCTCCAGGGCCGCCAGTGGATCATGGGCGATCTCTATACCATCGCCGATATCGCGACCTTCCCATGGCTGCGCGGCGCCGACATTTTCTATGGCGGACGCGAAGTGCTTGACTACAAGAGCTTTCCGGCGGTCGTGGACTGGCTCGACCGCTGCATCGCCAGGCCGGCATCGGAGAAGGGATTCAACATCCCGGCGCGCCCGGCATAAGCCGAAACATGGCAACGACAAAAGCCGGCCTTTCAGGGGCCGGCTTTTTTGTGCGCGGAAGGTATTACTGGCGCCGCGCGAACTCGCTGCCGGTGTTGGTTTTGAATCGCGGAAAGACAAAAACGCCGAGCAAGCTGCCATGGGAGGCGTCATCATGACCGTTCGACTCGCCCATACAGAACAAGGGCTGGCGGAAGCCATTCGGCATCATGATCGTGGTCGAGAAGCAGAACGATGAAGAGAGAGTCGCGGCCTGCTCGAAGAGGTCCAGGATGTGATCGTGATCCTTCGGGTCGTAGCAGCGCATAAGGCTGACAAGGCCGCATTCACGCGCCGGCAGCCCGTGCAGCATCGCGCTCCATTCCTTCAGGTGGATGATGCCCGTGGAAAAATCTCCGACCCAGGTCTCGGAAATGGAAAACTGCGCCAGCAGGTCAGGGTCGTGATTGCTGACGTCGAGTGAACCCGGCATGAGCGGTGCCGCGGTGGTGGTTTTAGCAATTTTGAACAAATTTTTCCCCAGCTTAGGTACAGCTTCCCCCGCTGCACGTCCGGCAAGAATGGGCAGGTTCATGCTGCGCCGCGCATCATGCTCGGCCACCTGCGAAATGGGGTCTGGATGTCGGCACTGCTAACGGAGCCGCTTCCAATTCCGCGGGAAAAACGCACAACTTATGGTATATTTTCTGGAGGGGTTTTTCCCGAGCTCGCCCTCGCGTTCCCGTGGTCGGCAGCGAATTGGATCGCGACCGTCGGCGGATGAACGCGCGCCGAATGCAGCGCGGATTTATAGGCGCTTTTATGCAAACGGCAATCTGCTTTTTGCATAGTGCCGGTCTCCACTGTGAGTGGAAAAACGGCAGGAAAACTGCTCGAGGGGCGCAGAAAGCACCAAAGGTGGACAATTTTCTGAGGTGTAAGCGGTTTCACCTGCCATTTGTGTGAAAAAACATGCACGAAATTGCGTCAGCGAGGAAAGCAGTCCGCGGTAGAAAAAATGCAAGCGCGCAAGCCTTGCGAAAGCCTCGAATAACGCGAGGCATGCTCACATCGCTGCTTAAACGTTTTTTCTGAGGATTGAAAAACGAACACAGTTGCTGTTCCGCGAATCGCACGCCCAAACCAAAAAGGGCGGTCCGAAGACCGCCCTTCCTGTTCCGGGGAAACCGGAGATAGATCGGTGAAGCTTTATGGACGCTTCAGCGATAGGCTTGCGCCTATCACATCATGTCCATGCCGCCCATGCCGCCCATGCCGCCCGGCATGCCGCCAGGAGCATCCTTCTTCGGCAGCTCGGCGATCATGGCTTCGGTGGTGATCAGCAGCGAAGCAACCGAAGCTGCGTTCTGCAGAGCCGTACGAACAACCTTGACCGGGTCGACGATACCCATGGCGATCATGTCGCCATATTCGGACGTCTGGGCGTTGTAGCCGTAGTTGTCTTCGTTCTTGTCGAGGACCTTGCCGACAACGATCGAAGCTTCGTCGCCTGCGTTTTCAGCGATCTGGCGAACCAGAGCCTGCAGGGCGCGGCGAACGATGTTGATGCCAGCTTCCTGGTCGTCGTTTGCACCCTTTGCAGCGATCTTCGTGGAAGAACGGAGCAGGGCGATACCGCCGCCGGGGACGATGCCTTCCTGAACAGCAGCGCGCGTCGCGTTGAGCGCGTCGTCGATGCGGTCCTTCTTTTCCTTGACTTCGACTTCCGTGGAGCCGCCAACGCGGATGACGGCAACGCCGCCAGCGAGCTTGGCAAGGCGTTCCTGCAGCTTTTCGCGGTCATAGTCCGAAGTGGTTTCTTCGATCTGAGCCTTGATCTGTGCAACGCGGCCTTCGATGTCGGACTTGGCGCCAGCGCCGTCGACGATCGTGGTGTTTTCCTTGGAGATCGAAACCTTCTTCGAACGGCCGAGCATGTCGAGCGTTACGGATTCGAGCTTGATGCCGAGGTCTTCGGAAATGACGGTGCCGCCAGTGAGGATAGCGATGTCTTCGAGCATGGCCTTGCGGCGATCGCCGAAGCCAGGAGCCTTGACAGCAGCGATCTTCAGGCCGCCGCGCAGCTTGTTGACGACGAGCGTAGCAAGCGCTTCGCCTTCGACGTCTTCAGCGATGATGAGGAGCGGCTTGCCGGTCTGAACGACAGCTTCGAGAACCGGCAGCATGGCCTGGAGGTTCGAGAGCTTCTTCTCGTGCAGGAGGATGAAGGCGTCTTCGAGGTCCGCAATCATCTTTTCCGGGTTGGTCACGAAGTACGGGCTGAGGTAGCCGCGGTCGAACTGCATGCCTTCGACGACTTCGAGTTCGGTTTCAGCGGTCTTGGCTTCTTCGACGGTGATGACACCTTCGTTGCCGACCTTCTGCATGGCCTCGGCAATATCGAGACCGACCTGCTTTTCGCCGTTTGCGGAGATCGTGCCGACCTGTGCGACTTCTTCCGACGTGTTGATCTTCTTGGCCTTGGCCTGGAGATCCTTGACGACTTCAGCGACAGCGAGGTCGATGCCGCGCTTCAGGTCCATCGGGTTCATGCCGGCAGCAACTGCCTTGGCGCCTTCGCGAACGATCGCCTGGGCCAGAACCGTTGCGGTCGTCGTGCCGTCGCCGGCGATGTCGTTGGTCTTCGAAGCAACTTCGCGGACCATCTGGGCGCCCATGTTTTCGAACTTGTCTTCGAGTTCGATTTCCTTGGCGACCGAAACGCCGTCCTTGGTGATGCGCGGAGCGCCGAAGGACTTGTCGATGATGACGTTACGACCCTTCGGGCCGAGCGTTACCTTCACTGCGTCAGCGAGAATGTCGACGCCCTTGAGCATCTTTTCGCGCGCTGTGCGGCCAAACTTGATTTCTTTAGCTGCCATGATTGAAACTCCTGAATTCGAGTTGTCCGGGCTTTGGGCCCGTGGCTAAAATCGGAAAGGGAAAACGGCTGATTAGCCGATGATGCCCATGATGTCGGCTTCCTTCATGATCAGAAGGTCTTCGCCGTTGATCTTGACTTCGGTGCCGGACCACTTGCCGAACAGAACGCGATCGCCAGCCTTGACGTCGAGAGCGACGACCTTGCCGGACTCGTCACGAGCGCCGGAACCGACGGCGACGATTTCGCCTTCCTGCGGCTTTTCCTTGGCGGTGTCCGGAATGATGATGCCGCCCTTGGTCTTTTCTTCGGACTCAACGCGGCGAACGACGACGCGATCGTGAAGGGGGCGGAAGTTGGTGCTTGCCATTGTCTAATCCCTCGATCAAATGACACTCGCAGGCCGAGAGCGGCCCGCACGGATGGGTGTTAGCACTCGCCATTGGGGAGTGCTAGCGAGGCAGCATTTAGGAGTGGCCCATCGGGGAGTCAAGGACGGCCTGAATTTTTCTTCGCCGTCTTCTCAAGCAGGCTTAACAGCATATCCTTGTCGGAAGTGCGACAGGCAGTGCGGTGACCACCGTTCCCTAAGCTTCTTTCCTCGAAAGAGATCACTGCCGCCCACCTGTCGCTAGGATTGTCGTAAGGACGTGCCAATGATATCGAGCGCCTTGGGGCAAGAGGGGCGGCAACCGTGAATAAGGCGATCGCGGCAGAAGACATCGTGGCGGCACCAGCGCTGCGAGAGGCGGTTCGCGTCTGGGCGTGGATCGGCTGCCTGAGCTTCGGCGGGCCGGCCGGTCAGATCGCCCTCATGCACAAGACCATTGTCGACGAGAAGCGCTGGATCTCTGAGGAACGCTTCCTGCACGCGCTTAATTTCTGCATGCTGCTGCCCGGCCCCGAAGCCCAGCAACTGGCCACATATATCGGCTGGCTGATGCACGGTGTCCGTGGCGGGCTGATTGCCGGCCTGCTGTTCATACTACCGGGCTTTCTGCTCATCCTGATCCTGTCGAGCCTTTACGCCGTCTTTCAGGAAGCGGCCTGGCTTCCCGCGCTTTTCTTCGGAGTGAAAGCTGCGGTCCTGGCCATCGTCATCGAGGCCTTGCTCCGGGTGAGCCGCCGGGCTCTGAAGGAGCGCTTTCACTACTATGTGGCCGGCGCCTCGTTCCTGGCGCTTTTCATGCTGAACCTGCCGTTTCCTCTCATCATTGTCCTCGCCGGCGCAGCAGGACTGCTGTGGATGAAGTATCGCCAGCGTGGGTTGGCAACGCCGATGCCGCAAACCGCCCGCCGCGGACGACTTCCTGCAGTCACGCCGCATGCGATCGCAAGGCCGCTCGTGGTATTGGTGTTCTGGATCCTCGTCTGGCAGTCACCGCTCTTCTTCATTCGTGGCCTCGACGCGCCGATGGACCTGATCGCCGAAACGTTGAGCGGCGAAACCAATGTATTCGGCGCCGTCTTCATCTTCTTCTCCAAGATGGCCGTCATCACTTTCGGAGGCGCATACGCCGTGCTTTCCTATGTCGCGCAGGTTGCCGTCGGCCACTACGCGTGGCTTCAGCCCGGCGAGATGCTCGATGGACTGGCGCTTGCCGAGACGACGCCTGGGCCGCTTGTCCTCGTCCTCTGTTTCGTCGGTTTCCTCGCTGGCTATCGCAATCCCATTGCGATGGCGCCCCTTGCCGGTGGCGTTCTCGGCGCCTTCCTCGCTGCCTGGGCGACGTTCGTGCCGAGCTTCATCTGGATTTTCGCCGGGGCTCCCTACATCGAGAAGCTGCGCAACAACGAGAAGCTCTCTGCCGCCCTTTCGGCGATTACGGCTGCGGTCGTCGGCGTCATTCTCAATCTTGCGCTCTGGTTCGGCCTGCATGTGCTCTTTGCCGAAGTTGGCCGCGTCGCACTCTTTTCCGGCAAGACCGGCCTGCCGATCATCAGCGTTGCCTGGCCGCAGTGGGGGACGCTCGATGCCGCCGCGCTCGTGATCTTCTTGCTGGCGTCCGTTCTGCTGTTTCGCTTCAAGAAGGGCATCCTGACGGTGATTGGCATATCCACCGCCGCAGGCCTGTTGGCCAAGGCTGCCGCCGCCGTCCTCTAGTCGGCTCGTTTCGGTTTTTTACAGCCGCAGCGCAAAATGCCTTGCCATCCCGGCAGGCCTTTGCGATGTCACCCGTGACTTAACGACATCGGGACATCGGAATGGCCAAGCGGATCGAAAACTTTGCGGAAATCACCAGCCAGTATGACGCGGTGTTCTGCGATGTCTGGGGTGTCTTGCACAATGGCGTCGATCCGTTCCCGAAGGCGGCTGCCGCGCTGGAAGCGGCCCGCGGCGAGGGGTTGACCGTTGTTCTCATCACCAATTCGCCGCGTATTGCTCCGCAGGTGGTGGCACAGCTCCGGCAGATCGGCATCCAGGATGGCGCCTACGATCGGATTGTCACGTCGGGCGATGTCACGCGGGGCCTCATTGCCGAGGGGCCGAAGAAGGTATTTCTTCTCGGGCCGGAACGTGATCTGGCGATCATCGAGGGGCTTGGCGTGGAGCGCGTCGATGCGGGGGATGCCGACTCCGTTGTATGCACCGGCTTCTTCGACGACGAAACCGAGACGCCCGAAGACTATACCGAGATGCTGAAGGCGTTTCAGGTGCGCGGCGTGCCGATGATCTGCGCCAACCCCGATCTGGTTGTCGAGCGCGGCCACAAGATCATCCCCTGCGCCGGCGCGATGGCGGCATACTACAATCAGCTCGGTGGGCAAACCCGCATTGCCGGGAAGCCGCACAAGCCGATCTACGACGCCGTATTGTCCGTTGCCCGCGACGCCCATGGGGAATTTCCGAAGGGCCGTGTCCTTGCAATCGGGGACGGAATGCCGACCGATGTTCGCGGTGCTCTCGATTACGGCCTCGACCTCCTCTATATCAGCGGCGGCATCCACGCGAAGGAATACACGCTGAACGGAGAGACGGACGAAGCCATCCTGACGGCCTTTCTGGAGCGCGAAAAAGTATCACCGAAGTGGTGGATGCCTCGTCTCGCATAAAGACCTCAGCACAAGAAAAGCCAGCCGATGACCGTTTTTCACCGCAACGAAACCCGTGAACCACTGCCGGCCCAGCTGCGTGGCGGCGTGGTCGCCATTGGCAACTTCGACGGCGTGCATCGTGGGCATCAGTCCGTGCTGAACCGGGCTTTGGAGATTTCGCGGCATCGCGGCATTCCGGCGCTTGTCCTCACCTTCGAGCCGCATCCGCGTACGGTCTTCCGGCCCGATCAGCCGGTCTTTCGCCTGACGCCTGCGCCGCTCAAGGCTCGGCTTCTCGAAGCGATCGGCTTCAACGCCGTCATTGAATACCCCTTCGACAGGGAGTTTTCGCAGCGTTCGGCCGACGATTTCATCCATTCGATCCTCAAGGACTGGCTTGACGCCTCAGAGGTCGTGACCGGCTTCAACTTTCATTTCGGCCGAGGCCGGGAAGGCGGTCCGGCCTTCCTGATGGAAGCCGGCCAGAGATACGGCTTCGGCGTTACGCTGATCGACGCGTTTCGTGACGAGAATACTGACGTCGTCTCCTCGAGCCATGTGCGCGAATTGCTGAAAGACGGCAATGTCAGCGAGGCAGCGGCGATGCTCGGCTATCACTATACCGTCGAAGCGGAAGTGATCGGCGGCGAGAAGCTAGGGCGCCAGCTCGGCTTCCCGACTGCGAACATGCGGTTGCCGGCCGAAGCCGATCTCAAGGCGGGCATTTACGCCGTTCGCTTCCGTCTTGATGACGGTACGCTGCACGACGGCGTCGCCAGCTACGGTCGGCGGCCGACGGTCACCGACAATGGTGCGCCGCTGCTCGAAACCTACCTCTTCGATTTCAGCGGCGACCTGTACGGGCAGATCTGTTCCGTATCCTTCTTCGGCTACCTGCGCCCTGAACTGAAGTTCGACGGCCTCGATCCCCTTGTCGAGCAGATGAATCGAGACAAGGAAGAGGCAAGGGCGCTGCTAACAGGTGTGCAGTCGCTCGGAGAGCTTGATCGCAAGATCTGCTTCGTCTGAGGCTCTAGCGACCTTCGAAAATTGTGGCTCTTACGGGGCGGCGATGCTTGTCGTGTGCGCTCGCAGGGATATGTCATCTATTTGATAAGACGCGGATTCGCTGCGCCCCCCAGCATCGAAAGGCATTCTTCAAATGGATAAGAGGTTTGGAACGGCGGTCTGCTGGCTGCTCATCATTCCCTATATCGGGCTCCTATGGGTTCCCTTCTACAACTTTCACGACCCTGTCCTCTTCGGCTTCCCCTTCTTCTATTGGTATCAGCTGGCCTGGGTGCCGGTTACCGCCTTTCTAACCTGGATCGCCTACCGGAGCATGCGCGATGACGACTGATCTCAACGCCACCGCGCTTGCCGTTTTCATCTTCTTCTTCGTGCTAGTCACGGTCATGGGCTTCGTCGCCTCCCGCTGGCGCAAGCCGAAAACACTTGACCATCTCGACGAGTGGGGTCTTGGCGGCCGCAGCTTCGGTACCTGGGTCACCTGGTTCCTGGTTGGCGGTGACTTCTATACCGCCTACACCGTCATCGCCGTTCCGGCTTTGGTTTATACTGTCGGCGCCTACGGCTTCTTCGCGCTGCCCTACACGATCGTCGTCTATCCGTTCGTCTTCATGGTCATGCCCGTGCTTTGGAAGCGGGCGAGTGATTTTGGCTACGTGACGGCCGCCGACGTGGTTCACGGCCAGTACGGATCGCGGGGGCTGGAGCTTGCGGTCGCCGCCACCGGCGTGATCGCCACGATGCCCTACATTGCCCTACAGCTCGTCGGTATGACGGCAGCCCTGAAGGCGCTCGGTCTCCACGGAGAGGTGCCGCTTGCGATCGCCTTCATCGTACTCGCGCTCTACACCTATTCGGCGGGCCTTCGGGCACCGGCGCTGATTGCCTTCGTCAAGGACATCATGATCTACATCGTGGTCATCGCCGCCGTGGCGCTGATCCCATCGAAGCTTGGCGGCTATGCCAACGTCTTTGCCGCCGCCGATGCGGCGTTCCAGGCCAAGGGTTCCGGCAGCCTACTTCTTCTGCCAAACCAGTATGTCGCCTACGCGACGCTGGCGCTCGGATCGGCGCTTGCAGCCTTCATGTATCCGCACACGCTGACTGGCATCTTTGCCTCGAAGAGCGGCAACACGATCCGCAAGAATGCGGTGCTGCTGCCGGCCTATACGCTGCTGCTCGGCCTTCTGGCGCTGCTCGGCTACATGGGACATGCGGCTGGCTTGAAGCTCGAAAGTGCCAACGATGTCGTGCCGGCGCTTTTCCAGACGTTGTTCCCGAGCTGGTTTGCGGGCTTCGCCTTCGCGGCGATTGCCATTGGCGCGCTGGTGCCGGCGGCAGTGATGAGCATCGGCGCTTCCAACCTCTTTACCCGCAATTTCTGGAAGGCCTATGTCAATCCTCAGGTGACACATGCCGGCGAGGCCAAGGTGGCGAAGGTGACCTCACTCGTGGTCAAGGTCGGTGCGCTGCTGGTGATCCTCTTCCTGCCAACCCAGTTCGCGCTTGACCTCCAGCTTCTCGGCGGCATCTGGATCCTTCAGACGCTTCCGGCGCTGATCTTCGGCCTTTATACCAATTGGTTCCGGGCACCGGGGCTGCTCGCCGGCTGGTTCGTCGGCTTCTTCGGCGGCACCTATCTGGTTTGGAATGCCGGCTGGAAACCGCTACAGCCGATCGCCATGGGAGAGACCGCTTTCACGGTCTACATCGGTCTGTTGGCATTGGCGTTGAACATCATCGTCGCGGTCGTGGTGAATGTGCTGACCCCGGCAAAGGTGACGGCACGCGCCTGACCATTGCTTCAAAACGGAAGCCGCGGACCGAGGTGTCCGCGGCTTTTCTGTGCCGCGCGGCCATGAAATCCCTCTTCCTTTTCCCTGTAAAAGCGCCTATGAACCGGCGCGATGAACAAGTTCCGGCTGGCGATCACGATACGAATTATCGGCCCGGCCTTCCGCGCGCGCTGAGCGGCCGGAAGGTCCGGGTATTTGGCGCTTGGACGACGAGCGCCTCCGTCACCATTTTTCAAGCCCGTTGCGCCCGCTTCCGTGGCGCCTAGAGACGATTGCTAGACATGACCGATACAGCCGAAAAGATCGACTACTCGAAGACCCTCTACCTGCCGGAAACCGACTTCCCGATGCGCGCCGGTCTGCCGCAGAAGGAGCCGGAAACCGTTGCCCGCTGGCAGCAGATGGGTCTCTACAAGCAGCTGCGCGCTTCCGCCGCCGGCCGCGAAAAATTCGTGCTTCACGACGGCCCTCCCTATGCCAACGGCAACATCCATATCGGCCACGCGTTGAACAAGATCCTCAAGGATGTCATCACCCGCTCGTTCCAGATGCGCGGCTTCGACTCCAACTACGTTCCCGGCTGGGATTGCCACGGCCTTCCGATCGAGTGGAAGATCGAGGAGGAGAACTATCGTTCCAAGGGCAAGAGCAAGCCCGACCTTTCCGAGCCGGCGGCAATGATCGAGTTCCGCCGCGAGTGCCGCGCCTATGCCGAAAAGTGGATCGGCATCCAGGGCAGCGAGTTCCAGCGCCTCGGCATCATCGGCGATTTCGAAAACCCCTACCTGACGATGAACTTCCATGCGGAGAGCCGTATCGCCGGCGAACTCTTGAAGATCGCCAAGTCGGGCCAGCTCTATCGTGGCTCCAAGCCGGTCATGTGGTCGGTCGTCGAGCGCACGGCGCTTGCCGAAGCCGAAGTCGAGTATGCCGACGTCGACAGCGACATGATCTGGGTGAAGTTCCCGGTCGCCAAGGGTGCGGACGAGCTTTCCGGCGCCGCAGTCGTTATCTGGACGACGACACCCTGGACGATCCCCGGTAACCGCGCGATCGCGTATTCCTCGCGCGTCTCCTACGGCCTCTATGAAGTCACGGCTGCCGAGAACGATTTCGGTCCCCGGCCCGGCGAGAAGCTGATCTTCGCCGACAAACTGGCGGAAGAATCTTTCGCCAGGGCCAAGCTTCAGTACAAGCGCCTGCGCGACATTTCCGCGGCCGATCTTGCGGGCATCAACTGTGTGCATCCGCTGCACGGCCTCGGTGGCGGCTACCATTTCGAGGTGCCGCTCTTGGATGGCGATCATGTGACCGACGATGCCGGCACCGGTTTTGTCCATACCGCGCCGAGCCACGGTCGCGAAGACTTTGACGCCTGGATGGATAACGCCCGGGCGCTCGAAGCCCGCGGCATCTCGTCCGCGATCCCGTTCCCGGTCGATGATGCGGGCTTCTTCACTGCAGATGCGCCCGGCTTTGGTCCGGATGCCGAAGGTGGTGCGGCTCGCGTCATCGACGACAGTGGCAAGAAAGGCGATGCCAACGAGCGTGTCATCAAGGCGCTGATCGGCCGGCATACGCTCTTCGCGCGTGGTCGCCTCAAGCATTCCTACCCGCACTCCTGGCGCTCGAAGAAGCCGGTGATCTTCCGCAATACGCCGCAATGGTTCGTCTACATGGACAAGGACCTTGCCGACGGCACGACGCTGCGCTCCCGCGCCCTGAAGGCGATCGACGATACTCGTTTCGTACCGGGTGCTGGCCAGAACCGCCTGCGCGCCATGATCGAGCAGCGCCCGGATTGGGTGCTGTCGCGCCAACGCGCCTGGGGCGTGCCGATCTGCGTCTTCGTCGACGAGCACGGTGAAGTGCTGAAGGACGATGCCGTCAACCAGCGCATCCTCGATGCCTTCGATGCCGAGGGCGCTGACGCCTGGTTCGCGGAAGGCGCCAAGGAGCGTTTCCTCGGCAACGAGCATGATCCGGCCAAGTGGGCGCAGGTCATGGATATCCTCGACGTCTGGTTCGACTCTGGCTCGACCCACACCTTCACGCTGGAAGATCGTCCCGACCTGAAGTGGCCGGCCGATGTCTATCTGGAAGGGTCGGACCAGCATCGCGGCTGGTTCCATTCCTCACTGCTGGAATCGGCTGCGACCCGCGGCCGCGCGCCTTATAACGCTGTCATCACCCATGGCTTCACCATGGATGAGAAGGGCGAGAAGATGTCGAAGTCGAAGGGCAACGTGGTCTCCCCGCAGGACGTCATGAAGGACGCCGGCGCGGACATTCTGCGCCTGTGGGTCATGACGACGGACTACTGGGAAGACCAGCGCCTGGGCAAGACTATCATCCAGACGAACGTCGATGCCTATCGCAAGCTGCGCAACACCGTGCGTTGGATGCTAGGTACGCTGGCTCACGACAAGGGCGAGGTCATCGCGCTTGGCGATCTGCCGGAGCTGGAAAGGCTGATGCTGCACCGCCTGGCGGAACTCGATCAGCTCGTCCGCGAAGGTTATGACGCGTTCGAGTTCAAGAAGATCGCCCGCGCGCTCATCGACTTCGCCAACGTCGAGCTCTCGGCCTTCTACTTCGACGTCCGCAAGGATGCGCTCTACTGCGATGCGCCGTCGAGCCTGCGCCGTCGCTCGGCTTTGCATGTCATCCGCAACATCTTCGAATGCATGGTGACGTGGCTGGCGCCGATGCTGCCGTTCACGACGGAAGAGGCCTGGCTGTCACGCAATCCTTCGGCCGTTTCGGTTCACCTCGAGCAGTTCCCGACCCTTCCGGCGGAATGGAAGAACGACGCTCTGGCCGAGAAGTGGAAGAAGATCCGCGCGGTCCGTACGGTTGTCACGGGCGCTCTCGAAATCGAGCGCAAGGACAAGCGCATCGGCTCCTCGCTGGAAGCGGCTCCCGTCGTCCACGTCACCGACGCGGAGCTTTTGAAGGCGCTGGAAGGTCAGGACTTCGAGGAGATCTGCATCACCTCCGGCATCGTCATCGACCGCACGGAAGGGCCTGCCGATGCCTTCCGCCTGCCGGAAGTGCCGGGTGTCAGCGTTGAGCCGAAACTGGCCGAGGGCACGAAATGCGCTCGCTCCTGGCGCATCACCACGGATGTCGGCTCTGACCCCGAGTATCCCGATGTCTCGGCCCGCGATGCGGCTGCATTGCGCGAACTAGCAGTGCAAAACTGAAGAATATTGCCGGGTGAATTGCCTAAACGCGGTTCATCCGGTAAAAGCTGCCTGAAAATGGCCGGATTTTTGCGTCAGGGGGACGATTGTCCGGTTGGGCGATGATTGCACCGGCATGGCTGGAAGGGTTTTCATGTTATCACCACGTTGGTTCCGTGTGGGCGTCTGCTTGACTGTTGCTATGGCAGGCGGCGCGATGATCACCGGCTGCATGGGGAGCCCGCGCTACGGTACGGACAAGACAGCGATGGAACAGTTGACCGACGACCTTGGTCAGTCCGTTTCGCTGACCGGCGACGGACCGAAGAACAAGGGCGTCAAGTACAGCGCTCGCCCGGGTCTCGTCCTGCCGTCCACAGCCGCCAAGGAAACCCTCGTCGAGCCACAACAGAGCATTGCTAGCACGGCAAATCCGGCGTGGATCGAGTCTCCGGAAGAAACCCGCGCGCGCCTCGTCAAGGAAGCTGACGAAAACAGCGACAACCCGAACTACCGCTCGCCGCTCGCAAGCGACAAGGTGGAAGGTGGCCGGCAGACGACGGAAGCCCAGAGCAAGGCCTATCGCGAAGCTCGCGCCCTCCAGAAGGGCACCTATTCCGATCGCCGCTTCATCTCGGATCCGCCGACCGAATATCGACAGGTCGACGATCCGACAAAGCTGGACGATCTCGGCGAGCCGGAACTGAAGAAGGCGAAGAAGAAGAAGAAGGAAGCCGCGATTGCCGGTACCGGCAAGCAGTGGTGGAACCTCCTCCAGTAAGATTTCAAGCGGGGCTGTCAGCCCCGCTTTGCTTTTGACCGGTTGTCAACCAGCACGCCATGCAGGCCGCCCGGCGCCCACCAGTTCGCATGTCCGGAAAGTGACGTTGCATTGGGATCGATGCGCTATGCGGGGCGATCCTCGTATAGGCATAGACGGCGACCATCACAACGAGTTCGCCGGCGAGCAATGTCATGGCACATCCCGTTTCTGCTGGAAGAATGTCCGCAGGATGTCGGCGGATGTGGTTTCCTGCAAACCGGAATAGACCTCCGGAGCGTGATGACAGGTCGGTTGCGCATAGAAGCGCACGCCATTGTCGACGGCGCCGCCCTTGTGGTCTTCCGCGCCGTAGTAGAGCCTGCGAATGCGCGCGAAGGAAATCGCGGCTGCGCACATCGTGCACGGTTCCAGGGTCACATAGAGGTCGGCGCCCGTCAGCCGTTCCTGACCAAGCGCCTCGCAAGCCATGCGAATGACGGCGACCTCGGCATGCGCCGTTACGTCGTTGACCTCGCGCGTGCGGTTGCCGGATGCCGCGATCACGGTTCCGTCAATCACCAGAACCGCTCCGATCGGCACCTCGCCGCGTTCGCCGGCAGCGCGGGCCTGGTCGAGCGCCAGGTCCATAAATTGATTTGTCTTCACGATCCGACAATTTCCACTTAACCGCAAGGGCGCGACCTGATAGGAAGGCCCGAAAAGGCAGGCAAACAACAAATGACATTCAAAGACAAGCCAAAACGGCCAGGCGGCAAGCCATCTCCGCGCGATGCCGGGCCAAAATCGGCAAAGACGGCCGTCAAGGCCGAGGCGAGCGACGTTGCCGAAGGCGACGCCAAGGCTGAGCGCATCTCGAAGGTGATGGCGCGCGCCGGCGTTGCATCGCGCCGCGATATCGAGCGCATGATCATGGACGGGCGCGTCAAGCTGAACGGCAAGCTCCTCGACACCCCTGTTGTCAACGTGACGCTGGCCGACAAGATCGAAGTGGACGGCGTTCCGATCCGCGGCATCGAGCGCACCAGGCTCTGGCTGTACCACAAGCCGGCCGGCCTCGTGACGACCAACGTGGATCCGGAAGGACGCCCCACGGTATTCGACAATCTGCCGGACGACCTGCCGCGCGTCATGTCGATCGGCCGCCTCGATATCAACACCGAAGGCTTGCTGCTTTTGACCAACGATGGCGGCCTGGCTCGCGCGCTGGAACTGCCGACGACCGGCTGGCTGCGCCGTTACCGTGTGCGCGCCCACGGCGAGATCGATCAGGACGCGCTCGACAAGCTCAAGGACGGCATTGCCGTCGACGGAGTCCTCTACGGTTCGATCGAAGCCACGCTGGACCGCACGCAGGGCTCGAACGTCTGGCTGACCATGGGCCTGCGTGAAGGCAAGAACCGCGAAATCAAGAATGTGCTGGGTGCGCTCGGTCTCGACGTCAATCGTCTGATCCGCATCTCGTATGGTCCCTTCCAGCTCGGCGATCTGCCGGAGCGGGAGGTGGTCGAAGTGCGCGGTCGCACCTTGCGCGACCAGCTCGGTCCGCGTTTGATCGAGGACGCGAAGGCCAACTTCGACGCGCCGATCTACAATTCGCCCGCCGTTGCCGCCGAAGAAGAGGTGGAAGCAAAGCCGGAGCGCCGTGAGCGCCCCCGCAAGCCGGAAGACAAGCGCGAGCGTGCGCTGAGCCGCCTCGACACCAAGCGCGACGATCGTCGTGATGACCGTCGCGAGGGTGGTCGCAATGACGATGATCGTCCGAAGCGCCCCGCGCTCGGCAGTCGCCGCAATGCCAATGTCTGGATGGCTCCCGGCGCTCGCCCGCTCGGCGAGAAGGCAGCTGCGAGGGCCGAGAAGAACGCGAAGACGGCGCAGCGCCGTGGCGAAAAGCCCGACCGCGACAGGCCGCAGGCCGCAAGCTTCGGTGATGACCGCCACCGCGTGCAGATCAACCGAGCCACCGATGAAGAGGGCGAATGGATCCGCTCCAGCGAGGTGAGCCGCGACGACGGTGACCGCAAGCGTTCCGGTGATCGCGGTGATCGCGGTGATCGCGGCCCGCGCGGCGACCGTGGTTTCGGTGATCGCCCGTCCCGTGGCGATAGGTCCTTCGGCGATCGTGGCGACCGTTCCGGCGGCGACCGCCCGGCGGGCGACAGACCTTATGGTGACCGCCCACCGCGCGGCGATCGGCCGTTCGGCGACAAGCCTCGTGGCGAGCGCAAGCCGCGCGAGGACGGCGACCGTCCACGTTCCTTCGGCGACCGCCCGGCGCGCGGTGACCGGCCAGCCGGTGACCGTCCATTCGGCGGCAAGCCGCGTGGCGACCGCAGGCCGCGCGAGGACGGTGATGAGCGTCCCCGTTCCTTCGGTGATCGGCCGCCGCGTGGCGACCGGCCGTTCGGCGACAAGCCGCGCCGTCCGCGCGAAGAGGGCGACGAGCGTCCCCGCGCCAAGCGTTTCTCCGGCGAGGCTCGTTCCGAGCGTCCGGCCGGCGACCGCTCCTTCGGTGATAAGCCCAGTGGGGCGCGTCCCTTCGGCGACAAGCCGCGCGGTAAGAGCTTCGGTGGCAAGCCCGGCGGGGCGAAACCCGGTGGCAAGTCTTTTTCCGGCAAGCCTTCGGGCGATCGACCGGGTGGCGGTGGCAAGCCTGCGGGCGGGCCGTCGCGTGGTGGACCTAAGGGCAAGGGAATAGGACGCGGTGCGGATCGTCGGCGGTGAGTTTCGCGGACGGTCGCTCGCCGTACCTAAATCCAACGACATCCGGCCGACTGCCGACCGGACGCGTGAGAGCCTGTTCAATATTCTGAGCCATGCCTATCCGGAATGCGTCGATGGCACCCGGATCCTGGATCTTTTTGCCGGTACCGGCGCCGTTGGCCTCGAAGCCGTTTCCCGCGGCTGTCGGCATGCGCTGTTCGTGGAAAACAGCGTCGAGGGCAGGGGCCTGCTCTGGGAAAACATCGATGCACTCGGCCTGCATGGCAGGACGCGCATCCTGCGGCGCGATGCGACCGATCTCGGCAGCGTCGGCAACCTCGAGCCGTTCCAGGTGCTGTTCGCCGATCCGCCCTACGGCAAGGGGCTAGGCGAAAGGGCGATGGCCGCCGCTGCCAAGGGCGGCTGGCTGCAACCGGGCGCAATTGCGGTTCTCGAGGAGCGCGCGGACGTTGCCGTTTCGGTCGACCCTTCCTATCTTTTCCTCGAAAGCCGGATATTCGGCGATACCAAGGTTCATTTCTTCCGCTATCAGCCCGAATAGGGCGGCGGAAATCGGGGGCAGCGGTGCAGCAGGTAGAGAAGATCGAAACCGAGTTGCCTGCCCCGACCGACCCCTCCAGCCGTTCGACACCCACAGTTGCGGTTGCCTTCGGCGGTGGTGGCGCGCGCGGCCTGTCTCACATCCACGTCATTGAAACCCTGGATGAGCTCGGCATTCGCCCCGTGGCGATTGCCGGCTCCTCGATCGGCTCGATCATGGGCGCTGGCATGGCGGCTGGCATGACCGGCGAAGCCATCCGCGAACATGTCATGATGACGGTCGGCAACAAGGCCGCTGTCGTCAGTCGCCTATGGGGCCTGCGCCCGCAGACGGTGCGCGATGCGGTCGCCAATGGCGTGCGCATCGGCCAGTTCAATCTCGAGCGTATCCTGAAAGCCTTCCTCCCCGCCGACCTGCCGGAACGTTTCGAGGATCTGCCGGTGCCGATGACGGTGACGGCAACCGATTATTACGGTCAGTGCGAGGTATTGACGAGCCACGGCGCGCTGTTTCCGGCGCTGGCGGCTTCCTCGGCAATCCCCGCGGTCTTCATGCCGGTGAGGCTGCACGGACGGGTGATGATCGACGGGGGGATCAGCAACCCCGTCCCCTATGAATGCCTGATGGATCGCGCCGACATCGTCATCGGCATCGACGTCGTCGGTGCCCCGGAGGGCGATGGCACCCACATTCCGAACCGCATGGAGAGCATCTTCGGCTCCGGTCAGCTGATGATGCAGACAGCCATTTCTTTGAAACTGCGCCTGCAGGCACCGCACATCTTCTTGCGCCCCGCCGTCGGGCGCATCGGCGTGATGGACTTCCTCAAGGCGCGCGAAGTCCTGTCAATGTCGGTCGGCATCAAGGACGAACTGAAATATGCGCTCGATCGGGAGATCGAAGCGCGGATCGCCCCTTAGAGGCTTTGCCTAGGACTAATAGCCGTTGATGCCGGCGCCACGAACCGGGCCGATCCCGGCAGGGGTTGCGTAGGTGGTGTTCCCTGCGCCCGAACCGGTGGTTGCGCATCCGGAAAGGGTAAAGAGCGTGATGGCCACAGCGGCCAAAAGATAGCGTAGAGGCATGGCATTGTCCTCTCATCGGAGACTGCGCGGGCCTCAGGGGCCGAGACCGGATACTCCCTCAAATCTACGGCAATCGCAACGGGTAGCTAAGTGCTTAGGTTCGAGGCTCTGCCCGGGTTGATCGCCGGATGCATCCTCGCGTGCCCGGGCTACGGCTCACAGGAGCGACGAGCTCAAGGCAACAGGCAAGTCCACATTCGCTCAGGCAGTTCGTCGTACATATGCAAAAACACGGATCCTCGCCTATCCTCTTTCCAACAGGCGAGTACAGGTTCACCATGTCATGGCGGTCCGAGCCCGGAACTAGCACCGATTTATTTGGGATCGAAGGTTTCGGCGGTCAGGCTTTGTAGGATCCCCAATTTTGGAGAGTTCTCATGATCCACTTGTACAAGCCAATAGCAGCTTTCGCTTTTCTCTTGCTCGCCGTAATCAGTTCATCATGCACTACCGGTGGCCCGGGGGCCCGCTCGCTGAACGAACCATTGAACCCCGCCTGCGCAGAGGGCTTCCAGCCCAGAGGCGGCGGCTCATGCGACTTTTAAGATCCGAGGTCGATGAAATATCGCCAGCCGCCAGGCGAACTGACGGAATCCCGTAGGGGATATGCCGCCTGATCGGCGGCATCAATGAGGAGCCTTCGGGCGGTCAAGTTCTCAGCCTCGCGAAACAAACGAGAGTGGCGTTTCAGTAGGACCTACTGAGTAGGCGACGGAGGCCGAAGATAGCGGTAGCCGGTCAAGGGTGGGCAAAGCCCTTCTCAGCTTGGCGGCGACCAGGCTTCGGGAATTCGTTCCGCTGGCATCTATGAGGGGCCGCCTCCGGCGATTTAGCTCGGGAAATAAATGGGAGTGGCATTGGTGAGGCATGCTGTAACTATGGGCCCCGCTGCACTCTCTGACGATGATCCTTGCTTGCCTATCCGGCTTCTTTCATCGTTGGAGCCATAAGAGAGTTTCAATTCAACCCTGAAAGGCCTAAGCGTCGGCCGTCACCTCTGCCGTGCCTGCCAGCGGGTCCTCGTCGAAGCTTGCGGCGCGCTTTGGCTTCATGAGCGGCTCCGGTTTGACCGGCTGGGAGAACAGCATGTCGCGGCCGGCCTGCAGGCCTTCCGTGACCTGGAGCACCAGGCGGGCTTCGTCGCGCTTGCGGATATCCTCCCCGATTTCATAGGCCTCCGCCTCGCCGATACCCAATGCCTCGAGCGTGCGCCTGCCGAACAGCAGACCGGATTCCAGCGTTTCGCGCAGTTCATAATCGACATTGAGATTGCGCAGCGCGATCGAGTGAATGCGGTCGTAGGAGCGCACGAAGAGCTTGGCATGCGGATAGTCCGCCTGTACCAGCTCGACGATCTTGTCGGTAACTTCGCGTTTCTGCGTACAGACGACGACGATCTTGGCACGGTCGATGCCGGACGCGCGAAGCACATCCTTGCGGGTGCCGTCGCCGAAGTAGATCCGGAAGCCAAAGGATGAGGCCTGCCGGATGCGATCGGCCGAGAAATCGATGACAGTCACGTCGCGTCCGCCCGCAAGCAGGATCTGGGCGGCGATCTGCCCGAAACGCGAAAAGCCGACCATCAGCACATCGGCACCGGCGCCTTCGAAATCTTCGTCGAGCTGTTCCTCCTCTTTGCCGGAGAGGAGACGCTTGGCCAGCATCGTTCCGATCGGGGTGAGCGCCATCGACAGGGTGACGATCGCGATCAGCAGCGAGGCGGTGCTTGTCGGCATCAGGCCGGCAATGCCGGCGGCGGTAAACAGCACGAAACCGAACTCGCCGCCCTGCGGCAGCAGGAAGGCGATCCTGATGGCGTCGTCATGCGGCGAGCCGGTTGCGCGGCAGAGAACATAGATGACGAGCGCCTTCGCGGCCATGATGACGGGCACGGCAACGATGATGAACAGGGCGTTGTCCCTGAGCACGTCGAGCTCGATCGAAAGGCCGACGGCGATGAAGAAGATAGCGAGCAAGACGCCGCGGAAGGGCTCGATATCGGCTTCCAGTTCGTGCCGATAGGAGGATTCCGCCAGCATCACGCCGGAAAGGAAGGCGCCCATCGCCATCGACAGTCCGGCAAGCTGCATCAGGCTCGCCGACCCCATCACCACGAAGAGGGCGGCGGCGATCATCGCCTCGCGGGCCCCGGTGCGGGCGATGATCTGGAAGAGCGGCGTGAGCAGGTAGCGTCCCATGACGATCATCGCGGCGACCGCCCCAATGGCGACTGCGAAGTCGAGCAGCGGCGTGCCGCTGCCCTTGCCGCCATCGAGAATGCTGATCAGGGCAAGCAGCGGCACGATCGCGAGATCCTGGAACAGCAGCATCGAGAAGGAACGCTGCCCGTAACGAGTATTCACGTCGCCTTCGTCCTCGAGTATCTGCATCGCAAATGCAGTGGAGGAGAGGGCAAGCCCGAAACCCGCAACGATGCTGCCGCGCCAATCCAGCACTCCGGAAAGATAGGTCAGGAGCGTCAGCACCAGACCGGTCGCCACAACCTGCGCGGTCCCGAGCCCGAAAATATCGCGCCGCATCTGCCAGAGGCGCGAGGGCTTCAGCTCGAGCCCGATGATGAACAGGAGGAAGACGACGCCGAGCTCGGCCACGTTCAGGATCTCTTCGCCGTCCGTCAATCCATGAAAGATCGGACCGATCACCACGCCAGCGGCCAGGTAGCCGAGCACCGTTCCCAATCCGAGTCGCTTGAAGATCGGCGCTGAAACAACGGCGCCACCTAGCAGCAGGATCGTCTCGGTGAAAAGAGTATTGGGCTCTGACATCAGGCGAGTCTCTTTCAAATGCGGGGAGGCATGCAGGCGACGGGCAAAAGAATCGATGCGCGCGGCCTTGATGCTTTTGGTAGTGCACAATAAATGGAACGCGAAGGAAAGGCCAAATCATGTCCTCAGAAATCGACTCCTCGACGCTTCTTTCCCGCGCAAGCCAATTGATCGACCTGGCAAAAAAAGCTGGGGCCGACGCTGCTGATGCGGTGGTCGTGCGCTCTCGTTCGCAATCGGTCAGCGTGCGCCTCGGCAAGGTCGAGGGCACAGAGTCGTCGGAAAGCGACGACTTCGCGTTGCGCGTCTTCATCGGCAAGCGCGTTGCCAGCGTCTCCGCAAATCCGGGCTTCGATCTGACTGCTCTCGCCGAACGTGCGGTGGCGATGGCCAAGGTGTCACCGGAAGATCCCTTCGCCTGCCTGGCTGATGAAGACAAGCTGGCGAAATCCTATCCGGACCTCGAGCTTCTCGACACAACCGAGGTGTCTTCCGACCAACTTCGCGAGGCTGCGCTCGAGGCGGAGGCCGCGGCGCTTGCCGTCAAGGGGGTCACCAATTCGTCGGGTGCCGGTGCTTCGGCCGGGATGGGCGGTCTCGTGCTCGTCACCTCCCACGGTTTCGAGGGCAGCTACATGGGCTCGCGCTTCGGCCGCTCCGTCAGCGTCATTGCTGGCGAAGGCACGGGCATGGAGCGTGACTACGATTTCGACAGCCGAATCTATTTCGGCGAGCTGGACGATGCCTCCGAAATCGGCCGCAGGGCAGGCGAGCGAACCGTCAAGCGCGTCAACCCGCGGCAGGTTGATACGGGCAAGGACATCACCGTCGTTTTTGATCCCCGCGTCGCCCGCGGCTTCGTCGGGCACATCGCCGGGGCGATCAATGGCGCTTCCGTTGCGCGCAAGACCAGCTTTCTGCGCGACAAGATGGGCCAGCAGGTCTTGAAGTCGGGGCTCACGATTTCCGATGATCCGCTGATCGTCCGCGGCCCGTCGTCCCGACCCTTCGATGGCGAGGGCATCTCCGGCGAGCGGCTCTTGATGATCGAGGACGGCATCCTCAAGCACTGGTTTCTCTCGACCTCGACCGGCCGCGAGATCGGCATGGAGACCAACGGGCGCGGCGTGCGTGGCGGAAATTCGGTGACGCCATCGGCGACGAATCTTGCGCTCGAGCCGGGCGACATCTCGCCGGAAGATCTGATCCGCAGCGTTGGCAATGGCTTCTATGTGACCGAGCTGATCGGTCAGGGCGTCAACATGATCACCGGCGAATATAGCCGCGGGGCGACCGGCTTCTGGATCGAGAATGGCGAGCTGACCTTTGCCGTCTCCGAAGTGACGATCGCTTCGAACCTCAAGGACATGTTCATGCGGGTGACACCAGCAAACGACATCGACCGCAAGTACGGTGTCGCCGCTCCGACGCTTGCGATCGAAGGAATGACGCTCGCCGGGCGCTGATGGATTGGATTGCTGACATGACTGACGTGGACACAGCCCTCTGGCGGAGCGATCTGGAATTGATCGCCGATGCCGCCAGGCAAGCCGGTCGTGTCGCACTCGGCTATTTCAATCAATCGCCTGAAGTCTGGTGGAAGAACGAGGGGCGATCACCCGTCAGTGCTGCCGACTTCGCCGCCAACCAAAAGCTTGAATCGCTTCTCCGCGTCGCTAGGCCGGACTATGGTTGGCTGTCCGAAGAGACCGACGACGACGCCGAGCGCCTGTCGAGGGAGACACTGTTCATTATTGATCCGATCGACGGCACGCGCGCGTTCTTGGCCGGCCTGGATCTATGGTGCGTCAGTGTCGCGGTGGTGCGCCACGGGCGGCCCGTTGCCGGCGTTCTCTACGCTCCCGCCTTGGACGAGCTTTACGAGGCTATCGCAGGCGGCGTGGCTTTGAAGAACGGCAGGCCGATCACGGTATCGACAGCAAGCGTCGATACGCCCGGGCGCTTTGCCATCGCCGAAGATGTCCTGGCGACGTTCCCCGAGCGCCTCAAGCATCGCATTGAGCGCGTCAAGTACGTACCGTCGCTGGCTTATCGCATTGCCATGGTTGCAGACGGTCGGATTGAAGGCACCTTCATCAAACACAATTCGCACGATTGGGATCTCGCAGCGGCCGACTTGATACTCGAGCGCGCCGGCGGCCAGCTGGTCGATCTCCACGGCGGCGCACCGCTCTATAACCGGACCAGAGTCAGCCACGACGAACTTTGTGCCGCAGCCGCGCCGCGGCTCGCCGACCTCCTGACCGGGATTGGTGAACGACGAGGCAGTTGACGTTTCCGTCAAAATCCCTCAGATGATGCGGCGGAGGAGATTAGAGCAGAAAGAGAAGAAAATGACGGAATCCGGTGGCAAAAAGCAGCTCTTGCATCTCGTATTCGGCGGCGAACTGGAAAGCTTGGACGATGTTCAGTTCAGGGACCTGAAGGACCTCGATATCGTCGGCATTTTTCCGGACTATGCCACGGCCCTGACGGCCTGGAAGGCAAAGGCGCAGTCGACTGTGGATAACGCGCACATGCGCTATTTCATCGTCCACATGCACCGCTTGCTCGACCCGGAAAGCAAGTCCGCGCAGTAACCCTCCCGCGGTCGCGGTCTAAAGGCCGCGAACCGACCGACTGCTGCCTGACGCATTCTGGACAAACTGATTGGCCATTGCGGCCGCAACAATAATTGGGAATGGGTTTATGTCGATCATTTGTGATCGGAGAATTGGCAGATGAGCGGTCGCATGGCGCGATTTGCGCTGGGCGCCTATCAGGCAACGGGAACGTTACTGACACCGTTCGTCGGCGGATACCTTGCCTATCGGGCGGCGAAGGGCAAGGAAGATCGTGCGCGCCGTTTGGAACGCACTGGCTATGCCAGTGCCGACCGTCCGGCTGGACCGCTGGTCTGGTTCCATGCTGCGAGCGTCGGCGAAACCAATGCCGTCATCCCGCTGATCCGCGAAATTCGCCGTCGCGACATTCACGTCATTCTGACGACGGGGACGATGACCTCCGCCAAGCTTGCCGCGGAGCGTCTTGGTGAAGAGGCGATCCACCAATATGTGCCGCTCGACCTGAAGCCGGCCGTCAGCCGCTTCCTCGAATACTGGCAGCCTGACTGCGCGCTGATTGCCGAATCCGAAATCTGGCCGGCGACGATGATGGAACTCGGACGCCGCCGCATTCCGCAGATCCTCGTCAACGCCCGCATGTCCGACCGCTCCTTCGCACGATGGAGCCGGCGTCCGGCGCTTGCCGAGGCTCTGTTTGAGAACCTGGCGCTGGTCATTGCCCAGTCGGATGTCGATGCCGAGCGCTTCCGGGATCTGGGTGCGCGCCACGTCATGATGTCGGGGAACCTCAAGGTGGATACCGACGCTCCGCCTTATGATGCTGCCGTGTTCGCCGGTTACAAGAAGCAGCTCGGCGAACGCAAGACCTGGGCGGCAATCTCCACCTTTGACGGGGAGGAAAAGGCGGCGGGCGTCGTTCATCGTGTTCTCAGAGAACGAAACGGGCAATTGACGATCATCGTCCCGCGCCATCCGGAACGGGCTGACGAGGTCGAAGCCGAGCTCGTCAACCTGGGCCTCAAGGTGGCCCGCCGGACGCGCGGCGATGCGCTTTCTCCTGACGTTGATGTGTTCCTCGGAGATACCATCGGCGAAATGGGTCTGTACCTGCGCCTGACCGAGGTTGCCTTCGTCGGTCGCTCGTTGTTTGCCGAGGGTGGCCAAAATCCGTTGGAGCCGGCGATGCTGGGCTGCGCGGTCCTGTCCGGCAGCAACGTGCAGAATTTCCGTGAAGCCTATCAGAAGCTGGCGCGCCGTGGCAGCGCACGCATGGTGCGCGATACCGAGATGCTCGCCAAGGGCGTCCACTATTTGCTCACCAACGACGAGGCGCGTCGCAAGATGATCGAGGCCGGGGTCGGCGCCGTGCAAGAAATGCGCGGTGCACTGACGGCAACGGTCAAAGGCCTGGAGCCCTACATCAATCCGCTGACGGTGAAGGCGAGGCTGCTGCCGAAGGCAGCTGTACAACGCTGAGTGCGGGAGCGGACATGAAGGCGATCAAGGGAATCCTCTTCGACAAGGATGGTACGCTGCTCGATTACGACGAGAGCTGGCTGCCGGTGAATCGCGAGCTGGCACGGATCGCCGCAGAAGGCGATGTCGAACTGGCCGACCGGCTGCTTCTGGCCTGTGGTATGGATCCAGTTACAGGCCACATTATTCCCGATAGCCTGCTCGCGGCCGGCAACACGCGCCAGATCTCGGAAGGACTGATCGCGGCCGGATCGAAGCTCGACGTGATCGAGCTGACGATCAAGTTGGATGAGCTCTTTTCTCATGCCGCCGAGTTTTCCGTTGCGGTCACCGATCTCGCAGCGTTCTTCAGTCGCCTGCATTCCCGTGGCTTTCGGCTCGGCGTTGCCTCGAGCGACAACGAGCGCTCGATCAGACAGACCGCCCTGCGCTTTGGCTTTGCGCCCTTCATTGACTATGTGGCCGGATACGACAGCGGCTTCGGCACCAAGCCGGAGCCGGGAATGGTGCTTGGTTTCTGCGCGGCGACCGGCCTCGACGCCTCCGAAGTTGCCGTTGTCGGCGACAACAACCACGACCTGCACATGGGCCGCAACGCCAAGGCCGGCATCACCGTGGCCGTGCTGACCGGTACCGGATCGCGAGAATCGCTAGCCGCCGCATCCGACTACTGCCTGAACGACATCACCGAGCTGGAGCGGCTGCTGCCCGACCTTCAGCTTGCCTGATTGACCAAGGGCTTGCTTTTTCTTGAAAATTGCCCTCTCTTTTCGCCCGGTTAAGGACAAGATCCGCCAGCATGATGCTCGGCGTCCAAAGGGCAGGACGGGAAGAATGGTATCCGAAGCGCCGCCGTTTTGGTGGTCGAAAGCCGATTGGCGTGCCTGGACGCTCTATCCGATTTCCTTTCTGTATGGGCGTATCGCTGGCTATCGCATGGCCAATGCGAAGCGCGCCTCGGTCCCGGTGCCGGTTATCTGCGTCGGTAATTTCACCGTCGGGGGTGCCGGCAAGACGCCGACGGCACTGACGATCGCCCGTGCGGCAAAGGCAAAGGGCCTGAAGCCCGGCTTCCTCAGCCGTGGCTATGGCGGCTCGCTTGATGTCACGACGGTGGTCGATCCGGCCCATCACCGTGCGCTTGCCGTCGGTGACGAACCTCTGCTTCTCGCTCGGGAAGCGTTGACGGTGATTTCCCGGCGCCGCGTCGAAGGTGCCCAGCGCCTCGTCAAGGAAGGTGTCGACCTGATCATCATGGATGATGGCTTCCAGAGCGCACGGCTAGCGATCGACTACGCGCTGTTGGTCATCGATGCCACGCGCGGCCTAGGCAACGGTCATACCGTTCCGGGCGGTCCCGTGCGCGCTCCCATCCGTCAGCAACTGCGCTATGCCACCGCGCTTTTGAAGGTCGGCGCCGGCGAGGCAGCCGACAACATTGTCCGGATCGCTGCACGCGCTGCCAAGCCCTATTTCACCGCTTCGCTGAAAGTGTGCGATAGCACCGAACTGTCCGGCCGGAACGTACTGGCCTTTGCGGGGATTGCTGACCCGTCGAAATTCTTCCGCACGGTCGAATCTGTCGGCGCGCATGTCGCGGCTCGCCGCTCGTTTGGTGATCATGAGCATCTGACTGATGACGAGGTCGACGACATCCTCTCGACAGCAGAGCGCGAAGGTCTTCAGATCGTCACGACGTCCAAGGATTTCGTCCGTCTCGCCGGACATCATGGCAAAGCCGAGGAGCTTGCCGCCAAATGCCGGGTGATCGAGGTGGAAATGGCCTTTGCGGATGCGCTGGCACCGGGGCTCATAATCGACCGCGCGATCAACACCTGTAGAGACCGGCGCCTAAAGGAAGGCCGCAAGGCCTAAGAGGCGCGGCAGGCGCGACCGCGGTCGTGTGTTGCGCCTGTGTTTAACGCTTCTGGTTGGGCAAAACGCCAGCACGCTTGTCTGCCTCCAGCGAAGCCACGGCATCGGCGTATGGCTCCTGGCGCGCAACACTCCAGTAGCGCAACTCATCGAGCGGGATTTGTTTGCCGGTAATCGCACAGACAACATAGGATCCCGGCGACAGGATCTGAAAATCCGCATCGAGATAGCGTATCTGCGCTTCGCGGTTTCCATTTCCTTCGAACAAGTTCATGCGCTCCGTTTCCTTACAGGCTGTAACAGGCCCTGCCATAACGCGCCGCCGCGGCCATTTCCAGCTTTTTCAACTGCGGCCGAACAATCGCTCGATATCCGATAGCTTGAGCTCGATATAGGTCGGGCGTCCGTGATTGCACTGCCCGGAGCCGGGAGTGACTTCCATTTGGCGCAGCAGTGCGTTCATTTCCTCCGGCCGTAGTCGCCGTCCCGAACGCACGGATCCATGGCAGGCCATCGTCGCGGCCACATATTCGAGCTTCGCCGACAGACCGGACGCGGTATCCCATTCGGCTATCTCGTCAGCCAACTGCCGCACAAGTCCCACGGCGTCCACCTCGCCGAGCATGGCGGGCGTTTCACGCACCGCGATGGCACCGGGGCCGAAGCGTTCGATCGCCAATCCGAGTTCGCCGAACTCGGTCGCGAACTGCATCAGCCGGTCGCAATCCTCTTCGGGCAGATCGACGATTTCGGGGATGAGGAGAACCTGCGAGGCAAGCCGCTTTGAGTGCAGCGCCTTGCGCATCGTCTCGAACACCAACCGTTCATGCGCGGCGTGCTGATCGACGATGACGAGGCCGTCATCCGTCTGCGCCACGATGTAGTTTTCGTGGATCTGCGCCCGGGCGGCACCCAGCGGATAGCGCAGCGGTGGTTCCTCCGGCGCGACCGGCGTTCTCGCGGTCGGCGCGGTGTCGCCGCGTGCCGTTGGCGTCACGAGGCCGTCGAAGGAAGCCTGCGGACGTTCGCCGAAGGCGCTGGTCGCGGGCTGATAGAAGGGGCGCGAGGGCGATGTCGCCGCCGACCATGGCTGTTGCGGCCGCTGCGCGCCCGGCTGGAAGCCGGGCCGGAAAGAGCGCAGCATCCCGTCCGCACCGGTCGTCGCTGCACGGCTACCGTCGCGCGCCAGCGCTTCGCGCACGGCGCCGACGATCAGGCCGCGCACCAGTTGCGGGTCGCGAAAGCGCACGTCTGATTTTGCCGGATGCACGTTGACATCGACAAGTGCTGGATCAAGCCGGATCGACAACACCGCAACAGGATACCGGCCCGTGGGGATCGTTTCGGCATAGGCGCCGCGGATCGCGGACAGGATGAGCTTGTCCTGCACCGGACGCCCGTTGACGAACGCGTATTGATGGGCCGAGTTGCCGCGGTTGAAGGTCGGCACACCGGTGAAGCCGGTGAGCGATATGCCTTCGCGCTCGGCGTCGATTTCTATGGCGTTGTCGCGGAAGTCCTTGCCGAGGATCTGTGCCATGCGCGCCAGATGGTCATCACCTGTCGCCGGTAACTCCAGCGTCGTGCGGTCCGTTCCGGAAAGCACGAAGCGCACGCCCGGAAAGGCGATTGCCATACGCTTGACGACCTCAGTGATCGCCGCAGCCTCGGCCTTTTCGGTCTTCAGGAATTTCAGGCGGGCCGGCGTCGCAAAGAAGAGATCGCGAACCTCGACGATCGTGCCCGGATTGCCGGGCGATGGACGCAGATGGGTAATTCTGCCGCCCTCGATGGCAATCTCGTTGCCGCCGGCGCTGTCCCGGCGGCGGCTGGAAATGCTGAGCCGCGCGACCGACCCGATCGATGGCAGCGCCTCGCCGCGAAAACCGAGCGTTCGGATGTCGTCCAGCGTATCGGAGATCTTGGAGGTGCAATGCCGACGCACGGCAAGCTCAAGGTCGGCAACATCCATGCCGGAGCCATTGTCCGAAACCCGCAACAGGCCCTTGCCGCCGCCCGACGTTGCCACCTCGATGCGCGTGGCGCCTGCGTCGAGGGCGTTCTCGATCAACTCCTTGGCAGCGCTCGCCGGCCGCTCGATGACCTCGCCGGCGGCGATTTGGTTGATGAGTGTTTCTGAAAGCTGTCTGATGGCCATGCGCCTATTCTCTTGGATTCGCGGCACAGAGGGAAGGGTGAAAGCGCTGGCCGGATGCTGTTCTGCACGCTCCAATTCGGGCTGCTTAACGTTAAGCGCGCCTTAAGACAAAGCTGCCATTTTGCAACTTGCTTCCGAGGAGTGGGTTTCAATCGGACAGATGTGGGACGCGTAAGAATGAGTGCCGGCTCCGAAAAGGCGGACGCATCATCCGTGAGTAATGAAATGCCGGCTGATATCAGCCTGCAGACGGCTCTGTTTGACGCGGTTTGCGAGAGCCTCGGCGCGGCTTTCATCGTCTACGACAAGACCGACCAAATGATCTTCGCGAGCCGTCAGGTGCTCGATTTCTTTCCGGTATCGGCGACCGTGCTGAAGCCGGGAACGCGGTTGCGAGACTTCCTGGGTGCGATCTACGACACCGGCATCCGTACGCAGTCGAGCGGCAAGCAGGGATCGCTGAGCCGTGAGGACTGGCTGTCCCAGAAGATCGCCTCGCATTGGCGCGAGCGGTTCGAGGCGGTCGAGCGCCACGGCACCGATCGCTGGATTCGGTTTGGCAAGCGGCGCCTTGCGAGCGGCTACGGTGTCTGCGTCATCCAGGACATCTCCGAAGACAAGAAACGGGAGGAACAGTGGCGCTCCGATCTCGAGCGTGTGCAGCTTACCGAGGACATCCTCGATAACCTGCCATTTCCGCTCTTCGTCAAGGATCGCAACCTGAATTACGTCGCCGTCAACATCGCCTTCTGCGAAAAGTACCAGACGACGGTCGATGAGGTACTCGGTCGCAAGAGCAGCGACCTGTTCTCCGAGGAGGTCGCCCAGCGTTTCGAAGAAAGCGACCGCCATGTTCTGGACACCGGTGAAATGTCGATTTCCCGCCAGCGGCAGGTCGCGCGCGACGGCGTGGAACGCGACATCGTTACGCGCAAGCACCGCATCGGCAAGCCGGGGCGCTATTTCCTCGTCTCGACCATGCAGGACCTGCCGCGAGACGGCGCCGATCTCGATGAGTTCAGGTTCGCATCGAGCGTCATGACCTCGAGCAAGAATTCCTATCGACGCGCCTATGTTCCGATGAATGGCAGCGGCGAGCGGCGCGAACCGGCGGCCATGGAAGCGATCGTTCCGGAGAACTTCTCCGGCCGCAAGATCCTGGTGGTGACGTCGGATGTCGTGGCTGAAGCCGCAGCCTTGCGCACGCTTGCGAAATACGGCTTCGAGGCGTGCTCGGTGCGTGGCGAGGACGAACAGGAGCACTTCCTGGAAATCGCGAGCTCGTCCGGCATCTCGCTCGACCTGCTGGTGATCGACAACCAGCTGGGGATGCGTTGCCTGGAGCTCGCCGAACAGTATGGCATTCCGGTGCTCGTCATGGACGGCTTCCAGCTCGCCAACGAGCTCACCTTCCAGATCGCTCGGCATTTCAATCGCAGCAATCGTGGTCAGCTCGCTGAAAGCATCGACACCGATTGGGAGTTCACCACCGTCGAGGAAGCAAATGCGCTTGACGTGCTCGTTGCGGAAGACAACGACATCAACCAGATCGTCTTTTCGCAGATCCTCGAGGGTCTCGGCTACCGCTACCTGATTGCCCCAAGCGGCGACGAGGCGGTTCGCCTGTGGACCGAGCACCGGCCGAAAATCATCCTGATGGACATCTCGCTGCCGGGCTTCAACGGTTTCGAGGCGGCGCGGCTGATCCGCCAGACAGAAGAAGGCGGCAGTTCGAGAACGCCGATCGTCGGTGTTCTTACCCAGGCTTTCGAGCGCGACCGCGCCGAATGTGCAAAGGCCGGGATGGACGACGTGATCATGAAGCCGGTAAGCCCCGATATTCTTCAGGGGATCTTTCAGAAGTATCTTGCCGAGGATGTGCGGCAGGTCGCCATGTGACGACAAAGCTCGTCAACTCCCTAAATGTGGGGACGGTACACGGTTTCAATGCGGCCGTTCCACTATCGAATTCTTAAGACTTGCCCGCCATCCTTCCAGCGTGTGCAGTCTGGGTCTGAGTGATGATGTCGGCTGAAATGCCTCTGGTGCCCGTAAGTCAGAATGAGCTTCAGACCATGGCCTATACCGACCCGCTGACCGGGCTCGGTAACCGCTACCGTATGCGTGATCGGGTTGCCCAGATTTCTGCGGAACGCGCCAGCGATCCCGCGCCCTTCACGATCGGCATCGCCAATCTCGATTCCTTCAAACCGATCAACGATCTCTTCGGCGCATCGGCGGGCGACGAAATTCTCTGCCAGGTCGCCCATCGGCTGAAAGCCTGCATTCCCGATGGCGCGCTGGTCACGCGTCACGACGGCGACGAATTTGCCTTTGTGCTGCCTCTGGTGTTCGAGCGGGCCAGCGCCGAGAAATTCGGCCAGATGATCCGCGAGGTGCTTTCGGCACCCTATGATCTCGGCGACCGCAACGTCCGGCTTTCGGCATCCTTCGGCTTTGCGATTTACCCCTTTGCCGGCGAGGAGTTCGAGGAGCTGCTGAAGAGCGCAGAGACGGCGCTTTATCGCTCCAAGCGCCGCGGCCGTGGCCAGATCACCGTCTATTCCCGCGAGATCGTCCAGGAAATGAAGCGCGCGACGCAGTTGGAGCAGGCGCTGCGCAATGCCATCATCTCCGACGCGATCGATGTGCATTTTCAGCCGATCGTTGCGCTCTCCAACAGCCAGGTCGTCGGCTTTGAAGCCTTGGCGCGCTGGAACGATCCTGATCTGGGCTTCGTATCGCCAGGCGTCTTCGTTCCGCTCGCGGAAGAACGCGGTTTCATCGACGCACTATCAGAGGCATTGCTGCGCAAGGCCGCGGAAGCGGCCCTTTCCTGGCCACGCGAACTCTTCCTCTCCTTCAACCTTTCCTCGGCGCAGCTGATGGATCCGGGTACGAGTAGCAGCGTCCTGTCGATCCTCGGCCGGGTTGGTTTCGACCCGCACCGGCTGGAACTGGAGATCACCGAGACCGCCGTGATGGGCTCGGCCGATACGGCAAACCGCATCATCGCCGACCTGCGCCAGGCAGGCGTCCGTATCTCGTTGGATGATTTCGGAACTGGCCAGTCGAGCCTTGGTCGCCTGCGCGACTTCATGTTCGACAAGATCAAGATCGATCGCGCCTTCGTGTCGCGCATCAATTCCGACCGTGCCTCCGAGCACATCATCAAGGCGATCCTTGCCATGTGCGAAGGCCTCGACCTTGAAGTGGTCGCCGAAGGGATCGAGGACTATTCGGAAGCCGTCAAGTTGCGTTCGCTTGGTTGCGGCATGGGGCAGGGCTATCACTTCGGCAAGCCTGCCGACAGTATCGCGACGCTTCGCTTCCTGCACGAAAACTATTACGATACGGCTGACCGCGTCAGCGCCTGAAACGCCGATGGCGCCCCGTCGGACGCCATCGGTTACGCTGTACTCACTGCGCAGTATTCTTACTTGTTCGTTGTCGAACCCGTCGCCGTGGTGTCTGTTGAGCCCGGTGCCGGAGCCTTCTCGGCGGCGAGCATCTGCAGCGTTTTGAATTCCGGAGCCGCCTTCAGCGTTTCCGCGGTTTCGGAGGTTGTCAGCTTGACGCTGCCGTCCTGCGTGTTTTGAGCAACGGTGATCTTATCCATCGGAACGGCGACATTCTTCTCGCCGATGCCGAGGAAGCCGCCGACGCCAACAATTGCGGCAACTAGACCGCCGTCTTTCTTCATGATGAGGTCGTTGACGTTACCGATGCTTTCGTTTTGGCCGTTATAGACCGACTGGCCGATATAGGTGTTGGCGCTAATCTGGTCTGCAGCCTGCTCGGTCAGGTACCCGCCGCCCGCTTGCGCAGTGTCGGTCGTGGCGGCCGGTGCTGGCGCCTGAGCCGCGTCACCTGCCGGGGCCGGAGCTGTGACATCCGGGACCTTCGGCGGAGCAGTCGGATCGCTCGGCGCTGCCTGCGTTGTCGGGGCGCTCGGATCAGCCGGCTGGGTCGAGCTCTGCGAGAATGCCGCCGGTGCGAAAGCCGTGGCAAACAAGGCACCAGCGGCAACGGTTGTGAGGAGTTTGCGTGTCATTTCGAACCTACCTTTTCAGTTCAAATAGTGATCTCTAGCCCGTGTCCCGCCAGCTTGCGCAGGCGGTAGCCACCGGCCGGCTCCCTTTTGAAATGAATGGCATTTCTATTGGTTCCCGAAAAAAATCGCGCAAAAATTGCTAATTTTGCGGAACTTTTAGCGAAAATGCTACAGGCATCTCAGCTATCAAATGAATCGAAAACAAAAAGGGCGCCCGCGGAGGACGCCCTGGTGACTTCGACGTGTGTCGCGTCAGATCGCGTAAACGGGATCAAAAATCCCCTTCACCGTGACCTCTAGCTCGAGCAGCGAACCGGCCTGCGGTTGCATGGACCGCGCGTCGTCATCCAGTCCCTCCCATGCCGTGGTGACGGCAAGCCGATCGCCATTCTTCCCGATGAAAGCGGGACAGGAGGGCTGGGCGGCGGGTACCTTGTAGCGGGAGATGCGCAGTCCATCCGGGCTGTATCGATCAACGGCGCCCGCACCCCACCGCGCATTCCAGATGTATCCGTCGGCGTCGACGACCGAACCGTCGAGTCCACCCGGCTCATCCATAGTATCCACCAGCACAATCGGCTCCCCGGTCGGCAGACCCGTCTGCGGATCAACCATCACCCTCATCAGGCGGCTGAGGCGTGTGTCGGTGAAGTAGCCAATCGTGCCGTCCGGCGAAAAGCAGATTGAATTCGGAATGCTGATGCCGTCGAAGATCCTGGTCACGCGACCACCGGCCACGTGATAGATGGCGCCCGCGCGATTTTCCGCGCGCTTGCTCATCGTGCCGATCCACAATGCACCGGAAGAATGTGTACGGCCGTCGTTCGAGCGGTTATCCAGATTGTCGTTTTCGAGGGCCGCATAAAAGGTGAGATTGCCGCTCTTGGTATCACGAATGAAAAGACCCTGTTCGGTGGCAAGCAACTGCCGCCCAGCATCTATGCGAGCGAGCACGCTCGCCATCATCGGCAGTGCGTGCACTTTCTTCTCCTCGGTGGAGAGGTTCAGTTCGTGCAACTCCTTGCCGATGATATTGAACCACCAGACCGTGTTCGTGTCCGGATCGTAGGTGGGGCCTTCTCCAAGCACGGAGTTGGTGCTGCAAAGGGTCTTGCCTGCGAACTCGTGAATTTCCGTCATACGCCTTAAGCTCCTACCGCTGCGTCATAGGCGTAAATGGTCGCCTTCGCACGCTCGGCAACCTCCGCTGCGGTCATTCCCGGCTTGTAGAGGCTGGTGCCGAGGCCGAACGCATGAATGCCAGCCTTGGTGTACTCGGAGAAATTCTTGTCTGAAACGCCGCCAACGGCAGCGATCACCAGCTCCGGCGGCAGAATTGCGCGGATCGCGGTGATGCCGGCAGGGCCGAGCACGCTGGCGGGGAAGAATTTCAAGCCAGTCGCGCCTGCACGGGCTGCCGCCAGCGCTTCCGTCGGCGTGAAGACACCCGGCATGGTGACCATCCCATAGTTGCGCGCAAGAATGATCACTTCGGGCTCGACGTTTGGGGTGACAAGCAGCTTGCCACCGGCGGAATGGAGGCTGTCGACCGCCTCCGTGGTCAGCACGGTGCCGGCGCCGATCAGGCAATCGGCCGGCGCCATCTTCGCTGCGATTTCGATCGACTTGAAGGGTTCCGGCGAGTTCAGCGGGATCTCGATGGCGGTCAACCCGTTTTCGATCAGCGCGCCGACCACGCTTTCGGTTTCTTCGGGTTTGATGCCGCGCAGAATGGCGATCAGTGGACGCTTCATCGTGGGGAAGGGGATGCGGTTCATTGCTTCGGTGCTTTCTTAATTCGGCCAAATGGCTTTGGCGGCGGCAGCAAGGCCGCCACGGACTGCCGTATCAGCGTCAATGGTCTTATAGGACAGAGATAGTGCCTTGAAGGCCGCTTCATAAAGGCCTTGCAGCCGGCCCGCGGCAACGAGCGTGATGCTGACGCCGGCTCCCGCATTTGTCATGGCGCCGGCGATTTCCAGCCCGATGAGCGTTCCGGAGATCTTGGCCTGTGCTGCGGCAGCGCTCAAACTATGCAGCAGCTGGCCGGAGCGCGCCGTAAAGAAGAAGTTGGTCGCCATTGCCGGCTGCTCATAGGCAGCCTTGATCGCACTTTCGAAGGCGACCTCGTCTGCCGGCGACTGATCGGCCCCGGCGACGGCGTGCGACAGGATCGTGTGCTTGGAGATCGCGTCGAAAAGCTCACCGGTCATGAAGCTGGAGAAGCCGGTAACCCGCCCATCCCTTACGTGGACCCACTTTGAATGCGTGCCCGGCATGCACACTGCCTGTGATCCGGTGCTTGCCGGACCAAGCGTGCCGAGAAGCTGCGTTTCCTCTCCGCGCATGACGTCGGGCCTTGCCTGATCTCTCTGGGCAAGGCCTGGAAGGATACGGACATCGCGGCGTTGGCCGGGCACAACGACTGCGCCCGTCAGAATTGAGGACAATGATGCCGGAACGTCGATATAGCCCGCCTCGACCCATCCCTGCTTTGCACCTGCCATGCCGCAGATGATGACCGGAAGATTTTCCGGCGCACTCACCTTGGCCAGATGCGAGGCGAGAACCTCGGCGAAGCCGGTTTTTGCAGCCGTCGTCATACCCTCATTGCTGCGGCTTTCGCCCAGGATGCTGCCATCCTTGGCGATCAGCCAGAGCCGAAAACTGCTTGTTCCCCAATCTACCGCGACATAAGCGGGATCCGTCATCAGAAAATGCCTCCATCGACAATAAGAGATTGTGCGCTGATTGCTGCCGCGCAGCTTGACGCCAGAAACAGGCACGGTCCGATGATCGCGTCGGCGTGCAGAACTTTCTTGATGCACTGGCGATGCACCGTCCGCGCAATGCCTTCCTCGGTGAGCCAGAGTTTCATCTGACGATCCGTCACGATCATGCCCGGCAGGATGCAATTGACGCGGATGTTGTCAGGCCCAAGCTTGCCGGCCAGGCTCTTTGTCAGCCCGATCACGCCGGCTTTCGCCGTCGAATAGGCGGGAAATTCCGGCATGTTGAGCAGAAAAGCAATCGACGACATGTTGATGACCGCACCGCCGCCTGCTTCGCGCATCGAGGGCGCAACAGCCTGGGTCGTGAAGAAGACATGGCGCAGGTTGGTCGCCTGGTTGTCGTCCCAGTATTCCTCGGTCACGGCCTCGAAATCGTGCCGGTCGTCGCGCGCGGCATTGTTGACGAGAACGCTGATTGGGCCGGAGTGAGCGACGACCTCATCGACCGTCCTGCGGATCTCTGCAACGTCACGCAAATCCGCCTTGTGGAAGCGAACCGGGTGAAGGGTGTCGCGCGACAGCCGTTCGACGAGGTCATGGCTTTCCGCCTCGGCGACGTCAATGAACGAAACCTTGGCCCCTTGCCGGGCGAACCCCTCGACAATCGCTGCCCCGATGCCGGACCCGCCTCCGGTAATCAGCACGCTTCGATCCCTGAATTCAGGAAACTGCGCAAGCATAGCCGTCACTACGTCCTCCCGACGCTATTCTGTTCTATTATTTGGAACTCTATTTGACTATGTGGAATTATCCGACTAGCGTGGCCTCTCTGTCAAGGTATTTGGGGCGACGATGAGTGCGGCAAAAGAGAATGAGCTCGGGCGGCGCGACACCGGCACCCTCGGCAAGCTGATGGTCCTTCTCGACGTGGTGACCCATGCCGACGGTCCCATGCGGTTCACGGACATATTGGCGCTTTCAGATCAGCCGCGCGGCACGCTTCATCGTCAGCTAAGCCATCTCGTCGAAGAAGGTCTTCTTGAGATCGATGCCGACGGCCGCTACTCATCTGGCTTGCGGCTTTTGGATCTCGCCTCTCGCAGCTGGGCGCGCAACGAGTTTCGCCTCATAGCCGAGCCTCACCTCAGGGCCCTCCAGGATCTGACGGGCGAAACGGTTCATCTTGGTGTGCTTCGCGGCAGCTCGATCATCTACCTCGACAAGTTCGAAGGCCAGCAGCCTGTCAGAATGTACTCGCAGATTGGCAACACCTCGCCGGTTTACTGTACAGGTGTCGGCAAGGCAGCCCTGTCGATATTGCCGAGAGAGCGGGTTGCGGCACTGGTGGCCGACCTTGCCTTCCACCAGTTCACCGCAAATACGCATACGGCGGACACTCTCCTTGCCGAGATCGAGGAAATACGCAAGCAAGGTCATGCCTTCGACCGTGAGGAGCACGAAGTCGGCATTCGCTGTGTCGCCGCCCCTATCTGGTCCGAAAACCTTTCGCTTGTCGGTGGTGTATCGGTAACCGGGCCGGCTTATCGGCTTACGATGGAAAGGCTTTCGGAATGGGCGGCCCCGATCCGGAAGACGGCAGAACAGATCAGAGAAGCCATGCGCATTGGACTTGGTCCACGCCGCTAAACCTTACTCAATGTCGCCCAATACAAGGTTGAAGCTTAAAATATTGTGATTTTCTGACGAATCATCACAATTTACGCTCGTCAATCCCCCGTCTTGGGGTGTATGTGCTGGGTTAATCGTTAACCGGCGATGCAAACTTAGCTGCGACGACGAGACGACATCCATCAGACATTCCATCTATTCGAGTTGAATAAATAAATGAATCCATCGCAGCCAGGATCTTCCGTGGACGTCCACGTTAGCGAGATCGCCGGACTGAAAACGCAGTTCGATATTTTCCGCTTCATGAAGAAAGTGACGGAAGCCTATCGAGCGCGGGCCTTCATGGTCTTCAACATTCCCTCGGTGACAGCCGTCAATCTGCAGAACAGTACAGTCATCTCGAGTTGGCCAGTGGAATTGCTGGCGGCTTACGACCATGAGGGGCTGGTGGCCAATAGTCCGGTCATGAAGCGGCTGCGGACCTCGACCACGCCGTTCTTCAACGACGTGTCGCAGGTAAAGCTGGAAAGGCCCGATGGCAAGGCAGGGATCGTCAAGGCCCTCTTTGAACGTTTCCGCATGATGCGTTGTGCCTATTTCCCGGCGCATGAGCCCTCTGGCAGCCGGGGTGCTGTATCGTTTTCGGGTGACCGTGAGGCATTCAGCGCGGAGGAAATGCGCGAACTCCACTATATTTCCATCCACGTCTTCGACCGATTGGCGGAAATTCGCAGCCACGACAACAGGGTCACGGAAACCCTGACTGACAGAGAGATTGACTGCCTGAACTGGACTGCCGCCGGCAAGACCAGTGTCGAGATTGCGGAAATCCTCACGCTGTCCGAGCACACGGTGAACCACTATCTCAACCGTGCGACCAAGAAGCTCGATACTGTGAACCGTACGCAGGCCGTCGCCAAGGCATTGCGGATCGGACTCATAAAGTAGGGTGGGCAAATTCTGGGCTCGCGCGCCTAAAACTTCACCAATGCGCACGACTTTGTCCCCGGTGCACATCGGCTTTCGCGGATGTTTGCCATCTGGCACGTTTTCTGCTTCTTTGTTTGCAGCGGTCCAGAGGGGACCTGGTCACGACGCCGGATAAACGGCGCGACCCGCACACCGTCGGCCGACGCTACTATGTCTGATCTCGGGCTAAGGCGTCGGCGGCGGTTGTTGCTTTTGGGACACGCCGCCGCCCGCAAACCCTAAACCTTCAGCGCCCGATGCACGTTTTATACTGGCCTTTTGCCGTGCTTGCTCTAGGTGGCAAGGCTTGCCTCGGTATCCCGGAAGGCTGTTGTAACCATCAGGGCGAAAGCCCGGCGGACTTGATGGACGCATCGGCCTTCCGGTTGAACTCGCTCCTCATTTGCTGCGTCGACCGCCGATTTTGTTTGGCGAAGACGCGGCGCTCCTCTATCTAGAATGCCAACATAGGCAGTGAGGATGGAATGACCGGCGTCACCAAGGAACAAGTTCTCGAAACGCTGAAGACGGTCCGCGGACCCGATCTCGAACACGATATCGTCGAGCTCGGCATGGTCTCTGATGTCTTCATTTCCGACGGCAAGGTCTATTTCTCCATTACGGTCCCTGCGGAGAACGCCAAGGAGCTGGAGCCTCTTCGTCTCGCCGCCGAACGGGTCATCAAGGAAATGCCGGGTGTCAAGGGAGCCTTGGTTGCGCTGACGGCGGACAAGAAGGCTGGTGCGGGTTCGGCGCCGGTCTCGCGCCCGCAGCCGCAGGCTGGACATGAGCATCACGGCCATGCCCACGCGCCGCAACAGCAGCCCCGCGCCGGCAAGCTCGGCGTTCCCGGTATTGGCTCGATCATCGCCGTTGCCTCCGGCAAGGGCGGTGTGGGAAAATCCACGACCGCCGTCAACCTTGCGCTCGGCCTCCAGGCCAATGGCTTGCGGGTCGGCATTCTCGACGCCGATATTTACGGCCCGTCGATGCCGCGCCTGCTCAAGATCTCCGGCCGCCCCACCCAGATCGATGGCCGCATCATCAACCCCATGGAAAATTACGGGCTGAAGGTGATGTCAATGGGCTTCCTCGTCGACGAGGAGACGGCAATGATCTGGCGTGGCCCCATGGTGCAATCGGCGCTGATGCAGATGCTGCGTGAGGTTGCCTGGGGCGAACTAGATGTCCTTGTCGTCGATATGCCGCCGGGCACAGGCGATGCGCAGCTGACGATGGCGCAGCAGGTACCGCTCGCGGGCGCCGTCATCGTTTCGACACCTCAGGATCTCGCGCTCGTCGATGCCCGCAAGGGATTGAACATGTTCAAGAAGGTCGAGGTTCCCGTGCTCGGCATCGTCGAGAACATGAGCTATTTCATCGCCCCCGACACGGGCACGCGTTACGATATCTTTGGTCATGGCGGCGCTCGCAAGGAAGCTGAACGCATCGGCGTGCCTTTCCTCGGCGAAGTGCCGTTGACGATGAACATTCGCGAGACCTCCGACGCCGGAACGCCGCTGGTTGCAACGGAGCCCAACGGCATCGTCGCCGGCATCTATCGCGAGATCGCCGCCAAGGTCTGGCAGCAGCTCGACGTGCAGCCGCAGAAGGCCGCGCCGGCCATCGTTTTCGAGTGAATGCTTCGCCGCCGCTAGACTCCCAATTGCGGAGGAAATGTGGTCAAACGGCGCGGTGAACGTAAGATGTCTTGATTCTTTCGCAGCTTTCCGTCATATGGCGCGCCGTCGCCATGAGGGCGGCGTGTTGCGAATGCTCGATGATGGCCGGTGGGACTGGCCGCCTGCATACTCGGAGTTATCTTGGTCGAAGGATTGGTGACTGCGATGCGGTTGAGCACGTTGCATATCTCGGCGGTCGCCGGATGTGCCGGGAGTCATATGAACTTTCTTCAATCGCTTTCGTTACAATCTGGAACTTGCATCCCACGCGCTCTCGCGGGCAGCGCGCCGTGGAAGGGCGTTCGATGAAGACAGCGATGTGCGCAACACGCCCGGATTACCGGAGGTCCAACCGGTGATCGCGGCCTACTGTTCCGATTGCAAGCCGGTTGAAATTCGCGATTTGTCGCAAGGTTCCTTGCGCGACGACGTCATGTGGATCGACCTGGTCGAGCCATCGCGTGACGAGGAGATGTTCGTCGAAAGGGTGCTGGGCATCGAAGTCCCGACACGCGATGATCTCAAGGATATCGAACCGTCGGCCCGCCTCTACGTCGAAAACGATGCCGTGTTCATGACGGCGTCTCTCGTCTGGAAGGTAGAAACGGACGCGCCGACCCTGACCGACGTTGCCTTCATCCTGGTTGGCAAACGGATGGTCACGATCCGCTACGCACAGCCGAAGTCCTTTTCACTATTCATCGCCGCGCTTCATCGCGTACCGCAACAGTGGCGGAGCGGTGCGGCACTGCTGGCTAAGCTCTTTGAAACCGTCATCGATCGCACCGCGGAAATCCTGGAGCTTTCGGTTGCCCGTATCGACATTCTGTCGACGCATGTGTTTGGCGACCGTGCGAGGAAGGTTCGCAAGCCGTCGAACTATCTCGAAGAGAAGCTTAGGGACATTGCCGGCCATCATCGCCTCGTCAGCAAGATCCGCGATAGTCTCGCGTCGCTGTCGCGGCTGATGACGTTTTTCTATAATGTCCCCGCGGTCCAGCAGGATCGTGACACCAAGGAACTCTGCCGGACGGTCTCTCGCGATATTCAGTCGCTCAACGAGCATGCGTCCTTCATCGCTGGCAATATTACCTTCCTGCTCGACGCCTCGCTTGGCCTGATCAACATCGAGCAGAACTCGATCATCAAGATTTTTTCGATCGCGTCCGTGGTGTTCTTGCCGCCGACCCTGGTCGCCTCCATCTACGGTATGAATTTCGAATTCATGCCGGAACTGCACTTCGCCCACGGATATCCGTATTCGATTGGGCTGATGGTGTTATCCGCCATCATTCCCTTCTTCTTTTTTCGATGGAAAGGCTGGCTCTGAAGAGCCTGTTTTCATTTCATGCACGAAGGCAGCCATTCACACGAACGTAAAATGAAGCCGCGCAAGCTGTTCTACCTTGCGCTCGGCTCCGTTGGCGTCGTCTATGGCGATATCGGTACCAGCCCGCTCTACGCATTCCGCGAAGCGTTGAAGCCCGTCGCGATCGACGGCCTCACTCGCTTCGAGGTCATCAGCCTCATCTCGCTGATGATCTGGGCCCTGACCATTATCGTCACCATCAAGTACGTGCTCTTCCTGTTGCGCGCCGACAACGAAGGCGAGGGCGGTACGCTTTCCCTGCTTGCGTTGTTGATGAAGACCGCAAACGGGCATACCGCGATGCTGATGCTGCTCGGCCTTGTTGGGGCGGCGCTGTTCCTTGGCGATGCGATGATCACGCCGGCGCTCTCGGTATTGTCGGCCGTCGAAGGTCTGAAGCTCGTGGCGCCAAGTCTGACCAGTTACATCGTGCCGATTTCCGTTTTCATCCTGGCGTTGCTGTTTGCAGTCCAGTCGCGGGGGACCGGTGCCATGGCCCGTTTCTTCGGACCTATCACCGCGCTCTGGTTCATCGTGATGGCCGCCGCGGGCATTTCGCATATCTCCGATGACTTCGGCATCCTCGCCGCCTTCAATCCTTACTATGCAGTCAGCTTTCTGCTGCACGAAGGATTCTATGGTGTCGTCGTGCTCGGCGCGGTGTTCCTGACCGTGACGGGTGCGGAAGCGCTTTATGCTGACCTTGGCCACTTTGGCCGTCGGCCGATCCAGTGGGCCTGGTTTGCGTTGGTCTTCCCTGCGTTGACGCTGAACTATCTGGGGCAGGGCGCTCTCGTTCTCGGCAATCCCGCAGCGATGTCGGATCCCTTCTACTTGATGTACCCGCAGTGGGCGTTGCTGCCGGTCGTCATCCTGGCGACTGCCGCCACAATCATCGCCAGCCAGGCCGTCATCACGGGTGCTTTCTCGCTCGTCCGCCAGGGCATCAACCTCGGCTTCCTGCCGCGGATGGAGGTTCTCTTTACCTCCGAGACGAATACGGGGCAGATTTTTGTCCCGTCTGTAAATGCGGTGCTTTTCTTTGGCGTCATCTTCCTCGTCATCAGCTTCAAGACATCGGATGCGCTGGCAATCGCCTACGGCATCTCGGTGACAGGCGCGATGGTCGTCACCTCGATCATGGCCTTCGAGTTTGTCCGCGTCCGCTGGAATTGGTCGATCCTGGTTGCAACTGCGGCGCTTGCGCCGCTGCTTTGTCTGGAAATGATCTTCCTGGGCGCCAACCTGCTGAAGATTCACGATGGTGGCTATATTCCGGTGCTGATTGCGGCCGTGGTTACGATCATCATGTGGACGTGGCGCCGCGGCTCGGCGCTTCTCCTCGAGAAGACTCGCCATACCGACATCCCGCTCGCGTCTTTCGTCAGTTCAATCGAGCGCAAGAGCGACCATTCCCCGGCGCAGGTGCCCGGCACCGCGATCTTCTTGACCAGCGATCCGGAATCGGCACCCGCGGCGCTGCTGCACAATCTGAAGCACAATCACGTTCTGCACGACAAGAACGTCATCCTGACCATTCGCACGATCAACAAGCCGCGCGTGTCGAGCGCCGATCGCTACAAGGTCGAGCAGATCTCAGAGCGCTTCTCGCGCGTCGAGTTGCTGTTCGGCTTCATGGAATCGCAGAATGTCTCTCAGGCGCTTGCGACGCTGCGGAAGACCGGGCTGAAGTTCGACATCATGTCGACGTCTTTCTATCTCGGTCGCCGCAAGCTGGTTCCCGATGCCAAGTCCGGTATGCCCTACTGGCAGGACCGCCTCTACATCGCGCTTGCCAATGCCGCGGCAAATCCGTCGGACTACTTCCGGCTGCCCGCAAACCGCGTCGTGGAGCTCGGCTCGCACGTCATTATTTAAGCGAGCAAAATCATTTCAATAGGAGCCCGGCATCGACCGGGCTTTTATTTTGCCTGTTGCTAATGCTTTCGCCGTCGCGCGGCATCCGCATTAACCAAGCATCAAGGTTAATGAGACATTTTCAACGGCATGTTCATGCGTCTCATGCCGGAGTCTTCGCGTTGCGTCGAAATAGCCGTTCCCGTGGCAAGCTGCGCCTCTTGCTTCAAAATTGGAGTTCCCCCGCGCTCTTCGGCGTCTGCGGATGGCTGATGTCGCCGACTGTGGCGTCTCATGCGGACCTCGCTGCCTTGCTTGCCGGCCTCGATCAGGGTCGGGAGAACTGGCGGATGGTGCTCACCAATTCGCCGGCCGGCTCGATCCATCAGGCGGAGCTGACCTTTGCCGATCCTGTTGTGACCGGCACGATCGCGGCCGGGGCAGGCATGGTTCTGCCCGACGGCCGCAAGGTCGCCTTCATGGCGAAGGAGAAGGGGCATGGGGCCTCGCCGGACGAAGACCGCGTCAATCGCCCACTCAAGAAGGGCCGCGTCGTCGCTGTTGAAAAGGTGCAGCCGCCCAAGGATTTTTCCGCCGGCTCTATTCTCCAGAGAACACGCCTGCTCTTTCAGCCGAGCTTGGACCTGAAGGATCGGTCGGCTTTCGTGAAGCCTAAGATCAAGGGTAAGGAAATCCAGATCGCCACGAATTTCTACAAGAAGGAGCCGCCGAGACCGGATCGCGGCGTCTCACCGATGCTGGCCGGTCTCGTGACCAACTCCAAGGCCGATGTCCTGGCGACGGCATATGCGCCGGCCGCTCCGGACTACGCTCGCCAGTCGCCGTTCGATTCGATTTTGACCGACAAGGCCGACGATGGCCGCTTCGTGCCGCAGATCGGTCCGCGCGATCACGCTTGGGCGGCAAGCATTCTGCCGCCTTCAGTATTCTCGGCAGCCGAGCAGCAGTGCTTGGCGTCCGGTATTTACTTCGAAGCGCGTGGCGAAACGGTGAAGGGACAAGCGGCTGTCGCCCAGGTCATTCTCAATCGCGTTCGCAATCCCGCCTACCCGAAGACCATCTGCGGCGTCGTCTACCAGAACGAGGATTGGCGCAATCGCTGCCAATTCTCCTTTGCCTGCGACAATATCAAGGATCGTGTGAACTCGCAGTATCATTGGAGAATCGCCCGCGAAGTCGCCATGGCTGTTACCGCCGGCAAGATCTGGTTCCCGCAGGTAGGCTCGGCAACGCATTATCATGCTGTCTACGTCCGCCCGAAATGGGCAAAGACGATGGAAAAGGTCGGCCGCATCGGCCTGCACGTCTTCTACCGCACCTACGGCGGCGGCTGGAGCTGAGGAAAAGCCGATCTCAGCGCGATTTCGCGTCTCATCGCTGCACGCGAAAGCGGATTCTTTCGGTCGATTTTGGCTAACCTCGCCAGGATCGGCCTAAGCGTATGTTTTCTCTTGTCTATTTTATGGCTGGACATCGACTGCCTACGCCTTGACTATGCTTTTTGCTAAAACTATGTTGCGCGCGACTTCAGAACGGGCCGAAAGGTTCTCAAACCTTGGGGTCGTTGTCCGGAAAACCGGGGTAGCGGGATCGCGGACAGCGGCTGGCGGAGGAGAGCACCATGACGGACGACCGCGAGGAAGGTCTAGAAAAGCGCCGGGCGCAATTGGGGGCGGAGCTCGCAACCAAGCGTGTTGAAGCGGGGAAGGAAGAGGCTATCGAAGCCAGCGCCGAGGCGAGCCGCAAAGGCTATGCCCAGGCGATGAAGCTTTCGAGCGAATTCATCTCCGCTATCGTTGTCGGTGCCGTTCTTGGCTATGTCCTCGACCGTTTTGTCGGCACGGCGCCTTGGGGATTGATTGTTCTTCTTCTTCTCGGATTTTGTGCCGGTGTATTGAACGTTCTGCGGGCTGCGGGGAAGGTTGCAAAGCCAGATCCGACCGGCCGCGAGAATGGTGGAAAATAGGGCAGGGCGCTCCGGCGTTCGATCCAGTGCAATAATCCCGTCTTGCGCGGGCTAAAGATAGAGAGAACAAGCGGTGTCTAACGATCCGACCCATCAGTTCCTGATCCAGAAGATTGTGCCGATCGAAGTCGGTGGAATTGATTTCTCGTTTACGAATGCATCGCTCTTCATGGTGGCCTCTGCTGCCGTCGCTGCTGGCTTTCTGTACTTCTCGACGTCGAATCGGGCGATCGTGCCGGGCCGTTCCCAGTCGGTGGCCGAGATGTCCTACGAGTTCATCGCCAACATGCTGAAGGAAGGCGCCGGGTCCAAGGGGATGAAGTTCTTCCCATTGGTTTTCTCGCTCTTCATGTTCGTGCTGACTGCAAACCTGCTCGGCATGTTCCCGTACTTCTTCACGATCACCAGCCAGATCATCGTGACCTTCGCGCTGGCGCTGCTCGTCATCGGTACGGTTCTGGTCTACGGTTTCTATAAGCACGGCTTCCACTTCCTGAATATCTTCGTGCCGCAGGGCGTTCCGGGCATTCTTCTGCCGCTGGTCGTGTCGATCGAAATCATCTCCTTCCTCTCCCGCCCGATTTCGCTCTCCGTTCGTCTTTTCGCCAACATGCTGGCTGGCCACATCACCCTGAAGGTGTTCGCAGGCTTCGTCGCCTCGCTTGGAGCGCTGGGTGCGCTCGGCGTTGGCGGTGCCATCCTTCCCCTCATCATGACGGTCGCCCTGACCGGTCTCGAGTTCCTCGTTGCCTTCCTCCAGGCTTACGTCTTTGCGGTGCTGACTTGCATGTACCTCAATGACGCGATCCATCCGGGCGGCCACTAAGGATACCGATGTTGACGTCCATGGGCGTCAGTCAATTCGCCGTAACAACCATTTCAAAGGAGTGAAAATATGGATCCCATCGCAGCAAAGTACATCGGCGCAGGTCTGGCTTGCCTCGGTATGGCCGGTACGGCTCTCGGCCTCGGCAACATCTTCGGCAGCTACCTGTCCGGCGCGCTGCGCAACCCGTCTGCCGCTGACAGCCAGTTCGGCCGTCTGGTTTTCGGCTTCGCCGTTACGGAAGCTCTGGGCATCTTCTCGCTGCTCGTCGCTCTCCTCCTGCTCTTCGCCGTTTAATACAGGCGCATTGAAGGATCACGGCCTGCAGCCCGCATGCCGTGATCCTTTGCATTTGCAGTACACCTGGAGGTGAGCATGTTTTTTGTGACCCCGGCTTACGCCGAAGAGGCCCCGGCGGGAACCGCAGAAACTGGTGCAGACGCGCATGCCGCCCCGGCTGCAGGCGATGTCCACACCGAGACCGGCGTACCAGCCGAGCATCATGGTGGCGGCGTATTCCCGCCTTTCGATGCGAAGACCTACCCCTCGCAGCTGCTGTGGCTGGCGATTACGTTTGTCGCCTTCTTCGTGCTCATGCAAAAGGTCATCGCACCGCGCATCGGCAATATTCTCGAGCAGCGCCACAGCCGCATCTCGCAGGATCTCGGTGAGGCAAGCCGCCTGAAGGCGGAGGCCGACGCCGACGTTGCCGCTTACGAAGCCGAGCTGGCCGCAGCCCGCGCCAAGTCAAATTCGATCGGTACCGCAGCCCGCGACGCTGCCAAGCTGAAGGCCGAAGCCGACCGCAAGGCCGTTGAAGCAAGCCTGGCTGAAAAGCTGAAGGCTGCCGAAGGCCGCATCGCCGACATCAAGGCGAAGGCGTTCGCGGACGTCGGTGCGATCGCTGAAGAAACCGCAACCGCCGTCGTAGAACAGCTGATCGGCACCTCCGCGAAGGCAGATGTTGCCGCTGCGGTTGCAGACATCAAGAAGGGGGCTTGATCGATGGAATTTGCACTCGACGCAACATTCTTCGCATTTGTCGGCCTCGTCCTGTTCCTGGCGCTGGTTGTCTACCTGAAGGTTCCGGGTATGATGGCAAAGTCGCTGGACGACCGTGCTGATCAGATCCGCAACGAACTGTCGGAAGCCAAGCGTCTGCGTGAAGAGGCCCAGCATCTGCTGGCCGAGTATCAGCGCAAGCGCAAGGAAGCTGAAGCCGAAGCCGCACACATCGTTGCTGCGGCCGAGCGCGAAGCCGAAATGCTGACGGCTGAAGCCAAGAAGAAAACGGAAGAATTCGTTGCCAACCGCACGGCCGTTTCCGAACAGAAGATCAAGCAGGCTGAAGCCGACGCGATGAAGGCTGTTCGTTCCGCTGCCGTCGATCTGGCTATTGCCGCTGCCGAGAACGTTCTGGCGAAGAAGGCAGACACGAAGGTTCAGTCCGAGCTCTTCAGCGACGCCATCGGTAACGTCAAGAGCCGCCTCAACTAAGGTGAGCATTACGCTTTCGAAAAGCCCCGCTTTGCGGGGCTTTTTTAGTTTGGGACCTTAGTTGTCGTCGGTAAGCGAGATCAGTCGATTCCGATATCGACATCGATATCGACGCCCTGCACCTTCTTCAGCGGGCTGAAGGTCATGCGATGCAGCGAGCACGGACCGTGCTTCTCGATGCCGGCGCGGTGTTGCGCGGTGCCATAGCCGACATGCGCAGCAAAGCCATAAGCGGGAAACGTACTGTCGGCACGCGCCATCATGCGGTCGCGCGTCACCTTGGCGACGATGGAGGCTGCGGCGATCGAGACGGAGCGCGCGTCTCCCTTGACGACAGCCTGGCCGGGGCAGAGAAGGCCAGGCGGCACATCGAAGCCGTCTGTCAGCACATAGCTAGCAGGGATCGACAAGCCACAGATGGCACGCCGCATGGCATCCAGGCTCGCCTTGCGGATATCCGTTTCATCGATGCGTGTAGAACTTGACGAGGCGATCGACACCGTTGCGGTCGCGAGGATCTGCGCAAAGAGCTCCTCGCGCTTCTGTGCCGAAAGCTGCTTCGAATCGTTCAAGCCATCGGGAATACGCTTGGGGTCGAGGATGACGGCGGCTGCGACCACTGGGCCAGCGAGAGGACCGCGTCCAGCTTCATCCGCGCCGGCGACCGGCCAGTGGCCAGCCTTGCGCGCCTTCAGCTCGAGCCGAAAATCCGGCACGAGGGGGACGTCTTCGAAAAGCATAGGAGAATCGGGTGGCGTGCGACGTTTCATGCGGCTGACCTTCGCACGCCAACCCGATTTCCTGCAAGTCCCCGGATCAGGGCGGCGGGCCGGGGACTTGAGCGCGGAAGGGCAGGGCGACCATCCGCGAAGCTGGAAAAATCAAAGCAGCGAAAGCTGCACGCCGCTGCCATCGGGCGGAACGAAGAGATCATCCCGCAACGGCATGCTGCGGCGGGTCATGCCGAGCCGTTTCGTCGCCATTTCGAAACGGCGCGCAATCTGCCAAGCGTAAGGCCCAGCGCCCTTCATTCGCTTGCCGAACTCCGCGTCGTAATCCTTGCCGCCGCGCATCGAGCGGACGAGCGACATGACATGCCGGTAGCGGTCGGGATAATTCTGCAGCAGCCAGTCCCGAAATAGCGGCGAGACTTCGAGCGGCAGACGCAGGATGACATAGCCCGCCTCTGTAGCACCCGCCGCATGGGCTGACTCCAAGATACGCTCGAGTTCATGGTCGTTGAGCGCCGGAATCATCGGGGCAGCCATCACCGATGTCTGGATGCCTGCCTCTGAGAGGGCGCGGATGGCTTCCAGCCGACGCGTGGGGGTCGAGGCGCGGGGCTCCATCGTCCGCGCGAGCTTTCGGTCGAGCGTGGTGACCGACAGTGACACGCGGACGAGATTCCTCTCCGCCATCGCCGAGAGAATATCGAGGTCGCGCATGATCATCGCCGATTTGGTGACGATCGAAACCGGATGGTTCGCCTTCTCAAGCACCTCGAGAATCTGCCGCATGATGCGCCATTCCTTCTCGATCGGCTGGTAGGGATCGGTGTTGGTGCCGATCGCGATCACGCGCGGCTTATAGCCGGGCTTTGCCAGTTCACGTTCCAGCAGCTTGGCTGCATCCGGCTTCGCAAAGAGCTTGGCTTCAAAGTCGAGACCGGCGGAAAGCCCCATATAGGCGTGCGTTGGCCGCGCGAAGCAGTAGATGCAGCCGTGCTCGCAGCCGCGATAGGGATTGATCGAGCGGTCGAAGGGAATGTCCGGTGACTCGTTGCGGGTGATTGCCGTCCGAGGCTTCTCGATCTGAACCTCGGTCTTGAACGGCGGCAGGTCTTCAAGATTCTGCCAGCCATCATCGATGGCCTCCCGGCGCATAGGTTCGAAACGTCCGCTTGGATTCAATCCCGCCGCACGTCCGCGGCGACGGTCGACATCGATCCGCAAGCCGGCAGATACGATCATCGCATCGGCAATATCTGCCGTATTGGCAGGCGCGAATGCGGCCTGCCCTGCAAGGGACTGCTCGTTCATCGGATTCTCCGCTGGCGAAAGCTTTGCTTTCGTCCGTTTTGATGATTAAATTCCTATCGATAAAATGAGAACAATGCAAGAACAAAATGAGGAAAGTGCCGCTGGCAAAATTTTGTGCGGCGCTCTATGAATAGGCAATGTTGACAGTAGTACTGGAATGCCAGGATCAGGAACCTGAGCTGGCGCAGACGTTATCGGTGTTGGTTGCAGGCGCGGTGGAGGGGCTCGTCAGCGACGTGGTGGTGCTGGACCATGACTCGCGGGACGGGACGTCGCGGGTGGCCGACGCCGCCGGCTGCCGCTTTCATTCGCAATGGGATATCAAGGATATAGTGCACTCTGCGCGAGGCGAATGGTTGCTTTTCGTGGAGCCGGGGGCACGACCGCAGACCGGCTGGATCGATGAGATTGCTGAGTATATGGCCCTCAACAAGCTGCCGGCGCGGTTCACCGCGTCGCGTGGATACCGGCGGCCTTTCCTGCAGCGTATTAGCCGGGCCTCTTCGCCACTGGAACTTGGACTTCTCCTTCCCAAGAAGCAGGCGGTGGCAACCGCAAGAAGCGGCATGCGCCTTTCCGAATTCGCAAAGGGGCAGAAGCTGCGGAAGCTTTCCAGCGAGCTGATTCCATCCTGGGTCGCGCGCGCCGCCCGATAGCGGTTATCTCCATCTCCGCAATAATGGCGCCCGATACGATTTCGCGCTATAATTCGGTCATGGCGCCGCCCGAGCGCCGCGCTTCGTGACGGTCGACCATGGAATGCCGGCAGACGGCAGAACAGGTCAGCGGAAGTCTCCTCTTCTGCCGGTTATCCGGCAAAGGGAGGTGCGTCATGAAACGCAATATGATCCACGGCCTTGTATCGGCGGTCATATTGGCGACATTGATGATCGCGCATCCGCATTCGGCAGCATCGCAGATGATGCGCAGTTGCGCAGCCCGATCCGAGGTCGTCAATTTTCTCGACAAGAACTTTGCCGAAAGGCTGACGGCAGTCGGACTGGTCAATCAGAACGCCATGCTTGAGGTCTACGCTGCGCAGAGCGGCACGTGGACGCTGCTCATTACCGATACCAGAGGCATAAGCTGCCTTCTGCTGTCGGGCGATAGTTGGGAAACGATGCCCAACCTGCCGGGCATTGGGACATAGCACGACGGACTGTGTGGCCGGAGAAGATCCTTACTTGCCGGCGCCGCGCTTCAGATGCTCGTCGAGGCGCGGCATGATCTCCACGAAGTTGCAGGGCATGTGGCGATAGTCGAGCTGGGATTTCAGGATGCCGTCCCAGGCATCCTTGCAGGCGCCGGGGGAGCCCGGCAGGACGAAGATGAAGGTTGCGTTGGCAACGCCTGCCGTGGCTCTGGACTGAATGGTCGAGGTGCCGATCTTGTCGTAGGAGATGCGGTGGAAGACCGCCGAAAAGCCGTCCATCTTCTTCTCGAAAAGCGGCTCCAGAGCCTCCGGCGTAACGTCGCGGCCGGTAAAACCCGTTCCTCCCGTCGTGATCACGACGTCGATATCGTCTCGTTCCGTCCAGGCCTTGACGCGCGAGGCGATTGCCAGCCGATCATCGGGAACGATCGCACGATCGATCAGCCGGTGGCCCGCCTCCTTGATTCTGGCAGCCAGCGTATCGCCGGAGCGATCATCGGAAAGCGTCCGCGTATCCGAGACCGTCAGCACGGCAATGCCAACCGGAATGAAGGTTCGCGTCTCATCCAGCCCTGGCATCACGACCTCCAGCAATCGTTTCCGTTGCTTCGAAATACCAGTCCGGCCGGTCGTTGTGAAGCATCGCAGCCGCGCCTTGAGCCGCTGCAAGCGACGCAAAAATGCCGTAGCACGTGGCGCCGGAGCCTGACATACGAACGAGCGAGGCTCCCTGCGTCCTGAGCATCGCCGAGATTTCGGCGATCTCAGGCAGTATCTCACGCGCGACCGGCTCAAGGTCGTTGCGCATCGCGCCTATCGTCTCTACCCAGCTAGGGCGAGGTGCCATGTCGAGCGGCGGATTGGTCTTTGTTGTCAGCTTACGGAAGACTTCCGGCGTCGATACACCCTTCAGAGGGTTTGCCAGTACGATGGCAAAGATCGGCATGTCGTTGAGGAGGGTGATTTTCTCGCCGATGCCCCGGGCGACAAGCGGCTGACTGGCCAGGCACATCGGCACGTCGGCGCCAAGGCGAACGGCGATTGCCGCAACTGTCTCAGGCGGAAGCGACGCGTCCCACAGCTTCATCAGACCGCGAAGCGTCGCCGCGGCATCCGCCGAGCCGCCGCCGATCCCCGACGCGATCGGAAGGTTCTTCTGGAGCTGGATCCGGACGGAGGGAGTGCTGCCACCCTCGCGAGCGATCGCGTCGCGCAAAAAATCTCGGGCCTTAAGGACAAGATTGTCGTCACGGCTGTCGCCAAGCGCTTCGGCGAAGCGCCCGGAGATCTCGAATTCGTCCTGCTGGGCCGGCGTAAACTGCAACCGATCTCCATGCCGGGTGAAGGTCACCAACATATCGAGGAGATGGTATCCATCAGATCTCTGGCCCGTCACATGCAGGGCCAGATTGATCTTTGCCGGAGCGTCCTCGATGACGGTCACGTCATCGCGCAAACTCGCCGTTGGCATCGCCTATCAGGACTTCTTATCCGTGGGCTTCGGCTCGACGGGCGCCGGGTCCGGCTGCTTTTTGTCGGCGGCCCTTGAGCTGTCGGTATCCTGCGGCAAGCCGTTGGCGATCTTTTCCTTGATCTTCGGGATCTCGGCGGCCTCAGGCTCCGAGCTCAGCGCACGGTTCCATTGGTAGACGGCTTCGAGTTTGCGCCCGACACGCCAGTAGGCATCGCCCAGATGGTCGTTGATCGTGGCGTCGCCAGCCTTGATCTGAGCGGCCTTCTCCAACTCGTTAACCGCGTCATCGAAGCGGTTCAGTCGGAAGTAGGCCCAACCGAGCGAGTCGATGATGTAACCGTCGTCGGGCCTCAGATCGACGGCCTTCTTGATCATCGCCAGTCCCTCATCGAGGTTCCGGTTCATGTCGATCCAGGAGTAGCCGAGGTAGTTCAGCACTTGCGGCTGGTCCGGATTGAGCGCCAGCGCCTTGCGGAAATTCGGCTCGGCCTGGTCCCACTTCTTGAGGCGTTCATAGGCGATGCCGCGCTGGAAGAAGACTGTCCATGCGCTCCTGCCGGGTAGTGGACCAAGGACTTCGACCGCCTTGTCGTAATTGTCGGCCATCGCGGCATAATCCTTCGCATCCGACAGTACGCTGCCATAAGCGAGGTAGCTGCGAACGTCCTTCGGATCCGAGGCGATCAGGCTCTGCAGGTGCTTGCGTGCTTCTTCCACCTTGCCGCCTTGAGCCAGGGCAAGGCCGAGCTGAAGTTCGGAGATGCGGCGCATCGGCGAGGTCTCTGGCACCTGCTTGTAGAGAGCAATCGCGCGGTCCATCTGCTCCTGCTTCTCGGCAATGCCGCCAAGCATGACAAGCGTATCAGCACTGTCCGGATCAAGCGTCTTCGCGGTCTGCAGATAAAGCGAAACGATGTCTTCAGCCCCGTCGCGGTTCAGCGCGCCGCCGATGGAGAATAGGACGCCGGCCGCTCCCTGCTTGGCAGTCTGAACCTGCTGTTCCTGCTTTTCGCCCTTTTCGATGCTTTGGCGCAACGCGTTCAGCGGAGCGTAGTTGGGCAGCAGGTTGTCTCCGACGGAAATCGCGTCCAGCGCCTTCTGCTTGTTGCCCTGCGAGGCTTCCAGGCGGGCAAGCGCCATGACAGCGCGCATGAAGGTATCAGGCGCCGTCGCGCCGCCGTCCTTGTCGAGCACGGCATCGTTGAGGTTCTGACGGGCGGCCTTGACGTCGCCGTTCACGATCGCGATTGCCCCGGCATTATAAGACTTGAAGATACCGACCCAATCCGGTCCCTTCATCCTCTGCACCATCGACAGGGCATCCTTGCCACGGCCGGAGCCGACGCGAGCCCAGGCGGCAAGCAGATCGTTCATCATGCGGTCGAGATCGTTCGGCCCGGTATATTTCAGGAGCGATTCAGCCGTCTTGTATTCGCCGCGACGAATGGCATCCATGCTGCGCACGATCGTCGTGATGCGCTCGACCGTCGGGTCGCCCTTGAGATCGTTGGCGTATTTCACGCCGTCCTTGATGTCGCCGTTCAGAAGCAGCGAGATCATCAGGCGCTGGCGAATTTCCGGATTGCCAGGCTCGATCTGCAGCGCCTTCTTGTACAACTCGATCGCCGTCTCGTAATCGTGATCGACGTCGGCAGTCCGGGCAGCCAAAAATGCGCCGGAGAAGCTCGTGACGCTATCCGGATCGAAGATTACTGTGGCGGCATCGTCCTTCTTGGCCGTCTCTTCGGCATTCACGCCGCCGAGCGCTGCCAGCGAGATGACCGCTGCCATGGCTGCGCTCGAAAGAAGACGGATGGCAAGTTTTTGCCGCATTAGAAAACCTCTCTTGTCGGGCAGCCGGCCTCGTCCGGCTGCAAATCAGTTGAATTGACTGACTCACAACAGGATGGCTTTTTTGAAGCGGTCCTGCAATAAAATCAGTCCGCGATCAGTGACCGTCGATTAGTTGACGCGCTCGATGCAGAAGTCGATGACTTCCATCAGAGCCGATTTCCATGCCGTGTCCGGAAGCGGCGCGAGCGCATCGCGTGCGATCGTCCCGTAATGAACCGCGCGGGCAATGGTATCGTTCAGCGTGCCATACTTGGTAATCAGGCCAAGCGCCTTTTCGAGATGCTGATCGCTGCTCTCGCCGCCTTCAATGGCTTGTCGCCAGAAGGCCCGTTCTTCCTCGGTCCCGCGGCGATAGGCCAAGATAACCGGTAGCGTGATCTTGCCTTCGCGGAAGTCGTCGCCGACATTCTTGCCGAGATCGGCTGCCTTGCCGCCGTAGTCAAGCGCGTCGTCGACGAGCTGGAAGGCAAGGCCGAGGTTCATGCCGTAGGATTTCAGCGCGTTGCGCCCGGATTTGCCGGCATCGGCGACGATTGGGCCGACTTCGGCAGCCGCGGCGAACAATGCCGCCGTCTTGGCCCGGATAACGGCAAGGTAATCGTCTTCCGTCGTTTCCATGTTCTTGGCGACGGAGAGCTGCAGCACTTCGCCTTCGGCGATCACGCAAGCGGCCGCGGAGAGGACGTCCAGCGCATCGAGCGAGCCGACATCCACCATCATACGGAACGCCTGGCCGAGCAGGAAGTCGCCGACGAGCACGCTTGCCTGGTTGCCCCAGATCATGCGGGCCGTGGACTTGCCCCGACGAAGGTCGCTTTCATCGACGACATCATCATGCAGCAACGTCGCCGTGTGCATGAACTCGACGGATGTCGCGAGCTTGATGTGGTTCTCGCCCTTGTAGCCGAACAATGCGGCCGACGCCAAAGTCAGCATCGGACGCAGACGCTTGCCGCCGGACGAGATGAGATGGTTGGCCACCTCGGGAATCATCTGGACGTCGGAGCCGGCCTTGGAAAGGATAAGCTGGTTCACCCGCTCCATGTCCGCCTTGGTCAAATCGACCAGCGGCTTGACGGATGCCAGTTTGTTTTTGCTTTCTTCAAGCGGTATGACCACGCCCAACGACCCGGACTCCTGTTAAATTATTGAGTTCGACAATAGAAAGGGGCGATTGGCGCGGCAAGGGGTGAATTGTCGCGTCGCGCAAATTTGAAAGGGATTTTCCCGCAAATGCATGAACTTATTCGCGCCAACGATCCCGTGCTGCTCTCCTTCGCGGAAAGTCTGCTGAAGGATGCCGGTATTCACTGCTTCATCGCCGATCAGGGCATGAGCATTCTGGAAGGGTCGCTCGGCATGCTGCCGCGCCGACTCCTTGTCGATGACGAACAAGCCGATCGAGCGCGACGCATTCTGGTGGATGCCGGACTAGGCGGCGAACTGCGCGCTCCGAAGTGAGTCTATGATGACGGGGAATATTGCCGAAACCATAGACGCCTTCCATCGGGGGCTCTTCCATGTGCTGCAGCCGAAGGGCAGGGGGCACCGTTCCGGCATGGACGCGATGTTGCTTGCTGCGCTCGTCGCCGATGACCGTCCGGTCAAGGTTGCCGATCTTGGCGCCGGCGCCGGTGCTGCCGGCTTGGCCGTGGCGTCGCGTCTGCCGAGGGCCGAAGTCGTGCTTTTCGAACGCTCCGGCGAGATGGCTGACTATGCGCGCCGCAGCATCCTGCTGCCGGAAAATGCACATGTCGCGGACCGTGTCGCCGTAGTTGAAGCGGATGTGACCCTGAAGGCGAAGGCGCGCAATGAGGCCGGCCTTGTCGACGAGAGCTTCCATCACGTCATCATGAACCCGCCGTTCAACGATGCAGGTGATCGCCGCACCCCCGATGCCTTGAAGGCGGAGGCACACGCGATGACGGACGGACTGTTCGAAAGCTGGGTGCGGACGGCCGGGGCGATCATGATCCCCGGCGGGCAGCTATCACTCATCGCGCGACCGGAATCGATTGCCGAGATCATTGACGCCTGCGGGCGCCGCTTCGGCGGCATCGAAGTCACCGCGATCCATCCGCGCGAGGGCGAGAACGCCGTGCGCATCCTGGTCACGGCGATAAAAGGGTCGCGCGCGCGGCTTTCGCTGCGCGCGCCACTCATCATGCACGAGGAGGGGACGCATAAATTCTCCCCCTTCGTCGACGATCTCAACAATGGCCGGGCGGCCTATGCCAGGCGCTAACCGACGACGAAGTCGAATAGCAGCTTGACGTTCAGGCCGGCAATCAGGACCGCAATCACATAAGCGATTCCGCTCAGCCAGCGTGGAGCGACCAGCGCGCCCATCTTCGCCTTGCTGGCCGTAAACATTACCAGCGGGAAGACAGCGAAGGAAAGCTGCAGGCTGAGCACCACCTGTGTCAGGATCAGCAGTTCCGCCGTGCCCTTGTCTCCGTACCAAATGGTGACGAAGGCGGCCGGAATGATGGCGATCGCACGCGTGATCAGGCGGCGGACCCATGGCTGGAGTCTGATCTTCAGGAAGCCTTCCATGACGATCTGGCCCGCAAGCGTTGCGGTTACGGTCGAATTCAGGCCGCAGCAGAGCAGCGCGATGCCGAACAGTGTCGGCGCGATTGCAAGGCCGAGCAACGGCGCAAGCAGCGACGAGGCTTCGCCCAATTCCACGACATCCGTCTTGCCATTGGTATGGAAGGCAGCCGCCGCGAGGATCAGGATCGAAGCGTTGATCAGCAGCGCAAAGCACAACGCGATGGTCGAGTCGATCGTCGCATAGGTCAGCGCCTCGCGCTTCTCCGGTATCGTATGGCCGTATGCGCGCGTCTGGACGATACCGGAATGCAGATAAAGATTGTGCGGCATCACGGTGGCGCCGAGAATGCCGAGCGCGAGATAAAGCATCTCGGGATTGGAAACGATCTCGGTCGTTGGGAAGAAGCCCCGGATTACAGCGCCCCATTCCGGATCCGCCAGGAAGATCTGCACGCCGAAGCATACAGCGATGATGCCGAGCAGGGCAATCACGAAGGCTTCCACCCAGCGGAAGCCGATCTTCTGCAGATAGAGAATAAGGAAGACGTCGAGCGAGGTGATAAGCACGCCGAGTTCTAGTGGGATGCCGAAGAGCAGGTTGAGGCCGATGGCTGTGCCGATCACTTCGGCAATATCGGTTGCGATAATGGCGATTTCCGCAAAAGCCCACAGTGGCACCGAGACGTATTTCGGATAGGCGTCACGGCAGGCCTGGGCAAGGTCCCGGCCGGAGGCGATAGCAAGCCGAGCACAGAGCGATTGCAGAACGATCGCCATCAGGTTGGACAGCAACGCGACGGTCAACAGCGCATAGCCGAACTTCGAACCACCGGCGAGCGAAGTCGCCCAGTTGCCGGGATCCATATAGCCGACGGCGACCATGTAGCCGGGACCGAGGAACGCAGCGACGCGGCGCCAGCGCGAGCCCTGTTTGTGCGTCTGGACCGAACGGTAAACATCGGAAAGCGATGCCTCTTCGCGCTCGTGTCGCCAGCCGGTCTTCGCGTTCGGATTTACGATGTCCATGAGTGTCCGCCTATTTTCGATGCAACCAGTATGTCTGATTGGAATGATAATGCAAGTCATTCGCAACAAGAATTGTGGTTCGCAGATGTTTTCTGCGGCAGCCATTGCGTTTGTCGCTCCGTTGCATACATGGAAGACGTTCGCTGATCTTGTCGCAAAGGATGGAAAATGGCCGGATTTTTGAAGAGGTTGCTGCCGAAGCGTTTCCGTAGGGACGGCGTGGTAATCCCCGTCGTCCGGCTTCACGGCCCGATCATGAGCGGTGGAAGCCAATTCCGGCCGACGCTCAATCTGGCCTCCGCCGCGCAGGTCCTCGAAAAGGCCTTCAGCTTCAAGGATGCGCCGGCGGTTGCCATCTCGCTCAATTCTCCAGGCGGCTCTCCGGTTCAGTCGCGCCTCGTCTTCAGCCGCATCCGCGACCTTGCGCGTGAAAAGCAGAAGAAGGTTCTTGTCTTCGTCGAGGATGTTGCCGCATCCGGCGGCTACATGATCGCTCTTGCCGGCGACGAGATCATTGCGGACCCCACCTCCATCGTCGGCTCGATCGGCGTCGTCTCCGGCGGCTTCGGCTTTCCGGAGCTGCTAAAGAAGATCGGAGTAGAGCGCCGCGTCTATACGGCGGGTGAGAACAAGGTGATCCTCGATCCGTTCCAACCGGAGAAGGAAAAGGACATTGAATACCTGAAGACCCTTCAGCTGGAGATTCATCAGGTCTTCATCTCCATGGTTCGCGAACGGCGCGCTGGTAAGTTGAAGAACGACGATGTGGTCTTTTCTGGCCTTTTCTGGACCGGCACTCGCGGCCTCGAACTCGGCCTTATCGACGGACTGGGCGACATGCGTCAGGAATTGAAGCGTCGCTATGGGGCGAAAACCAAGCTCGAACTGGTGATGCCAGCGCGCGGTCTTTTCGGAAGGCGCATTCCGGGTATATCGTCAGCCAACCTGGAAGGCGCAGGCGCCGGTCTCGCAACCGGGCTCGTCGACGCCGCCGAGGAGAAAGCATTGTGGAGCCGCTACGGGCTCTGAGGGATTAAAGGCTGGCATCATGCCGCAACTGATAATCATCGTCGTTCTGCTGGTCGGCGCCTGGCTTCTCTATCGCCGCTTCGTCGCCGACGCGCAACGACTGGCCGCACGATCCCGTCGGGAAGAGAAGGAGCGCCAGACCGGCGCCATCGGCACGCTGGTCAAGGATCCGGTTACCGGCGAATACCACCTGAAAAAGGACGAGGACGAGTAGGGCCGTAAAAGCCTTGACCCGTCTGGCCGGGCGTGGCACCTGTCCGCGCACTTTTGTACGAATTCGGAAGCCGTTCCATGTCTGCAGCAATCCCCGACCATATGAACCCGAAGCGCTCGTTCCAGGCGCTGATCCTTACGCTCCATAACTATTGGGCGGACAAGGGTTGTGCGGTGCTGCAGCCTTACGACATGGAGGTTGGCGCCGGCACGTTCCATCCGGCAACGACGCTTCGTGCGCTCGGCCCGAAGCCATGGAAGGCTGCTTATGTGCAGCCGTCGCGCCGTCCCTCGGACGGCCGTTATGGCGAGAACCCGAACCGCCTGCAGCACTATTACCAGTATCAGGTCCTGCTGAAGCCAAACCCGCCGAACCTGCAGGAACTCTATCTCGGCTCGCTCGCCGCCATCGGCCTCGATCCGCTGCTGCATGACATCCGTTTCGTCGAAGACGACTGGGAAAGCCCGACGCTCGGCGCCTGGGGTCTCGGCTGGGAGTGCTGGTGCGACGGCATGGAAGTGTCGCAGTTTACTTATTTCCAGCAGGTCTGCGGTATCGAATGCTCGCCCGTCGCGGGCGAGTTGACCTATGGTCTCGAGCGTCTGGCGATGTATGTGCAGGGCGTCGACAACGTCTACGACCTGAACTTCAACGGCCGCGAAGGCGACGAGAAGATCAGCTACGGCGATGTCTTCCTACAGGCCGAACAGGAATATTCACGGCACAATTTCGAATACGCCAATACGGAAATGCTGCATCGCCACTTCATCGATGCCGAAAAGGAATGCCAGGCGCTTCTCGCCGCCGGCGCTCCTGGCGACAGCGATAATCAGAAGCTGCACAAGTGCGTCTTCCCGGCTTACGATCAGTGCATCAAGGCGTCACACGTTTTCAATCTGCTGGATGCGCGCGGCGTCATCTCGGTTACCGAACGTCAGAGCTATATCCTGCGTGTGCGGACGCTGGCGAAGGCCTGCGGTGAGGCCTTCCTGCAGACGGATGCGGGTGGGGTGAACTTGGCGAAAACCGCCGCTTGAAGAGCGGCAGTCAGCGGCGCTCGTCGCTTCTGATCTCGACGCGGCGTTCCACCGGACGAGCCTTGCTCTGGACGAAAAAGTACGTTGCGATGGCCAGTATGTTGAGCAGGAAAATAAACGCGCTCATGGTCTGAATGATCCTTGTCGCAGTTTGCGTATGCACGCCAGTTCAACGTGCAGAGTGAAAATAGGGCTTCGGCCGGTGCGACGGTATCGTGATTTTTCACTACCCCCGTCCGGTGATTGCCCCGAAAGAGGGCCGGAATGCGGGATGACAATCTGCGGTAACCCGCATAGTCTCCGGGCATACTTTCGGTCGTTGCGGGGGATTCGCGAATGTATGTAATTCTTGGCCTTATTGTTCTGGTCGCGCTCTATGCCGTCTTTGTCTACAACGGCCTTGTTCGCGCGCGGCAGATGGCCGAGGAAGCCTGGTCCGGCATCGATGTGCAGCTGAAGCGCCGCGCCGACCTGATCCCGAACCTGATCGAGACGGTCAAGGGCTATGCCGCCCACGAGAAGACGACACTCGAAGAGGTCGTTGCCCTGCGCAATAAGGCGCAATCGGTTCCGACGGGCGACGTCGCCGGCCGCGCCCAGGCGGAAGGTCTACTCGGCCAGGCGCTCGGCCGTGTGCTGGCCCTGGCCGAAGCCTATCCCGACCTGAAGGCGAACGAAAATTTCCGCGAGTTGCAGACCTCGCTGGAGACGATGGAAAGCGAAATCCAGATGGCCCGCCGTTACTACAATGGCGCCGCCCGTGATCTGAACGTCAAGGTCGAAAGCTTCCCCTCCAACCTTGTCGCTGGCCAGTTCGGCTTCCAGAAGCGGGACTATTTCGAGATCACCAACGAAGCGGATCGCGCCGTTCCGACGGTAAAGTTCTGATATCCGCCATTTGCCTTTGCGTAAAAACTGCTATGAGCAGGGCATGATCGTGGCCTGATATGGCCCTCGCGCAAAGACGGAAAAGACAGGCAATGAGTAAAGACAAGCTCACCATCATCCCGCCGGACAAGCCGCTGACAGGTCGCGCCGTCCCGCCCGGCTCGAAATCGATCACCAACCGCGCGCTGCTCCTGGCAGGTCTCGCCAAGGGCAGGAGCCGCCTGACCGGCGCTTTGAAGAGCGACGACACGCGCTATATGGCCGACGCTCTCCGCGCCATGGGTGTCATCATCGAAGAGCCGGATGACACGAGCTTTGTCGTCACGGGCAGCGGCAAGCTGCTGCCGCCGCAGGTGCCGCTTTTCCTCGGCAACGCCGGAACGGCGACGCGCTTCCTCACGGCCGCTGCCGCCCTGGTGGATGGCACCGTCGTCGTCGACGGCGACCAGCACATGCGCAAGCGCCCGATCGGTCCGCTGGTCGATGCACTGCGTTCGCTCGGCATCGACGCGTCGACCGAAACCGGCTGCCCGCCGGTCACCGTCAAGGGCACTGGCCGTTTTGAGGCGAGCCGCATCCAGATCGATGGCGGCCTGTCGAGCCAATATGTCTCGGCGCTGCTGATGATGGCTGCTGGCGGCGACAAGGCGGTGACGATCGAACTGCTAGGCGAGGACATCGGCGCGCTCGGCTACATCGATCTGACCACAGCGGCGATGCGCGCCTTCGGCGCCAAGGTCGAGAAGACGAGCGCGGTGACCTGGCGCGTCGAGCCGACCGGCTACACGGCAGCAGATTTCGTGATCGAGCCCGACGCCTCTGCCGCGACCTATCTCTGGGCGGCCGAAGTGCTGACATCGGGCAAGATCGACCTCGGTGTCGCGAATGGCGCGTTCACGCAGCCGGACGCGAAGGCCTATGATCTGATCGCCCAATTCCCGCATCTTCCAGCCGTTATCGACGGTTCGCAGATGCAGGATGCTGTTCCGACCTTGGCCGTTCTTGCGGCTTTCAACGAGACGCCGGTCCGCTTCGTCGGCATCGCCAATCTGCGCGTCAAGGAATGCGATCGTATCCGCGCCGTCTCGACCGGGCTCAACAACATCCGCCAGGGGCTCGCGGCCGAGGAAGGCGACGATCTGGTTGTCCAGTCCGATCCATCGCTGGTTGGACAACGCCTGCCTGCCAACATCGACACCTTCGCCGACCATCGCATTGCCATGAGCTTTGCGCTCGCCGGCCTGAAGATCGCGGGCATCACGATCCTCGATCCGGACTGCGTCGGCAAAACCTTCCCGGCCTATTGGCGCATGCTCGCAGGGCTTGGCGTGACCTATACCGACGAGGGCTGAGATTATCTGAAGCGGCCGCGCGCCGCAGGCGAGGGGTATGATGATCCGACGGCTTTCCGGCCTTTGCTTCGTTCTGTTTCTGATGCTTGCGGGGCGTGGCGCCATCGCTGCGGAGGTGATCGACGCCTTCACCTCTGACATCGCGCTTGAGAAGAGCGGTGCGATGACGGTGACGGAGACGATCTCCGTCAATGCCGAAGGCAATCGTATCCGGCGCGGTATCTTCCGCGATTTTCCGTTGACCTATCAGGATGCGGAAGGCCGTCTCCGCCGCGTCGATTTCGACGTCATATCGGTGAAGCGCGATGGCCGCGACGAGCCATGGCATACCGAGTCCATCAGCGGCGGTATCCGCATCTATGCCGGCTCGGAAGACGTCACCGTGAGCTACGGCCGCCACGACTACGTCTTCACCTACCGCACCAACCGCCAGATCCGCTACTTCGACGATCATGATGAACTCTATTGGAATGTCACCGGCAACGGCTGGATCTTCCCAATCCTGACGGCGACGGCCGCGGTAAATCTGCCTGGCGGTGTCAATGCGACCGACACGGCTTTCTTCACAGGGCCCCAAGGCGCGACCGACAGGAACGCGAAGGTGTCCGGCGGCGGGGCGCGACTGCTGTTTTCGACGACCCAGCCGCTCAATGCCGGGGAAGGACTGACGATCGCCGTCAAGATGCCGAAGGGCTCGATCAATCCGCCGAGTGCCGACGATGAACGTCGCTGGTGGCTGAGCGACAACCGCGACTACTTCCTCGGATTCGGCGGGCTCATTCTTGTCTTCCTCTACTACACGCGCTCCTGGCTGAAGGTCGGCCGTGACCCGGCGCGCGGCGTGCTGGTGCCGCGCTGGGATCCGCCCGACGGCATATCGCCGGCACTGGTGAACTATATCGACAATCGTGGCTTCTCCGGCCAGGGCTGGACGGCGCTGTCGGCCACTGCCCTCAATCTGGCGGTGCGCGGCTATGTCGTGCTGGACGACCTCAAGAATTCGATCATCATTCGTCGCACCGACAAGCCGGTTGGCAAAGAAAGGCTGGAAGCCGGAGAAGCCAGCCTGCTCAACGCAGTGGGAACCAAGGGCTCGCTGGCGATCGACGAGGCTAACGGAACGAAGGTGAAATCGGTGGGCGACAGCTTCCGCGCCGCCATCGAGCGCGAGCACCGCGGCAAGTACTACAACGCGAATACCGGCTACACGACGGGCGGCATCGCGCTCAGCGCCGCGTCACTGGTGGCCCTTTTCGTCTTCGGAACGCTGGAGCCCGATACCATCGCCTTGATGATCATTCCGATCGTCGTTGTCGTCTTCCTCTCGGTTTTCGTTGCCGGTTTCGCCAAGTCACTCCGTCCGGGCAGATCGCTTGGCGCCAAGATCATGTCCGTGATCGCGATCGCCTTTGCCGTCTTCATCGGCTTCAGCATCGTGTCGTCACTGGCACTGGCGCTGTTCTCCTCGCTGGTCGAACTCCACGAAACGCCGATGCTCTTTGCCATCGGCGGCATCATTCTCCTGAACCTGCTCTACGTCTTCATCATGGGAGCGCCGACCCCGCTCGGTGCCAAGCTGATGGACGGCATCGACGGTCTGCGCCAGTACATGACGCTGGCCGAGAAGGACCGCATGAACATGGCGGGCGCGCCTCAGATGTCGCCTCAGCATTTCGAGAAACTGCTGCCCTATGCCGTGGCGCTCGGCGTTGAAAAGCCCTGGTCGCGCGCCTTCGAGACATGGCTTGCCGCAGCAGCGGCAGGCGCCGCGGCCGCTTACGCCCCATCGTGGTATTCCGGCAATTTCGGCAGCGGCAACTTTTCCGATCGTATCGGCGGCTTCTCCTCGTCGATGGCCTCAACCATCGCGTCCACCATTCCGGCGCCGCCGTCCAGTTCATCCTCCGGCTTTTCCGGTGGCGGTTCCTCGGGCGGCTTCTCTGGTGGCGGCGGTGGCGGTGGCGGCGGTGGCGGCTGGTAGGACCCCGCGAAGCAATCCGGCTTGCCCAGCGGTAAGCATTCCTGCTTGACCCGGGCAAGCATTCTCGCTTGACCTTTCGGCGCTCTCCCCTTAACCGCCAGACGGAAACGTGAAAGGGACGGGCATGAAGGTTCTGTTGATCGGATCGGGCGGACGCGAACACGCATTGGCCTGGAAGCTGGCGCAATCGCCTCTCATGACGGAATTCTACGCCGCGCCCGGCAATCCCGGCATCGCCGAGCATGCGACCCTGATTGCCCTCAATGTCGACGACCATGATGCCGTCATCGCCTTCTGCAAGGACAAGGCGATCGACTTCGTCGTCGTCGGCCCGGAAGCGCCGCTCGTCGCCGGCATTGCCGACAAGCTGCGCGCCGAAGGCTACGCCGTCTTCGGCCCGTCGGCGGCGGCGGCCCAGCTCGAGGGCTCGAAGGGCTTCACCAAGGATATCTGCGCCCGCTACGACATTCCGACCGGCGCCTACCAGCGCTTCAACAACGCTCCGAAGGCCAAGGCCTATATCCGTGAGCAGGGCGCCCCGATCGTCGTCAAGGCCGATGGTCTTGCTGCCGGAAAGGGCGTGACCGTCGCCATGACCGTCGATGAGGCGCTCGCCGCCGTCGACGACTGCTTCGAGGGTGCCTTCGGTGCGGCTGGTGCCGAGGTTGTCATCGAAGCCTATCTCGACGGCGAGGAGGCGAGCTTCTTCTGCCTCTGCGACGGCAAGCATGTCCTGCCGCTCGCAACGGCCCAGGATCACAAGCGGGTGGGCGAGGGCGACACCGGCCCGAACACGGGCGGCATGGGCGCCTACTCCCCTGCGCCTGTGATGACATCAGAGATGGTCGAGCGCACGATGAAGGAAATCATCGAGCCGACCATGCGCGGCATGGCCGAGAGCGGCTATCCCTTTTCCGGCGTCTTCTTCGCCGGCCTGATGATAACAGCCAAGGGCCCCGAGCTTATCGAATACAATGTCCGCTTTGGCGATCCCGAGTGCCAGGTGCTGATGATGCGCCTGAAGAGCGATCTTCTACCGCTCCTCCATGCTACCGCCACCGGCACGCTCGATCAGGTGTCCGCCGAATGGACGGATGATCCGGCCCTCACGGTCGTCATGGCATCGAAGGGCTATCCGGGCCCCTACGACAAAAACACCTCCATCCGCCATATCCCGGAAGCAGGCGAGGGCGCCAAGGTGTTTCACGCCGGCACAGCCCTGAAGGATGGAGCACTGGTCGCAACCGGCGGCCGTGTCCTGAACGTTACCGCGACAGGCAAGACCGTTGGCGAGGCGCAGGTTCGTGCCTACACGCTGCTCGACAAGGTCGATTGGGACAACGGTTTCTGCCGCCGTGACATCGGCTGGCGCGCGATCGAACGCGAAAAGGCGTGAGCAAACCCGAAATCGGGTCAGTTCTCTAAATTTTTACCCTTTCCCCTGACGGGATGGAAACAAAGCCGCGCTAATCTCCTCTCAACGTGAGACGGAGTGTTCCATGCGTCAGGTTCTCTTGGGTGCGATAGCTGTGTTTGCGGCAGGTTCTGCCTGTGCCTCCTCGATCGAGGTGGTCGGCAAGGACGCGCATACCGATGGCGGGAGCATCAGCCAGGAAAGCTGCCAAACCTGCCCACCGCTTGAAACCGTCGAACGCAAGAAGGACTACACGGTCCCGACGCTCGCGCCCGGCTCGCTGCAATCCTCGGAAATTCGCGATGTCGATGGCCAGAAGAAGCTTTATCGCACCGAAGGCTGGATGGGTGGCTCGCCGGTCGTTTTCGTAACCAAGGCCCCAACCGAGTCCATGACAGCCGCCAAGCAGCCGGCCGACAACATTGACCGTGCCTCGACGACGGCGGCGGTTATCGGTGGCGACGTCAAGCCGATCGCGGCGGGCCTGGGAGCTGCGCCGAAGGAACAAATGACGCCGCTCGACGTTTCTAAGTTCGAGCTTCGGCCCTGATTTCCAGTTCCCTGCCCCAGCCTGACCAAGGTTTCGGTCGACCGGGGTCCACCCCCGCGGTGGATAAAATGCGTCCCTGAGAGAAGCAGGGGCGCATTTTTCGTTTCTAGTGCGCCTTGCCGAACGGGGGTGCTTCCGAAGGTCGGGACAAGCAGACGTGTAAGTGCCTGCCATCCGGTCGAAGCATTCAACCAGCGCAGATGCTGTTTGGTACCGTGCCTGACGGCCGCCACTCCTGCTTCGCTTTCGTCAGGGGCCAAGTCGGCACTGGGTTCCGGCTGAGGGGAATAAATGCGTCCCTGATCGAGGGAAAGGATGGTCAGTGTCGTAATCATTGCCGTCTCCCACTTGCGGTTTTGCAGTGGAAGCAGTCTCTGCTGGTTGCGGTGTTCCGGTCCTGAACCGCACGCGGAAAAGTTCCGAAACAATCCGAATCTATCGCTCCGAAACGCCCGCCAATCGCAACCCGTCGAGGACGCCGGCGATGCGATCCGGATATTTGCTGGCCTGGCCGGCGCGGATGCGCTCGATCGTGATGTCGGGCGTCAGTCGTCTCAACGCTGCAAGATGACGATGGGCTTCCTCCATGCGCCCGAGATGCGCGCTCGCAGCAATGAGGACCCATAAAGTAGCTTCGAAATTCGGATTGCTGGCAAGCGCCCTCGACGCCCACGCGACGGCCTGATCGTACTCTCCAAGGACGACATAGGCATGCGCGATACCGCAAAGCGAGAAATGTGCGCCCCGATCGCCGGGCGTTAGCCGATTGGCCCTGTGGAAGTGGCTGAGCGCATCGCTGATGTCGCCGCAATGAAGATGCCCGACGCCCGCCCTGACAACCGCCATCGGATTGTTGGGATTGGATTCGGCGGCCGCCTGCAAAACCGCGAGCCCCCAATCATAGTCCTTCACCGTCTGCATCAAGGCGACGCCGCAATGGGCCATGACCATGGCGTCACCCGCGCCATGCTCCAGCGCCTTCCGGGCCAGCGCGGCACATGCACGCACATCGTCGTCGGTGAGCGCCGGCCAGCCCATCGTGTAGCGATGCTCGAGTGCCCATGCAGCATGGGAAAGCAGCTGCGCGTTGTCCGGCTCGACCGCGAGCCCCTGCATGAGAAGGGCATAGGCGGCCGCGTTGTCGCTTTCAATTTCCGTCGAGATCTTCGCCAGTGCCTGCAGGTAGATGTCGTAGGTGGCGACGCTTCCCGGCCGCTCGCGCCGTGATCGCTCGATCTCGGCTGTCTGTATCAGCGGTTCGATCAGCGTCGCGACGCGTTCGGTGATGCGATCCTGAAAATCGAATATCTCGTCCAGGGTGCCATCGAAGGTCTGCGCCCACATATGTGTTCTGCCTTGACCTTCGACGAGTTCTGCCACGATACGGAGCCGATTGCTCGACTGGCGGATGCTCCCTTCAAGCACGTAGCGGACGCCGAGTTCGGCGGCAATCTTTCGCACATCCATTCCCCTATAGGCAAAGGAACAGTCCCGGGCGATCACGGCAAAGCTTCGGAACCGGCTCAAGGCCGCTATGATTTCGTCGACGATCCCGTCGGCAAAATAATCCTGCCTCGGATCGCCACTGAGATTGCTGAAGGGCAGGACTGCGAGTGCCGGCCGCAGCTCCTGGGTCGCAGCCGCTTTCGCCTCCACGGTTGTCGGCATGAAGCGGTAGCCGGTGCGCGGCACCGTCGCGATCCATTCCTGCCCATCGGGCGCCGGCCCAAGCGCCTTGCGCAGCGCGGCGACCTGGACGGTCAGGTTGCTCTCCTCGACGGCAATTCCGGGCCAGACGCGCTCCATCAACGCATCCTTGGAAACAACGCCGCCGCGGCCTTTAAGTAACGCTTCAAGAAGGGCAATGCCGCGTTGGCCAAGCGGGACCACCCGCCCGTTCCGCAGCAGGCCGCGGCCGGGATCGAGAACGAATTCACCGAAGGCATACGAAGGCTCAGCCATGTCAGAAATATAGCTCAACCATCGGCCTCGGAAAACCGTGCGGCGAGCCTTGCGAAAGCACTTCAACTTTCGGGCGCACGGATGAATCAAGCTCTCCGCGGACTGCAAGAATGCACTGATTACATTTGATAATCCTGCAGGCGTTCATCACTTGGCAATTGTTAATTCCTTCACTCTAATTCTAACGACCAGGCCGGAAGACGCATGTTGTCGTCGCCAAGCGCGGGTCAGCGCAGAGGTCGGGAGTTCACCGATCCGGAATTGCCGAACCCACCGTTTTCGCGAGACATTCATGAAAAAGCTTAAGATTGCTCATCAACTGTTCGCCCTTGTGGGCGTGCTCATGGCAGCCTTCGCCATCGCCACTTATTTCCAGATCAAAACGACCTCGCAGGCGATCTACGACGACCGCTTCGACCTTCTGCGTGCGCAGGTTCAGTCCGGGATCTCCATTCTCGACTCCTACTACCAGCGTGAAAAGTCAGGCGAGATGACGCATGAGGCCGCGCAGGCCGAAGCATTCAAGGTTCTCTCCAAGGTCAAGTTCGAACCGGCTGGCTACTTGTTCGGCTACGATTACGACGTCGTCCAACGCTTCCACCCGAAGCCGGACAATATCGGCAAGAACATGGGCGGGCAGGTGGACCAGAACGGCACTTATTTCAGCAAGGACATGGTCGCCAAGGGTCGGGCCGGCGGCGGTCGCACCATCTACTACTGGAGCAAACCCGGCCAGCCTGACGACAAGCTGTTCGAGAAGGGTTCCTACTCGGCCGCCTTCGAGCCTTGGCAGCTGGTCGTGTCCAGCGGCGTCTACCTCGACGACCTGCAGGCGCAGATCAATGAGGCGATCTGGAAGGCGCTCATTGCCTGCGCGATCATCGCGGTCGCCGGTATCGCTGCCGCCTTCTATTTCATCCGCGGCATCTCCAAGCCGCTGCAGGATGTGCATCAGGCGCTGGAAGCGGTTGCCGACGAGAACGTCGCGCTTGCAATCCCGCATGCCGACATGAACAACGAAGTCGGCATGATGGCAAAGGCGACGCAGTCGCTGCAGCAGAAGGTCAAGGAACGTCACGCTATGTCCGAGCGCGAGGCTGCCCAGCAGATGGCCCTCGACGGCGAACGCGAAAACAGTCAGCGCCTGCAGCGCGAGGAAACGGTCGCCCAGAACCACGTCGTCTCGACCATCGGCCAGGCATTGGAGCAGATCGCACGCGGCGACCTCACGGTGCGTTGCGCCGATCTCGGTCAGAAGTACGCAGCCCTCCGCGACAACTTCAACGACGCGCTATCGCACCTCGAAGCGGCGATGGCCAAGGTCAGCGCCAAGGGCGGCGACATCGCCGTCAGCAAGGAAGAGATCCGTCGCGCCTCCAACGATCTGTCGCAGCGCACCGAGCGTCAGGCCGCGAGCCTCGAGGAAACCTCGGCAGCGCTCGACGAGCTGACCGTTGCCGTTCGTCAGACCGCCGAAGGCGCCCATGAAGCGAGCAAGCGCGTCGAGGCCGTCAGCGGCGAGGCGAGCCGCAGCGATGCGGTTGTCTCCGAAGCGATCGAAGCAATGAGCGGTATCGAGAAGTCGTCGGCCGAGATCGGCAAGATTATCGGCGTCATCGACGACATCGCCTTCCAGACCAACCTGCTGGCGCTGAACGCCGGCGTCGAAGCCGCCCGCGCTGGCGAATCCGGCAAGGGCTTCGCGGTCGTTGCTCAGGAAGTCCGCGAACTGGCGCAGCGTTCGGCCGCCGCCGCCAAGGAGATCAAGGATCAGATCGCCCGCTCGTCAGGTCAGGTCGATCAGGGCGTTCGCCTGGTCGGCGAAGCCGGTGAGGCGCTCAAGCGCATCTCCGACCAGATCAAGGCCGCCAACGAGATCGTTGCCAAGATCGCCCACAGCGCCTCCGAGCAGGATACGACGCTGCGCTCTATCTCCTCGTCGATGAACCAGCTCGACGCCGCGACCCAGCAGAACGCCGCAATGGCGGAGGAAACCACTGCGTCGGCCGAGTCGCTGGCAACCGACACCGACGAGCTTCTCAACCTCATCCGCGGTTTCCGCGTCGGCAACAGCCAAGACTACAGCACGCAGGTTCGCCGCGCCGCCTGAGCGTAGGCAGCAATACAAATGAACGGCCGTCGGAGCGATCCGGCGGCCGTTTTTTACATGGAGGTCGCTAGGTAGTTTCAGGTGGCGCTGTTGGCCTCGTCGGCATCGAGCCGTGTGACCAGGGCCTCGATATCGCGGTCGGAGTAGACGGCAATGCCGGCCCTCCTCAGAAAAGCCGCTGTCACGCCGTTCCCCGTGTGCTTGTTTCCGGAGAACGTGCCGTCATAGACAAAACCCGAGCCGCATGAGGGGCTCCCATCGATCAGCAACGCATAGCGGCAGCCGGCCTCGGTGGCGAGGTCAAGCGCATTTTCGGCTGCCTGCTTGAACTCGTCGGTCACGTCGCCGCCGGTGATCTCGACGACGCGGGCGGTGCCATCAAGCACATCCTCGCCGGTGGCGCCGCCCTCGATTTCGGCCGGCGGACGCGGCACCGGCATTCCGGCGGACATCTCGGGACAGATGGTCACCAGCCGCCCTTCCTCGATCCAGCGCGCGATCGCCGGATGGGCGAGCGGCTTCGACTGGCCGTCATAGCGGACGGCATGTCCCATGAGGCAGGCGCTGACGAGAATCTTGTTCATGGCTTTGGCATAGCCCCAAGGACGTGATAGTTCCAGCCCGCTATCTGGCGCGATGAAGGGGAATTGGGTGCGGCGATGCATTGGCGCCAATAATTCATGACCGATCTTGCGGTCTATACCGGCCTTTTCCTGATGGCCTTTGCAGCAGCGACGATTTTCCCGATGCAATCGGAAGCCGGCCTTATCGCGCTTATCCTGGCAAACCAGCATCCGGTCTTCGCGCTGATTTTGGTGGCAACGATAGGCAACGTCCTTGGGTCGACCATCAACTGGCTGCTCGGGCTCGGAATCGAGCGGTTCCGCGACAAACGCTGGTTTCCCATCCGCCAGCCTGCGCTCGACAAGGCGCAGCGCTGGTATCGCCGCTATGGCAAATGGTCGCTGTTGCTGAGCTGGGTGCCCGTTATCGGCGATCCCATCACCATTGTAGCCGGCGTCCTGCGCGAACCGTTCCCGATGTTCCTGTTACTTGTGACCATCGCGAAGACCACCCGCTACGCGGTTCTCGCTGCCGTCACGCTCGGTATCGCGAACTGATGCCAGCGGAATTCCGTCCTTGAATCAAAATCTGAATAGGCGAAATTCTGCAGATGACGCCGGAGGTTAGGGCGCCATCCGCATGTCAAACCTGACGCGCGGATGCCTGGGGCTTAGCCGGAGATCTTCGAGAAGTCGGCGACAGTCCCGGTTGCTTCACGGATCAGGCGCAGCAGGGCAAGACGATTGGCGCGAATGGCGGCGTCTTCGTCGTTGACAAGCACGTCGTTGAAGAAGCTGTCGACCGGCGCGCGAAGCTTCGAGAGCGCCTCCATGGCCGAGCGGAAGTCTTCCTTCTCTACGGCAGCGGATGCCTCGGCGGAAGCCTTGGTGATTGCCGCGAACAGTTGCTTCTCGGCGTCGAGTCGGAACAGATTTTCCGAAACACCGTCAGCGACGACCGTGCCTTTCTTTTCTTCAGCAGCCAGGATCTGTGTGGCGCGCTTGGTGCCCACCAACAGGTTCTTGCCGTCCTCCGAGGTGATGAAAGCCGTCAGCGCTTCGACGCGGCGAGCCACCATCAGCAGGTCGTCCGTTTCAGGGGTCAGGACGGAATCGATAAGATCGTAGCGTGCGCCCTGATCGCGGAGGTAGACCTTCAGGCGATCGTGGAAGAAGGAGAGAAGGTCGAATTGGCGCGACAGGTCGTTGTCGTCAACGGCCTTGCCGATATCCGTATCGATGCGGCCCATGTGGCTCGTGATGCGCGGCAACAGCGTCAGGCGCACGCGGCGCTCCAGCAGGATGCGGATGACGCCAAGGGCTGCGCGGCGCAGTGCAAATGGATCCTTCGAGCCGGTCGGCTTCTCGTCTACAGCCCAGAAGCCGATCAGCGTGTCGAGCTTGTCGGCAAGCGCCACGGTGATCGCAACTTTGTCCTGCGGCAACTGGTCGGATGGTCCCTGCGGCTTGTAATGCTCCTCGATCGCAGTCGCGACAACTGCGTCCTCGCCCTGAAGAGCGGCATATTTGCGCCCCATGACACCCTGCAGTTCCGGAAACTCGCCGACAGCCTCGGTGCGCAGGTCGGCCTTGGCAAGCACGACGGCCCTGTCGACCAGCTTGTAATCGGCGCCGAGAGGGAATGCGACCTTTGCGGCCATGGCGCGGATGCGCTCCACCCGCTCGCCCTGCGTGCCGAGCTTGGCATGGAACGTCACACCGAGCGCATCGAGCTTCGCCATGCGCTGGTCGAGCGGCTTCTTGAGGTCGAGACCGAATTTCTTTGCTGAAGCCTCGAGCGTTTCGAGATCTGGAAGATCGCCCTGGTCGCGCTTCCAGAAGTGCAACGCGTCAGAGAGGCGCGCGCGCACGACCTTGCCGTTGCCGTGGATGATTTCCTTGCCGCCGTCGCTGGCCTCGATGTTCGAGACGAGGATGAACTTGTTCGACAGTGCGTCGCCGCCAACCGGCCGGGTCACGAAACACTTCTGGTTCGTCTTGATCGTCAGGCGGATGATCTCCGCCGGAATCGAGAGGTAGTCTTCCTCGAAGCTGCCCATCAGCACCTGGGGCCATTCGACGAGGCCTGACACCTCTTCGAGCAGCCCTTCGTCCTCGACCAGCTCCAGGCCGTTCGCAAAAGCGACGTCACGGGCATCGTGGAGGATGATGTCCTTGCGGCGTTCGCCATCGAGGATCACCTTGGCCTTTTCGAGGCTCGCGATGTAATCGCCGAAACGCTTGACGGTGATGGCGCCGGGCGCATGGAAACGATGGCCGTAAGTCACGTTGGAGGCGACGATGCCGTCGATCGAGAACGGAATGACGACAGTCTCTTCGTGTTCAGTGCCGAACGTGCAGACGATCGATTGCAACGGCCGGACCCAGCGCAGCGAGCCCGGCTGAGCGGAAGCCGCGCCCCAGCGCATCGGCTTCGGCCAGGGGAAATCGCGGATGATGCCCGGCATGACATCGCTGATGATCTCTTCGGCGGCGCGACCCGGCTTGGAGATGATAGCGATGTAGAAATCGCCCTTCTTCGGGTCGCTCTGGATCTGCGCCTCGGAAACGGAAGACAGGCCGGCGCCGCGCAGGAAGCCTTCGATCGCCTTTTCGTTGGCGTCGGTGCGGGGGCCCTTCTTCTCTTCGCGCACGTCGGCGGAGCGCGCCGTCAGACCGCGGATGTCGAGCGTCAGCCGGCGCGGCGTCCAGTATTCGCGCGCACCCTCGTAGGAAAGTCCTGCCTCGACCAGCGCATCGGTGACGAGCTTCTTCAAGTCGCCGGCAGCCTTGCGCTGCAGGCGGGCCGGGATCTCTTCGGAGCGGAGTTCTAGGAGCAGATCTGGCATGTCACTTTCCTTGCCTTCCCCAGGGAAGGCGCCACAAAGGCGGGGCTAAAAACGGTCGCCTCTGCTAGCAAAGAATGGCGCATCTGCACAACCGCAAAAACGGCCGCCATCCGTGCTATGTTGCTGTGGATAGCAACGTCGGGCATTGCCTTGCCGTTTTCCGTCGCTATTGTCCCGCGACTTTTGTGAAACGCAGGAACTCCCATGGCCGCTGATCTTCGTTCGCTCGCCGCTGTCATCTCTTCCGAAATCAACGCCCGGCCGGATCAGGCCAAGGCTGCGATCGAGCTGCTGGACGAGGGGGCGACCGTGCCCTTCATCGCCCGCTACCGCAAGGAAGTGACGGGTGGGCTGGACGATACCCAGCTGCGCAATCTGGCCGAGCGGCTGGTCTATCTGCGCGAACTGGAAGCCCGCCGCGACACGATTGTCGAGTCCATCAACGGCCAAGGCAAGATGACCGACGAGCTGATGGCGAAGATCGCCAAGGCGGGCACCAAGGCCGAGCTTGAGGATCTCTATCTCCCCTACAAGCCAAAGCGCCGCACCCGCGCCGAGATCGCCCGCGAACGTGGCCTTGGACCGTTGGCCGAAGCCATCCTCGCGGATCGCTCAAAGGAGCCCGCGACGCTGGCGGAAGGCTTTATCAGCGCCGATGTGCTTGATGTGAAGACGGCGCTTGAAGGCGCACGCGACATCGTCGCCGAAGGTATTTCGGAAAACGCCGACCTGCTTGGAAAGCTGCGCGCCCACATGCGCAGTGCTTCCTTGCTGAAGGCGAAGGTCGTCGACGGCAAGCAGGCTGCGGGCGAAAAATTCTCCGACTATTTCGATCATTCCGAGCGCTGGGCGACGGCGCCCGGCCATCGCGCGCTTGCCATGCTGCGCGGCTGGAACGAGGAAGTGCTGACGCTGACAATCGAGGCCGATGCCGAGACCGTATCGCCGAACAAGCCGGTCGAGCGCATGATCGCCGCCGCCTACGAGATCGGCAGCAGCCGTCCCGGCGATCGCTGGCTGATGGAGGTGGCGAGCTGGACCTGGCGCGTCAAACTCTCCATGTCGCTGTCGCTCGACCTGATGCGCGAGCTGCGTGAACGCGCCGAGGAAGAGGCGATTCATGTCTTCGCCCGCAACCTCAAAGACCTGTTGCTGGCCGCCCCTGCCGGTTCGCGCGCCACGATGGGCCTCGATCCGGGCATCCGCACAGGCGTCAAGGTTGCCGTCACCGACGCAACAGGCAAAGTCGTCGCAACTTCGACCGTCTATCCGTTCCAACCGAGAAACGACGTGCGCGGCGCCCAATTGGAGCTCGCCTCGCTGATCCGCAAGCACAATGTCGAACTGATCTCGATCGGCAACGGTACCGGCAGCCGCGAGACGGAAAAGCTCGTCGCCGACATGCTCTCCGATCTGCCCGCACCGAAGCCGACCAAGGTGATCGTCTCGGAAGCCGGCGCTTCGGTTTATTCCGCATCCGAAACAGCGGCGCTTGAGTTCCCGAACCTCGACGTGTCGTTGCGCGGTGCCGTCTCCATCGCCCGTCGTTTGCAGGATCCGCTGGCCGAGCTCGTCAAGATCGAACCGAAGTCGATCGGTGTCGGTCAGTATCAGCACGACGTCGATCAGCAGAAACTGTCGCGCTCGCTCGACGCCGTTGTCGAAGACGCGGTGAATGCCGTTGGTGTGGATCTCAACACCGCGTCCGCGCCGCTGCTGTCGCGCGTCTCCGGCCTGGGCGCCTCGATCGCCGAGGCGATCGTCAAACACCGTGACAGCGAAGGCCGCTTCGAGAGCCGCCGTGACCTGCTGAAGGTCGCCCGTCTTGGCCAGCGCACCTTCGAACAATGCGCTGGCTTCCTGCGCATTCGCGATGGCAAGGAGCCGCTTGACGCCTCCTCGGTTCACCCGGAAGCCTACGGTGTCGCCAAGAAGATCGTCGCTGCCTGTGGCCGCGACCTACGTTCGCTGATGGGCGACAGCGCTGCCGTTAAGGCCGTCGATCCGCGCCAGTTCATCGACGAGAAATTCGGCCTGCCGACGGTGAAGGACATTCTCGCCGAACTGGAAAAGCCTGGCCGCGACCCACGCCCGAGCTTCAAAACCGCGACCTTCGCAGAAGGCGTCCATGAGATTTCCGACCTGGTGCCTGGGATGATGCTGGAAGGTACGGTCACCAACGTCGCGGCCTTTGGCGCCTTCGTCGATATCGGCGTCCATCAGGATGGCTTGGTGCATGTCTCGCAGCTTGCCGATCGCTTCGTCAAAGATCCTCATGAAGTCGTGAAGGCGGGCGACGTGGTGAAGGTTCGCGTCGTCGAGGTCGATGCCAAGCGCAAGCGCATTGGCCTGTCGATGCGAAAGGATGACGGTTCGCAGGCTCCGGCGCCGCGTGGCGAGTCGCGCGGAAATCAGCCGTCCCGTGGTCAGAACGACCGCCGCTCGGCTCCGGCAAAGCCAGAGAGCCAGGGAGCTTTCGGCGCCGCGCTGGCCGAGGCGATGAAGCGAAAATAAGCGCTTAGCCATCGAATTTGCAAAAATGTCACACTTTGGCGACCATGTTGCCGAGGTGTGAAATACGGCGCTTGTAAGGCGGCAGAGAGGTACTAAGTTGATTGGACCATCCTGTCACAATGCGAGGCCTTGCTTATGGCGTCGGCTTTCTTATCGATCGTCCAAAAACTCATCCGTAAGGGTAATCTGAGACTGACTCTCGCCAGCGGCGAGACGCATATGGTTGGCGACGGCACCGGTGAACTGGTTGTCGTTCGCATGGCCGATGAAGAGGCGGAACAGCTGATCCGCCGCGACCCCACCCTGAAACTTGGGGAAATGTTCATGGAGGGCCGGTTCATCCTCGAACAGGGCAACATCTACGATTTCCTGGCGATGGTGAAACAGAATACCACCAACGAGATCTTCGATATCCCGATGGCGGCCCTACTGATCGGACGCATTGCCCTGCAGCAGCTGAAAAGCCGCATTCCGATCAACCGCAACAGACGTAACGTTGCCCACCATTACGATCTGTCCGAAAAGCTCTTCGAACTCTTTCTCGACGAGGATTGGCAATACTCCTGTGCCTACTACAACCCGCCCGGCATCAGCCTGGAGGAGGCGCAGGTCGCCAAGAAGCGGCACATCGCCGCGAAGCTTCTGCTCGAACCGAACCAGCGCGTTCTGGAGATCGGCTCCGGCTGGGGTGGCATGGGCATGTACCTGGTGGAATCCACGCCAGGGCTGGAGCTCACCGGCATCACGCTCAGCAAGGAGCAGCTGAAGATCTCGCGGGAGCGTGCGCAGAAGCGCGGCCTTGCCGATCGCGCGCGCTTCGAGCTGCAGGATTACCGCACGATGACCGGCAGGAAGTTCGACCGGATCGTATCGGTCGGCATGTTCGAGCATGTCGGCATCGGCAATTTCGGCAAGTTCTTCAAGAAGGTGCATGAATTTCTTGCCGATGACGGCGTCATGGTGCTGCACTCGATTGCGCGTCCGAAGCCGAGTTTCGCGACCAATGCCTTCATCGAGAAGTATATCTTCCCGCAGGGCTATATCCCGTCGATCGGCGAGACGCTGCCGTTCATCGAAAGTGCGGGGCTGCTGGTTCGCGATGTCGAAGTGCTACCGCTGCATTACGCCTACACATTGCGCCACTGGCGCGACCGCTTCGTCGCGCGAAAGGCCGACGCGGTCGCGCTCTACGACGAGCAATTCTTCCGTATGTGGGAGTTCTATCTCGCCGGATCCGAGATCGGCTTCCGCTGGGACGAACTATTCGTCATGCAGATCCAGATTTCCAAGAACCAGTATTCGACCCCCGACAATCGCGACTACATCGCGGCGAACGAGGCAAAGCTGAAGGAATTCGAGGCGACGCGTCCGCCGCTCGAAAAGGTCATTCTCTGACCCAGATCAAAGGGCGCGGCAAGGACCGCGCCCTTTCAATTTCGGAGCCTGATGGCAATGGCAAACACCCTTCCGGAAATCTATCTTGTCCGTCACGGCGAAACCGAATGGAGCCTGTCCGGACGACACACTGGCCGCAGTGATATCCCGCTCACCGAAAACGGCGAGGTGGCCGCGCGTCAGGTCGGTCCACGTCTTGCGGGCAAGAGCTTCGCGGCCGTCTGGTCGAGCCCGTCGCAACGCGCCCGCAACACCTGCGAACTTGCCGGTTTCGGAGTTGGCGCGATTGTCAAGGACGATCTGGCTGAATGGGACTATGGCGACTACGAGGGCGTCACCAGCAAGGAAATTCATGCGACCCGACCAGGCTGGCAGCTGTTTCGCGACGGCTGCCCGAACGGCGAGGCGGCGAACGACGTTGGTGCGCGGGCTGACCGGATCATCGTGGAACTGCGGCAGGCCAATGCCGCCATCCTGATCTTCTCCAGTTCGCACTTCCTGCGCGTCCTCGGGGCCCGCTGGCTCGGGTTGCCGCCGGCGGACGGGGCGCGGTTCATTCTGGACACGACGAGCATCAGCGTTCTCGGCTACGAGCACGACCTGACGGAGCCGGTCATCCGGCGCTGGAACGGCATCTAGGAATACGACTTTGACGAGCAGTCTCGACTCAGATTGAGTGCGTACCCAGAAGCACAAGGGGGAAGGCGGGATGCTACGCGAGACGTTCGGCATTATCGGCAGAAACTGGTCCATGTATCTGGTCGTCGTCATTGCTGTCGTGGCGATTGCGGTATTCGACGAAGTTTCGGGCAAGACGACGTCGAGTGGCGCGACGACGTTCATGTGGAGCTATCTCGCTATGTGCGTCCAGGGCGCGGTGATCTACTCCTGGTCATTCGCCGAGATCGGAAAGCGTGCAGGCTTCGGAAGGACGTTTCCCTATTTCCTCAAGACGCTGGCGCTGTTGATTGCTGCGCTCGGGATCTCCCTGCCGATCTTCATGTTCTTGCCGTCGGGATTGGACATATCGGCAAGCGTGCTGATTTACACCTTCGCTGCGCTGATCGCCTATGCACTGGTGCTGTCGTTGTTTGGAACCTGGCCGGTCTCAAGCATTACCGGTGTCGGCACATCGCTTTTGGATGCGCTCCGACGCGGCGTCTCGCGACTGGTGTCGACGTTAGGTCGTCTGATCGCCGCGATCGTTCTGCCAGCGGTTTTGTCGATCCTGCTTGTTGTGCTGGCGTCTCACCTTTCGATCTCGCCATTGCTGCTGATCGATGGAAAGCCGAACGTCGTTATGCTTGCAATCTCGGCGATTGCGGCATTCCTTCAGGCGCTCAGCGTCAGCTACGCTGCGGTTGCGCTTGCCCGCATCTACCTTTCCGGCGAGCAGGGGTCTGTAGAGTTTGGCGCTGCGGCCGCATGACGGCTTGACCCGCGCCTTGACCGATCGCTAGATGGCGTCATGCAACAGATCGGCGGAATAAACGGGCGCGTTGCGGATGCGCCTTCGAACAACTGGGTATACCGGATCTTGCCTCCGTGGCTCTGGCCTTATGCGCAGCTTGCGCGCTGGGATCGGCCGATCGGTTGGCAGCTCTTGATGTGGCCTTGCTTCTGGTCGGCGACAATGGCTGCCAATGCCGCAGCCACTCTCGGCCAGTTTTCTGGCGGCCAGCTGGTTTTCCATCTCCTTCTCTATTTCATCGGTTCAGTCGCGATGCGCGGGGCAGGGTGCACATACAACGATCTCGTCGACCACAAGATCGACATGGAAGTGGCGCGAACTCGTTCGCGGCCGCTGCCGTCGGGTCGGGTGACGCGCACCCAGGCCAAGGCGTTCATCGTCCTGCAGGCGCTGGTTGGGCTGCTGGTCGTGCTGCAGTTGAACTGGTTTGCCGTCATCCTCGGCGTCCTCTCGCTCGCCATTGTGGCACTTTATCCCTTTGCCAAGCGCTTTACGGATTGGCCGCAGTTCTTCCTTGGCCTTGCCTTCTCCTGGGGTGCCTTGATGGGCTGGGCCGCGATTTTCGGGAGCCTCTCGCTGGCGCCTATTTTCCTCTACGTCGCCTCGGTGGTCTGGACGATCGGTTACGACACCATCTACGCCCATCAGGACAAGGAGGACGACGAACTGATCGGCGTTCGTTCCACCGCGCGGCTGTTCGGCGACAAGACGAAACAGTGGCTCGTCGGCCTCTATGGTCTGACCCTCGTGCTCGCCTTCTGCGCCTTCCTGGCGGCAGGTGTCGGACTGTTCGCCTATCTCGGCCTGCTCATTGCCGCCGGTATGTTTGCGTGGCAAATCGTAACGCTGGATATCAACGACGGCGAGCAATGCCTGGCCCTGTTCAAATCCAACAATCGCGTCGGACTGATCATCTTTGCCGGCCTTTTCTTGTCGCTGCTCTTTGTCTTGCCTTAGGCCAAGATACGGAAGACCAAGACGAAAAACCCGGCACAATGGCCGGGTTTTCGGTTTTGGCAGATCGCCCCGCTCAGCTGCGGGCGATGATTTCCTTGCCTTCGATCTTCATGGCGACGCCGAGCTTGCCTGTCGTGCGACGCACGAGGAAGCGCGGGCGGCGGTTGGCGAAGTAGGAGTGGCGGCGGCGCGGCTTCAATGCGCTGGTCCGCAGGTCGCCGAGATGTTCTTCCAGTGGACGGGCAATGCCATCTGCCTCGACCATCAGCATCGGAATGCGGAAGGCTTCCGACCAGCTGCGCCAGTCGGCGGCAATATCCGCCAGGTCGTGAGCGACCAGAAGGGGTACGCAGAGCTCCGGATCTTCGTGGTGAAGCTCCAGGGTTACGGTGACCTCGCCGTTGCCATGGTCGATGGCGCGGGCGGCAACGCCCTTGAAGGCGCGCTTGGGAAGTGCGATCGAAAGCGGCAGGCCGCTCGAGGGGAGAACCTTGCGCAGGATAGCGCCACGTTCGTCGATCGTTATGCTGACGTCACTTGTGGAGTCGTGGATGGCGTAGCTGACCTGTTGGGGAAAGCGAGACGGATCGAGACGCAGTGTCGTTCCAGCCCATACGGGCTTCATAACGGTGTTGTTCATGTTCATTCTACCCTTGTCTTACCTGAGAGCCGGTTTCCGGTCTTCTCCTCGGGGCTTTTCGCCCTCTATGGCTCGACAATAGGCGCCGCCTGTTCGAGACAGCTTAAAAATCGCGGTTAAGAAAACTTTGCCTCCCTGGATGGTTATCAAAACCGAAGCCGGCAAGGTTTCCGGAGGGTGAACGCCGGCTGTCTCATATTGCAACGCAAGATGGGTAAGTCTCGGGTAAGCTTTTTATCGCAAAATGGCGCAGAACCACTCTGTCATACTTTGAAGACTTTGCCGGAAAAGGGCGTGTTATGATCTCTGCTTCGATGGCCTACAACATAGTGTCGGGGAACATGAAGCAGAGCCTCGATCGCGTTGCCTCCCAGGCCACGGTCAAGCGCGACGCCGACTACTACAAGGACAACATCAACAAGGTCAAAGACGTCGACGATTTCCTCGGCAACTACAGGCTCTACAGCTATGCGATGAAGGCCTATGGCCTCGACGACATGACCTACGCCAAGGCCTTCATGAAGAAAGTCCTGGAGAGTGATCTGACCGATGCCGGCAGCTTCGCCAACAAGCTGACCGATACGCGCTACAAGGAATTTGCCGCCGCGTTCAACTTCAATTCGCCGGCAGCGGATGCGCAAAGCGACGCGCAGGAAGACGATCTGATCGGCCTCTACACGCAGTCCTTTGCCGACGAGAGCAAGAATGCGGCGACGGAGACCGACTACTACGGCAATGCGATCGATGCAGCGCAGGATGTCTCGGATATCGTCGGTGACAGCCGTGTCCGTACCTATGTCCTCAAGGCCTACGGCATTGATCCTACATACGTCTCCAATGACTTCTTGACGCAGGTTCTAACCAGCGACGTCAACGATCCGAACAGCTTCGTGAACGTCAACGGCAACGAAAAATATCAGGCGCTTGCTGCGCAATTCAGTTTTAATGCCGATGGCACTGTCAATGGCGCGGCGCAGACCGCTGCCCAAAAGGACGCCGTCATGGAACAGTACAACTTGACTGTTCCGTCGATCGTCACCCCTGCCGCAGCGGACTACAACAAAGCCTACTACCTGTCCAAGATCGGAGCGATCACCAGCGTCGACGATCTTCTCGCTGACAGCCGCCTAACGTCCTACATCAAGACGGCCTTCGGCATGTCTCAGGATTTCAGCACCGCAGCGCTGAGACTCGTGCTGACCGATGCCAGCTACGCGACGTCTCTGGATCTCAGCGAAGCCAATCAGGCGTTCAACTTCAATTCCGACGGGACGATCAACGGCGCGGCGGCGTCCTACACGGCGCAGACGCCCGATCAGATAAAGACCATGGGCGACCTGGCCGCCTCGGCGACCAGCTACTACCAGTCCACGATCGTTAACATCACCAACGTCGACGATCTCGTCGCCGACGCAGGGCTGACGCGCTATATCAAGGATGCCTATGGCATACCGCAGACCTTCAGCGATGCCGATCTCAAGAGCGTTCTCACCGACGCAACCTATGCCGCCAGCCTTGGCTATGATGCGGTCCATTCGGCTTTCAACTTCCAGGCAGATGGCAGCGTACCGGATGACGTCAATGCGCAGACCTCCGCTCAGGCGCGCGTGACCAGTTCAGGCGCGCGCTCCAACCTCGATTACTTCCAGAGCACGATCGGCACGATTTCCAATGTCGACCAGTTGATCGCGGATACGAAGCTGACCAGCTTTATCAAGTCGGTCTACCAGATGCCGGCCAATATCAGTGATGCTGATCTCAAGAACATCTTGATTGATCCCAGCTTCGCTGCCGCTCAGGGCTTCAGCAATGTCAACGCAGGCTTCAGTTTTGCTGCCGATGGCTCGGCCGCGGCCGCCTCCGGTCCGCAAAGCGCCGAACAACTGATGAACACCACCGACAGCTATTCGGTCCGCTATGACGACGCACAACAAGAGGCCATGGACGCGGCCGTCGCCAATTACAAGGAGCGGATGAGCGACGACAACATCAAGAAAGTGGACGATTTCCTCCGCTCCAACGCGACGGCGGATCTCGACAACAGCAACGATGGCTTGCCGGATCCCTATCAGATGGCGCTGCGCGCCTACGGGCTGACGGAGCAGGACGTGCCGCGTTCGACACTGCGCAAGTTGCTGAAGAGCGACCCCTATGATCCGAACGGCTATGTCGCCTCGTTCAAGGACGAGCGCATCACCAATCTCGTCCGCGCCTTCAACTTCGGCAGCGACGGCAAGATCACGTCGGAAGTACAGGCACTGTCACCCGCCGTCATGGCCAAGTATGCGACGAACTACAAGTCGCGTGCCACCTTGGGAATGGACGACGGCTCGATCAAGGACAAGGCTTCGAAGGACGCGACGAAGGCCGTCGATGATTTCGCCAAAGGCATGGCCGAGGTGAAGTCGCTTGATGATTTCCTGAAGAACGACAAGCTGACCAGCTTCGTGCTGAAGGCGAACGGTCTCGATCCGAAAAAGTACGACGACGAAACCTTGCGGAAGATCTTCACGTCGGATCCGTCCGATTCCAAGAGCTATCTGAATACAAAGGCAGACTCCAAGTTCAAGGAAATCGTTGCCGACTTTAACTTCGATACCGCCGGAGACCTGACACGCGCCAAGATCGGCGCCGTTCAGAATGTCGGCGCCGAGGATCGGACCCAGACGAACTATCTTCAGCAGACTCTCGAAACGCAGCAGGGTGAAAGCAACGACGGCGTGCGTCTTGCTCTCTATTTCGCCCGCAAGGCTCCCGACATAACCTCGCTCTACAGCATCCTCGGGGACAAGGCGTTGTTCCAGGTCATCACAACCACCTTCAGCCTGCCGAGCGGTATTTCCAGCATGGATGTCGAGAAGCAGGTCGATCTTCTGAAGAAGTTCGTCAATCTCGACGACCTTCAGGATTCGAAGAAGGTCGACAAGCTGTTGAAGCGGTTCACCGCAATGTATGACCTGCAGAACAATTCCAACAACTCACCGGCGCTCAGCATTCTGACCGGCGGCACATCGGGCTGACCGCCTTAGCAGCGACCTCCTCTAGTCGACGTTGACGACCTTTCCGGGATTCATGATGCCGGCCGGGTCGAAGGAGCGCTTGATCCTGCGCATCAGTTCCATTTCGATCGCCGGACGGATCGATGCCAGCTCATCACGTTTCAGCTGGCCGATCCCATGCTCGGCGGAAATCGATCCGCCATGTGCCAGGACGAAACCATGGACGATATGGTTCATCTCGTGCCAGCGCTCAAGGAAAGCCTGCTTGTCCGCGCCGACGGGCTGGGAAATGTTGTAATGAATATTGCCGTCGCCCATGTGGCCGAACGCGCAGATGCGGGCGCCCGGCATCGCAGCCATGACGGCTTCGCCGGCCTCATGCATGAAGGCCGGGATTGCCGAAACCGGCACGGAAACATCATGCTTGATCGATCCGCCCTCCGGCTTCTGCGCCTCCGACATGCTTTCGCGCATATGCCAGAGCGCCTTCTGCTGAGCGACGGAAGAGGAGATCGCCGCGTCTTGAACCAACCCGGCCTCGAAGCCTTGTTCGAGCAGCGCCGTCATCATCCGCTCGGCCGTCTCGGCGGAGTCGGACGTGGAAATATCGACGAGCACGTACCAGGGATGCGCCGACTCTAACGGATCGCGTACGCCCTCGATATTGCGCGCGGTGATTTCGACGCCGAAACGCGGCATGAGCTCAAAACCGGTGAGCGAGGTGCCGCAGAGGCTGGACGCAAGGTTGAAGAACGCAAGCGCATCCTCGACCGAATTGAGCCCGGCGAATGCAACCTGCTTGCCGAGCGGTTGCGGAAAGAGCCTCAGCACCGCGCCGGTGATGATGCCGAGCGTGCCTTCGGCGCCGATGAAGAGGTCGCGCAAGTCGTAGCCGGTGTTGTCCTTCTTCAGGCGGCGCAGCCCATCCCAGATCTCGCCGGTCGGCAGCACCACCTCGAGGCCGAGGCAGAGGTGGCGCATGTTGCCGTAGGCAAGCACGGCCGTGCCGCCGGCGTTGGTCGAGAGATTGCCGCCGATCCGGCACGACCCCTCGGACCCAAGCGATAGCGGAAACAACCTGCCATGCGCTTCTGCCGCCTTCTGCACCTCGGCAAGGATCGCGCCGCCATCGGCGACGAGAACGTTGGCAACCGGATCGACATCGCGAACCTTGTTCATGCGTTCGAGCGAGATGATGATATCGGACTTGCCTTCACGCGGGGTCTGGCCGCCGACGAGGCCGGTGTTGCCCGTCTGAGGCACCACCGCGGTGCCGGTTTCGCTCGCAAGCTTCAGGATTGCCGACACCTCTTCGACGGAGCCCGGCTTCAGCAGGAGAGGCGAGGAGCCATGGTAGAGGCCGCGGTTTTCGATGAGATGCGGCGCGAGATCCGCTTCGCTGCGGAGGGCATGTTTCTCGCCGACGATGGCGGTGAAACGGTCGAGAAGTTCGGGGGAAACGCTGCTCATCGAAACTCGGTCCTTCTTGTTATTCTCGTGGGGCGGCGGCCCGGCGCAGCCGGTCGTTGATGGCCTCGCCAAGTCCCTCGTCGGGAATGGTCGAGAAGGCGATCGTCACAGCGCCGCTGGCATCGGCTCTCTTCATATAGTCGAACAGGTTCGCCGCCGCTTCCGCAAGATCGCCGTCGTGGCTGAGGTTGAGAACGATCCTGGCATCATCGGCGCCGGCAACTGCGGTCTTGCCAAACGCAATCAACGCCTCGCCAGCATCGACGTGGGTTGCGTCCAGTCGGACAGTTGCACCCGGAGCGTAGTGGGACGCCAACATTCCTGGTGCCTCGATGGCTGCGGACGCTTTCCGGGATCGCAGAAGCTTTTGACCGGCCACGCGTTCGATCTCCGAGGCTGGCAAACCGCCTGGCCTGAGCAGCCTGACCTTGCCATCCTCGACCTTGACGATCGTCGACTCGACACCGACGGCGCTCGCACCGGCATCGAGGATCAGCCTGATGCGCTCGCCGAGATCGGCATCGACATGGTCGGCGCTGGTCGCGCTGATTTTGCCGGAGGTGTTGGCGCTGGGCGCTGCGAGCGGTCGCCCGAAGGCGCCGATCAGCTCGCCGGCAAAGCCCTTCGGAACGCGGATACCGACCGTTTCGAGACCTGCGGTCGCCAGGGAATGAATGGCGCTTCGGGGCTTCAGCGGCAGCACGAGCGTCAGCGGGCCGGGCCAGAAGGCTTCGGCCAGCGCGCGTGAAACCGGGTCGAACTCCGCATAGTCTTCGGCCATGGCAAGATCGGCCATATGGCAGATCAGTGGGTTGAAGCGCGGGCGGCCCTTGGTCTCGTAGATGTGGGCGATCGCCACCGGGTTTGTGGCATCGGCGGCGAGGCCGTACACCGTCTCCGTCGGGATCGCGATCGGAAACCCTTCGCTAAGCACCGCGCAACCGACCTTGATGGCCTCTTGCCTGTCCTTCGTGATGTCGATCGATCGTGCCATGCGCTGCCCGGATTGCTGTCCGGCAGTCCTTATGCTTTCCCGGCGACAGGATCAATATCAGAGCTGGCGGATGATCTCGCGCAGTTGTTCGTTGCGCGCGCCAAGTAGAAGTACGTTCTTGATGGCGACCTGCGGATCGTCGGTGCGGAAAAGTATGCCGTTGCCCCGCACCGAGCGGTCGATCGTCATCTTTTCCGGTGTGTGTTCGCCAGGCTTGATGGCGACCGCGAAGTACATGCGCGAATATTTGACATCGATCCTGTCAAAGAAATTGTCGTTGTCGCCGATGTCGGCGTAGAAATTCGCGATGTAGAAGGCCCAGCTGACCTCCTCGTAGCGGGCGAATTTCGTCCGCGACGCCGTTACGTGGCAGTAGCCGAGATGCGGGCTGTCCCGCAGCGTCCGATGGAACAGCATCTTCGGAAACTGGATCGAGCGGTGGAAGCCGTTGATATTCTGATGCGTCTTTTCGCCGGCATTCTCCAGCGTGCGGCCGGTCCTCTCGGCGACTTCGTCATGCGTGAGATAGCGCCGTTCTTCGGCGAGCCAGTGCGCCCGCGTCCGCGTGATCTTACCGGTACGCAGGAATTCCGAATGCGAAGCCGCCGGCGTCGCGTTGCGGGCATTGAGGCTATTACTGGCGTCGAAATAGCGAAGCTTCGCCATGGTAGGTATCCGCATGCGTGTCTGATGTGGCGAGGATAGGCAATCATGCTTAATGGTGTGTTAAACGCTGCCTCCATCGCGGATCGACAAGATCAGGGCCAGGTAGCTAGGTCGCAATTGCGACAGCGGTGGTAACACTACGTCGAAATCCCAAGTGTGAATTGGCTTGCGCTGATGTCGTAATTGACCTTTGTTGCCGGGAACGAGGCAAGCGGAAGCGGAATGATGCAGCCGATTCCGGGCTCCTTTGCTGCCTGTCGTCATTTTCGAAGCCGATGTCGCTTTACAACCAAGCGCAGCGGGCCGGCGGTGGTTAAATGCCCTTCAAGAAAATCTCCTGACGGAGAGGGAGCGAAGCTTCCGGCGGCTCTCGCCTTTGACCTAAGCGGCGGCCCAACTATACGAGGATGTGCAGATGGATATTCGCAACAACGTATTGCGGCAACTCAAGGCCCGCCGGGAAGGCTTCAGTCTCGAGCAGCCATTCTATATCGACGAGGATTATTTCAAGCTCGATATGGAAATGATCTATTACCGCGATTGGCTCTTCATGGGCCACGATTGCGAGCTGCCGAAAGCCGGGGCTTATTTCACGGTCCAGATCGGCCAGTATCCAGTCGTCATCGTGCGTGGACGAGACAACGTCATCCGTGCCTTCCACAACAGCTGTCGCCACCGTGGCTCGCGTGTCTGCACCAAGGAGCACGGCTCGTCCGTTCGTCTCGTGTGCCCGTATCACCAGTGGACCTACGATCTCGATGGCAAGCTCGCGTTTGCCCGTCACATGGGTGATGATTTCGACAAGACCGGTTATGGCCTGAAGCCCGTCCATTGCGAGAGCTTCGGCGGCTATATCTTCATCTGTCTCGCCGAGAACGCGCCGGACTTCCAGCCGATCCGCGACATGGTTGCGCCCTATATGCTGCCGCATCGCCTGAGCGAGGCGAAGGTCGCCTTCCAGAGCACGATCATCGAAAAGGGCAACTGGAAGCTTGTCTGGGAAAACAACCGCGAGTGCTATCACTGCGCGGCCAACCACCCCGAACTCTGCCGCACCTACCCGGAAGCGCCGAGCGTCACCGGCACGGATGGCGGCGCCGACGATCCGGAAATCGCTGGACATTGGGCACGCTGCGAGGCTGGAGGCCTGCCGAGCAAGTTCCAGATTTCTCCGGATGGCCAGTTCCGCGCGGCTCGCATGCCGTTGATCGAGGATGCCGAGAGCTACACTATGTCCGGCAAACGCGCCGTCAAGCTGCCCCTTTCGGAGGACGTGACGCTTGATCGCATCGGCACGATGCTGCTGTTTCATTATCCGACGACCTGGAACCACATTCTCGGCGACCACGCGATTTCGTTCCGGGTGCTGCCGCTCAGCGCCAACGAGACCGCGGTCACGACGAAGTGGCTTGTGCACAAGGATGCCGTCGAGGGTGTGGATTACGATCTGGCCGAACTTACCCACGTCTGGACCGAGACCAACGATCAGGATCGCCGTATCGTCGAGGAGAATGCGTTCGGCATCCACTCGCCGGCCTACGAGCCCGGCCCCTATTCGATGCTGCATGAGGGCGGCGTGATGCAGTTCCTCGAATGGTACTCGAACTTCATGGTCAATCGCCTGCAGGGCGATCAGGCGAAGCTCTCCGTCGTCGCCTGATCTGCTGAGAAAGCTACCTCCCGAGTGGCCTCGTCTCCCTGTGAGACGGGGTCTTTTTTTTGAGCGCGCGCCTCAGAAGTCGCGACGAGCTCGGACCACTTGGCTCTGTGGTATCGAAGAGCTGACGATGGGATCCGGGGCAAGAGCTGCGATGTCCATCGCCGGCCTTGCGCGCGGTTCCATCTCGATCTTGGCGAGAATGAGCGGCGGGTCGGGTTCGCGCGCCGGCAGAAGGTTGCCGCGCGCCCATATTTTTGCGAGTTCCGCCCGGCTCATCGGCGCGACGTTGACATCGATGTCGGTCAGCGTGCCCGGTACGCGATACGGACAGCGGCGCTTGCTGCAGTTCGTACCGGATGAGAACTGCCACATCAGATAGTTGTCCCAGTTGCCCATCGGGAACACACCCTTCACATCGGGCTTGTATCGCGCATACCAGATCGGCAGCCGCGCCAGCACGGGATAGTCGTTGCGGTAGGCTGCGATGTAACGGGCAGTGTTGTGGTTGGTATAGAGAACCGGGTAGCGTCCGGTTCGCGCCCTGATATGACCGGCGAATATCTGCGCGTCCTCCAACGACATGAATTTCTGAGGATCGATCCCCTCGAGGTCGAGAATCATCATCTCGTCGTCCTTGGGATCGGCGTATTCAAGGAAATGGTTGGCCTGGTCGACGGGATTTCCCGGTCGCGCAAGGTGATAGGAGCCCCAGAGAAGGCCCGCCGCCCGCGCCACAAGCCGCCGCGTCTGGAAGAGTTCGCGGCTCACCGCATATTTGCGCCACATGGTCCTGCAATGGGCCACGGTATCCCCGGCATGGTCGCCGGTGCAGGAGAAGCTCTCCGGAAGTCCGTCGGAGGCCTTCGAGATGAAGGCGGCGATGCGCTTGTCGGAGAGCAGAGAATTCCAGTCGATCGCGTTTAATTCATACGCGTCGACAACGAGCGCGTTGTTGGTGTTCTTCCAGGGAAGCGTGTCGGCAGAGGCGGCCTGCGTCGGTGCCCCCGCGGTAAGCGCTGGAACCACCAAGCGAAGCAGAAGATTTCTCCAGGATTGCCTCATGGAGTGAGCGTGATGAAAGGCGGTTAATGCCCGGTTAATCCGGGATCGCTTAAGAACGGAAAGTCGCGCCAACGTCATGAAAACCGGTCATTGGAACGTTTTCATAGCCTTCGCGTTATCGTGCGCGCGTATTCCAACCTGGAAATGGAGATTCCATGACTGGATTTTCTAAGAAGATAGCGATTGCCGTTATTTCCCTTGTCACGCTGGTAAGTGGCTATGCACCCTTGCAGGCGATGCAGATGCCAGCCTTGCCGCAGGTTGAAAAGTCCGGTGACATTCAGGACGTCCAGTATTGCCGAGGCCCGTACTGCCGCCCCGGCTATCGCCCCGGATACCGTCCGGGCTACTATCCCGGCTACCGCCCTGGCTACTATCCGGGGTACCGCCCAGCTTATCGCCCAGCCTATCGGCCTGGCTGGTACGGTGGCTACCGTGGGTATCCCTACTACCGAAACGGCTACCGTTACTACAACGGCTATTGGTTCCCGCTGGCGGCCTTCGGCGCCGGCGCTGTAATCGGTGGCGCGATCGCCTCGCAGCCGACCTATGTGGCGCCTCCGCCCGCCGCTCCACTCGCTTCGAGCCATGTCGCCTGGTGCGAAGCGCGCTATCGCTCTTATCGTGTCTACGACAATACCTTCCAGCCATACAACGGCCCGCGCCAGCAGTGCGTTTCTCCGTATTGAGTGAAGCTGGATACAACTCAAAAGCCCGGCAGCGATGCCGGGCTTTTTGCGTTCAGAGAATGCGGACGCGCTTCAGCAGCCACCATGCCAGCACGATCGAGGCGATGATCAGCGCCACTGCATATTCGGTGCCGCCGCTCCCTTCGGCAAAAGGCAGGTTGGTGGTGTTCATGCCAAAGAAACCCGTCACCAACGTCGGCGGCAGCAGGAAGGCTGTCATGATCGATAGAATGTAGAGGTGACGGTTCGTCTCGGACGACAGTTTCGAGTCGATTTCTTCATGCAGCAGGCGGGCGCGGTCTTGCAGGGCATAGATGTCGTGGTCGACCGTTTCGAGGCGGCTCGTCAACCGTCCGGCAACATCATCGAAGCCAAACGGCATTTCGTCGTCATGCGAAGCGGCGGCGCGGCGCATCAGGGCGAGCACCGTTCTCAGGTGCCGGTGTAACCGAACGACCGTGCGACGGACGGGCGCGAGCCGCAAGCGTTCGTCGCGCGGCGCTGCGTCATAGACGAAATCCTCGATGGCATTGAGCTCCTCGGTCATCTCCATCACGATCGAGATCAACGTACGCTGGAACTCGATCACCAGGGTTTCAAACAGATCGACAGGCCGTTCGAACTTCTTGGGGTTCTTCTCGACCATGACGCGAACGCGCTCGATGCTGCGCAGCGGCTGCAGCCGGGTCGTGATGATGAAGCAGTCGGAGATCGCAAAATGCAGCCAACCGAGATCGGCTGTTTCGCGATCGAACTCACGTTGGCAGTCGACGAGGGTGCCGTAGAGCATTTGTTCGTCCACGGTAATGGCCGCATGCGTATCGCGCGTGACCAACGCTGCCTTGGCATCGTCGCTTAAGCTCTCGATCGTATCGAGCAGACCGGGAACCCTGGCGTCGGCCAGGTTGAGATGCAGCCAGTAGAAGCCGCCGCCGTTCGTCAGTTCGGTCTGCGGCGCGCTGTTTGCGAGCCGCATTGCCTTGCCGCCGTCCGTCGGAAAGCGGTAGGCCCACACGAGTCCCGGGATGGTGACGGGCAAAGTATCCATTGGTGCGCCGGTCCTCTTGCGATGGCGGTATGTGTCCTTAGAGATTCTCTATGACGGCTGTTTGTGCAAGTGCGCAATACTGCCGATACCATACTCCCCGCCGGATTGTTGCCGGAAGTTTAAAATTGACGTTTACGTAAAAATCAATTAGCTCTGCCGATGGAGGTGCCGGAGGGCTTTGCGGCTCGAGGGCCTGCAATGCGAGGAGGTCAAGAATGTACAAAGCGCCTGTCGATGAGATTGCGTTCACGCTGAAGCACGTTGCCGGATTGGGGAACGCGCTCGACGCGGGTTTGCTCGGCGATCTTGGAGAGGATCTCGTCGATGCGATCCTTCATGAAGCGGGACGATTTGCCACAGATGAAGTGGCCCCGCTCGCGGAGATAGGCGACCGCCAGGGGTCGCGGCTGGTGGATGGAAAGGTCGTGACGCCGGATGGCTGGCGCGATCTCTATCGGAACTGGAGCGCCGGCGGCTGGAACGGACTGACGGCACCTGAAGAGTTTGGCGGGCAGGCGCTGCCGCACATGCTGAACGTCGCGGCGCTGGAGATGTGGAACTCCGGCTCCATGGCCTTCGCGCTCTGCCCGACGCTGACCATGGGGGCAATCGAGGCTATCAACAGCCATGGTTCCGACGAACTCAAGAATACCTATCTCGCAAAGCTTGTCTCCGGTGAATGGACCGGCACGATGAACCTGACGGAGCCGCACGCCGGCTCCGATCTCGGCGTGCTCAAGACCCGTGCCGAGCGCCGGGACGATGGTACCTACCGCATCTTCGGCCAGAAGATCTTCATCACCTGGGGCGAGCACGATGCGGCCGACAACATCGTTCATCTGGTCCTAGCCCGCCTGCCGGATGCACCAGCAGGGACGCGCGGTATCTCACTGTTCCTGGTGCCGAAGTTCCTTGTCAAACCGGACGGATCGCTTGGCGCCCGCAACGATCTCTTCGCGCACTCTTTGGAACACAAGCTCGGCATCCACGGCTCGCCGACCTGCACGATGATCTATGGCGATGGCAAGTTCGGCTCCGAGAAGGGCGCGATCGGCTGGCTGGTCGGCGAGGAGAATAAGGGCCTCGCCTGCATGTTCACGATGATGAACAACGCCCGCCTTGCCGTCGGCATGCAGGGCGTTGCCGTTGCCGAGGCAGCGACGCAGAAGGCGATCGGCTACGCCAAGGAGCGTACCCAGGGCAAGGCACCCGGGTGGACCGGTGGTGGCATGAGCCCGATCATCGAGCATCCCGATGTCGTCCGCATGCTGCTGACGATGAAGGCGCTGACCCAGGGCGCCCGGGCGATTTCCTACGCCTGTGCCCACGCCATCGACATGTCGCATCGCGCCTCCGACGGAAGGCCGCACTGGCAGGAGCGCGCTGCGCTGCTGACCCCGATCGCCAAGTCCTTCTCGACCGATGTCGGCGTCGACGTTGCCTCGCTCGGCATTCAGGTGCACGGCGGCATGGGCTTCATCGAGGAAACGGGCGCTGCGCGTTACCTGCGCGATGCCCGCATCGCGCCGATCTATGAGGGCACCAACGGCATTCAGGCAATCGATCTGGTCACCCGGAAACTGACACTCTCCAACGGCGATCAGGTCCGCGGTTTCATCGCCGAACTGAACGAGATTGCCGATCAGGTCCGCCATTCCAATCTCGAGGGCTTCGGCGCGACGGCAAACCAGCTCGATGCAGCGATAACCGACCTCGGCGAAGCGACGGACTGGCTGTTGGCGAAGGTTGGCGATGGCAAGACGACTGAGGCGTTAGCCGGCGCGACACCCTATCAGCGTCTCTTCGGCCTCGTCCTGACCGGCTGCTACCTTGCCAAGGGCGGGCTCGCACCGGCGCAGGATGGTGGCGCCGAGCGGCGGATCGCGCTCTGCCGCTTTGCTGCGGAAAATCTTCTTTCGGAAGTTACGGCGCTGAAGGACTGCGTCACCAACGGCGCCGCAAGTCTCGCAGCCGCCAAAATCATTCTTGCCTGAGGAACCATCATGACAGAGCACGTCATCGTCGAGCAGGATGCGGGGCATCCCGGCATCCAGATCATCCGTTTCAACCGGCCGGAAAAGAAGAATGCCATCACCCGGGCGATGTATCGAAAGATGGCGGATGCGCTGAGCGCAGCCAATGGCGACACAGGAATTCGCGCGACGGTCTTCCTTGGCACCGAAGGCTGCTTCTCCGCCGGCAACGATCTCGGTGATTTCCTGGCTGCTGCAATGGGTGGGGCCATGCCGCGGGAGATCGTCGAGTTTCTCTATGCCATGGTCCGCTCGGAAAAGCCGATCGTCTCCGGCGTGGACGGCCTGGCGATCGGGATCGGCACGACGATGCACATGCATTGCGACCTGACCGTCGCCTCTGCGCGCAGCCAATTTCGCACGCCGTTCGTCGATCTCGCTCTTGTCCCGGAAGCAGCGTCCGGCCTGCTTGCGCCGCGCATCATGGGACAGCAGCGTGCCTTTGCGCTTCTGGCTCTCGGCGAAGGCTTCTCCGGCGAGGAAGCGCGGGAAGCCGGACTCGTCTGGAGGCTCTGCGCGACCGATGAAGTCGAAACCACGACGCTGGCGACCGCTGCAAAGCTTGCAGCCAAGCCGCCCGAGGCACTGAAGATCGCCCGCGACCTGATCCGCGGCGACCTGGAGGAAATCATCGCCCGCATCGACGATGAGGCACGCCACTTCTTCGAACGCCTGCACAGCGCCGAAGCGAGGGCGGCCTTCGAAGCCTTCATGCGGCGTTGACGGGGAAAAATTCGAATTCCGTAGAATTTTAAGTCAGTTTTAAATGCCCCTCTAATATTAGGGGCTTGACGGCGCGCCGATGTCGCGGTCGTCCGGGCGCATGAGGCGCTTTGTTCAGCTTTGCCCATAGCCTGCGCATCGAGCAGCCCGCGTTCGTCAAACACGGCGCGGACCGCTCACGAAAGGAAAATCCTTGAAAAAGAAGACGAATCTGATGACGCGCATCCTCGTTGCCGCGTCTGCCGTTGTCCTCGTGGCGTTTGCCGCCTTTTCCTATTACATCAATTCCGTCGAGCAAAGCACCGCGACGGCGGCAATCGAAGCCAATATCAACTCTTCGGGCGAGCAGGCTGCGCACAGCCTGGCCAACTGGATGAACGGCCGCGTGACGCTGACCGCCATGGTGGCCAACGCCATCGGTCGCGCCGCCGATCAGGAGGGCGTCGAAACCGTGCTCCAGAACGATGTTCTGACCAGCCAGTTCGTCAGTACCTATTTCGGTGACGAGCAGGGCGTCTTCACCATGTGGCCGAAGCTGCCGATGCCGGACGGCTATGATCCGCGCAAGCGCCCCTGGTATCAGGATGCAGTCAAAGCCAACGCCAGCGTCATGACCGAACCCTACGTGGATGCCTCGAGCGGCGATCTCATCATCAGCTCGGCAGTTCCCGTCAGCCGCGGTGGCAAGCTGGCCGGCGTCGTCGGCAGCGACTTCTCGCTGAAGACCATGGTCGACATGATCAAGGAGATCGACCTTGGCGGCAAAGGCACCGCCTTCCTTGTCAACAAGAGCGGGCAGATCCTGATTCATCCGGATGCGAAGCTGGTGACGAAAACGCTCGCCGACGCGTTCCCGGCCGAGACCCCGGCGATCAAGTCGGGTCTTGTCCCGACCCAGTTCGCCGGCAAGGACGTGCTCGTCAGCTTCATGCCCGTTGCCGGTCTTCCGTCGGTCGAATGGTATCTCGGCTTCGTTGTCGACAGCGACGCTGCCTTCGCCTCGCTGAACGAGTTCCGCATTGCCGCAACCGTTGCCACTATCCTTGCCGTCGGTCTGATGATCGCAGCGATGGCCTGGTTGCTGCACGGCCTGGTGATCCGGCCAGTCACCGACATGACCGCCGCGATGCAGAAGCTTGCCGCAGGCGACCTGTCGGTTACGATTCCGGGCGAGCAGCGCCGCGACCAGATCGGCTCGATGGCCGAAGCTGTTGCGGTCTTCAAGAACAACGCGACCGACCGCGAACGTCTCGAAGGGGAGGCGGAAACCGGCCGCGCCCTCACCGAGCGTGAGCGTCTGGACCGCGAGCAGCAGAAGAACCGCGAGGCCACCGAAATCCGTCACGCCGTCGATGCGCTTGCAAGCGCTCTGGGGGCATTGTCGGAAGGCAATCTCGGCCATCGCATCGACACGCCGTTCGCGTCGCATCTCGACCGTCTTCGCACTGACTTCAACAGCGCCGTCACCAAGCTCCACGGTGCCCTGCATGCGGTCGGCAACAACGCTCATGCCATCGACGCCGGCGCAAGCGAGATCCGCATCGCAGCGGATGGTCTTGCCCGCCGTACCGAGCAGCAGGCAGCCTCGGTCGAGGAAACGGCCGCGGCGCTCGAGGAGATCACCACGACCGTCAAGGACACGGCGCGTCGCGCCGAGGAAGCCGGCAATCTCGTCTCGCGCACCCGCAACGGCGCCGAAGAGTCCGGCAACATCGTCCGCAAGGCCGTGTCGGCAATGACCGAAATCGAACAGTCGTCGCAGAAGATCGCCAACATCATCGGCGTCATCGACGATATCGCTTTCCAGACCAACCTGCTGGCGCTCAACGCCGGCGTCGAGGCGGCACGCGCCGGCGAAGCTGGCAAGGGCTTTGCCGTTGTTGCTCAGGAAGTGCGCGAGCTGGCACAGCGCTCGGCGCAGGCTGCGAAGGAAATCGAGAGCCTGATCACCGCCTCGAACTCGCAGGTTCGCTCGGGCGTCACCCTCGTCGGCGACACCGGCAAGGCGTTGGAAGCGATCGTCGGTCAGGTTCAGGAGATCAGTCGCCACGTCGATGCGATCGTGACTGCAACCCGCGAGCAGTCGACCGGGCTGGCCGAGATCAACACGGCCGTCAATACCATGGACCAGGGCACGCAGCAGAACGCCGCCATGGTCGAGGAGCAGACGGCGGCAAGTCACGGACTGGCGCAGGAGGCGGCAAAGCTGATGCAGCTTCTCAGCCAGTTCAATCTGCAGACTGCGTCTCAAGGCATGGCGTACAGCCGTCACGCCGCCTGATCGGCATCGAACAGCATCACGGAAACGCCCGCGCTCGTCGCGGGCGTTTTCGTTTGTGACGCACCGATCTCCAGTTGCTTAAAAAATAATACTTTTAATCAAATTTTACGGATGTTCGTCTTTAGTGACATGCAATGCATGACGCAGGCCGGACATCGTCCGGATACCCTCCGCAACAACCATCGGGACGAAAGCGCACCGGCGATCCATGCGATCGGCCGTGCCATGTCCTCCGTCGCATGAGATAGCCGCATGTCCAAACTGAAGATCAAAACGCTCCTTCCGCTTCTCTTTCTGTCTCTCGTTGTCATTGCGCTGGTGCAAGGTGCGATCGCGGCCTTCTCGCTGACCAATCTCGAAGCCAACACTCGGCAGATCGGCGCGCAGAACATTCCGAACACCGAGCGGCTCTATGCGATCGTCACGACGCTGAACGACGTTCGCCGCAGCTATGCCGACTATCTGCTCGCGACAGGCAAGACGGACTTCCGCAACGCTGAGACGACACTCAAGACCCGTCGCCAGCGTCTCAACACCGCAATCGAAGCCTTCGACAAGCAGCCGAAGAGCGACTACATGAGCCAGAACTTTGGCCGTCTGCAGAAGGCGCTCGCCAACGACGCAGCACTTGCCGACAAGATCATTGCGCTCGCGCTCGACAACAAGCGCAGCCTGGCAAACAGCATCTATCGCGGCGAACTTTCGATGTCTGCCAACAACATCCAGACCCTCGTCGATGGAATGCTGGCCAAGGACCGGCAGTCGACCGATGCGGCGCTCTTAGCCGCATCAGGCAACTACAGTGCAGGCATCCTGTCGATCGTCGGCGGCCTGGCCGTCGCCCTGGCCGTCGCCGTCGCCGCCGCCTTCCTTGCATGGAAGCGTATCTCGCAGCCGATCTCGACGATCGCCGTTCGCATGGCCCGTCTCGCCGATGGCGAGCTCGACGCTGCCGTCCCCTACGCGGGTCGCAAGGATGAGATCGGCGACATGGCCGCGGCCGTCGCCGTCTTCCGCGACAACTCCTTCGCGCGTCTCGATCTCGAGCGCAATGCCGAGCACAACCGCGAACAGGCGCAGCAGGAGCGCTCGCGCAACGAAGCCTCGAAGGCCCGCGAAGCCGCCGAGATCCAGCAGGCCGTCGCAGCTCTTGCGGATGCATTGGGCGCTCTCTCGGAAGGTGATCTGACGCGAACGATCGAGACGCCGTTTGCGGATCACCTCGATCGACTGCGGAGCGACTTCAACGCCTCCGTCGCCAAACTGCGCGCCGTCCTGCAGGAAGTCGGCGATAACGCGCACGCGATCGACGCGGGCGCCGGAGAAATCCGCACCGCGGCCGATGGGCTCGCCCGCCGCACCGAGCAGCAGGCCGCCTCTATCGAGGAGACGGCAGCAGCGCTGGAAGAGATCACCACCACGGTCAAGGACACCGCGCGTCGCGCCGAGGAAGCCGGTACGCTGGTCAGCCGCACCCGCAACGGCGCCGAGGAATCCGGCAACATCGTTCGCAAGGCCGTTTCGGCAATGACGGAGATCGAGCAGTCTTCGCAGAAGATCGCAAACATCATCGGCGTGATCGATGACATCGCCTTCCAGACCAACCTGCTGGCGCTGAACGCCGGCGTCGAGGCCGCCCGCGCTGGCGAGGCCGGCAAGGGCTTTGCCGTCGTCGCTCAGGAAGTCCGTGAATTGGCGCAACGCTCGGCCCAGGCCGCAAAGGAGATCGAAAGCCTGATCACCGCCTCGAACAGCCAGGTCCGCTCCGGCGTCACCCTGGTCGGCGACACCGGCAAGGCGTTGGAGGCGATCGTCGGTCAGGTGCAGGAGATCAGCCGCCACGTCGATGCGATCGTGACAGCAACCCGCGAGCAGTCGACCGGGCTCGCCGAGATCAACACCGCCGTCAACACGATGGATCAGGGCACGCAGCAGAATGCTGCGATGGTCGAGGAGCAGACGGCAGCAAGTCACGGACTGGCGCAGGAAGCCGCCAAGCTGATGCAGCTTCTCAGCCAGTTCAATCTGCAGGCTGCATCCTACGGTACGGGATCATCAGGCCGTTACGCCGCCTGATCGAGGCGGATACGGTACAGTCGAGAACGCCCGCTGGTCGCGGGCGTTTTTTGTTGCGCTTACTTCTCCAGCGTCGCCACGACCTCGACATGCGGCGTCCACAGGAACTGGTCGATCGGCGTCACGCTGGTGATGCGATAGCCGCCTTCGACGAGCAAGGCGAGGTCGCGGGCAAGCGTCAGCGGATTGCAGCTGACAGCGACCACTTTCTTGACCGCCGAGCGCGCCAATTCCTTGCACTGGAACTCGGCGCCGGCGCGCGGCGGGTCGAACACCACCGCGTCGTACGCCTTCAGTTCGGATGTCATCAGCGGTCGACGGAAAAGGTCTCGCCTTTCGACGCTGACGGGCTTCAGGCCCTGCGTGTTGCGGGCGGCATGATCGAGTGCCGCCAGTGGCTTGTCCTCGCTTTCGACTGCATGCACGCGGCCGACACGGGCAAGGCGGAGCGAAAACGTGCCGGCGCCCGCAAAGAGATCAGCGATCCGTTTCGCCTTGCCGACATGCGCGATAACCAGCTCGGCCATCGCTTCTTCCGCCGGCTTGGTCGCCTGCGTGAAGCTGGCGGGCGGCGGCACGACGTTGACGCCGCCGAAATCGACAACCGGCTTCGTCGGCTCGACGAGGATTTCGCCATTCAGCGAAACGCGGGCGATGCCGCGCATGGAAAGCACGGTCTCGATCGCCTTGCGACGCTGCTGGTCGGAGAGTTTCCTGATGCCGTCGGCGGCAAGATCGAGGCCCGACAGGGTCTCCAATACGGTGATGCGGAATGCCTCGGCGCTATTGGCAAGTGCCGCCCCAATTGCCTTGATCGCCGGCAGCCTGGCCATGATGCCCGCCGACGAGATGGGACATTCCTCGATGGCGACGATGTGGTGGCTCTCGGCCTGATTGAAGCCGATGAGCATGTCCTTCTCTGTCCGCCGTGCGGCAAACACAACGCGCCGCCGTTCGCCTGGATGAGCGGCAATGAGGTCACCGACCTCAGGCGCCAGCCCCTTCGATTTCAACGCATCGACGACCAGCTGGCGCTTGAAGCTGCGGTAGGCCGCATCGTTCATGTGCTGCAGGCTGCAGCCGCCGCAGGTGCCGTTGACGCCATCCGGTCCGAAATGCCGGCAGAGAGGATCCTGGCGTTCCGGGGATGGCGTGGTGATCGAGATCAGCGTGCCCTGGCTCTTGACCCGCGCGATGGCGACGGTCTCGCCCGGCAGGGTGAATGGCACATAGACCGGGCCGCCATCCGCGTGCACGATGCCGTCGCCTTGGGCGCCGAGCTTTTCAATCGTAACTGTTTGCGTGCTCAAGGTTTCGTTCCTGCGAGTAGATATTCCTGGTTTCCGTCGCCGCCAGCGATCGGGGAGGGGATGAGGCCGAGGCTCGTCCAGCCCATGTCCTCGACGAACCAGCGCTCCAGTTCAGCCGCGACATCGGGCGCGGACGACGGATCCTTGAGAAGGCCGCCCTTGCCGATCGCGTCGCGGCCGGCTTCGAACTGCGGCTTGACGAGGAGAACGGCAACCGCTCCCGTCCCGGCAAGATCAAGCGCCGGCGCGAGCGCCAGCTTCAGCGAGATGAAGGAGACGTCTGACACAATGAAGGTGATCGGGTGTCCGATGTCCTCTTCCGTCAGATTGCGTGCATTCAGGCCCTCGATGTTGGTCACGCGAGGATCGCCGGAGATACGCGGATGCATCTGCCCGTGGCCGACATCGATCGCCGTGACATCTGTTGCGCCGTTCTGCAGCAGGACCTCGGTAAAGCCACCCGTCGACGCGCCGACATCGAGACAACGGTGCCCCGAAGGATCGAGCTTGAAGTGGTCGAGTGCCGCGGCAAGCTTCAGGGCCGCGCGCGAGACATAGTCCTGCGCCGGGTCATCGATCTCGATGACGGCATCATCGGCGAATAGCGCACCGGCTTTCGTCACCACCTTGCCGTCGATTTTCACGGTACCGCGTTGCACCGCATCCCGTGCACGGGAGCGGCTGGCGAAAAGGCCGAGGCTGACCAGCAACTGGTCCAGGCGTTGTGTATCTTGATCGGGCATGGCGCAGTCCATGACCGGCAAAGCCATCCGTTGCAAGCCTTTTGTTGAGATCGCCGACACCGCTGGATGAACCGGCGCCGCTCCGCGACGTGCTGCGCCGCACAAATTTTTAAATAAATCGAAAGTCTTGCCGCCTATGGTTCGGCTGATTGCAGCGGCTCCTGGCCGCTTTTGCCATGATGGCCCTCAATCCGATCTGCCGATCATGTTCGCCGAATTACCAAGGTATGCCCTCCGCATGCCCTGGCTTTGCCATGCCTGTGCGCTTCAAGAGAGATTGATTGATGTTGGCCAAGAACATGTCCCTGAACGGTAAGCTCGCCGCGACTTTCGCCGCGCTGATCCTTATCTTTCTGTCCGTTTCCAGCTTTGTTTACTTCAAGGCGGATGTCGTTGCCGAAGCTGCTGTACAGCAGAAGAAGTCGGAGCTGCTCGTCAACCAGATCGACGACGCGCTTCAGGCGATGCTTGAGCAGGCCGTCAATCTCCGCGGATTCCTGCTGTTTCGCAGCGACAGCACCTATGGCGATATTTTCGCGAACCGCGAGCGCATGCTGAAGGCGATTGATGCGGCAAGGACGACGGCTGCCGGTAACAGCGATTTCGTCGCGCAGATCGACGCCATGCAGAAGGCCGCAGATCTCTATTTCCATCAGCTTGCCGAGCCGCAGTCGAAGGCTCGCAAGGAAACCGATATGCCCATCGACCAGATCGTCAAGATCGGCGTCAACGAAACCAAGGGTCAGCTCGACGGCTTCCGTCAGGCCTCCGCCAAGATCAAGGCGGCCGCACGCGACGAATCGAATGCGCTTGCCGAAAGCAAGGCGCAGGCGAGCCGGGCGCTGAACATCAGCCTGTTCACCGGCGGCATCGCCGCTGCCGCTGCCGCCGTCCTGCTTGCCTGGATGCTGTCGCGTAGCATCGTTCGCCCGATCGTCGGCATGACCTCCGCCATGGGCCGTCTGGCGGGTGGCCAGCACGACATCGACGTCCCGGCGCTCGACCGCCAGGACGAAGTCGGCCGCATGGCCCAGTCGGTTCTTGTCTTCAAGGATGCGGCGATCGAGAAGTTGCGCCTTTCGGGCGAAACCGATCGCATGCGCAGCGATGCCGAGCGCCAGCGCCAGATGAGCGACGAGCAGAAGGCACGCGAGGAAGCGGAACTCCGCTTCGCCATCGAAGGCCTCGCAGGCGGTCTGTCCGACCTCGCCAACGGCAATGTCGCCGTCCGCATCACGACGCCCTTCGCATCGCAGTTCGATCGTCTCCGCAACGACTTCAACAACGCCGTCGAGAAGCTGCAGGCTGCCCTTCAGTCGGTTGGCCGCAATGCGTCCGCCATCAATGCCGGCGCCGGTGAAATCCGCTCCGCTGCCGATGATCTCGCCCGCCGCACCGAGCAGCAGGCCGCGGCCGTCGAGGAAACGGCGGCGGCGCTCGAGGAAGTCACCACCACCGTTCGCGACTCCGCCAAGCGCGCCGAGGATGTCGGTCAGCTGGTCGAGCGCACGCGCCTCGGTGCCGAAAAGTCCGGCGATGTCGTCCGCAAGGCCGTTGCCGCCATGCAGGAGATCGAGAAGTCGTCTGACGCGATCAGCAACATCATCGGCGTGATCGACGATATCGCTTTCCAGACCAACCTGCTCGCCTTGAACGCTGGCGTCGAAGCCGCGCGTGCGGGCGAAGCAGGCAAGGGCTTTGCCGTCGTCGCGCAGGAAGTGCGCGAGCTCGCGCAGCGCTCGGCAAATGCCGCCAAGGAGATCAAGTCGCTGATCAACACCTCGGGCACGCAGGTCAATTCAGGCGTTTCGCTCGTCGATGAAACCGGCAAGGCGCTCGCCGAAATCGTCGGTGCCGTGCAGGAGATCAACAAGCACGTCAGCGCCATCGTCACCGCAACGCGCGAACAGTCGGTCGGCCTGCAGGAGATCAACACCGCCGTCAACAACATGGACCAGGGCACGCAGCAGAATGCGGCCATGGTCGAGGAACAGACGGCGGCCAGCCACTCGTTGGCGCAGGAAGCAGCTGCTCTCGACGATCTGCTCGGCCAGTTCAATCTCGGTCATGCCCGTGCCGAGGCACCAAGGGCAACCGTCGCCAGCCCCGCGTCGCATCCCGTAGCCTCTCCGGCGCGCGCGCTGACCCGTACGGTTGCCAAGGCGTTCGGCGGCAAGGCTGCAACGGCTGCTGCGGTTCAGGAAGACTGGACGGAGTTCTGAGCCTGAAGAAAAGGAAGAGCTCCGTTTCCGGATAGCCACTTACTGGAATGTGGAAATCGGTACCGGGGAGAAAAGTGAAACGCTCGCAGCAAGCCACTGCGAGCGTTTTTCGTTTCCGAAGATATTTCGTAGGTTTAAGCGGAGGCTTGTTCTACGGTGCGACGAGCAATGCCCGGCCATAGGAGATTGCGAATACATGCTTCATCACATCTCTTTCGGCGTCTCAAACATCGAGCGTTCAGCCGCCTTCTATGACGCTGCTCTTGCTCCCCTCGGTTATACGCGCGTTTGGGAAGATCTGAGGCCCGGAGAAGCAGATCAGGCGGTCGGCTACGGAATTGCGGGCGGCGGCGATAAGTTTGCGATCAAATTATACCCGGAGGGACAGAGCTCCCCTGGTCGCGGCTTTCATTTGGCCTTCGCCTCCACGAGCAGACGAGCCGTCGCCAAGTTTCATGAGGCCGCGATCGCGCACGGAGGCATCGATAACGGGCCGCCTGGTCTTCGTGCCCACTATGGACCGCACTATTTCGCGGCCTTCGTGGTCGACCCGGACGGTCACCATATCGAAGCCGTTTTCAATTCTCCCGACTAGTCGCGAGAAAAGTCAAAGGGCTGTGGGAGCTCGCGCTTCTCCGCCGGACTAGCCGGCGGCGCCGACGCCGAAGGCTGCAGGGCGCCCAAGCACCCGGAAGACCGTCGAGACGATCCCGGCGCGGTCAAGACCTGCATGGGCGTTCATCACCTCGGGCTTTGCCTGCTCCATCCAGAGATCGGGCATGACAAGCGAGCGGATCTTCAATCCGTTGTCCAGCAGGCCGTCCGTAGACAGGAACTGCATGACCTGGCTGCCGAAGCCGCCGACGGACCCTTCCTCGACCGTGATCAGGATTTCGTGGTGGCGGGCAAGCTGACGGATCAGGTCGTGATCCAGCGGCTTGGCGAAACGTGCATCGGCAACTGTCGTCGAAAGACCGGCTGCATCCAGATCCTCGGCGGCAAGCAAACAGTCAGCCAGCCGCGTGCCGAACGAAAGCAAAGCGACCTTAGCGCCTTCCTTGACGACACGGCCCTTGCCGATCTGCAGGATCTCGCCGCGGACAGGCATTTCGATACCGACGCCTTCGCCGCGCGGGTAACGGAACGAGATCGGACCGGCATCGTAGGCGGCGGCGGTCCGCACCATATGCTTCAGTTCGGCCTCATCGGACGCTGCCATGACGACGAAGCCGGGCAGGGTGGCGAGGAATGCCGTATCGAAGGAGCCCGCATGCGTCGGGCCATCGGCGCCGACAAAACCGGCGCGATCGATCGGGAAGCGAACCGGCAGGCCCTGGATCGCCACGTCGTGGACAACCTGGTCATAGGCGCGCTGCAGGAAGGTCGAGTAGAGCGCGGCAAACGGCTTGAAGCCTTCGGTGGCAAGGCCGGCCGCGAACGTCACAGCATGCTGCTCGGCGATGCCGACATCGAAGCACCGCGACGGGAAGACGCTTGCGAGCTTGTCGAGGCCGGTGCCATTCGGCATGGCGGCGGTAACGCCGACGATCTTGTCGTCGAGCTCGGCCTCCTGCACCAGCGCCTCGGCGAAAACGCTCGTGTAGCTCGGCGCATTCGGCTTCACCTTCGCCTGCGCGCCGGTGATGACGTCGAACTTGTTGACGCCGTGATACTTGTCGGCGGCCGCTTCGGCAGGCGCGTAGCCCTTGCCCTTCTGCGTCACGACATGGATCAGCACCGGGCCGTTGGCGTGGTCGCGCACATTGCGCAGCACCGGCAGCAGGTGTTCGAAGGAGTGTCCGTCGATCGGGCCGATGTGGTAGAAACCCATCTCCTCGAACATTGTCCCGCCGGTCACATAGCCCCGCGCGTGCTCGACGGCGCGGGTGATGGCGCGGTCGACATTCTTGCCGAGATAGGCCGTCAGCTTCTTGCCGAAATCGCGGAAGCCCATGTAGGTGCGCCCGGATGCAAGGCGCGCGAGATAGGCACTCATCGCACCCGTCGGCGGCGCGATCGACATGTCGTTGTCGTTGAGGATGACGATCAGCCGGGCATCGAGCGCGCCGGCATTGTTCAGGGCTTCATAGGCCATGCCGGCCGACATCGCGCCGTCGCCGATGACGGCGATGACACGGCGGTCCGTCTTGTCGAGGTCGGAGGCAACCGCCATGCCGAGGCCGGCGGAGATCGACGTCGAGGAGTGGGCGGCGCCAAAGGGGTCGTATTCGCTTTCGGCGCGACGCGTGAAGCCGGAAAGGCCGTTCTCCTGGCGCAGCGTGCGGATCCGGTCACGACGACCGGTAAGGATCTTGTGCGGATAGCACTGATGCCCGACGTCGAAGATCAGCCGATCTTCGGGCGTGTTGAAGACGTTGTGGATGGCGATCGTCAGTTCGACAACACCGAGGCCGGCGCCCAGATGCCCGCCGGTCTTCGATACCGCATCGATCATCTCGTCGCGAACCTCGCGCGCAAGCTGCGGCAGGTCGCGATCCTCCAGCTTTCGGAGGTCGGCCGGATAGGTAACCTTGTCCAGCAGCGGCGTCTTCGGCGGTTGTGTCACGGGTGGGCGCTCTTTCTTGTCTTTCTTGGGCGGGATGCCTTTAAGCCATAAATTGCGGTGAAAAAAGTCGATTTCAAGAACGGCTGTACCTCCTTTCTAGAGGAGATCAGCCTTCGGGCAAAGGTATGAATTCTTCTTCGTCCCCCGGAACGATGTCGAACTTGCCGGTCCGCCACTCTTCCTTTGCCTTTTCGATGCGCTCTTTCGAGGAGGAAACGAAGTTCCACCAGATGTAGCGTTTCGAGTTCAGCGCCGCTCCACCAAACAGCATGAGATGACAGCCCTGGTTGCCCGCTTCGAGCGTGATCTGGTCGCCTGGACGGAAGACGAGCAGCTGGTCGGCAGAAAACCTGTCGCCCGATATCACCACTTCGCCTGAGAGCACGTAAGCCGCGCGCTCCTCATGATCAGCCGCAAAGGGAAATTTCACGCCGGGTTCGAGGCTGATGTCGACATAGAGCGTGTCCGAGAAGACCTTCACCGGCGAGGACAAGCCCCCGAACGACCCGATGACGACGCGTCCGCGCATGCCACGCTCGTCGATGATAGGCATGTCGGTCTTTTCGGTGTGCGTAAAGGAAGGATCGATCTCCTCCTTGTCATCGGGCAGCGCCAGCCATGTCTGCAGGCCCGACATCAGCAGCGGATGGCCGCGCAGATTGTCAGGCGTGCGCTCCGAATGGACGATGCCGCGTCCAGCGGTCATCAGGTTGATGTCGCCGGGCCGGATGACCTTCTCGGTGCCGAGGCTATCCAGGTGCCGGATCTCGCCGTCGAACAGGTAGGTGACCGTCGAAAGCCCGATGTGCGGATGCGGCCGCACATCCAGCGCCTCGTTCGGCTTCAGGATCGCCGGTCCCATGCGGTCGAAGAAGATGAATGGTCCGACCAGACGGCGCTCGCGCGTGGGCAGCGCCCGCCGCACCTGAAACCCACCAAGGTCGCTGGTGCGGGGAATGATAAGGTTTTCGATCGCGTCGCAGGCGAAGGCATCGCCGGGCAGGGGGTCTTTACCGGGGAAGAAGGACATCGCAGGTCTCCGATGAGCGTTCGTTCTACGCTAGCCCCATTGACGATCGCGGACTAGGAAAACTTGTCGCCCGAAAGGCGACGCTCCGTTCAGAATGATGACGATTTCAGTTGCGTCTGCTTACGCTCCGTCCAGCGGCTCTACGCCCTGCGGTTTGCCAGCGCGATCGAGGCGGATCTTCTCGATACGGTTTTCAGCGGCCGACAGCAGCGTTTCGCAATGCTTCTTCAGCGCTTCGCCACGCTCGTAGATCTCGATGGATTCGTCCAGCGCCACGTCGCCGCGTTCCAGCCGGGCAACGATGCTTTCGAGTTCGGCAACGGCCTTCTCGAAGGAAAGACCGGAAACTTCCGGCTTGGCGCTGTCAGTCATACTCAACCCTTCATCATTCTGAGAATATGCAGGCCGGCCGATTCGGCGAGGCCTTCGAGATCATAGCCACCTTCGAGCAGACTGACGACCCGGTTGCCGGCACTTTTGTCCGCGACCTCGAGCAAGCGCCCGGTTGCCCAGTCGAAATCCTCGCCAACGAGGTTGATCTGCGCCAAGGGATCGCGGTGATGCGCATCGAAGCCGGCGGAGATGATGATCAGATCCGGCCGGAAATCGAACAGCGCCGGCAGCACCCGCGACTTGAACGCTTCGCGAAAATGGTCGCTGCCGACATTGGGCGACAACGGCGCGTTGACGATCGTCCCGTGCTTGCCGCTTTCGTCCTTCGCTCCGGTGCCGGGGTAGAGCGGCATCTGATGCGTCGAGCAGAAGAGCACGGAAGGGTCGTCCCAAAAGATGTCCTGCGTACCGTTGCCGTGATGAACGTCCCAGTCGACGATCGCCACACGCTCGGCGCCATGTGTTTTTTGCGCATGGCGGGCAGCGATCGCGGCATTGTTGAAGAAACAAAAGCCCATCGCCGTTGACTTTTCGGCATGGTGGCCGGGCGGGCGCGCTGCAACGAAGACGTTGTCGGCCTTGCCAGTGAAGACGTCATCGACCGCAGCCATGGCGCCGCCGATCCCCGTAAGCGCCGCCTCAAAGCTCTTTCTGCTGGCGTAGGTATCGGCTTCAAGCTGATTGATCTCGCCATCCTCCTCCGGCACCTGGCGCAGCACCGATAGCAGGTGTTCTTCGGGATGAGCGAGCAGCACGGCTTCTTCTGCCGCCTGTGGTGCGCGCTTGCGGTCAAGCCCCGCGAAGTTCGGATGTTCAAGAGCCACGTTGATCGCCCGCAAACGGTCGGACCGCTCGGGGTGGCCGGCGGGCGTCACGTGTTCCAGGAAGATCGGGTGCTCGTAAAGGCGGGTGGTCATGGGATCACTCTATCTATCCGTCCCGTCATGATCCACAGCAGATGGGGCTCGAGCCGGCGATTTCAACAAGCGCATAAGAGGATCGTTACGCGCACCTCCGTTTACTTCAACCGGTCCCGGGGCTAGTGTTCGATGAGGGGAAATTTGGCAGAAAGATCAATGAACGACGTTGTGCGCTCTGTGCAAATGAATGTGCCGTTTCGTGATGTGGACATGAACGGCCAGATGTTTCTGGGTTCCTATATTTCTCACGCGGAATCGGTGCTGGCGACCTTCTGGTTGCTGCGGCCGTCGCTGCAGGACGAACCACTCTACATTGCCAGCAAGGTGACCTGCATCCTGCACCGGCCGCTGCACTATGACGAGAGGGTCGTGTTCACCGCCTCGGTCGACAAGATCGGTGTTCGTTCGGTCGGCTTCATTATCGCAGCCGACGCGCTCGGCGAGCGCGCCGCCGAGGTCGAAATCATCTGGCAGGCGCGCTCACGCGAAGATCGTTCGCCAGTCCCGCTTCCCGAAGTGACGCGCGACTGGCTTTATGGCTTCGTCGATTAGCTGCGTACTGGTAGCAAGGGATAGCCGACCATGACGGCACGGCCGACAAGCGCCGCAACAAACGCCTTGACCACGTCACCGGGGATGAACGCCATCGAGCCGAGGAAGGCCTTGGAGAGACCAAGCTGGGCGGCGAACGCCAGGTAGACGATGCCGCAGGCGTAGAGAACGACTATGCCGCCGATCATGGCGGCGAGGAAGAAACCGACCGTCTGCACGAGCGCCGATTGCTCCGACTTTACCAGTCGCTCGCTGAGATAACCGGTAACGAAAGCTGCCAGCACCCAGCCGATCAGGAAGCCGGTGGTTGGGGCTGCAAAGGCCGCAAGCCCGCCACGACCGCCGGAAAGCACCGGCAGACCGATGGCGACAAGCACGAGAACGATGAGAACGGCGATCGTGCCACGGCGCGCGCCGAGCACGACACCGGCCATCATGACGCCGAGCGACTGCGCCGTAATCGGCACTGGAATGAAGCCGAGCGTGATCGGCGGCAGAATGCCGAGCGCGACGATGATAGCCGCGAAGAGGGCGGAGAGAACGAGGTCGCGAGTGCTCATGCAGGGCTCCTGTTAGCGAGTTCTCAATTGACATGCCGCCGAACGCCGCGCGCGTCAATTGCCGCAGCAATGTTATCCGCATCCCTCAGCGTCAGAATGACCAGTGGCACGAGCACGGTTGTTGGCCGCACCTTGATGCCACGCGCCGCGTGCGCCTCGCGGATGGCACGATAACGATCGATAATCTCGGGAACAAAGCGCACAACGAGCCCGACAGCAAGGCCGACATCGCCGGCCCGGAGAAGTCCGAGGCGCTCGAGCGGCCGGGCAAGCAGGGTAATTTCGTCGATGAATTGTGCAATCGTCGTCGTTGCCGTCACGGCAGCGGCAAACAGCATCAACGCCGTCAGGCGCAGCAGGGCAACAATCGCGACATGCCAAGGATTGAAGGCAAGGCTGAACAAGGCAACGATGAGGATCGTCAGGAAAATGGGCTTCAGCCGCGCAAGCGCGGATCGGGCCGGCAGGCCGATGCTGAAGGCGACCACCGCCGTCGCAAGCACGCCCAAGCCAAGCAACATCAAGTTCGTCGTAAGGAAGAGCACGACGCCGAGGGCCGCAAGCACCAGCAGCTTGGCGCGGGCCGAAACCCGATGCATCACGCTGTTGCCTTCGACGAAAAGCGACTTCATCGGCTAGCGATCTCCCTGTAACGGCGGATCGCCTCTCCGGCAGGTGCGTCGGCAATAAGGTTGCCTTCATGGAAAACCAAAACGCGCTCGTAGTCGGCGACCAATTCCAGGTCGTGGCTGATGACGATTGCGCTCTCGGGAAGGCCATCCACCAACCCCTGTACGAGACCGCGATTCTTTAGGTCCAACTGGTTGGTCGGCTCGTCCAGAATGAGAATGTCTGGACCTGTCGCGAGCACAGAGCACAGAGCTGCGAGTTGGAGCTCCCCGCCCGAAAGCTCGTGCGCCCGGCGCTCGGCGAGATGGCCCGCGCTGAAGCGCTGCAGGACCGCCTCCACCTTCGCCGCGATCTCCGCCGGCTTGTAGCCGCGGCTCTTCAGACCGAAGGCGATATCGTCGCGTACGACGGGCAGGATGATCTGGTTTTGCGGGGACTGGAAGATGAAGCCGACATCGGTCAGGACGGCATTGGCGTCGGTTGTATCGCGGCCGTTGACGATCACCCGCCCGACGCTCGGCTTTGTCAGCCCGTTGATGAGGCGCGCAAAGGTCGTCTTGCCCGAGCCGTTGAGGCCGATAATGCCAATGCGCTTTTCTGTGAGCTGCAGCGTCACGGGCGCCAGCGCGACGCGCGCACCATAGCTGACCCCTGCGCCTTCGAAACGGATATCCACCTGGTCCCTCGTGAATTGAGAGGCCGTTCTATAACGAATTTCGCGCTTTGAAAGCTCAAAATCTCGCAATGAATGCCGGCCGCTCCTACCTGATGATCGTGCCGACTTACCGGTAGCTAGGAACATTTTCCGTTCTATGATGTCCGCATGATGAATCTCATTTCGAATTCCGATGCCCGCCGCATATTCCTCGCCAAGCAGGGCCTGAGCGCGCCGCCGAACAAGGCGCTGACGAAGGCTGGCCTGCTGGAGCTCATCAACGAACTCGGCTTCGTGCAGGTGGACAGCATCCAGACGGTGGAGCGGGCTCATCACCAGATCCTGTTTTCCCGCAACCAGACCTACAAGCGCGAGCACTTGAAGGCGCTTCTGGAGAAGGAAGGCTCGCTCTTCGAGCATTGGACGCATGACGCCTCGATCCTGCCCAGTGCCTTCTTCCGATATTGGAAGCACAAGTTTCGCCATGAGGAAGAAGTGATCGGCGAGCGCTGGCGCAAATGGCAAGGGGAGGGGTTTGAACATGCCTTCGACGAGACATTTGAACGCGTCACGCGCGATGGCGCCATCATGGCACGCGAGATCAAGGCGGACGGGCACGTTTCCGGCGGCTGGTGGAACTGGCACCCCAACAAGACGGCGCTGGAATATTTCTGGCGCACCGGCAAGTTCGCCATCGCCGGACGATCCAACTTCCAGAAGATCTACGATCTCGTCGAACGCGTCATTCCCGCCGAGTTTCACGAGCCGGAGGTAAGCTATGAGGAGTTCGTCGACTGGGCCTGCCGCAGCGCGCTGACGCGATTAGGCTTTGCCACGCATGGCGAGATCGCCGCCTTCTGGGATCTGTTGTCGCCGGACGAAGCCAAGGCCTGGGTCAACGAGCATCGCGACGAGTTGACCGAGGCCCTGATCGAGCCGGCGCTTGGAGGCAAGCCGCGGCCTTCCTGGGCCTTCCCGGATCTGCTCACCAGCCTTCAGGACTATCCCGACGCGCCGCCGCGTGTGCGCGTGCTCAGTCCCTTCGATCCGATGATCCGCGACCGCAACCGCACCGAACGGCTGTTTGGCTTCTTCTACCGTATCGAGGTCTTCGTGCCCGAGCCGAAGCGAGAATACGGCTATTATGTCTTCCCGCTGCTCGAAGGCGACAAGTTGATCGGCCGCATTGACATGAAGGCGGACCGCAAGAACGGCCGTCTCGACGTCAAGCGTCTGTGGCTGGAGCCGGGGGTACGCGCGTCCGCCGGGCGTATCGAAAAGCTGCTCGCCGAACTTGACCGACTGGCCAAATTCACCGGCGTTGGACAGGTCGTTCTAATGGATGGTTGGCAAGGCTGAACGGCGCTCGTCGATACCAGGTATTTTATGAAATTTCGTCGCAATTACAAAGAATTAATGTTGATGCGCGCTTTACCATGCTTGTCTTGAACTCCTTAAGAGCCGCCTGCGTAGGTTGGCTGCATGAAAACACGAGCCATCAAATTCGCCGCATTGGCGGCACTGAACAGCCTTCGCCGTGAAGTGAGGGCCCTGCTGCGCAAACGGCGCGATGCGCGCGCCGCCACCATCGTCACACGGGCCGGACGACTGGCGAAGATGGAGCCGTTGGCGGTGAATTCGACGCTGATCGATGCGGTCTACTTCAGCCAGGAGGATGGCCGGCTTCGCGTCTGCCTGAGCAATGGCGAAGAGCGGCAGTTCGAGGGTGTGGCGGAATCAGAGGTGATCGCCATGGTCACCTCCCAATCGCCGGGAAAATATTATATCGAAAACGTCAGGGGCCGCTTCAAGCGCATCGCTGCTTGAGCGTGAAGCAGGCGGCGGCGACCGGCTCGACGCCGAGCTGTAACGCCTTGCGCGGCTCTCCGGCGTCGAGAAAGTCTGACGGATGGCGGGCTTAGTAGATCTCGGTCTTCGAAATCTTGATGCCGAAGCCTTCGAGGCCGACGTAATGGCGCTCGCGGCTCGTCAGCAACCGGATCGATGAAACGCCGAGATCCTTGAGGATTTGCGCGCCGAGACCGATTTCCAGCCATTCATTGTCGCGGACCTGGGCCTCCGCATGTGCCTCTCGGCCCTGGCTGCGAGCCTTGCGACCGCTGTCATGGTGACCGACTCCGACGGAGCCTTCGCGCAGGTAGACGATGATACCTCGGCCTTCCTCGGTAATCTTCTTCATGTATTGGTCGACAGGCCGGCGTTTGCCGAACAGGTCGTCGGCGACATTCTCCGGATGCAGGCGAACCGGAATGTCGATACCGTCGCGGATGTCGCCGAAAACGACGGCGAGGTGCTGCATCGTATCCCAAGGGAGCGAATAGGTGTGTGCCTTGGCCTTGCCGAAGGGCGTTTCGATGTCGAAGCTCTGACCGAGTTCGATTAGCGTCTCCTTGCGTTGGCGGTAGGCGATCAGGTCGGCCACCGACACCAGCTTGAGGCCATGCGTTTCCGCGAATTCGACCACCTGCTGTCCACGGGTGACGGTACCGTCATCGTTTACCAACTCGCTGATCACGCCAATTAGCGGAAGGCCCGCGAGCTTGCATAGGTCGACCGCAGCTTCCGTGTGGCCAGAACGCATGAGCACGCCGCCCTCGCGTGAAACCAGCGGGAAGATGTGACCCGGCCGCACGAAGTCGGTCGCCCCGACATTCGGGTTGGCGAGGTTGCGAACGGTCAGTGTCCGATCATCGGCAGAAATGCCCGTTGTCGTACCGTGCTTGAAATCGACGGAAACAGTGAAGGCGGTCGTGTGGGCCGAGTCGTTTTCGGCAACCATCGCATTGAGGTTGAGCCGCCGGGCCTCCTCTTTCGGCATTGGCGCGCAGACGATACCGGAGGTGTGACGCACGATGAATGCCATCTTTTCCGAGGTACAGTGAACAGCCGCAACGATGAGGTCGCCTTCGTTCTCACGGTCGTTGTCATCCATCACCACGACGATTTCGCCGGCCTCGAAGGCCCTGATAGCATCGACGACGCGCTTCTGATCGTAAGCCATGTGTGTATTCCTATTTCAGCCGGCCGGTCTGGCCGCGGTCACGGAGATAGTGGTCGGCGATGGCGCAGGCGACCATCGCCTCGCCGATCGGCACGGCGCGAATGCCGACGCACGGATCATGCCGTCCCTTGGTGCGGATATCGACATTGTTGCCGTCGGCATCGATCGACTGGCGCTCGGTCAGGATCGATGAGGTCGGCTTGATGGCGAAGCGGGCGATAACCGGCTGGCCGGTCGAGATGCCGCCTAAGATGCCGCCGGCCTTGTTCGACAGGAACAGTGGCTTGCCGTCATTGCCCATGCGCATTTCGTCGGCGTTTTCCTCGCCGGTGATCTCGGCTGCTTCGAAGCCGTTGCCGATCTCGACGCCTTTGACTGCATTGATCGACATCAGCAGCGAGGCGATGTCCTGGTCGAGCTTGCCATAGATCGGGGCGCCGAGACCTGCCGGCACGCCTTCGGCGACGACCTCAACAACCGCGCCGATCGAGGAGCCATTCTTGCGGATGCCGTCGAGGTAATCCTCCCAGACCGGAACGATCGCGGCATCAGGTGCAAAGAACGGATTCTGGTCGACTTGATCCCAATCCCAGTTCTGGCGGTTGATCTTGTGCTTGCCGATCTGCACCAAGGCCCCGCGCACCTTGACCTCAGGCACAACAAGACGGGCGATGCCGCCAGCCGCGACGCGTGCAGCTGTTTCGCGGGCCGACGAACGGCCACCGCCGCGGTAGTCGCGGATCCCGTATTTGACATCGTAGGTGTAGTCGGCATGGCCTGGCCGATACTGCCGCGCGATCTCGCCGTAATCCTTGGAGCGCTGGTCGGTGTTCTCGATCATCATCGAGATCGGGGTGCCGGTCGAAATCATCGTCTCGCCGTCCGCGTCCAGCATCACGCCGGAGAGCACCTTGACCAGATCGGCCTCGCGGCGCTGCGTCACAAAGCGCGATTGGCCGGGCTTTCGCTTGTCCAGCCAGACCTGAATATCCTCGAGCTTGAAGCGAAGACCGGGGGGGCAGCCGTCGACGACGCAGCCGAGCGCCGGCCCGTGGCTTTCGCCCCAGGTGGTTACGCGGAAGAGATGACCGAATGTATTGTGCGACATATGTCCCGACCGGATCACGCCAACGGGTCGTCACCGGCGGCGTCCTTCATCTGAAAATGCGCGACACTCATAGGCCAAAAAAACGCGGCGGCAAAAGCCTTTCTTTGCTCCAAACCGCCAACGAAAGGAAATGGTGTTTCCGCGGATTATAAACGATGGCCTCAGGAGGCGATGCGCCAGGAGCTTTCGATCGCCATCTGCGTGAAATCCTCGAAGGACAGCGGGCGGGAGAAGGCATAGCCCTGCAGGAGGTCACAGCCGAGTTCGTCAAGGAGGGTGGCATGCGCTGCCGTTTCGACGCCCTCGGCCACCGTTTCGACGCCGAGCGAGCGGGCGATGTCGATGATCGAGCTGACCAGCGCGCGCTCCTGCGGCGAATTCATGATCGGCTGAACCAGCTGCCGGTCGATCTTCAGCCGCTTCGGCTTCAGCCTGAGGAGGCTGACAATCGACGTGTGACCCGTTCCGAAATCATCGATCTCGATGTCGATCCCAAGCGCCTTGATCCGCTCGAGGTTATGGGCGGCCACGTCCTCGCTTTCATCGAGGAAGATCGACTCGACCAGTTCGAATGACAGTTCGCCGGGGCGCATCTGCAGGCCGCTCAGCGATTGCGCAAGCATTTCGTCATGCAGCCGTCGTGCCGAAACGTTGACCGAAATCTTCGGAATGGTGACGCCCCGTGCTGCCCAGCGCATCTTGTCCCTCAGAGCAGTGTCGAGAACGATCCGGTCGAGCGTCTGGACGACGTTGATCTCGTCGGCGATCTTCAGGAACTTTTCCGGCGTCAACAGCCCGCGAGACGGATGCTGCCAGCGAACCAGAGCCTCGACGCCGGTGAGCTGCATGGTACGCGCGGAAAACTGCGGCTGGTACCAGGCCGTGAACTCGCCGTTCTCGATGCCGGCGAGAATCTCGTCTGCCAAGCGCTTGTTATTGATGATGTCGGCCTGCAGATTGTGGGTGAAGAACTCGTGGCGGTTCCGTCCCTGGCTCTTGGCGCGATAGAGGGCGATGTCGGCGTTGATCAGCACTTTGCGGGCATCGACGTGCACGCCATTGGCGAGCGCGATGCCGATGGAGACGCCGCAACGGCAGGCAAACCCTTCGAAGTCGATCGGCTGGCGCATTTGTTCGATGATGCGGCCGGCGAGCGCCGACATATCGGCGTCATTGGCGTTCAGTGCGAGGATGACGAATTCGTCACCACCGATACGCGCCACGAGGTCGTCGCTGCGCAGATTGCTCGAGAGCACCCTTGATGCGTGGATCAGCATCGCGTCGCCGGCGGCATGCCCGAGCGTGTCGTTGATTTCCTTGAACCTGTCGAGGTCGATATGAAGGATGGCGAACTTCTGCCGTTCCTTGCGTCCATCCATCGTCAATGTTTCGAGTGCGATATCCAGCTTGCGGCGGTTGGCGAGCGCGGTCAGCGGATCGTGCAATGCGTTGTGTTCGATACGATTCTTGGCAATCTCGAGCTCGATGTTCTTGGCGATCGCCTCGTCCTTGGCGGCCTTGAGCTGCGCTGTCATCAGCGCATCCTCGGTCATGTCGAAGGCAACGCCGATAATCTTCAATTTGCCGCTCGGCGTTTGATGGACCTTGCCGGTTGAACGCACATAGCGCATCGAGCCGTCCTCGACAGGGACACGGCAGATCAAGGTATGCGTGTCGCCGAGCTGCTTGAAATGGCGCGCGCTCTCGACGGCCAGGTCCCTGTCTTCCGGCAGAATGCAGGAGAGCCAAACCGGTTCGGTCATGAATCCGGCTCTTGGCTTCAACCCATAGAGCTCGTGCATCCGCTCGTCCCAGATCGAGCCTTCGTCCCCGAGCGTGGCTTCCCAGATGCCGCACTGATAGGAGTCGAGCGCCAGGTCCAGCTTGCCCGAGAGTTCCGAAAGCTCTGCCTCGCGCCGTGACAGTTCGTCCAGCGCCATTTCGAGCTCGGCATTCTTGATGTCGCTGACATCCTTCGCTTTACGCAGGGTTTCCGCTGTCTCGGCGTCGGCAGTGACGTCCCAGACGATGCCGATGGTTTTGTCGTCGCCTGCCGCGTCGGTGTAGAAGGAGCCAATCGAGCGCAGATGTCGGATCACTCCGTTCTCAGCGACAACACGGTATTGCGTCTCATATGCGGAGCCGGCGACGTTGTAGTGGAAGAAGTGTACTTCCGCGATGTGTCGATCCTCGGGGAGGATCGCGGCAAGCCAGTCTTCCAGCGAATGGCTGCCGTCTTGAGCTGGCTTGCCGTGCAGCGCAGCGGCGCGGGCGTCCCAGAACAGGGTATGCCCGTGATCATGCAGTTCCCATATGCCGATATTCGACGATTCCAGCGCAAGGTTGAGGCGTTGCGATAACTTCAGCAAGGTCGCCTCACGCACCTTGAGCTGCTCGATATTGCGGTTGCGCTCGCCGAGCAGCAGGGTCGCGAAGAAGACCGGGATGATCGTGATGCAGGCTGCTGCCGCGATGATCAGCCGAAGCTCTGACTGGTTTTCCGGGATCGCGTTCCAGCCTGTCTTCGGAACGGCAGCGATCTCCCAGCGTCCGCCGGCAAAGGCGATCTTGCGTGTCACCGGCTGCTTGTCGCGCAGATCCGGCGAGCCGAAGAAGGGCGTCGTCGCGCCGTCCGCCAGACCAAGGTCGCGCACTGCTATCGAGAGGTGATCGAGATGCGGATATTTCTCCTGGTTTTCGCTGTTTCGCGCGGGCTTCAATCCGGTGTTCTGGTAGAACAAGTCGGCGTCGACCATCACCTCGACGGCGCCCCAGATGCGGCGTTGCCCATTCTCCTTCACAAAGACTGGAAAGAAGACTGCGAAGGCCGCCTTGCCGTCGGTCGTGGTGATCGGGCCATAGAAGCGCGCTTGCTGGGCGCCTGTCGTGCGCGTCACCGATTGATGGGCGGAGAGACCATCGCGGACGTCACTACCCACCCGTTCGTCCGCGGCCTGCGGCGGATAGACGGCGCCGACGATGAAATTCGGCGCTATGGCGACATTCAGGAAGTGCGGGTTCTGGATGAGCAGCCAGTTGATCTGACGCTCCATCTCCTCGGCATTTACGCTCGAGTTGACCGCGACCATGTTCGCCAGGTCGCGTACGACCGTGATGTCCATGTTGATCTGCGCAGTCATCCGCGCCCGAATCAAACTGATCTCATTATCGGTTCGGATAGTTACTTCGCGCAGATGAGTGGCAGTATTGGCGCGGTCGAGCCCGAAGCCGACGATGACGACAACAATAGCGACGAGGCCGGAAACTAGGAGGGCGATACGGGTATGCCTGAAGACGCGCAGCAGCGTGTTGCTGTCTTTAAGGCCAAATAGCAAAACCCAGTCTCCCATGTTCGGGGCGACTTTAAATAGAAGCCGTTAATTTACGATTTCCCGCAAATCCTCTTTGCCGAACGCAGAAACCTACTGGAAATGCAATTAACGAAACGATGGCGTTGTTGTTAAAATACTCTTCACCAATTTGGCGCAGCACGTCATTCTTCAGGGCAAATTTCGCCATATTCGGGAGGTTATCTGTGCGCAGTTGGATTATCGAGTCGCGTTTTCGAGGGAATGCAGCCATGCGCTTCGTAGTAGCTACGCTTTTGGCCACAGCCAGTTTCTTGTCGCCGATCAGCGGATTTGCCGAGAGCGCGGACGTCGAGGCGACGATCAAGAAGGTCGATATGACCAACCTTAGCCTGACCCTCGATGACGGTAAAACCTATCAGGCACCGGAAGAGTTCAATTTCGAGGGGCTGAAGGCGGGTGTGAAGGTTATCGTCTTCTACACCGAGGTAGACGGCAAGCGCGTCATCAACGATCTCGACGTCGTTCAGTAGTTCGACCTAGATCCAGCCAATCAATCCCTTGTCGCGATCGATCTTCAGGATGCGGTCTTGTGGGATCTCACCTTCGGCAGCCTCGTCCTTTGGCAAGCCGGCAATCGTCCTGAAAAGACTGCGTATGACGCCGCCGTGTGTCACGCAAACCGTTGGTTTGTCGACGGAACTCAACCAGGATGCAACGCGCCACGACATGATTTCGTAGCTTTCCGCATCATCTCCCGGCGGAATGAAATCCCATTTGTTGAGATTGCGCTCGGTGACGCGGTCCCGGGCCGTCGCTTTCAATTCCTTGATCGTGAAGCCTTCCCAATCGCCAAAGGAAACCTCGACCAGTCGCTCGTCGGTCCGATAGGATTTCGATGGAAGACCCATTGCCTCACGCATGATCTCCATCGTGGCGCGGGTGCGTGCGAGCGGGCTTGCGACGAAATCGAAGGGGATTGCCTCGACCTTGAGGATTTCTGCGAGGTCAATGCCGTTCTGCCAGGCCTGCGCCCTGCCGATCGCATTGAGCGGAATATCCTTCTGCCCTTGCAGGCGACGCTCGGCGTTCCAGTCTGTCTGGCCGTGTCTGACGACGTAGATAAGCAAAGATCGGCTCCGTTGGGCGCGCAACCCCTCAACCGCTGTCGCGAAGAAGGGGTCGCGAGCACGACGCAGCAAAGGAGTGCGATCAGTCCTTTATGACGGAAATGTCGGGCGCGTCTACCGCCTTCATGCCGATGACGTGGTATCCGCTGTCGGCGTGATGGACTTCGCCGGTAACTGAACGCGAGAGGTCGGAGAGCAGGTACAGGCCGACATCACCAACTTCTTCGATCGTTACTGTACGACGCAGCGGTGCATTGTATTCGTTCCACTTCAGGATGTAGCGGAAGTCACCAATGCCAGAGGCGGCAAGTGTCTTGATCGGTCCGGCAGAAACGGCGTTGACGCGAATGTTCTTCGGTCCGAGATCAACCGCCAGGTACTTCACGCTCGCTTCCAATGCCGCCTTGGCAACGCCCATGACGTTGTAGTTCGGCATGACCTTTTCGGCGCCATAGTAGGTCAGCGTCAGCATCGAGCCGCCGTCCGTCATCAGCTTCTCGGCGCGACGCGCGACCGAGGTGAAGGAATAGACGGAGATCTGCATTGTCTTGTTGAAGTTGTCAGCCGAGGTGTCGACATAACGGCCGGTCAGCTCGTCCTTGTCCGAAAAGCCGATCGCGTGAACGATGAAGTCGATCTTGCCCCACAGCTTTTCCACGTGGTCGAAGACAGCGTCGATGGTTGACTCGTCGCTGACATCGCAATGTCCGGCAAGAACGCCATTTACTTCGGCAACCAATGGTTCAACGCGCTTCTTCAGTGCGTCGCCCTGGTAAGTAAAGGCAATTTCGCCGCCCTGTGCATGAATAGCCTTGGCAATACCCCACGCAATCGAACGATTGTTGGCAACGCCCATGATGACGCCGCGCTTGCCTGACATGAGGCCTGTTGCCTGAGCCATATTTCGCCCCCTAAGGAATTCTGATCGGTCCTGCCTATGGCATAGGCTGCTAATCGGTTCAAGATTGGCAGCAATCATCAACTGTTAGGGATCGTAACAAAGGGTGCGCGTGTCACCAAAATTTCACAAAAACAGCCCGTTCTTCATGCTGCGCATCAAATCGGTGACTTTGTCGTCAGGTTTTTCCCACAACATAATGCGCAGCTCGACCACGAGATCAGCCCTGCCGCCGTCGGCGTTCGCGAGGCCTTGACCAGGGATTCGGATCGTCCTGTCAGAGCCCGACCACGCGGGAACCGTGACGTTGATGGGGCCATTGGGCCCCTCGATCCGCGCCTCGGTTCCGAGCACGGCATTTTCGATCGTCACCGGCAGTACTGTGTGCAGGTCGAAGCCATTGACCGTGAAGTTGTCGTCGGGGGCAATGTGGATGTTGATGACAGCATCGCCGCGCTGCATCCCGGCGAGCTTGTGGCCCTGACCTTTCAGGCGCACCTGATGGCCTTCCGTCGTCCCGGCGGTCAGCGCAAATCCGCCATCGCGGCCTTCACCGAGGTCGACGGTCACCCAGCTCCCTTTGATAACCTCATCGACTGTGACGGTCTTCGTTACGAACTGGTCCGGCGCCTTTTCGGGCGCAACTGTGCCGCCGCCGGTAAAGCGGCGAACGAGCGACGTCAGCAAGCTCAGCGGCTGCATGGAGACAGAGGCCTGAGCGGCGGCCTCATCGGCAGCTTGCTGTTCAGCCTCGGCCCTGCCGGCATCCGTATGTTTGTCTGCGGTTGCAGCCTCCGGTTCAGGCCGCCTTGGAGCGCCGGTGGAAAAACCTTGGGCTCGGCCGCCACCGGACGCAGCGCGTGCCTGCGTGCCGAAGATGCGCTCGATCACTTCTTCCGGCGGCTCCGCCGTGCCTGTCTTTTGCTGCTTGGAAGCGTCCGCGGCAGCCTTCTGCGCCGCGGCGCGCGCAAGTTCTTCCATCACGCGCTCGGCATTGGCCTGGGCCGCCTTGGCGCGAACGGCGGCTTCGCGAGCCGCCTGCCGTTGCTGCATGATCGTGCCTTCCTTGGCTTTGGCCTCGGCCATGCGGGCGGCATTGTCAAAGAGGCTCCGTTTCTTTGGATCCTTCAATGTCTCATAGGCGCGGCCGATTTCCGCGAAGCGAGCGCTCGCCGTCGGGTCGCCCTGATTGTGATCAGGGTGAACCGCCTTGGCCATATTGCGCCAGGCTGCTTTGATTTCGTCCTGCCCCGCGTCGCGCTTGACGCCCAAAATCTTATAAGGATCGCGCATGTCCCAAACCGCCGGTGTTCCGATGCGGTGTGCCTGCCCTTGCCCTGGCACCCCGAAGCCTCTCGTTCGGCGCCCGAGCTCATCCTGAGGATAAACCTGGCGCACATGAGGAACGATTGTCAGGAAAAGATGCTAATCAGTTCTTATCCGACGTGGCGGGTATCTCGCTTTTGCGCCGAATGGTTAGCCTTTTGCTAAACATCAAAAGAGGCGAAAGCATGCGTCACCTGGTACTCAGCTTTCCGGCTGGAAACTCAGGAGCTGCCAGTTGCCGCCGCCGACCAAGCAGGTCTTGCCATAGAATTTTGCAATTCCGACATAGGAGTGGCGCGTCGTACGGAACTGGCGGCAAACGTGGCCGGAATCGGTATTCTCGACGATTGTGTCGATCACGCCGGCGCTGCCGGTCGAAGCGTTCGCCCAGGGAAGGGGACGTCCCTCTAGTCTCTGGATGTCGGCCGATGTCACGGCGTTGCCGACCGTCATCTCGTCGGAAATCGAGTCACTCGTCGGCGCGGGCTGCGGCACGGTGCCCGTCGCAACCGAACGATCGACCTTCGAGCTGCTGAAGAGATCAAGGCCGCTGGACACGCAACCGGAAAGGGAGAGCACCGCCGTGCCGACAACGCAGAAGGCCGCACTGCGACGCAGCAGACCCTTTGTATGACGATCTGACTTTGCTATGACTTCCACCCTGCGTCCTGTCCGGTAGCTAAAAGCTGGGCAAACTTCGAATAAACCCGGGGCATTTGAGCTAATATGTCGGCAAATGAGTTAATAAGCGGTGACTTCACCGAGCGAAACGAACCGTTCGATCTTTTTGCCGAGTGGCTGAAGGAAGCGGAGGCTTCCGAGATCAATGACCCGAATGCGGTAGCACTTGCGACGGTCGATGAGGACGGCCTTCCCAATGTCCGCATGGTTCTCCTTAAGGGATTCGATCACGAGGGCTTTGTCTTCTACACGAATTTCGAGAGCCAGAAAGGCCAGGAAATCCTCGGGCAGAAAAAAGCGGCCATGTGCTTCCACTGGAAAACGCTGCGCCGGCAGGTTCGCTTGCGGGGGCCCGTGGAAATCGTGAGCGATGAAGAAGCAGATGCTTACTTCAAGACGCGGGCTCGCGGCAGCCGGATCGGTGCCTGGGCATCGAAGCAGTCACGGCCGTTGGAAAGCCGATTCGCGCTCGAGAAAGCTGTGGCGGAATATACCGCCCGCTACGCGATCGGCGAGATTCCGCGTCCGGCGCATTGGTCCGGCTTCCGGATTCGGCCGGTGTCGATCGAGTTCTGGAAGGACCAGAAGTTCCGCCTCCACGATCGCATCGAGTTTCGCCGGGCCTCGCCGGAAGAGAACTGGACGAAGGTTCGGATGTATCCCTGATCAACAGGATGTTCACACCTTGCTTGATGCAAACCGCAAAGGGATGCCGGAAGCAAGGCCGGAAACATGGCGTACGTTCTGATAGAGGCCGTTGACCGATAGCCTCGGCAGATGGGTGATGTGGCCGATCGAGCGCGGGGTGACGACGCCGGGCTGTGTCGTCACGGCAATATCGAAGCCCACCTCGCGTGCGATCGCCGCCTGCCTCTGTGTGACCGCCTGGCGCGTGCCATAGGGATAGGCGAAGCAGCCCGGTCGGGCGCCTGCGATCGCAGCCACATAGTCGCGCGAGGTTTCCATCTCGTCGCGAACCTCCTGGTCGGAAAGGCGGGACATCGCCCTGTGGCTGATCGTATGCGCGCCAAGGGAAGCGAGGGGACTGGCTTCCAGCAAATTGAGCTCCGCCGGGGTCATGACGAGATCGTCAACGATCTCGTGCGGATCGATCTCGTGCATCCGCGCCATGGCATCGATGGCTGCCACCACGGCGCTTTCGTCATGGCGATGAAGATGGCTCGCGAAACGCGCAAACGCATGCTCCTTCGAGGCAACCGTCGCGATATCAAATATCTCGTGGCCGTTGCCGAAATCGAAGCCGAACCTTTCCTCCTTGCGCAAAAGCGCCGCAAGTGTCTCCCACCAGATCGTATGGGTGCGTTCGGAAAGCCCTTTGGCGACGAAGATAGTGAAGGGCGCGTTGTGTCTCTCGAAGATAGGCAAGGCATAGACAAGATTGTTGCGGTAACCGTCATCGAGCGTGAAGGCCGCGAAAGGTTGGCTTGACGCGGACTGCGACAGCAACGCGGGAACTTCGTCAAGCGCCACGAACCGATAGCCGTCGCGCTTGAGGCGATCGAGGACCAGATCGAGGAATTCGGGTGTGATCTCCAGATGCGCATTGGGAGCGAACGCGGTGGCTTCCTGGGGGCGGACATGGTGGAGCGTGAAGATCGCGCCGCGCCCGCGGGCGCTTCGCATCACGCCGGCCGCACGCAGGAGGTTGGCAGCCTCAAGCGCACCGGTGATGGCAATTCGCCTTGCAAGCTTTTTCGCGCTGCCCGTCATCTCACTGGCTGCTGACCCGTTTCTGGAACGGCAAAACTAGCAAGCCCGGGGTTAAGTCTTGCTGAATGAAGATTTTTGAGTGTCCTCTTTACGGGATTTTCACTATGAAGGATAAAACTTGACAAAAATGGTACCAGTTGTCGCAAAGTCGCTCCAGATTGGCTGCTTCTGTAGCGGAACGGGACAAATCCGAATGGCGCCGGCTATTCGTTCATCAAGGGGAAATGCATGAATAAGCTGTTGGCCGCGATTATAGCCGCGACGCTCGTCGTTGCGGCGCCGTTGACGGCGATGGCAGGCAGTGCCTCCCTCATCCTGGATGCCCGAACCGGCAAGGTGCTCAGCGCCGAGAATGCCGACGTACTGAACCATCCCGCGTCGCTGACGAAGATGATGACCATCTATATGGCCTTCGAGGCGATCAAGCGCGGCAAGATCAGCTGGAACACGCCGCTTGTCATGTCGAAATACGCCGCCTCGCGGCCGCCGACAAAGCTCGGTGTTCGGCCCGGCGATTCCATTACCGTCCAAGAAGCAATCCTTGGCATGATCACCAAGTCTGCCAACGATGCTGCCGCGGCCATGGCCGAGAAGCTTGGCGGTTCCGAAAGCAACTTTGCCGCCATGATGACGCAGAAGGCACGGCAGCTCGGCATGACCCGCACGGCTTTCTACAATGCGTCTGGCCTTCCGGATGGCCGCCAGGTTACGACGGCGCGAGACATGTCCACGCTTGCCGTGGCCCTCATGCGGAATTTCCCCGGCGAGTATCGTCTGTTCTCGACGGCCAGCTTTACCTTCCGCGGACGCACGATCCGCGGCCACAACAACCTGATGTACCGCTATCAGGGCATGGACGGCATCAAGACCGGTTACACCAACGCGTCTGGTTTCAATCTGGTCAGCGCTGTCAGGGACGGAGACCGCCGCGTCGTCGGCGTCGTGCTCGGCGGCCGCACGGCCCGCAGCCGCGACGCCAAGATGGCCGGCCTGCTCGACAAGTATCTCGGTCGGTCGCCGGGCGGCGCGAATATGGTCGCAACCACCAACTCGCGCCAGCCAGTGGAAGTTGCCTCCGCGGCAGATGACGGCGGTATGCCGACCCCAGGCACCGCACCGCGCAAGAGTGAACTCTCGCCGAAGGCGCTCGGATTTCTCAGCGATGCGACGGTTCCAATGGAGCGTCCGTTTGACGCCGCCGATCCCAGCAAAGCTGGCAAGCCTGCCGCGAAGTCTGCCGCTGCGCCGACGGCAGCCGGCGACTGGCAGATCCAGATCTCGGCTGCATCGAGTGACGATGCGGCGCGCGCCCTGCTTGCCCAGGCCAAGGCCGAGGGCGGCGCTGCCTTGAAAATGGCCTCGCCCTATACCGAGGCTGTCGGCAATGGCGCGAACAAGATCTATCGTGCTCGCTTCGTCGGCTTCCATAGCCGCGAGGCGGCTACTTCAGCCTGCGATGCCCTGAAGCAGCGCTCCTACGACTGCATGCTGCTGCCCGATCACGGCTGAGGCTTCTGGACTTTCCAGCAGAATCAAGGTTCTCCTTTGTAAACAAAAGGAGAACATCATGCTGAATGATCTCGCCGAAAAATTCGAGCGTTCCTCTCGGGCCTACGCCGACGCAAACCACATCGAGCGGGATGCCGACTGGTTTCTGCTGAAGCTGCAGGAGGAAATGGGGGAACTCACCCAGGCCTGGAACCGCGTCAGCGGCAGAGGACGCCGGAAGGGGAGGTCAGACGAGGAATTGGCCCGCGATCTTGCCGATGAGGCGGCGGATGTGCTCGGCCACATTCTTCTTTTTGCACACAGGAACAGGCTGGATCTCTCTGCCGCGATCAAGCGCAAGTGGCTTTTCCAGGCTGTATAGACTTCAAACCGCGCCGATCTTGCGCCGATAGAATTTCGTGTCCAGGCCCATCAGCGGAAACGATCGCGGAAGCTCGCCTTTCGAAATCTCGATGAAACCGTTCTTTTCATAAAAGCGGTGCGCGGCGAGGAACTTGTCCGTCGTGCCAAGGAAGATATCCTTGACCTGCTGAGCCTCGGCATGTGCTATCAGTTCCGCAAGGAGCCGGGCCGCGACGCCATGCTCACGGCCGCGCACGCCAGCCGAAACGAACATCTTGCGCAGCGCCGCCTGACTGTTACCGATGTCCTTCAGCCCAATCGTGCCGACAATCTTGCCGCTGCGAGCTGCGACCCAGAACTGTCCCTTTCCCGACTGATAGAAATCGGAAATCACAGCCAGATCCGGTTGGTCGTCAGCTGTGATGGAGAAGCCGAATTCCTCGCGCTGAATCGGCAGGATTACCGAGAAAACGCCATCGATGTCGCCAGCAGCGAAGGGTCTGATCTCGATTTCGCTCATTGCGGTTCCCGTTCTCGGCTAGGCCTTCGTGCCGCCGACGGTGATCTGATCCATCCTAAGATGCGGTTGGCCGACGCCGACCGGAACCCACTGGCCGCCCTTGCCGCAATTGCCGATGCCGGTGTCGAGCTTCATGTCGTTGCCGACCATCGAAACACGCTTCATCGCGTCGGGTCCGTTGCCGATCAGCATCGCGCCCTTGATCGGTGCGCCGATCTTGCCGTTGTCGATCAGATAGGCCTCCGTGCAGCCGAACACGAACTTGCCTGAGGTTATGTCGACCTGGCCGCCGCCGAACGAGACCGCATAGATGCCCTTTTTGACCGACGAGATGATTTCCTCCGGCGTCTTGTCGCCGCCGAGCATGTAGGTGTTGGTCATCCGAGGCATCGGAACATGCGCATAGCCCTGCCGGCGTCCGTTGCCCGTCGGTGCCATGCCCATCAGGCGGGCATTCTGCCGGTCCTGCATGTAGCCGACGAGCTTGCCGTTTTCGATCAGCACGTTGTAGGCGGACGGCGTGCCCTCGTCGTCGATCGTGATCGAGCCGCGCCGGTTGTCGATCGTGCCGTCGTCGACGACAGTCACGCCGGGTGCCGCGACCATCTGGCCGAGAAGACCGGCAAAGGCTGACGTCTTCTTTCGGTTGAAATCGCCTTCGAGCCCATGACCGACCGCTTCGTGTAGCATGACGCCCGGCCAGCCGGAGCCGAGCACGACGTCCATGGTGCCCGCCGGCGCCTCGATCGCCTCCAAATTCACCAGTGCTTGCCGTAAGGCCTCGTCGGCGCCGTAGTGCCAGTTGTCTTCGGCAATGAAGTCGCCAAAGCCGATGCGGCCACCGGTGCCGTAGGAACCGCTTTCCTGACGATCGCCTTCGCCCGCAATGACCGAGATGTTGATGCGCGTCATCGGCCGTATGTCGCGAACGCGGTGACCGTCGGCCCGCAGGATGTCGACGACCTGCCAGCTGGCAGCGATCGATGCGGTGACCTGACGCACCTTGGGGTCCTTGCCGCGCAGATAGGCGTCGATGTCCTGCAGCACCTTGACCTTCTCCTCGAAGCTCGGCGTGCCGATTGGGTTGTCGTCGGAGTAGAGTTTCTTGTTGGTCCGCTGCGGAGCCGCCGCATAGCTCCCGGAATGACCGCGTGTGACTGCGCCGACAGCATCGGCCGCGCGCTTCAGGGCTGCCACCGAAAGGTCGCCCGCATGCGCGTACCCGACGGCTTCGCCGGCAACCGCGCGCAGGCCAAAACCCTGCTCGGTGTTGAAGCTGCCGCCTTTCAAGCGCCCGTTATCGAACATCAGCGACTCTGCCTGAGCATGTTCGATGTAGAGCTCCCCGTCGTCCGCGCCAGAAAGCGCTTCGGCAACGAGCGAACGCATCTTCGCTTCGTCGGCATCGAAAAGCGTTAGGAGATCCGTATTCATGTCTTTTGCTCCGCTGAAGCAGGAATGCTTTCAGCCGATGTAGGTCCGGGGGACGGTTCGAGCAAGCCCGAAAATCAAGACGATCAGGGGAGGGCGTCGTAGCCTTCGGCAAAGCCCTTGAGATCAACGGGGATGCCGATCCCTTCCTCGGGCGTCTGGAAGACGATGAACGTGGCGCTCGCGCCGCTGCGGAAGGTCTTCAGCAGTTCGTCTTCAAGAACAACCTCTGCATAGCAGCCATCTGCAAAGCAGCGGACGAAATAGGCGCGGCCGATATCCTTGCCGTCGACATTGAGGCCAAGGCCGTTCGGCAGCAGGACGCCGAGAGGCGCCAGAACGCGCAGTATCTTCGACTTGCGGTCAGCGGTCTTCAGCACAACAACGGAAAGACCGACTTCCGGCCGGTCTTCGGCGATCACGTTCTGCATCAGCGCGCACTGCTCAGCCGAGGCGCCGGCGGGCTTGTCGCACACGACAGACCATGCGCCGTGGTTCGACTTCACGGTGCCGGGCGCCTGCGGCTGTGTCTGCCCAGGCTGTGCCTGCGACGTCGGCGGCGTTGGCGCTGGCTGCCCCGGCGCGGGTTGCTGCTGGGCGAAGGCGGGAGCAGTCGCTGCGGCCGCAATGCACGCTGTCAGCACGAAGGGCCGTGCGAGGGAACGGAAACCCATGAAAACCTCTGCAATTCGAATCAGTGCCGCTAAGTTGGGGCGCGCCACCAAAAATGAAAAGCCCCACCCGCTGAAAAGCCGGGGACTACGGCGGAAATGGGACGTTTATCCGAGAATGTTTGTGCGACGGCACGGGCAACAACCGATATTTCACTGATTGCAACGAAAAAGATGGAATGTTTCGTTATGCTTGGGGCAATCTGTTTGAAAGCGAAAATGCCGCACGAACAAACGCTTTGGGCTGTTGCGATCAATGGCAAACTGTGGTTTGAAGCGCTGAGATGGCAAGGATTCTGTGCGTGATTTTGCGCAGATCAGCGCTCGAGGGAGATTTTAAGGTGATTAAGAAGGCTTATGCAGCTCTGACCGCGCTGGTCTGTCTGCTTTTTGCTTCCGGCAGTTATGCCGACCAACCGATGCCGTGGCAGGCGACATTGCAGCCGGCAGCCACGCCGATCATGCGGGACATTCATTGGTTCGAACAATATACCCTGTGGTTTATCGTTCCGATCACGCTCTTCGTTCTGGTCCTTCTTATCGTCGTCTGTCTCAAGTTCCGCGCCGGCGCAAATCCGGTGCCGTCCAAGACGAGCCACAATACGATGATTGAAGTTGCCTGGACCGTGGGACCGGTCCTCGTGCTTCTCTTCCTCGCTGTGCCTTCGTTCAACCTCTTGACCGCCCAGCTGACCCTGCCGGAAAATCCTGACGTCACCATCAAGGCGACCGCGACGCAGTGGCAGTGGAACTACGAATATGAAGGCTCGGGCGAAAACCCGCTCGCTTTCGATTCCTTCCTGCTTAAGGATGCCGACCGCGCAGCCGCCGGCAAGGAAGACAAGGCGATCTATCCGCGCCTGCTGACTGTCGACAACGAGCTTGTTCTGCCCGTCAACAAGACCGTCCGCGTTCTCGTGACCGCTGCCCCGACCGACGTTATTCACGCATTCGCCATGCCGTCCTTCGGCGTCAAGATCGACGCCGTTCCGGGTCGCCTGAACGAAACCTGGTTCCGCGCCGAGCGTGAAGGCCTGTTCTACGGTCAGTGCTCCGAACTCTGCGGCAAGGATCATGCGTTCATGCCGATCGCCATCCGCGTTGTTTCCGAGGACAAGTACAAGCAGTGGCTCGCCGGTGCCGCGACCGACTTGCCGGGCGCGTACAAGACACTCATGGCCGCAACCGATGGTGCCGCAAGCACCGTCAACGTTGCCGAAAACGTGGCTAAGTAAGGAAGAGGGAACGGGACATGGCTGGACCTTCCGCACACGACGATCATCACTCGCATGATCACTCTCATGGCGCGCACGCCCATGACGACCACCACGATCACTCGCACAAGCCGAGCTTCGTCAATCGCTGGTTCTTTTCGACGAACCACAAGGACATCGGCACGCTTTACCTGATCTTCGCGATCATTGCCGGCATCATCGGCGGCGCGCTCTCCGTTGCCATGCGCATGGAGTTGCAGGAGCCTGGCATCCAGATCTTCCACGGTCTGGCATCGATGGTCTACGGCTATGAAGGCGACGCCGCCATCGACGGCGCCAAGCAGATGTTCAACATGTTCACCACCGCTCACGCGCTGATCATGATCTTCTTCATGGTCATGCCGGCGATGATCGGCGGTTTTGCCAACTGGATGGTGCCGATCATGATCGGTGCGCCTGACATGGCGTTCCCGCGTCTGAACAACATCTCCTTCTGGCTGATCGTTCCGGCCTTCCTTCTGCTGATCCTGTCGATGTTCGTTGAAGGTCCTGCCGGTGCTTATGGCGCAGGCGGCGGCTGGACGATGTACCCGCCGCTCTCGAGCTCGGGTACGCCGGGTCCTGCCGTCGACCTTGCGATCTTTGCGCTCCACATTGCCGGTGCGTCCTCGATCCTCGGTGCGATCAACTTCATCACCACAATCCTGAACATGCGCGCTCCGGGCATGACGCTGCACAAGATGCCGCTGTTTGCCTGGTCGGTCCTGATCACCGCCTTCCTGCTTCTGCTGTCGCTCCCGGTTCTCGCCGGCGCCATCACCATGATGCTGACCGACCGCAACTTCGGCACCTCCTTCTTCGTGCCTGAGGGCGGCGGCGACCCGATCCTTTACCAGCATCTGTTCTGGTTCTTCGGTCACCCAGAAGTCTACATCCTGATCCTGCCCGGCTTCGGCATCGTCAGCCACATCATCTCGACCTTCTCGCGGAAGCCTGTTTTCGGCTACCTCGGCATGGCCTACGCCATGGTTGCGATCGGTGCCGTCGGCTTCGTCGTCTGGGCGCACCACATGTACACGGTCGGCCTGTCGCTCGACGCGCAGCGCTACTTCGTGTTCGCCACGATGGTCATCGCCGTTCCGACGGGCGTGAAGATCTTCTCCTGGATCGCGACGATGTGGGGTGGCTCGATCAGCTTCCGCACGCCGATGGTCTGGGCGATCGGCTTCATCTTCCTGTTCACCGTCGGTGGCGTCACGGGCGTCCAGCTCGCCAACGCCGGCCTCGACCGCTCGCTGCATGACACCTACTACGTTGTGGCTCACTTCCACTACGTTCTATCGCTCGGCGCCGTGTTCGCCATCTTCGCTGCCTGGTACTACTGGTTCCCGAAGATGACCGGCTACATGTACAACGAGTTCCTCGGCACGCTGCACTTCTGGGTCATGTTCATCGGAGTTAACCTGGTGTTCTTCCCGCAGCACTTCCTTGGCCTCGCGGGCATGCCGCGCCGCTACATCGACTACCCGGATGCATTCGCCGGCTGGAACTACGTTTCCTCGGTCGGCTCCTACATCTCCGCCGTCGGTGTGTTGATCTTCCTGGTTGGCGTCTTCGAAGCCTTCGCAAAGAAGCGCGTTGCCGGTGACAATCCGTGGGGTGAGGGTGCAACGACGCTCGAATGGCAGTTGTCTTCGCCGCCTCCGTATCACCAGTGGGAACAGCTCCCGCGCATCAAGTAAGATGCGAGAAATTGCGACCGCCGCGTGTTACAGTGCGGCGGTCGGCTTACAAGTTTGCAGGACAAGAGAATGACAGTAATCGGCAATCGCAAGGCTCTGGCGCACGACGGCGAGTTCCGCCTGTCGGAAGCGAGTGCGCGCGATTATTTCGAGCTTTTGAAACCGCGCGTCATGTCGCTCGTGGTCTTCACGGCATTTGCCGGTCTGGTTCTGGCTCCGGGGCACATCAATCCGGTCCTCGGCCTCATCGCCATCCTTTGCATAGCCATCGGCGCCGGCGCTTCCGGCGCGCTGAATATGTGGTACGACGCCGATATCGATGCGATCATGACCCGCACCGCCAAGCGTCCGATCCCGGCCGGCCGGATCGCGCCACGGGAAGCGTTGGCATTCGGTCTGGTGCTCTCCTGTTTTTCGGTGATTATCCTCGGGCTCGCCGTCAATTGGCTCGCAGCCTCGATCCTCGCCTTCACGATTTTCTTCTACGCCGTGATCTATACGATGTGGCTGAAGCGCTCGACGCCGCAGAACATTGTCATCGGCGGTGCCGCCGGCGCCTTTCCGCCGATGATCGGCTGGGCCTGCGTGACCGGTACCGTCACGATTGAAAGCTTTGTTCTGTTCATGATCATCTTCCTCTGGACGCCGGCCCACTTCTGGGCGTTGGCGCTGTTCAAGATGAAGGACTATGAGGCGGTCGGCGTCCCGATGCTGCCCAATGTCTCGGGCGAGCGCACGACCAAGCATCAGATTGTTGCCTATGCGGTGCTGACGGCGGTGTGCGGCGTGTTGCCGACGGCGCTCGGCTTTGCGAGCCTCGGCTACGGCGTGGTCGCCGCAGCCCTCGGCGCAATCTTTATCTACTGTTCCATCGCCGTCTGGCGGATGCCGGACGGCGATGAGAAGATGATCCCGGCGAAGAAGCTCTTCGGCTTCTCGATCCTGTATCTTTTCGCGATTTTCTCCGCCCTGATGTTCGACCGGCTCGCCGCCGTGCTCGTTTCTCACATGGGAGGTATTCTCTAATGGACGTCGTCAAGCTTACAGAGGCGCAGCGCAAGTCGCGCCGCAACCGCAACGTTGCGCTCGGTCTGGTTTTGGCCGGCCTCGTCGTGCTTTTTTACGCGATTACGATCGTTAAGTTTACGGGGCACGCGTGAGATGAGCGGGATGCCGAGCACGCCGCGAAAGCCACGCAACAACGGCGCTGTCGTTTTCATGTGCCTTGCCTTCGTCTTCGGCATGGGCGCTGCGAGCTATGCGGCGGTTCCGCTCTACCGGATGTTCTGCCAGCTGACTGGCTATAACGGCACGACGCAACGCGTCGAGCAGGCTTCCAGCGTGATCCTCGACCGCAAGATGCGCGTGACCTTCGACGCCAATGTGGCGCCGGGTCTTGACTGGGAGTTCAAGCCGGTCGAGCGCGAGGTCAACCCGCGCATCGGCGAAACCATTCAGGTGAATTTCACCGCGGTGAACAAGTCGAACGAGCCGCAGCGCGGTCAGGCTGTATTCAACGTGACACCTGGCGAGGCGGGCGTCTATTTCAACAAGGTGCAGTGCTTCTGCTTCAACGAGACCGTTCTGAAACCGGGCGAAAAGCTCGAGATGCCTGTCGTTTTCTATATCGATCCTGATATTACCAAGGCTGTGGAATCGAAGGATATCCACACCGTTACCTTGTCCTATACGTTCTATCCGAAAGAGGGTCCGAAGCCGGTGGCTTCGAATGAGGGTGGAACGGTAAAGCTTGAAAAGAAACTTTGATTGAGGTCCGTTTCCGGCTATGCCGGAGCGGAGAGGAAGAGATCCGGGGATAGCTTACATGGCTGATGCTCATCAGAAACATCACGACTACCACATCATTGACCCGAGCCCGTGGCCGATCCTGGCTTCGATCGGCGCGTTCATCATCACGTTCGGCGGCGTCGGCTTCATGCGCTACCTCAACGGCGGGTCGCTGCATCTCCTCGGCATCGAATGGGCTCATCCGTGGCTGTTCTTCATCGGCCTTGCGATCATTCTCTACGTCATGTTCGGCTGGTGGTCTGACACCGTGAAGGAAGCACACGAGGGCGCCCATACCCGCGTCGTCTCGCTGCACCTTCGCTACGGCATGATCATGTTCATCGCTTCCGAAGTGATGTTCTTCGTCGCCTGGTTTTGGGCTTACTTCGACGCAAGCCTCTTCCCGAATGAAGCAATCCAGGCTTCGCGCGTGGCCTTCACCGGTGGCCAGTGGCCGCCGAAGGGCATCGAAGTCCTCGACCCCTGGCACCTGCCGATCTATAACACTGTGATCCTGCTATTGTCCGGCACGGCCGTTACTTGGGCGCATCACGCGCTGCTGCACAACGACCGCAGAGGCCTGATCCAGGGCCTGACGCTCACCGTTCTGCTCGGTATCTTGTTCTCCTCGGTGCAGGCGTTTGAATACGTACATGCGCCGTTTGCCTTCAAGAACTCGATCTACGGGGCGACCTTCTTCATGGCGACCGGCTTCCACGGCTTCCACGTTCTGGTCGGCACGATCTTCCTGTTGGTCTGCCTGTTGCGTGCGATCCGCGGCGATTTCACGCCGAAGCAGCATTTCGGCTTCGAAGCGGCGGCCTGGTACTGGCACTTCGTCGACGTCGTCTGGCTCTTCCTGTTCTTCTGCATCTACGTCTGGGGCGGCTGGGGCGCTCCGCTGGCTGCTGGCTGAGCCGAGGCCATGAATTGAAAAAGGGCGGGTGCCACGGCACCCGCCCTTTTTGTTTTACTGATCACCGCATGGCGGCGATGCGCTCGAATGCTGAGGGTTCGGGAATGCCGAGATCCAGGCGGTGCCGGATCGCTTCGGCACATTCCAGCGGCGTCAGCACCGACGTGTCCACTTCAAGATCGTAGATGCCGGGGATATGAACCTGTTCCTGCCAGAGCTGGACCGGATGGGGGACGGCCTCATCGTCGGTTGCGGTGACGTACAGAGAGTGACGACCTGGCACTGGGATGTTCCGCCTTTTCATGATGACCTTGATCGGACACCTCACCCCGACGAAAAGCACTGGCAATCCCTCAAGCCGGCGCGCGCAATCGGCGAGAATACCGAGCGGCTGAGAGTAGCTGTCGTGATGGCCGAGGTCGGCCACGACATTGAGGCCGAGCCCAGCATGGATCGCGATCGACTCGTAGAGTGCCGCATAGAAAAACGGAATCATCTCCTCGAGGTCCGGGCGTTCTCCGCCCGGGCGCAGTCCGATTCCCGGCAGGTAGCGTTCCGCGGTCATCGAGTTGTAGGTGTCGACGCCAAAGTTCATCCAGGGGCCGTCGAAATGCTCCTGGATCGCGTTGGCGATCGACGATTTTCCACTGCGCGGGGCGCCGTTCAGAATGACGATCTGTCCGGCCGAGCTGTCGTATGTCATCAGTTTTCTTCTTCTGTTTGGCGCGAATCGCTGAGGCGAAAGAGCGCAGGTATTTCCCTTCCCTCTGTGATTACTTTATGGGTGAGTTATGGCGGAGCGAGCGGTTGGCCATAGGCCATTGGAAGGATGCATGAACGAAGACAGCGCACATTTTCCCCCGGTCGATCCTGTGAAGACAGGCATCAGGGGATGCTGCCCACGCTGCGGCCAGGGAAAGCTCTTCAACGGCCTGCTGGCGCTGCAACCGCGCTGCTCGGCCTGTGGCCTCGACTACGCCTTTGCCGATGCCGGCGACGGCCCTGCGGTATTCGTCATTTTGATCGTCGGCTTCATTATCATCGGCTCGGTGCTGTGGCTTGAGGTCAATTACGCGCCACCGATCTGGCTGCACATTCTGCTGTTCGGTCCTCTCACCATTGTTCTCTCCCTGCTGGCTCTGCGCTGGTGCAAGGGAATCCTGATCGCGATGCAGTATCGCCATAACGCCAGTGAAGGGCGCATTTCCCGTGACTGAATTTTATGTTTCGGCGCCAAGCCGAAAGCGGTCGGTACTCACCGGCATCGCTCTGCTTGTCGCGCTTGCCATCCTCCTGTCGCTCGGCACCTGGCAGGTCGAACGGCTGCACTGGAAGGAAAAGTTACTCGCCGATATCACCGAGCGCCGGCAGGCGCCGCCGGCATCGCTTGCCGATATCGAAGGCATCGCTGCAAAGGGCGACGATATCGATTATCGCCACATGACGGCCAGCGGCGAATACGTCAACAGCAAGGAGCGGCACTTCTTTGCCACCTGGCATGGCCAGACGGGCTTCTACGTCTACACCCCCCTGCAGCTTGCCGATGGCCGCTATCTCTTCGTCAACAGAGGCTTCGTTCCTTATGACAACAAGGAGCCGGAAATGCGCATGCAGGGCCAGCTCACCGATCAGCAAACGGTGACCGGCCTTGCTCGTGCAAAACTTCCGGGCAAGCCGTCCTGGGTGGTGCCTGATAATGATGTCGCCAAGAATATCTTCTACTGGAAGGACCTCGACGTGATGGCGTCGAGCGTCGGGCTCGACAAGGCCGAGGTGGTTCCGTTCTTCCTGGATGCGGACGATACCCCCAATCCGAAGGGGCTGCCGATCGGCGGGGTCACCGATGTCGATCTGCCCAACAACCACCTGCAGTATGCCTTCACCTGGTATGGGCTTGCGGCAACGCTTGTCATCATCGCCGTGATCGCCCGTTTCCGTAAGCGGGGTCCGGCGCAATAGTATCGCTTCAATTCCTGCCTATATTGGGCTAGACAGCGCTATCCCTACGAACCGGAACAGACATGAATATTGCGGCGAAACCTCCCTTGACGATCAGGCTCTGCGGACCGCGCGGCTTTTGCGCCGGCGTCGACCGCGCCATCCAGATCGTCGTCCTGGCGCTGAAATCCTACGGTGCGCCGGTCTATGTCCGCCATGAAATCGTTCACAACAGGTATGTGGTCGAAGGCCTGGAAGCCAAGGGCGCTGTCTTCGTCGAAGAGCTCGACGAGATCCCGAAAGAGCATCGCGCCCAGCCGGTTGTCTTCTCGGCGCACGGCGTGCCGAAGTCCGTGCCTGAGGATGCGAGCGCCCGCAATCTCTTCTATCTCGATGCAACATGCCCGCTGGTCTCCAAGGTGCACAAGCAGGCGATGCGCCACAACAAGCTCGGTCGCCATGTCGTCCTGATCGGCCACGCGGGCCACCCCGAAGTGATCGGCACGATGGGCCAGCTGCCGGAGGGCTCGGTATCCCTGATCGAGACGGTCGAGGATGCCGACGTCTATCAGCCGGCCGATCCTGACAATCTCGGCTACGTGACGCAGACGACGCTCTCGGTGGACGACACGGCGGGCGTGATCACGCGCCTGCACGAGCGCTTTCCCAATCTGACGGCACCTGCCGCCGACTCGATCTGCTACGCCACGACGAACCGCCAGGAAGTGGTGAAGCAGGCAGCCCCCGGCTGTGATCTCTTCATCATCGTCGGCGCTCCGAACTCGTCGAACTCCAAGCGGCTGGTCGAGGTCGCGCTGCGGGCAGGGGCGAAGAAGTCGCTCCTGGTGCAACGCGCCTCGGAGCTCGATTGGGATGACATCGGCACGATCTCGACGCTTGGCCTGTCAGCCGGCGCGTCGGCGCCCGAAGTCATCGTCAACGAGATCATCGAGGCCTTCCGTGCGCGCTTCGACGCCAAGGTCGAGCTTGCCGAGACGGTTCAGGAAAACGAGCATTTCCTCGTCAACCGCGAACTGCGCAACATCGAGTTGACGCATGAGGATATGGCGTGGGTGAATGGGTAAGGCGCCTCCCGTGATGCGGGAGTAATCGTCGAGGGGACGATTACAGCGCCAGTCACCGCCCGGTCCGGGCGGTGGTCTAACTGATCAAACATTTTCGCGGGACGTAAATTGGCAGTCTATACCGATATTTCCGAAGACGATTTGAAGTGGTTCCTGACGGAGTACGATGCCGGTACGCTGCTGTCCTACAAGGGCATCGCTGAAGGTGTCGAGAACTCGAACTTCCTGCTGCACACCACCAAGGATCCGTTGATCCTCACGCTATACGAGAAGCGCGTCGAAAAGAACGACCTGCCGTTCTTCCTGGGGCTGATGCAGCATCTGGCGGCCCGCGGTCTCTCCTGCCCGCTTCCCCTGCCGCGAAAGGACGGGGCCTTGCTCGGCACGCTGTCCGATCGCCCGGCAGCGCTGATCTCGTTCCTGGAAGGCATGTGGCTGCGTAAGCCGGAGGCCAAGCATTGCCGCGAGGTCGGCAAGGCCCTTGCCAAGATGCATGTCGCCGGCGAAGGCTTCGAGCTGAAGCGTCCCAATGCGCTGTCCGTCGATGGCTGGAAAGTGCTCTGGGAGAAGTCCGAGGCGCGCGCGGACGAGGTGGAGAAGGGACTTCAGAACGAGATCCGCACCGAGCTCGACTTCCTCTCCGCCCATTGGCCGAAGGACCTGCCGGACGGTGTCATCCACGCCGACCTCTTCCCCGATAACGTCTTCTTCCTTGGCGACGACCTGTCGGGCCTGATCGACTTCTATTTCGCCTGCAACGACCTGCTTGCCTATGACGTCTCGATCATCCTCAATGCCTGGTGCTTCGAGAAGGACGGCGCCTACAACATTACCAAGGGTATGGCGATGCTGGAGGGCTACCAGAGTGTGCGGCCGCTGAGCGATGCCGAACTGGCAGCACTTCCGATCCTCTCGCGGGGTTCGGCGCTGCGCTTCTTCCTGACGCGCCTCTACGACTGGCTGACGACGCCCGAGGGCGCGCTGGTCACCAAGAAGGATCCGCTCGAATATCTGCGCAAGCTGCGCTTCCACCGGCAGATCGGCTCAGCCGCCGAATATGGGCTCGTGGCATGAAGCACGTCGATATCTTCACGGACGGCGCCTGTTCCGGCAATCCCGGCCCCGGCGGCTGGGGCGCGGTGCTGCGCTACGGCGAGGTGGAAAAGGAACTGTCTGGCGGCGAGGCAGACACCACCAACAATCGCATGGAACTGCTGGCGGCGATTTCGGCGCTGACGGCACTGAAAAGCCCGTGCGAAGTCGATCTCCATACCGACAGCAAATATGTCATGGACGGAATCTCGAAATGGATCTTCGGTTGGAAGAAAAACGGCTGGAAGACCGCTGACAAGAAGCCGGTGAAGAACGGCGAGCTCTGGCAGGCGCTCGATGCCGCGAACCAGCGCCACAAGGTCAAGTGGCACTGGGTCAAGGGCCACGCCGGCCATCCGGAAAACGAGCGAGCCGACGAGCTTGCGCGCAAGGGCATGGAGCCGTTCAAGAAGCGGTAGCGGTCCACCCAAACCGCGTAAAAACAGCCACAAGAAACGCTTGCCTGAATCAATGCAGCAAGCGCTTGAATCACAGCATGAGGAGAGTTGTGGTGCGTGTGATCTCGCTGAACGCCTGGGGCGGCAAGCTCTATGAGCCGCTGATCCGGTATCTTCGCGATGCCGATCCTGATGTTCTCTGCCTGCAGGAAGTGACCCGCTCGGTCGGCGTCACCTCGGACTGGCTGGAGTACCGCGACGGCAGCCACATCCTGCCGCAGCGCGCCAACCTCTTCGACGAGATCAAGGCGATCCTTCCCCACCACGACGCCTTCTTCGCGCCGACGGCGCGCGGTACGCTCTTCGATGGCGAACAACAGCTCTCGTCCGAATTCGGCCTCGCCACGTTCGTGCGCAACAGCTATCCAGTCGTCGGTCATGCGATGGATTTCGTGCACGGCGATTTTTCCGGCGACGGCTACGGCGAACATCCGCGCCCACGCAACGCCCATTGCATCAGGCTCTTCGACTATAGCGCCAATCGACCTATCACCATCGTCCAGCTGCACGGCTTGCGCGACCTTGCCGGCAAGGGCGACACGGCGGCGCGTGGCGGGCAGGCGGACGCGTTGGTTGCTCTCATCCACCGCATCTGGCGCGAGGGCGAGCCACTGGTCGTGTGCGGTGATTTCAACGTGGTCCCCGGAAGCGTCATGTTCGCAGCGCTCGCCGAATTGGGCTTGACCGACCTCGTGACCTCGCGCGGCCACACGGATACGCGAACCTCGCACTACGCCAAGGAAGGCCGCTATGCCGACTACTTGCTGGTCACCGCAAACATAGACGTCGTGGCGTTCGACGTCGTTGAGCAGCCCGAGGTCTCCGACCATCGGGCGCTGTTGCTGGAGATCGCATGAGAGTTACGGATGGCGCAGCGGTGCAAGATGCACCCGCTGCGCCGAGCCTAGGGAGGCCTTTACCTAAGCCGCCTTGGCGACTTCGCCATGCGGGTCGAGGACAAACTTCGTCGCCGCGCCATGGTCGAAGCTCTCGTAGCCTTGTACCGCCTCTTCGAGCGGAATGACCTTGGCGTTGACGATATCGGCGATCGGCAGGCGGTCATGGAGGATCGCCTGCATGAGCTGGCGGTTGTACTTCAGAACTGGTGTCTGGCCCGTATGGAACGACTGCGCCTTCGCCCAGCCCAGGCCGAAGCGCAGCGCCAGGTTGCCATGCTTGGCAGCATTGTCGACGGCTCCTGGGTCCTCGGTCACGTAGAGGCCCGGAATGCCGATCGAGCCCGCCGCGCGGGTGATTTCCATCATCTGGTTCAGAACGATCGCCGGCTGCTCGCCGCCTGAATGGCCGCGTGCCTCGAAGCCGACGGCGTCGATGGCGCTGTCCACTTCGTTGCTGCCGGTCACCTGAGCGATCATCTCGCCGAGCCGGTCGCTCTTCGACAGGTCGATCGGCTCGAAGCCGACCTTGGCGGCATGGGCAAGGCGATCCTTGTTGAAGTCGCCGATCATCACGACCGCAGCGCCGAGGATGCGGGCGGATGCAGCCGCGGCAAGCCCGACCGGACCGGCACCGGCGACATAGACCGTCGACCCGACACCGACGCCGGCGCGCACCGCACCGTGGAAGCCTGTCGGCAGGATGTCGGAAAGCATGGTCAGATCGCGGATCTTTTCCATGGCGCGATCGCGGTCCGGGAATTTCAGGAGGTTGAAATCGGCATAGGGAATGGTCACGTAGCGGGCCTGCCCACCGATCCAGCCGCCCATGTCGACATAGCCGTAGGCGCCGCCGGCGCGCGACGGGTTGACCGTCAGGCAGACGCCTGTGTCCTGCGACTTGCAGCAGCGGCAGCGGCCGCAGGCGACGTTGAACGGCACGGAGACGAGGTCGCCAATCTGCAGCATCTCGACGTCAACGCCCTTCTCGATCACCTCGCCGGTGATTTCGTGGCCGAGAACGAGGCCGGGCATGGCGGTGGTGCGGCCGCGAACCATATGCTGGTCCGATCCGCAGATATTGGTGGAGATCACTTTCAGGATGACGCCGTGCTCGATCTTGCGGCCATCGGGTGCTTCAAGCTTCGGATCGTCGATATCGTGGATTTCGACCTTGCCGGGCCGCATGTAGACGACGCCTCGGTTCTTGCTCATTTCCATCTCCTCCGTTGAAAATGCTGCCTCGTGCAGGGCTCCTCTCCCCACGCGCAGGATACCGACAGATTAGACGAGAATGTAGGACGCGCCGTTCCGTTTACGACGGTTTACGGCGTCGAATTGGTCGCGTCTCGCATACCGGCCCTTACCGAAGCCATTCAGATGGGGATGTCTACAGAACGGCACGTCCTTGTCACTTGCCCCTGCGACGTTTCTCCTTATGCTCGCCTGAAAATGGAATCCGGGAGGTCAACACATGATCCTGCACTGCGTGCTGATGCGGCTGAAGGCAGCCATGACAGGGGAAGAAAAGCAGTCCTTGTTTGACGCGATCGTCGCATTGAAGCAGGTGATTCCCGGCATCATCGACATCAAGTACGGCCCGAATGTCTCGCCGGAGGGGCTTCATGCGGGCTACGTCGATGGCTTTGCTGTCACCTTCGAAAGCGCGGAAGCACGCGATGGATACCTTGTGCATCCCGAGCACGTTGGCGTCGGCGAGCGTATTGTCTCCTCAACGGATGGCGGCTTGGGTGGCCTGATCGTCTTCGATCTCAATTATTGAGGCCGAGCCGCGCCAGCTCGCTTTCCCCATCGCCGCCACGAGCTGGTCGACGTTGTAGCGGAACATCTTCTCGTAGCTCGAGGCCGGCCCCTTGGTGTCGGAAAGAGCCTCGACATAGAGCTCGCCGCCGGGTTCTGCCCCTGTCGCCTCTGCGATCTGCCTGACGAGGCGAGGATCGTTGGAGTTCTCGAAGAAATAGGTCTTCACGTGCTCGGCCTTGATCTGTTCGATCAGCTTGGCGACCTCCGCGGCGGAAGCTTCGCTCTCTGTCGAGACGCCGATCGGGGCTAGGAACTTCACGCCATACTCACGACCGAAGTAGCCGAATGCGTCGTGGCTCGTCAGCACCTTGCGATGGTCCTCGGGGATTTTGGCAAGCTCCGAGAGCGCGTAAGCATCGAGCCCGTCAAGCGTCTTGATGTACCTCTCGGCATTGGTCTTGAACGCCGCAGCATCGGCCGGCGCGACCTTCGCAAGCGCCTCTTCGATGTTGGCGACCCAGATCTTGACGTTGACGGGGCTGTTCCAGACATGCGGATCGGTGACCGTCTGCCCGTCCTCGTCCATGGTCCGGAACGTTATCCCTTCCGAGACGACGACCGGCTTGCCCTTGTAGCCTGAGGCGCTAATGAGGCGGTCCATCCAACCCTCGAGCCCTTCACCGCTGACGAAGGCGACCTGCGCCGCATTGAGGTTCCTTGCGTCGCTTGGCGACGGTTCGAACTCATGGGGATCGCCGTTCGGGCCGACAAGGCTCGTGACCGTTACGCGATCACCGCCGACCTGGCGGACGACGTCGGCAAGCACGGTGAAGGAGGCCACCACCTTGAGGGTCGCGGCAGAGGCCGAGCTCGTCGAAAGCGCCACCAGCGCCGGGATCATCACTGAGAAAAGCAGTCTGCGGGAAATCATCGGAAGGCTCCGGTTGTCAGCCCTTAAGATGCGGGCGAGGGAAATACCGCCGGGCGAGACCCGACGGGGCGAGAAAGATCGAGAAGCCGTAGAGCAGCGCCGCCGTCATGATGATCGTCGGTCCGGAGGCGAGCTCGAGATGGTAGGAGGCGACGAGCCCGAGATATCCGGAGGCAGTGGCGCTCGTGGCCGCGATCGCCATCATCGATGGGAGGCTGCGAGACCATAGCTGTGCAATGGCCGCCGGCAGCATCATCAGACCGACCGCCATCAACGTGCCCAAGGCCTGGAAACTGGCGACCAGATTGAGCACCACCAACAGCAAAAAGATGAAGTGATAGATCGGTCCGCGCCCGCCGATGGCCCTGAGGAAGCCGGGATCGAAACATTCCGCCACGAGCGGCCGGTAGATGATCGCGAGCGTCGCCAGCGTTGCTGTGCTGATCGCGCCGATCTCATAAAGGGCCCGAGCATCGATCGCGAGGATGGTGCCGAAGAGAACGTGCAACAGGTCGATATTGGAACCGCGCAACGAAACGATGAGCACGCCGAGCGCCAACGAGGAGAGATAGAAGCTGGCGAAGCTCGCATCCTCCTGCAGCGAGGTCGCGCGGCTGACGATGCCGGAGAGGAGCGCCACCGACAGCCCGGCAATCAGCCCCCCGAGGCCCATCGCCGTCAACGACAGCGAACCGGCGATCAGGTATCCGATGGCGGCGCCGGGCAGGACGGCGTGGCTCATCGCATCGCCGACGAGGCTCATCCGCCGCAGCATCAGGAAGACGCCGATCGGCCCGGAACCAAGACCGAGGCACAGGCAGGCGACAAGGGCGCGGCGCATGAAGCCGTAGTCGGCAAACGGCGCAAGAAGAAAATCGTAGGCGGTCATCTGGCAGGCTCGCAAACGCCGGCGCTCTCGTCCCAGCGTTCGGCCATCACCCGCGCCGTCGTCAGGTTTGCCGTGGTCATGACATCAGCGGTTGCCCCCCAGCCAATGACTTCGCGCGCAAGCAGAAGTGTTTGCGGAAAGTGGGCGCGGACCTGCTCGAAATCATGGAGGACAGCAAGCACCGTTCGCCCTTCGCTATGCCAGCCGGCGACGATATCCAGAAGTTCCCGCGTCGTGCGGCCATCGATGGCCGTGAACGGCTCGTCGAGGAGTATGACGCTCGCGTCCTGCAGTAGCAGCCGGGCAAAGAGCACGCGTTGAAATTGACCGGCTGAGAGGGAGCCGATACCGCGCCGATCAAAGCCTTCCATCCCCACCACGGCCAGCGCGTCGCGCGCTCTCTGCCGCTCAGGCGATGCGATCTGTGCGAAGGCTCCAGCCTGCCGCCAGGATCCGAGAAGAACCGTGTCGAGCACGGAGATCGGAAAGCGGCGGTTGATATCGGCTGCCTGTGGCAGGTAGCCGAAATCCGTCCGCTTCAGTCGGTGCCTTATCGTGCCGGAGGAGGGGCGGAGTTCGCCGATGACCGCTTTCAGCAGGCTGGATTTTCCGGCGCCGTTTGGACCGGTGATCGCCGTCAGGCTGCCGGCCGCAATGGTTCCTGAAAGATGATGGACCGCGGGATGCCGCTCATAGGCGACCGTCAGATCGTCAAGCTCGATCGCAACGTCGCTCATGGCAGCAACGTCGCCCAGCGGATTGCTGCCCAGAGTGGGATTCCAATTAAGGCGACATAAAAGACGCGCCGGCCGCCGGAGAGCGCCATCAGGCCCAGAGAATCTTGAAACTTCGAGAAATGCATACCGCACCAAATGTAATAACATTACCGTTATGTTATAACAAATGAGGCAAAAAAATGGCACGTCGCGAGGTTTTATAAGGAAACAAAAAAGCGGCCGCATGGGCCGCTCTTAGAAGGTCGGTGTTGGGGGAGCCTTACAGTTGCTCCAGCATGGTCGCAGCGCCGGAAACGGTGGCCTGCCCCGGATTCTCTTCGACGTTCAGCGATCTCACGACGCCGTCTTCGACGAGCATCGAATAACGCTTCGAGCGGACGCCGAGACCGCCGGCCGAAAGGTCGGCGTCGAGGCCGAGCGCTTTGGTGAAGCCGGCATCCCAGTCCGCAAGGAAGTGAATCTTGCCCATGCCGCCGGAGGATTGTGCCCAGGCGCCCATCACGTGCCAATCGTTGACGGCGATGACGGCGATGTCATCGACGCCCTTAGCAAGGATCGAGTCGCGGTTCTCTAGATAGCCCGGCAGGTGGTTCAGCGAGCAGGTAGGCGTGAAGGCGCCGGGGACTGCAAAGAGAACGACGCGCTTGCCCTTGAAGAGCTGCTCTGTCGAAATTTCGACCGGACCGTCAGACGTCTTTTCCTTGAAGGTGGCTGCTGGAAGCTTATCGCCGATTGCGATGGTCATGGCCATCTCTCCTTGTCATGTATGGCGGCGCAAATACCGCGATTTGCGCGCGACTATAGAACTCGACTACTCAAAGGCAAGCGGTGTCTCGATGGCACGCAAACCGTCGATGACAAGCGCGCTCCATGTCTTTCCGTGAATGTCGTATGCCTTGGGAAGCTTGCCCACGGAAAGCGTCGTCGTGAAGCTTTGGCCGTCGCGGTGAGTTGCCGTCTGCTTGGTAAAGACGTGCCCGCTCGGGCCTGCGACGATCACCTCAGGGGCGGTCTCGCCGCTCTCCGGCAGTGTCACGGTGAGGGAAAGCTCCTTCATGTCGGGCGACAGCCTATGGTCGCTCACGTTGAATTCGGAGGAGGCGGCTTCCGGCAAGGCGGCCTCGGCATCCCGAAGGATTTTTTCCTCTTCGGGGCGTGAACGGGCCGATGGTTCGAAGGTTAGCGACAGCTCCGCCTGAAACGGGATGCATATTTCCTTGCAGATGCCGATGAAGGCGGTTGCCTTGAGTTCATGGAGTGCCGGGTCTTTCGCCGTCAGCTGCAACGGGAAGGTGACCGAGGTGTCGTAGGCGACCTCATCGACCTTGTCGTCGACGATATGCTTGGGAGTCGGAAAGCTCATCTTGTCGAGCGAAATGCCTTCAGAAGAAAAACCGACTTGAGGCGGGATGCCGCTATTGCCGGGTTCTCGCCAATACGTGATCCAGCCGGGCTTCGGTTCGATCTGCAGTCCGGCGCGAATGCTTCCGTGTGCATCGGGGGGAAGCGCGATCAGCCGCATCCGCCCACCCTCATTGTCGGCCCAGGCGCTCATCTCCGCCCGGGCGGGCTGAGAAAGTTGCAGCATCACGACGAGCAGACCGAAAGCGGAACAGAATTGGCAAGTGGCGCGTGAAATAGTTTGCATGCATCAATGATCTATTGAAATTCGCCATGCTCGGCTAGAACTCGCCATCATTTAAGTTTTCATTTTCAGTTGATTGATCTGTGACATTGGCTCATGCTCGTGATGTCGGGCCTCGTGCGGTCTGGCAGAGGAGGAACGATGTCGTTGGCGACCCTCAAAAACAAAAGAGAACGTGGCTTCTTCGATGGCCAGTTTCTCATTGCCATGCCGGGCATGGAGGATCGCAACTTCGCCCGCACGGTAATCTATATCTGCGCGCATTCCGATGCCGGCGCGATGGGGTTCGTCATCAACCGTCCGCAGAACCTGACCTTTACCGATGTTCTCCTGCACCTGGAAATGATCAAGGATGAGGATGCCATCGTTCTCCCCGCACACGCCCGCGATTGCCCGATCCAGACGGGCGGGCCGGTGGAAAGCGGACGCGGCTTCGTCCTGCACTCCGACGACTATCTCTGCGATTCCAGCATTCCCGTCAGCGACGATATCTGCATGACGGCGACGCTCGACATCATCCGCGCGATTTCCAAGGGCAAGGGACCGAAGCGGGCGACCATGCTGCTCGGTTACGCCGGTTGGGGAGCGGGTCAACTGGAAGCCGAAGTCGGCAACAATGGTTGGCTCACATGTGCGGCCAACGAGGAATTGATCTTCGACCGCAGCCTCGACGACAAGTACGAGCGGGCGCTGGCTTCGATGGGCATTAATGCCGCCATGCTTTCGGCCGAGGCCGGGCACGCCTAGTTGGCGGAACGATCCGTAAAGAAGCGCGTTCTCTGCTGGCGCGGGCCATAAAGCCCAGTCAGGGGAAGTTTGATGGAAACCACGGCCGGAAACTATCCGCCGTCCACTTTGCACTTCGGTTTTTCGACCCCTGATCTCGAGGGAGGCACCCGTTGAGGCTGTTTGTATGTGACAACTGCGACCAGGTTGTTCATTTCGACAATCGCCAGTGCGTTCGGTGCGGTCACCGCCTTGGCTTCCAGCCGAATGGCCTGCGCATGCACGCTGTTCAGCAGCAGGACAGCGATCTCTGGCAATACGTGGCTCAGCCGGACCTGGTGCGTTTCTGCGCCAATGCCGGCCTCGACATCTGTAACTGGCTTGTAGAGGATGGCGACGCGGGTGACTATTGTGTCGCCTGCCGGCATAACCGGCTGGTGCCCAATTCAGCGACGCAGGATGGCGTGGACCGGTGGCGTCGGATCAGCCAGGCACAACGACATCTGTTCTACTCGCTCTTGCGCTGGCGGCTGCCGCATCCGGACCGCACGCAGGACCCCGTCGGCGGCCTTGTGTTCGACTTCCTCGAAGACACCATCACGGATGACGGCAGCGTTGTTCCGGCGATGACGGGACACGAGGAGGGCTTGATTGCAATTCGGGCGGCAGAGGCTGACGACCTGACCCGTGAACAGGCGCGTACCTCGATGGATGAGCCTTACCGGACGCTGCTCGGCCACTTTCGCCATGAGACGGGTCATTTCATGTGGAATCGCCTCGTGCGAGACAGGAACAACTTCGATGGATTCCGGGCGGTGTTCGGCGATGAGCGCGAGGACTACAGCGAGGCCCTTGCACAACACTACGCAAATGGCGCTCCGCCCGGCTGGCAGGAAAGCTTCGTCAGCGCCTATGCCAGCGCCCATCCCTGGGAAGACTTCGCCGAATGCTTTGCTCACTATCTCCACATCGTCGACACCTTGGAGACCGCGCGCGCCTTCGGCATCGCAATTGATCCCCGCGGTCACGAAGAGATGGCGGCGGAGGTGGATTTCGACCCCTACAGGGCAGCCAGTGCCGATCAGCTTGTCGACGAATGGGTGCCGCTCAGCGTTGCGATCAACTCGATACAGCGCAGCATGGGGCAGCGCGATTCCTACCCGTTCGTGCTGTCAGCGCCGGTGGTCGCCAAGCTTGAATATATGCACCAGCTGATAGCGGGCGCCGCTGCGCCGCAACATTGAGCGGTCGGTTAAGCGCGCTTCGTCAACGGGAACCGTTCCTTCAGCAGCCGCAGGACTGACTCCGCTGCCATCGGCGGCCCGAACAGGTAGCTCTGCCCGAAAGTGCAGCCCATCTTTGCGAGCTCAATCGCATCTTCGTTCGACTCGATCCCTTCGGCGACCACCTTCATATCAAGTTCACGCGCCATTGATATCACCGAGCGAAGCACGGTTGCCTTCTTGTCACTGCCATCGCGCACCATCACCTTGTCAAGCTTGATCGTGTCGAACGGGAAGCGCGTCAGATAGGCGAGGGACGAATAGCCGGTTCCGAAATCATCCAGCGCGAGGCCAAGCCCCATCTCCCGCAGCTTCTCAAGCACGAGGCGCGCTTGCTCCGGATTCTCCATGACCATGGATTCCGTGAGCTCCAGCTTCAGGCGCGACGGGTCGCAATGGGTTTTCGCCAGCACCGAACGGACATCGTCATAAAGCTCGTTGTTCAGCAGCTGTGCGCTGGAGAGGTTGATCGAGACGAAGATCGGCAGCTCGCCGGTCTGGTTCTCCCAACCCATCAGGTCGTTGGTCGCCTGCTCAAGGGCAAAGAGACCGAGCATCTCGATAAGGTCGGATGTCTCGGCGATCGGAATGAATTCCGAAGGAGGGATGGTGCCGCGCTTCGGATGCTCCCACCGCATCAGCGCCTCAAAGCCGGCAATCTCCACGTCCTCCAGTCCGGCGATCGGCTGGTAGACCATCGACAGTTCCTTGCGCTCGATGGCACGGCGCAGGTCGGATTCGAGCTGCAGCCTGTCGGCGCCGAAATCGCGGAAGGCTGGCTGGAACGGCTCGACGCGATTGCCGCCGGCGCGTTTGGCTCGGTACATCGCAAGCTCCGCATCGCTGAGCATGCCGGCGGCGCTTTCCTGCTGGTCGACGAACGAGGCAAGCCCGATCGACGCCGTCAGGATGATTTCGCGATTGGCGAAGTTGATCGGCACCATGATCGCCTTGCTGATCGCATCAGCGAAGTCGGCCACCTTCGTCGGGTCGCGCTCTGACGTCAGGATCAAACCGAACTGGTCGCCGGAAAGGCGTGCGAGCGTGTCCTGCGGCTTGAGCAGACGGCGCAGGCGTCGCGTCAGCGCGATCAGGATATTGTCGCCGGCGGCGATCCCGAGCGTATCGTTCACCAGCTTGTAGCGGTCGATATCGATCACCATGACCGTCGGGCGCAGCGTCTCGCCACCGGGCGCCAGTGCAAGCACCGCCTGCAGGCGATCGAGGAAAAGCTGCCGGTTCGGCAAGCCGGTCAGGTTGTCGTGCAGCGCATCGTGCAGCAGCCGCTCGACGGAATTCTTTTGTTCGGTGACGTCGACGATCGTGCCGACGCAGCGGATGATTTCGCCGTTCGAACCGAGGACCGGGCGGGCGCGGATGAGAAGCCAATGGAAATGGCCGTCTTCCGCGCGGATGCGGAATTCATGATTGAGCCGCCCGCGGCGATGCTCAAGCAGCACGTCGAGCGTCGCCCGGAAGCGATCGCGATCGTCGGGGTGAAGCCGTGGCAGCCAGTTGCGGGCCGCGCCGTGCATCGTGCCGAGCGGGAGGCCGAGCTTGGCCGACACGTCAGGAATGGTGACGACACGATCGCGCGCCACGTCCCAATCCCACACCATGTCGCCCGAGCCGGTTAGAGCCAGCGATTGCCGCTCCAGATCGGAGAACAGGCCCTGCTGAAATGCACCGCCGGCAAAGGCGTGCTGCATGACGGTAAAGCCGATCAGCAGGACGATGAGAACGAGGCCGCCGCCGAGCGCCGGCTGGATGATGTCGTTGTCGAGCTGACCGGTGATCGTCAGCCATGCCCCGAAGATCCACACGAGGATCAGGGCCCAGGCGGGCACCAGCAGAATGGCGCGATCGTAGCGGTTGAGGCCGAGATAGATGATCAGGAAGAGGCCCATCGTCGCGGTCAGCGCAAACGACAGACGCGCGATGCCAGCAGCGATTGCCGGATCGTAAATCGCGACGCCGAAGAGCAGCGCCAGGCCCAGCACCCAGGCGAGCGTCAGGTAGCCGAGATGCGTGTGCCAGCGGTTGAGGTTGAGGTAAGTGAACAGGAAGATGACGAAACTGGAGGCGAGCGCGACTTCCGCACAGGCGCGCCATATTCGCTGGTCGGTCGACGCGATGCTGATCAGCTTGCCGAGAAAGCCGAAGTCGACGCAGATATAGCCGAGCACGGCCCAGGCGAGTGCTGCGGTCGCGGGCAGCATCGAGGTGCCCTTGACTACGAACAGGATGGTCAGGAACACGGCCAGCAGGCCGGCAATGCCGAGCACGATGCCGCGATAGAGCGTGAACGCGTTGATCGTGTCCTTGTAGGCGTCCGGTTCCCAGAGATAGATCTGCGGCAGCTCCGGCGTCGTCAGCTCAGCAACAAAGGTAATGACGGCGCCGGGGTTGAGTGTAATGCGGAAGACATCCGCTTCGTCACTCGGTTGCCGGTCGAGCGCGAAACCTTCGCTCGGCGTGATCGCGATGATGCGCTGCGAGCCGAGGTCAGGCCAGAACAGCTTGGAGTTTACCAGGCGGAAGTGCGGGGCCACGATCACGCGCTCAAGCTGCTCGTCGGAGACGTTGGCAAGCGCGAAGACGGCCCAGTCGCCCTGGTGGTTTTCCGAGCTGGCACGTACCTCAATACGGCGGCGGATGCCATCGGCACCGGCAGCGGTTGAGACCTGGAAGGCTTCGCCCTGATTGGCGTAGATTTCCGTCGTGGCAGTCAGATCGAGCGCGGTATCGTCGCGGGAGATCTTCACCGGCTCGGCTGCCTGGACATTGCCTGCCGCTAGCATGAAGGCCGACAGCAAGAGAGCTGCGATCACCGCGATCAATCGTCCGGCCGGTGATGGGAGCAGCATGCGGTTGTTGGTCATCGGCTGTCGGTTATCCTGCCTTTATCCGTGTCGGTGGCGAGCAATGAGAACATCACATGGTCGTGCCACTGACCGTTGATTTTCAAGTATCCGCGCAGATAGCCTTCCCGCTGAAACCCGGCTTTTTCAAGCAGGCGGATGCTCCGAGCATTGTCTGGAATACAGGCTGCTTCGATACGGTGCAACTCAAGCACCGTGAAGATGTAGGGTATAACCAATTGAAGTGCGGCGAACATATGGCCTTGGCCGGCGTAAGCCTCACCCATCCAATATCCGATCATGCAGCTTTGTGCCGCCCCGCGCCTGATATAGCCGATCGTAATGCCGCCAAGCAGCGTCATCCTATCCTTGTGGAACAGGAATAGCGGGATCGCCTGGCCGGACGCATATTCCTGTTTGCCGCGGATGACGCGGGCGCGGTAGGCGCCCTCGGTCAATTCATCCCGCCGCCATGTCGGCTCCCAGGGTTCCAGGAATTGCCGGCTGGCCGCCCGCAGCTTGTGCCACTGGTTGAAATCCTGGTCTCGCGGCAGGCGCAGCACATAGTTCTCGTTTTCGAGTTCCACTGAATCCGGCTGTCGCGACAGGAACCGAAAAACCGATTTTGGCATCGATCACTCCCGGCAGGATGGATGTGAAATCAAACGAGCGCTTGTTGGCTGTGCGGTGCGGCGGGCGAGGAGAGAGAGGCGGCGATATCTTCCATAGGAGCCAAGTGTTCCAGAGGACCGATCGCCGATAGCGTCGGAACGGTGTCGAAGAACAGGCGCCCTGCAAGATCCGTCAGGCGCTCGACGGTGATCCCCTCGAGCCGTTCCATCATCTCCTGATTGGAGATCGGGCGGCCGTAGAGCATCATCTGTCTTGCGATCTGGCCGGCGCGGGCCGCCGGGCTTTCCTGGCCCATCAGCAGCTGGGCGCGGATCTGGGCGCGGGCGCGTTCGATTTCCTTTTGCTCGATCGTCGCTGCAGACTTGTGCAGTTCGTCGATAATGACGGGCACCAGCTCCGGCAGGTTCTCGCCACCGGTGGCGGCGTGGATACCGAAGATGCCGGTGTCGGAAAAGCCCCAGTGAAAGGCATAGATCGAATAGCAGAGACCACGGATTTCACGCACTTCCTGGAACAGACGGGAGGACATCCCGCCGCCGAGAATATTGGCGAGGATCTGCGAACAGTAGAAGTCGCGGGCGTGATAGGCCTTGCCCTCGAAACCAAGCAGGATCTGCGCGTCCATCAGGTCGCGCGTTTCACGGATATTGCCGCCGATGTACTTCGCGGCTTCCATGACCGGCGTCGCCGATGGAGAAGTCGGAAGGCTCGCGAAGCGCTCCTCGACCATGCGAACGAACTCGTCGTGCTGCACGGCGCCCGTTGCAACGATAAACATCCGGTCGGTGGTGTAATTGCGGCTGAGATAGCCGCGGATCTGCGGCGGCGTGAACGACACCACAGTTTGCGGTGTGCCGAGGATTGCCCGGCCGAGTGTCTGATCGCGGTAGGCGGTTTCGGAAAACTTGTCGAAAACGACGTCGTCCGGCGTATCGTTCGCAGCGTTGATTTCCTGCAGGATGACCTGCTTCTCGCGCTCGAGTTCTTCTTCCTCGAACGCGGACTCTGTCAGGATATCGGCAAGAATATCGACGGCGAGCGGAACGTGATCCTTGAGGACGCGGGCATAGTAGGAGGTCGTTTCCGTGGATGTCGCGGCGTTGACCTCGCCGCCGACATCCTCGATCTCCTCGGCGATTTCGCGCGCGCTGCGGCGCGCCGTGCCTTTGAAGGCCATATGTTCGAGCAGGTGGGCGATGCCGTGCTCGTCTGTCGTCTCGTTGCGCGATCCTGATTTGATCCAAACTCCCAGCGCAACGCTTTCCAGATGCGGCATGGTCTGTGTGACTACTGTCAGCCCGGATTTGAGCCGGGTGCACTCAACTGTCATTGGCTATCTTTCTGCGCCTGCGTTACTTAGGCCCGAGCGTGCTCGCCGATGAAGGTCTCGATGGCTTTGAGCTCAGGCTTCACAATCTGAAAGCGCTCCTCCTTGTGCATCAGATCAGCAAGCCACGTCGGAAGCGCGGGGTCAATACCGGAGGCGGATTTTACGGCGGCGGGGAATTTCGCCGGGTGTGCGGTGGCAAGCGTCACCATCGGCGTGTTCGGCTTTTCGTGCTTGCCCGCAACGAAGACGCCGATCGCCGAGTGCGGATCGAGAAGATAGCCGGTTTCGGCGTGGGTTTTCTTGATCGTCTGGGCGACCTGTTTCTCGCTGGCGCGGCCAGTGCGGAAGTCCTTCTTGATGAAGGCCAGGGCCTCCTTCGCAATCTCGAAGCCATTGGATTGGTTGAGACTGTTCATTGCCGCGCGAACTTTGGATGCGTCGCGATCATAGGCTTCGAACAGCAGTCGTTCGAAGTTCGAGGAGATCTGGATGTCCATCGAAGGTGAGGTCGTTGCCTTTACCGCTTTCATCTCGTAACGCCCGCTCTTCAGCGTGCGGTCGAGGATATCGTTCTCGTTGGTCGCGACCACCAGTTTGCCGATCGGCAGGCCCATCCGCTTTGCGCAGTAACCGGCAAAAATATCCCCGAAATTGCCCGTCGGCACGGTAAACGAAATCTTACGGTCCGGTCCGCCAAGCGCGATTGCCGTCGTGAAATAGTAGACGATCTGGGCCATGATGCGGGCCCAGTTGATCGAGTTGACGCCGGAGAGCCTGACGCGATCGCGGAACGGTCCGTCGTTGAACATCGCCTTGACGAGGTTCTGGCAGTCATCGAAATTGCCTTCGACGGCAAGCGCGTGAACGTTGGAGGCAGTGGAGGTCGTCATCTGGCGCTGCTGCACCGGCGACACCTTGCCATGCGGGAAAAGAATGAAGATGTCGGTGCGTTCGCGCCCGGCAAAGGCGTCGATCGCCGCGCCGCCGGTATCGCCGGAGGTAGCGCCGACGATGGTCGCGCGCTCGCCGCGCTTTTCGAGCGCATAGTCCATCAACCGGGCGAGCAGTTGCATCGCGACATCCTTGAACGCCAGCGTCGTACCATGGAAGAGCTCAATGACGAAGCTGTTCGGCCCTGTCTGCACGAGCGGGGCGATCGCAGGGTGGCGGAAAGTGCCGTACGCCTCATCGATCATGGACCGGAAAGTCTCGTCGGCAATCTCGCCGTTGGTGAAGGGCGACAGAATGGTGAAGGCAATATCCTGATAGCTTTTTCCTCGAAGCGCGCGGATTTCCTTTTTCGAGAAATGCGGCCACTTGCGCGGCACATAGAGGCCACCATCGCGCGCCAGGCCCGTCAGCAATGCATCGCAGAAACCGAGGGAAGGGGCTTCGCCGCGGGTCGAAATATAATCCACTGTCGTCATCCTTGATGTGCCGGTCGGAGAAAGGCTGAGGGAAAGTAAACCCCGCGCTGCATCTCGCTTGCGCTGTCGGCTATGCTCGCCTGCGATCCCGAAATGTGCATCAAAACGGTTCTTACCCAATCGATTTTTGTTTGCGCCGCTGATATAGACCATCGCAAACTGTCACGAAAGGCCTGCCATCAAGTGATTGGGCCTGCCAAAAAACTTTGTGGAGAGGGTGGAATAATCGTGCTTGGCAAGGTCTCGCGTCTTATCGTTTCGGCTTCCCTTGCGGCAATGCTTGCCGGTTGTAATTCGCTCGGCGTCGGTGGTGGCTCAGACAGCGCAACGGCACCGACCCAGCCGAACGGCAATGGCCAGATCATGCCGTTGGCGCCATCCAACCCGTCCTCCAGCGACGCATCGATCGGCTCCGCCAAGACGGCCGCTGGCGCAACGGCGCCCGTCGTTCAAGGCGCCTGCCCGCAGATGTTCATGAAGGACAGCGACGCGATCTTCCGGACTTATGCCGGCGGAGCGAAGACCGGCGATGCGGAGAAGCTGGCCTACCAGGCGTCGATCGGCAACTACACGCGCCAATGCACTCTCAACGATACGAACCTGACGATGACCGTCGTGGCGCAGCTTCGCGTCATTGCCGGGCCGAACGGGTCGTCCGGCAAGGTCACGCTCCCGGTTCGCATCACAGTCTACGACGGCCAGGAAGCGCTCTATTCGGAAGTGACGAATTTCCCGGTTGATGTCGGACAGAACGCTACACAGGCCCTGTTCCGCAAGGACGGCATCAAGCTGCCGGTCGGCTCCGGCGCACTGGTTCGCGTCAATATCGGTTTCGATCAAGGACCCGTGTCGACGAAAAAGAAGAAGGCCTGAAGAACGCCCCTGTTTCCGCTTCGCCAGGCTGGTGAGGCGGGGAGAAGATATCGCTTGAAAATCGGCATCGTATTGAATCCGGCGTCGGGCCGGCGCGGAAAGAAATTGTTCTGGTCGGCGCTGCGGCGCGCCATCGAGGCGAGATTTGCCGATCTCAGCCTGCGCGAAACCAAAGGCTTCGGCGATGCCGAGCGGTTCGGGCGCGAACTGGCGAATGATGGGGCCGATCTGGTGATCGCCGTCGGCGGCGACGGAACGATCGGCGAGGTGGCTGGCGGCATCCTCAAATCGCATCGGCCGGGTACAGCGTTTTCTTTCATCCCAACCGGCACCGGCTGTGATTTTGCCCGCAACTTTCCGATGTCGCGCGATCCCACCACGATCGCCAACGGCCTGAACTCTCCGTCCGTGCGGCAGATCGATGCCGGCCTGCTCACTTGCGACGACGAGGACGGTGACACCGTCACCCGTCACTTCGCCAACATCGCAAGCTTTGGCGTTTCCGGCCATATCGTGCGCGCCGTCAACGAGGCACGCAAGGGCAGGCGCCTGCCGGGGCCGATGGTTTTCTTCTTCCATAGCCTGCTTCAGATCCTGCGCTACGAGCCGCGCACAATTCGCCTCAGACTCGATGGAGAGGACATCTACGAGGGCCCGATCACGGCGGTTGCCGTCGCAAACGGCGCTTGGTTCGGCGGCGGTATGAAGGTGGCCCCCGATGCGGATATCAGCGATGGCCTGTTCGACGTGGTCATCATTCGAGGCGCCGGCCGCTTGAAAGTGCTGTCGTTGATGAACAGCATCTATAGCGGCGGCCACCTCAAGAGTCCGCTCGTCAGCATCCATCGCGCCACGCTCGTCGAGGCATGGCCGATAGGCAAGGAGGCGGTGCCGATCGACAGCGACGGCGAGGGACCTGGTCAGCTCCCGGCCCGGTTCGAGATGCTGGCTCGCGCGATCAACCTGAAAATCTAGTAATTTCAGACGAGTATTCATACCGAAGGGAACCAGCGGAGTCGCACGACGAACGCCGTGTCGTCGTTCAGCCGTCCAAGCGCGCCTGAATTGTCGCGGCGAGATTGGTGTCGTGGAACCCTTCGTAGAAGGCCACCACCTCCGTCGCCATGTCGGCCGGAATGGCGACGAAATCCTGAAGTCGGAACCCAACCGCCTTGTTGAGCCCGGGACTCAACAGGTCGCTCTCGCTCAAGTTCTCGACACGGCGGGCCAACTCTTTGAAATATTGCAAGTTGTCGTCCACCGTCGCGGGAGAGAGCGTTCTGCCGTGCGCAGGAATCACAAACCTCGCGTTAAGGTCGCGTATTCGTTCGAGGGATGAGGAGAGGAGCCGGAGATCATGCGCGCTCCTGCTCCACGCCTCGGGGATCGGATACTCGACCGCGTCGACGGCCAGGCATACGCGGATTTCAGGAATCCACACCGAGACATGGTCGGGCGTATGACCTGGCGTGTGAAACAATTCGAGCGTGAGATCGCCACCGTGAAGGGTCATAGAGCCTGAGAAGGTGATGTCTGGCGCTACGAGTTCAACGTTTCGAAATCGCTGATCTTCGCGCACCTTATCTTTCAGGACTTGAAGTGAGGACGGATCACGCAAGCGCTCAAGCGTTGCGGCATGGGCAATGATCGGCGCCTTTCCTGCAATCGCGGCGTTTCCCCAAAAGTGATCCCAGTCCATGTGCGAGTTCACGACCAGCAGCGGACGTGCATGCACGTCCTCGCCAAGCAGGTCCAGCGCCGTCCGGCACAGCTCGGGCGTTCCGAGAGTGTCGACCAGGACGTTGAATCTCCTGGTGCGGACGAAGATGCCATCAACTTCGTCTCCGGCCCTGACAACGGTGATCCGGTCGTCGAGTTCGGGCGGAGAGCACAATTCCACGGAAACGTTCATACGAGCAGCCCCATCAGACGGCGATTACCACTCCGGTATCCGAATGGGTTCGCTCTGTCGCGCCAAGAACGCGCGTTCTACAGGGCGCCTTCCCATTCGGCGAGCGCGGCAACGATGCCGGGCAAATCGCTCATCCGGGAAATGACGGTTTCAGCACCGGCATCGGTCAGCCTGTCGGCATGTGCCGGATAGGTATGGGAGGCGCCGGTAAACCCGATGACGCGCATGCCGGCAGCCCGCGCTGCGTGAACGCCATGGACGGAGTCCTCGACGACCACGACGCGGTCTGTGGAAACGCCCATCTGCTTTGCGCCATGCAGGAAGATATCCGGCTTCGGCTTCACGCGATCGGCACCGAGATCCTTGGCTGAGAAGATATGCGGCGCAAAGAGCGGCTTCAGGCCCACTTTGCCGAGCATCATGTCGAGCCGCGCACTGCTGGAGTTCGAGCAGATGCAGCGCTTCAGCTTCAGTCGCGAGAGAGCGGCTTCGACGCCGGCAATTGCCTGCACATCCTGGGACAGACGCAGATCGAGCAGCTTTTCGGACTTGTCGAGCAGCGATGCGGAAATCGGAATGCTGGCCTCGCGCTCGACCTGCAGCAGGATATTCTGCCAGGTCATGCCGGCGAAGCGCTCGCCCATTTCCTCGATGCTGATCGGGTAGCCCGCTTCGGTCAGAAGCTTGGATTCGACATCCGCAGCAATAATTTCCGAGTCGACCAGAACGCCGTCGCAGTCGAAGATGATGAGGTCGAAGCCGTCCATATACTTGCGCCTTATTTGGGATGATGCCCCTTTACACGATGCCTCGGCGAAGCTCAACCGACAGCAGGGCATGGCTGGATTGCGTGCCACGGGCGGCTTCGATCTTACGATCGCTTTCGCGGCTATTTGGCGGCAGGAAACAAGGCAAGAAATTGCCGTTCGCCTTCTGGTGAGAAGATGACGGAGCGGCTTTCGGCAGTGCGACGCGCCCAGCCTTTGTCGAGGAAATTCGAAAGTAGCGCCTTTCCGAGACTGCCGGCGAGGTGGGCCCGTCGCTCGCTCCAATCCAGGCAGGAGCGGCAGAGTGGACGACGCAACGATCTCAGGGCGTGGACGTCGATGCCGATACTCTTGAGCGCGGTTTCGCCGCTTTCCGTCACGGCAAGGCCATCACCGAATGCATCGATCGCGCCACGAGCAATCAAGCTGTCCAGCATGCGTACGCCGTAGTCGCCGGCGAGATGATCGTAGCAGATGCGCGCCTTGCGCAAGGCCGGTTCCTTCGGTCCCGGCTTGTGGCGCAAATGACCGCGCCCGGCCGCAAATCCCATGATGCTCTCCAGGAACTTGCCGACACTGTCATCCGCCAGCGTGAAGTAGCGATGGCGGCCCTGCTTGCGCTGGGCGAGCAGATTGCCGGCTTCCAGCTTGGCAAGGTGCGTGCTCGCTGTCTGCACGGTAATGCCGCCGGCGGCGGCAAGCTCCGTTGCCGTTAGCGCCTTGCCGCCCATCAACGCCGTCAGCATGTTGGCGCGCGCTGGATCGCCGATCAGCGCGCCGATCTGGGCTATGTCGGGTCCTTCCTTCATACTTCGATCCTAACCGAAGCATTGTCGTCAGACAATGTGCGAAAACCGCTTCCAGACAACAAGGAGACGACGATGATTACCTGCTTCATCCGCTATGAAATCGATCCGTTCAAGAGGGACGCCTTCGCCGAATACGCTCGCAACTGGGGGCAGGCAATTCCGCGCAACGGTGCGGACCTGATCGGCTATTTCGCGCCGCATGAGGGCTCGGCGACGACGGCTTACGGCGTCTACAACATTGAAAACCTCGCCGCCTACGAAGCTTATCGCGCCCGCCTTGCCGCCGATCCGCTCGGCAGGCAAAACTACGAATTCGCCAAACGCGAACGTTTCATCCTCAAAGAAGATCGTATCTTCCTCAAGAACGCTTCCCTTCCTCATTCAAAGCTGGTGATGCCATGATCGCTGTTATCTTCGAAGTCCTGCCCTTCATGGGCGAACGCCACACCTATCTCGATCTCGCCGGCGAACTTCGCGGTGAACTCGAAAAGATCGACGGCTTCATTTCAATCGAACGCTTTGAAAGCCTCACCAATCGCGGCAAGCTGCTGTCGCTGTCCTTCTGGCGCGACGAGGAGGCGGTCAAGGCTTGGCGAAACGTGGAGGCACACCGAGCTGCCCAGCACGCCGGCCGCAACGGCGTCTTCGCGGACTATCGGCTGCGCATCGGCCACATCGTTCGCGACTACGGCATGAACGAGCGCGCCGAAGCTCCGGCCGATAGCCGCAAGGTGCATGACGCGGCGGCGTAATAACACAGCCGGAAGGGCGTGCGGCCGCTGCCCCGCTCCTTCGGCGCCGACGCCTGTCGCGACTTATTTTCCCGAAATCGCTCATCCCTTCAGGCTTTGGTAACCAAACTGAGTAACCATAACAGACAGTAAAAAGCGTAATTGTGTATGAGCGAGTTTCCAGATGGCGTCAGTATTTCCGCTTGCCGATCTCAAGGCCTCCGCAAAGCCGGGCTCCTGGATCGACACGATCATCAAGGGCGATTGCGTTGCTGCCCTTGAAGCCCTGCCGAACCACTCCGTAGACGTTATTTTCGCCGATCCGCCATACAATCTGCAGTTGGGCGGTACGCTGCATCGCCCCGACCAGTCGCTGGTCGACGCCGTCGATGACGAGTGGGATCAGTTCGCCTCCTTCGAAGCCTACGATGCCTTCACCCGCGCCTGGCTGCTCGCCTGCCGCCGCGTTCTGAAGCCGACCGGCACGATCTGGGTCATCGGCTCCTATCACAACATCTTCCGCGTTGGTGCGACGCTGCAGGATCTCAATTTCTGGATCCTCAACGACATCGTCTGGCGCAAGACCAACCCGATGCCGAACTTCAAGGGCCGCCGCTTCCAGAACGCGCATGAGACGATGATCTGGGCGAGCCCGAACGCCAAGGCCAAGGGCTATACCTTCAACTACGATGCCATGAAGGCGGCAAACGACGACGTGCAGATGCGGTCCGACTGGCTGTTCCCGATCTGCAGCGGCGGCGAACGCCTGAAGGGCGACGACGGCAAGAAGGTGCATCCGACGCAGAAGCCGGAAGCGTTGCTTGCCCGTGTCATCATGGCGTCCTCGAAGCCAGGCGACATCATCCTCGATCCATTCTTCGGCTCCGGCACGACGGGTGCCGTCGCCAAGCGCCTCGGCCGCCACTTCGTCGGCATCGAGCGCGAGCAGGACTACATCGATGCGGCCTCCGCTCGCATCGAAGCGGTCGAGCCGCTCGGCAAGGCTGAACTCACCGTCATGACCGGCAAGAAGCAGGAAGTCCGCGTGGCTTTCAACGTGCTGGTCGAAAGCGGTCTGATCAAGCCCGGCCAGGTGCTTACCGATGCCCGCCGCCGCTACAGCGCGATCGTTCGCGCCGACGGCACGGTGGCTTCCGGTGGCGAGGCCGGTTCCATTCATCGCCTTGGGGCAAAGGTCCAGGGCCTTGATGCATGCAACGGATGGACATTCTGGCATTTCGACGACGGGCAGTCCCTGCGCCCGATCGACGAATTGCGGTCCGTGATCCGCAGTGATCTGGCAAAGGCGGAATGACGCGCGCCTCGACCTGATCGAGACTTCCTTCTTCCGGTGTTTTGTACCTCCAGTTACGGAAGAAGGCCTGGCGCCCGGGGATCAACACCCCGGGCGCTCTTCATTTTGGCTCGCGCGGCCGTGCAATTCCGTGTCATGTATCGGCTGCTGATGATCCGAAACAGGCAAGGAATGCCATGTATCTTGCGGTCATATTGTTGCTGATGCTTGTTTTGCCGTTGGGCTCGGTTGTCGCCGAAGTGCATTGGAATGCGGATGCCAATCTCGTCTTCCTTATCGGAAAATGGTTCGTCTTTTGGGGCGTCGGCTTGCGATTGCTTATGGCCAGTCTGAAACAGATCATCAATCCGGCGTTCACGGCGGAAACGATCTTTGGTGTGACCGATCATAAGGCCCAGTCGTTGGTGCAGGAGATCGGCTTCGGCAACCTGTCAATCGGTATGCTTGGCGTGCTCAGCCTTTTCGCGCCGCAGTGGATCGTCCCTGCCGCGATCATCGGTTCCCTGTTCTTCGGTCTTGCCGGTCTCAAGCATCTGCTGGAGCGAGCAAGAAACAGGTCGAGAACCATCGCGATGGTTTCCGACCTGTGGCTCTTTTTCGTGCTCGCCTTTTATCTCTCGGCGACGTTCTTTCAGAATGCTCGGTAATCCGTCACTTCGACGTGGGTGACGCGACCGTCTTCGTTGAAGGTGATCGTCTCTTCGCCTTCCCGCACTAAGGGCTTGCCCGTCTTGCTGTGCGTCGCGCGAACCGACCAAACGGCACGGCCGGCATAGGGGCTGACCTTCTCGACCAGCGTGTTGATTGCTGTCTGGTCTGGGTAGTCGTCAAAATACTTGCGGAAGGCGACCATGATCTCGGCTCGCCCGGACAAGCTGCCCACGCCATTCGAGACATAGGTCGCGTCATCCGCGAAATAGTCCTCGATCATATCGAAATCGAGCGCGTTGATCGCGCCATGGAAGCGTTTGATTTCCTCAACCGGATCGAATGCCATGGTCAGAGCCTCACGCCGCGCGCTGTAAGATCGGCGCGCAGCTTGTCGGCGCCGGTGAAGAGAACCGCATCCCAGCCGGCCGCTTTCGCGCCTTCGACGTTGGGGGCGGAGTCGTCAATGAAGATCGTCGCCGCCGGATTGAGGCCGAAGCTCCTGGCGTGTGTTTCGTAGATCGCAATATCGGGCTTGATGAGACCGACGTCGCCGGAGACCGTTACCCCGCGCGGCTTGGTCAGGAACGGGAAGCGGACTTGCGCCTCGCGGAAGGTGTCGGACGCGAAGTTCGTCAGCATCGTCACGTCCTGGCCATCGTCAATCAGGCCTTCCATGATGGCGACGCTGTCATCGTAGGCGTGCGAGACCATTTCGTGCCAGTGCTTGCGGAAGGCGCGGATGTGCTCCTCGCGGTCCGGATGAACCTCGATCAGCAAGGCTTCGGCATCGGTCCAGGTGCGGCCACGGTCCTGCTCGACGTTCCAGTCGTGGGTGCAGACATTGTCGAAAAACCACTTGCGTTCAGTCTCGTCGGGGATGAGGCGGCTGAACGGGATACTCGGATCGTAATGGATGAGTACTTTTCCAATGTCGAAAACAATATGCTCGATGGCCATCGATTAATCCTTGGCATGTTTGAACGCGAGCGGAATAGCCGCGGTGATTGCTTTTTTCATGACGGTCGGCAGCGCCTGCGAGTCAAGATTTGTAACCGGCTCCCACCAACCGTTATCCGTTTGAATTCGCGAAGGGATCGCGACGCGGTAGATGGAAAGCCTGAGCTCGAAATGGGTGAAGACGTGGGTCACGGTCCCGCAAGGCTCCCACGCCGCCGGAAACGGTGCCGCGTCAGCCGATGTCTCGCCGTCCTGCCGCGCCGTCCAGTGGGTCGTCGGCACCTCGGTCATGCCGCCAAGAAGGCCGCTCTCGATGCGACGCCGCAGCAGAATTTCGCCATCCCCCGTGACCGCGATAAAGGCCGCGCCCTGGCGGATCGGCTTTTCCTTCTTGGCTGCCTTGACTGGAAACTGTTCGGGATCGTGCAGGCGCAGCGCCTCGCAGGATCCCCTGAAGGGACAGAGCGAACAGGCCGGTCGCTTCGGCGTGCAGATCGTCGCGCCGAGATCCATCATCGCCTGCGCGAAGTCGCCCGGCCGATCATTTGGGGTGAGAAGAGCCACCTTCTGCTTCATGTCAGGTTTGGCTGCGGGCAGAGGCGTGGCGATGGCGTAGAGCCGCGAGATCACCCGTTCGACGTTGCCGTCCATCACGGCCGCCTGCCGGTTGAAGGCGATCGCCGCCACCGCTGCAGCCGTATAGTCGCCGATGCCGGGAAGCGATTTCAGTCCGTCCTCGCTGTCAGGAAAGATGCCGCCGTGGTCGCGCGTTACTGCCTCGGCGCATTTCTTCAGGTTGCGGGCGCGCGCGTAGTAGCCAAGCCCTGCCCAGGCAGCCATGACGTCTTCGCTGGGAGCATCGGCAAGGTCGCGCACGGTCGGCCAGCGCGCCAGGAAATTGGCGAAGTAGGGCTTCACCGCCGGCACCGTGGTTTGCTGCAGCATCACCTCGGAGAGCCAGACATGGTAGGGATCGGCCTTGATGCCGCGCGCCGCCATCGGCGGCGAGATGCGCCATGGCAGGTCTCGATGGTGCCGGTCATACCAGTCGAGAAGGGGCTTGGCGGCGGGCGCGTCCAGTGTCGTCGATGTCATCATTTGCCGTCGTGAGGGGAAGTGCCCTATACTTGGCGAAGCAATGCCGCGCGATCAAGGCAGTGGTGCCCGAACGCAGCGCGATCTGAAGGTTTCAATGAGTTATCCACGCAAAGGTGAAAAGCAGATCTCCGAATTGACCAATGGGTTGATCGATCCGGTGCTCGCAAAGCGCGCCGGCATCAACACCGCGCTGCTCGGCTCGTGGGACGAGATCGCCGGCGAGGAGTTCGCCGATTGCACGCGGCCGGAAAAGATCGCCTGGGCGAGGGGTAACGATGACGGCGGTTTCCGCCCCGGCGTGCTCACCATCGCCTGCGAGGGCGCTCGCGCCCTGTTTCTGACGCATGCGCAGGGCGAACTGATCCAGCGGGTCAACAGCTTCTTCGGCTTCGCCGCCGTTCACCAGATCCGCATCGTCCAGAAACCTGTCTATCAAGCGATCAAGCGCTCCCGTACGCCACCGCCGCTAAAGGGTGCGGCAGCCGCAAAACTGGACGAGATGATGGAAGGGATCGAAGGCGACAAGCTGCGCGAAGCGGTAAAGCGTCTTGGAACGGCCGTGTTGGGAAAGCGCGGGCGCTAGCGCTTCCAAGTATTGCTCCTGCAATTCTGTCCGCAATTTAATCTGGCGGTCCAACCAAGGTCACAATTCTTTGAAGAAAGTTGGCGAAGCGTGCCTTGTTCGGGGCATCGAGCCGTTATATCGCACTGTCAGCCACTACTCTCATTTATGGGGAACTTCATGCCGATTTCCGAAATGCAACTGACGAAACGCCAGCTTCTGGGCGGCGTGGCTGCCGCGACTGCGACGCTTGCGGTTTTCAGCACCGCACAGGCCGCTGTCGAAGTGCCTAAGCCCGATGGCGACGTCGACATGGCTGCCGTGCTGAAGCCAGGCGAACTGCCGGAAATGGCGCTCGGCAAGGAAGACGCCCCGGTCACGATCGTCGAATATATGTCGATGACCTGCCCGCACTGCGCCCACTTCCACACGACGACCTTCGACGAAATCAAGAAGAAGTACGTCGATACCGGCAAGGTGCGTTTCATCATCCGCGAATTCCCGTTCGATCCGCGTGCGGCTGCCGCCTTCATGCTGGCGCGCTGCAATCCTTCCAAGCCGGAAGAATTGAGCACGGCCGAACAGTATTTCCCGATGGTTGCCATGCTGTTCAAGCAGCAGCAGACCTGGGCGGCTGCAGATGATGGCCGCGGTGCACTGCTTCAGATGTCCAAACTTGCTGGATTTACTGAGGATAGCTTCACGAAGTGCTTGACGAACCAGAAGCTGCTGGATCAAGTGAACGCAACGCGGGAAAGGGGTTCCAAGGAGTTTGGCGTCAATGCCACGCCGACGTTCCTCATCAACGGCAAGCGCTATTCTGGAGACATGACGGTTGACACCATGTCGGCCCTTATCGACAGCCTGCTCTAATCTGAACCGTATCCGATCGACGGGCGACGGCCGAAGCCGTGCGCCCGTCTTTTGCTATATCAGGCGCGGGGATACGGCATGAAGTTCAACAAGCTTCGTGTCGTCGGCTTCAAGTCCTTCGTCGAACCCACCGAATTCATCATCGAGCGCGGCTTGACCGGTATCGTCGGCCCGAACGGCTGCGGCAAGTCGAACCTCGTCGAAGCACTTCGCTGGGTGATGGGTGAAAACTCGTACAAGAACATGCGGGCGTCCGGCATGGACGACGTCATCTTCTCCGGCTCCGGCAACCGTCCCGCTCGCAACACCGCCGAAGTCGCGCTTTATCTCGACAATGCCGCGCGCACCGCGCCTGCCGCCTTCAACGACAGCGACGAGATCCAGGTTACGCGCCGCATCGAGCGTGAGCAGGGATCGATCTATCGCATCAACGGCAAGGAAAGCCGTGCCAAGGACGTGCAGCTTCTCTTTGCCGACGCCTCCACCGGTGCCCGTTCGCCGTCCATGGTCGGGCAGGGGCGGATCGGCGAGTTGATTTCGGCCAAGCCGCAGGCCCGCCGCCAATTGCTCGAAGAGGCAGCCGGCATATCAGGCCTGCATTCGCGCCGCCACGAAGCCGAGCTTCGCCTGCGTGCTGCCGAAAGCAATCTCGAACGCCTTGACGACGTAACCTCTCAACTCGAGAGCCAGATCGAGAGCCTGAAGCGTCAGGCCCGTCAGGCAAGCCGCTTCAAGTCACTGTCGGCGGATATCCGCGCCCGCGAGGCGCTGCTCCTGCATATCCGCTGGGTGCAGGCCAAGGAGGCGGAAGCCGATGCCGACAGCGCGCTCAATCAGGCCACCGTCGTCGTCGCCGAAAAGGCGCAGATGCAGATGGAGGCCGCCAAGGTTCAGGGCATTGCAAGCCTCAAGCTGCCTGAGTTGCGCGATGGCGAAGCGCGCGCCGCCGCCGCATTGCAGCGCCTGCAGATCGCCAAGACGCAGTTGGAGGAGGACGCCAATCGCATCCTGCGCCGCCGCGACGAACTGACCCGCCGCCTTGCGCAGCTCGGCGAGGACATCCGCCGCGAGGAGCGGCTGGTTGCCGACAACGCCGAGATCCTGGCGCGGCTGGACGCCGAAGAGGGCGAGATAACCGAGATCCTTGCCGATTCCGACCGTTTTGCCGAGGAAACCCGCGAGGCCTTCGAAGAGGCTTCGGCCAAGCTCGCAGACAGCGAGCGCGTCTTCGCGAGCCTGACCGCCGAGCGCGCCGAGGCCGCTGCCGGGCGCAACCAGCTCGAGCGTGCCATTCGCGATCTGGCCGATCGCAAGATGCGTCTTGAACGGCAGATGGACGAGGCCAACCGCGAGCTGTCGGCCATCGGCGAGAAGATTTCCGGCCTGCCCGATCCGGACGAGAAGCGGGCCGTGGTCGAGGCGGGCGAGCAGGCGCTTGCCGAGGTGGAGGCCGCGATCCAGGGCGTCGAGCAGGCCTTGGCCGCTGCTCGCCAGACCGAGGCTCTTTCCCGATCGCCGGTCGATGAGGCACGCGCAAAGCTGAATGCCATCGAAACGGAAGCCCGGACGATTTCGCGTATGCTGGCGGCCGGCGCCGCCGCAGGCGAATTTGCGCCGGTTGCCGATGAGCTTCGCGTCGATCGCGGCTTCGAAACGGCGCTCGGTGCGGCGCTTGGCGACGACATCGAATCGCCGCTTGATCCCAAGGCGCCGGTTCATTGGTCCGGCAATGGTGACGGCGCTGCGGATCCGGCATTGCCATCAGGGGCGACGCCGCTGACCAACCATGTTCGTGCGCCGGCGGTACTGATGCGCCGCCTGAAGCAGATCGGCCTGGTCTCCGGTTCGGATGCTGCGGCGCTGATGAAGGATCTAAAGCCTGGCCAGCGTTTGGTGACCAGAGAGGGCGCCGTCTATCGCTGGGACGGCCATGTCACCGGTGCGGATGCGCCGAGTGCGGCTGCACTCCGGCTGGCGCAGAAGAACCGGCTCGCCGAACTCGAAAGCGAAACGGCACTTGCCCGCGACATGCTTGATGAAGCAGAGGAACGGCTGGCGGGTGCCGCTGATGCCATTCGCCTTCAGGAGCAGCGCCTGGCGGAGGCTCGCGAGAAGAGCCGGATCTCGGCGCGGCAACTCGCTGAGGCGCGCGAAGCGCTGGCAGCAGCCGAGCGGGCCTCTGGCGATCTCATTCGACGTCGCGATGTCATTGCAGAAGCCGTCAGCCAGCTTCAGATCCAGCTCGAGGATCTCTCGATTCAGGAAGAAAACGTCAGGATCGAGCTGGAAGATGCACCTGATCTGACGGCGATCGACGAACGGCTTCGAGCGCAGCAGGCAGAAGTCGGGACCGATCGTGGCGCACTCGCCGAAGCACGGGCGCGCCATGAAAGCCTGAACCGCGAAAACGAAGCCCGCCAACGCCGCATCATTGCCATTGGGCAGGAGCGCGTGACCTGGCGCCAGCGTGCTGCCAGCGCCGAGGACCATATCGCAACCCTTCGCGATCGCGAGGAGGAAGCGCGGGAGGAAGCGGCCGAGCTCGAAATGGCGCCCGATGAGTTCGACGACAAGCGCCGTGCGCTGTTGACCGAACTCCAGAAGGCCGAGGAAGCGCGTCGCCATGCGGCCGATGCGCTTGCTGAAGCGGAGGTCGTGCAGCGTGACGCCGACCACAAGGCCGCGACGGCGCTATCCGAACTCGCCGAAAGCCGCGAGCGCCGCGGCCGCGCCGAAGAGCGGCTGGTCTCGGCGCGGGAAAAGCGGCAGGAAACCGAGGCGCGAATTCGCGAGGCACTGAATGTCGCGCCACACGAGGCCCTTCGACTTGCCGGACTAGAGTCGCTGCAAGCGGCACCCGACCTTCGCGAGGTCGAGCGCGAACTCGAACGCCTGAAGATGGAGCGCGAGCGCCTTGGCGCGGTCAACCTCCGTGCCGAGGAAGAGCAGAAGGAATTGAGCGGCAAGCTCGCGGCGCTGATCAAGGAACGCGACGACGTGATCGATGCGATTCGCAAGTTGCGTGGCGCGATCCAGAGCCTCAATCGCGAGGGTCGCGAGCGCCTGCTCGCCGCCTTCGACGTTGTCAACGGCCAGTTCCAGCGTCTCTTCACCCATCTTTTCGGTGGAGGCACGGCCGAACTGCAACTGATCGAGTCCGATGATCCGCTCGAAGCCGGCCTGGAAATTCTCGCCCGCCCGCCCGGCAAGAAGCCGCAGACGATGACGCTCCTTTCGGGCGGGGAGCAGGCGCTGACGGCAATGGCACTGATCTTTGCCGTCTTCCTGACCAATCCGGCGCCGATCTGCGTGCTGGACGAAGTGGACGCCCCGCTCGACGACCACAATGTCGAGCGCTATTGCAACCTGATGGACGAAATGGCCGCCTCCACCGAAACGCGTTTCGTCATCATCACCCACAATCCGATCACCATGGCGCGCATGAACAGGCTGTTCGGCGTGACGATGGCGGAGCAGGGCGTATCGCAGCTCGTGTCGGTCGATCTGCAGACGGCTGAACAACTGCGTGAGATCGCCTAAACAAGCCGCTGACAAAAAGCCCAAAAAAAGTCGAGCCGAATTGGCACATCTTCACCGTTGGGTGATGTTTTTCTACTGATCTTGTATTAGAGATTGCTTCATGTCGCTGCCGAATTGCCGCGAAGCGGTATCGGCTGCAGAGTTTTCTGTGCGACGCGATCGGAGCAGGCCTTTGGCGCTCTGACTGTCCGCATGGACGAGACCCCCCGTCCGGTTTTTCCTGGCTGGACGGACAGAAGGCTTTGCGGGACTTTGTTGCAGTCCCGCAAAGCTTTTTCTCCCTTCAATCGCTTCAGTCTGCCGCAGTTGTTGTGCGACGCAACATTTCGGCCGCATTTGTCGATTTTCATTTCAACACCAACGGATTAAGTTGATCCGGATATGGTGTTGGGGGGAATATGACCAAGTGGGTCTATACATTTGGCAACGGTCAAGCAGAGGGCAGTGCCCTCGACGTTGAGCGTTTGGGCGGCAAAGGCGCAAACCTCGCGGAGATGTGCAATCTTGGCCTTCCCGTTCCTCCGGGTCTGACGATCATCGCTGACGCTTGTTCCGCCTACTACAAGAACGGGCGACAGGTTGCCGAGGATCTGAAAGCGCAGGTCCGGACCGGCATCGAACGCATCGAGGAAGCGACCGGCCGGCGGTTTGGCGCGGGTGATCGACCGCTGCTGCTGTCGGTGCGCTCTGGTGCGCGTGTTTCGATGCCGGGAATGATGGACACTGTCCTCAATCTCGGCCTCAACGATGAAACCGTGCAGGCGCTCGGCCACGATGCCGGCGACGCCCGTTTCGCCTGGGACAGCTACCGCCGCTTCATCCAGATGTATGCCGACGTCGTCATGCGCCTGGACCATGAAGTGTTCGAGGAAATCCTCGAGGATGAGAAGGCCAGGCTCGGCTATGAATTCGACACGGAACTGACCGCCAGCGAATGGCAGCATGTGGTCTCGCTCTACAAGGGCATTATCGAGGAGGAACTGGGCGAGGAGTTTCCCCAGGATCCGGAAGTGCAGCTATGGGGCGCTGTCGGCGCCGTTTTCTCGAGCTGGATGAGCGCCCGCGCCGTCACCTATCGCCAGCTTCACAATATTCCTGAAGTCTGGGGAACGGCCGTCAATATCCAGGCGATGGTCTTCGGCAACCACGGCAATTCGTCTGCGACCGGCGTCGCCTTCACGCGCAATCCGTCCACGGGTGACAAGTCGCTCTACGGCGAATTTCTCGTCAATGCACAGGGCGAGGACGTCGTCGCCGGTATCCGCACGCCGCAGAGCATCACCGAGGAGGGTCGTATCAGCTCCGGTTCCGAACGACCGTCGATGGAAAAGTTGATGCCTGATGCCTTCAAAGAGTTGTCGCGCATCTGCGCCGAACTCGAGGCGCACTATCGCGACATGCAGGACATCGAATTCACCATCGAGCGCGGAAAGCTGTGGATGCTGCAGACCCGCTCAGGCAAGCGTTCGACGCGCGCGGCGATGAAAATCGCCGTCGACATGGTCGATGAGAAAGTAATTACCGAAGAGGAAGCGGTACTTCGCATAGAACCCTCATCACTGGACCAGCTTCTGCATCCGACGATCGACCCGCGTGTGTCGCGCGAGATCATCGGCACTGGCCTTCCGGCATCGCCGGGTGCCGCGACCGGCGAGATCGTGTTTACGGCCGAAGAGGCGGTCATAGCCTCGGAGGAGGGGCGCAAAGTCATCCTGCTGCGCGTCGAGACAAGCCCGGAAGACATTCACGGGATGCACGCGGCCGAGGGCATTCTGACGACACGTGGCGGCATGACCAGCCATGCCGCCGTTGTCGCCCGCGGCATGGGCATCCCCTGCGTGGTCGGCGCCGGGAGCATGCGCATCGACGTACGCAACGAGCGGCTGATCGGCGTCGGCGTCACACTGAAGAAGGGCGACGTCATCACCATCGACGGCTCGGCGGGACAGGTGCTGAAGGGCGACGTGCAAATGATCCAGCCGGAGCTTTCGGGCGATTTCGGGCGCATCATGCAATGGGCCGACCGGGCACGGCGGATGACGGTGCGCACTAACGCCGATACGCCGGCGGATGCGCGCGCGGCTCGTTCCTTCGGCGCTGAAGGCATCGGCCTTTGCCGCACCGAGCACATGTTCTTCGAGGGCGATCGCATTCAGCTAATGCGCGAGATGATCCTGGCGGAGGATGAAACCGGCCGGCGCACCGCGTTGGACAGCTTGTTGCCGGTGCAACGGCACGATTTCACCAGCCTCTTCAATGTCATGCATGGGCTGCCGGTGACGATTCGTCTGCTCGACCCGCCGCTGCACGAGTTCCTGCCGAAGACGGACGAGGAGATCGCCGACGTTGCCGCCGCCATGGGCATGGATCCGGCGTTGCTGCGTCAGCGCGTTGATGCCCTACACGAATTCAATCCGATGCTCGGGCATCGTGGCTGCCGGCTGGCGATTTCCTATCCCGAGATCGTCGAGATGCAGGCACGCGCGATTTTCGAGGCGGCGGTCGCGGCGGCCCATGAAACCGGCGCTGCCGTCGTGCCTGAGATCATGGTGCCGCTCGTCGGGTTGCGCGCGGAACTGGATTACGTCAAGGAGCGCATCGACGCCATTGCCGGCGACGTTATGGCGGAGGCCGGCATGCGGATCGACTATCTGGTCGGCACGATGATCGAGCTGCCGCGCGCAGCCCTCAGGGCCCATATTATTGCGGAAGCGGCGGAGTTCTTCTCTTTCGGTACCAACGACTTGACGCAGACGACCTTCGGCATCTCGCGCGACGATGCGTCCGCTTTCATACCGACCTATCAGCGCAAGGGGATCATCGAGCACGATCCCTTCATTTCACTGGACTTCGATGGTGTCGGCGAGTTGATCCGCATCGCCGCAGAACGCGGTCGACGTACGCGTAACGATATGAAGCTTGGAATCTGCGGCGAACACGGCGGCGATCCCGCATCCATCCATTTCTGCGAGGAAATCGGATTGGACTACGTGTCCTGTTCACCCTTCCGCGTGCCGATCGCCCGCCTCGCCGCCGCGCAGGCCGTCATTAGTAGCGATACTGCCGCCAGTATGGGCGCCCGTAGTAGGACGGGTCCAGCTCGAACGCCATCCCCATCATGAGCCTGTCGCTATCATAGCGATACTGCGCGCGGCGGTAGAGATCGATGCGCTGCAGGCAGGCGGCAAAACCGTTGGTCCTAGGTTTGAAGCCATAGCGTAGGCACTGGTCTTCGTCAGCGGCGCGCTGCTGCTCAGGCGACAGCGACTGGCACGCTGACAGGCTTGCGGCGGCTGCGATGAGCGCGAGGGATAAAGCGAGGATACGCATCGGTGTTTCTTTGCAACGAAAATTTCCCGCAATGAGATGACGCCAATCACGGGTTACAGTCAACTAAAAGAATGGCTTAGGGTTACGAGCCGGTTCTGCGATCGCTGCGTGTCGACCGATCCGGGCGCGCGAACGGCTTTCGCCCGCCCGGGATCGCCTGTAAGAAGGCGGCTTGCACGATACTGGAAGGCAAGCATGGCACTGCGCGATCGATTCTCGAAGAAACTGACCTGCCCGCAATGCGGCAATACGGGTTTTGCCGAAGCCTCCGAAATCGATGATCCGAAGCGCAAGCATCCGGGTTTCAGCGTCGACCACTTGCCGCGCGGCTTCTTCATCCAGCGCCCCTCCAATCATCAGGAAACCTGCATGATCATATGCGAATGCGGCCGCAAATTCCCGTTTCGCAGTGTGGCCGAGGCAGCCGTGGCGCGCGATTAGCCCTGAAAGAGCTCGAGGTCAGAACCGTTCGAGGACCTTGATGAAGGCATCGGCGAATCGGACGAGGTGGGCTGTCGCGGGGTCCGGTGCTTCCATCCGGATTTCGGTGCCGCTGTGATCGAGTACAGCGAGAACGACACGCATCTTCTCGTTGGAGGAGGGGATGCGGAGCACGGCGATCCGTTTGCAGTCGTCCATCAATCCCTCGGCGGGAAGGTCGAAAAGGAATTCGCCGCCGGCCTTGGCCGAAGCCACGCGCACCGTCTCGCAGAAGTCGGATTTGCCGTCATATCCATCGAGGGACAATTCCAGTTCCAGAAGCTCTATCGGCAGAAGCGGATCTGCATGATCGGTTGTCGCCCCCAGCGTCGGCGCCTGGGTTCCCGATGCGAGCTCCGGTGCAATCATTGCCCTTCTCCTGTTGGTCGGTTGCAGCGCGAACCACACAACTGCAAATCAACGAATATCAGAAAATGCTCACGCACGCCATTGTCGTCTTCTCCGTGGATTGCGTGCCTCGGATCGACACAACAGTTTCAATTTAGGCGAATCTTGCACTAAACAAGTCGAGGGCGATTTTGCGCGTTCATGCGGGACGCGCCGCTTGCGAGTAACCGGTAAGTTTGATGGCAATCCGTTTCGACCGCCCCGTTTCAAGTGCCGCCCGCTTCTCGCGGCGCTTCGGGGCATTTGCGCTGGTTCTTTGCCTTGCCGCTCTGGTCGGTCACCGCTTCGCCGGCCTTGCCACGCCATACCTGGTGCTGGTGCTGATTGTCTCTGCGGGCTTCGCACTGCTGGCAGCGCTGCTTGCCTTCGCCGGCCTCCGCAGCCTTTGGCTGACAGGGGCCGAAGGTGGGCTGGATGCCTTGAAAGCCTTGATTTTTGTTGCTCTTCCGCTGGCGCTCGGCGCAATTGCTGCCGAACGATATTTCATGCTGCCGGCAATCTACGACGTCTCGACCGATCTCGTCTCCGCCCCGGATTGGCTGAAGACGCCGAATGCCGACCAGATCTGGCTGAAGCGCCCGCCAGCTGCGACGCCGGAAGACCGTGAAAAGCAACTCGAGGCCTATCCGGAGCTGACCGGCCGTCGCTACGACGGTGCGATAGACCGCGTGCTCCAGGCCGTGAAGAAGGTCGCCAAGCAGAGCGGCATTCGGATCACTCGCGCCGATGGCGACGACGAGCCAAGCGATATCGACGATCGGCCGGTCAAGCCGCAGCCGGATGATGGCGCGGTTGCCGAGGCACCGGAAGCCGTGCCGATCCCGACGCCGCGGCCTTATGATGACGATGTCGCGCAGCTGATTCGCCGGGCCAATGGCGTCACGCTCCAGGGCGAAACCCGCACCTTGGTCCTCGGCTTGCGTTTCGACATCGTCATCCGTTTGCGCGAAGAAGCCGAAACCACCCTTGTCGATGTCAGGGTCGCCTCACGCTACGGCCCTCACGACCTTGGCCTCAGCGCCGATGTTGCCGAGGACTACCTGAAGGCTCTGGATTCCGAATTGCTCGGCATCGCCGGCAGCTAGTCGCGTTTCGGTTTAGCCGTCGGAACCAGTCGTCCCCGATTGATTACCCTAGGAATCGGCGCCTCTGATCCGGGCTAGGCACGAAGCAGGTGGTTCGCCTGCCGGCAATGCGCAGACGGTTTCGCGCCACGAATTCGTAGAGCCTGTCGGCAAGCCCCCGCGGGAGCAGTCGAAGGACGCCTACAAGTGACCAGGGAAAGCCAAGCGCTTCGATCATACGGATCGTCCCTCTCGACTTGAAGTGCGCGCGTCCGTCTTCGATCAGGATATTGGTTTCGTAGTCGCGTCCATCGAGCCCGTAGTGGCGATAGAGCGCTTCCCCGAGTGGCGATTGCGCCGCAAGAAAGCGATAGCGCTCAGCCTTGTCGCGCCTCAGCACGAACTGGACCCACGCCGAGCAGAACACGCATTCTCCATCGAAGACGATGAGAGGCTTGTCATCCGCGAATTCGGGCACGCCGGCATCGGCGCGATAGCTGTAGGCCTCGCGCACGGACTATCTCCGCTTTGCCGGCCGGTATGACCCGAGCAGGGCAGGCGGCCCGTCGGTTTCGATCTCACCGCGCTCCAGCAGATCCTCGATATGGGCAAGCACCGAGAGGGCGGCGGCGCCGTGCAGGCGTGGATCCGTTTCGCGATAGATGACCTTTACCATTTCGGGAATGTTGCGATCGCCGGCTCGGATGCGGCCGAGCACAGCCCGTTCGCGCATTCGTCGATGGGTTTTCAGCGCCCGCATGAACGAGATCGGCTTGTGCACGGGGCCCCCATGTCCCGGAAGCAGAATGCGGTCATGCCGCGCAATCAGCTTGTCGAGGGAGGCCAGGTAATCCGACATGGAGCCGTCTGGCGGTGCGACGATGGAAGTTGCCCACGCCATGACATGATCGGCGGAAAACAGGATCCCCGTCCCCTCGAGCGCGAAGGCCGCATGGTTGGCGGTGTGTCCCGGCGTCAGGACGCCGGTCAGGCTCCAACCGTCGCCCGCGATCGTTTCACCATCGCGAATTGTGATGTCGGGTCTGAAATCCAGGTCCGAGCTCTCGGCAAAAGGGTTGATCTCGCCTTGGTACAGCGGGCGGGCGGCGCGGTGCGGTCCCTCGGCCACGATCCGTGCCCCGGTCGCCGCCTGCAGGCGCCGCGACAGCGGCGAGTGGTCGCGATGTGTGTGGCTGACGAAGATGTGGGTGACCTCGCGTCCGTCGAGCGCTGCCAACAAGGCATGGAAATGTGCCTCGTCTTCAGGGCCGGGATCGATGACGGCCGTGGATTGATCCCCAATGATGTAACTGTTGGTACCGTAGAAGGTGAAGGCGCTCGGGTTGTTGACCGTGATGCGCTGTACGCCCGAGGCAACTGGCACGGCTTGGCCATATGCGGGCTCGAAAGCCAGATTGAATTCGGGACTTGCCATTTATTTGTATTCGATCTCGATGAAGGACATCGGCTGATCGCCGGCATTGACGACATTGTGCTCGGTGCCGGCATCGCGCCGGTAGGCGGCGCCCTTGGCAATGTCGACCCTGCGGCTGCCGTCCTTCTCCTCCAGCAGGAACTGGCAATCGGTCATCGGCACGACGACGTAGCCCATTCCATGCGTATGGACGCCCGTATCGGCGCCCGGCTCGAAGTCCCAGCGCGTGATCCGAACCACGGCGTCGTCGAGCAGCAGCGTTGCGAGGGCAGGCGGTCGGGCACGGTATTGGCTCATCGTCACTCCATCGTCCGGGACGGCTGAGGCGAGACCTAGCATGGTGACGCAGAAAGCGCACAGAAATATGCCACGGCCCGAAACTTAATGATTGTGACGGCAGGCGAGCTTTGCTAAGCAGGCGTCGATTTGGCAAGCGGTCTCCGCTTTCAAGCTCTGGTGGGGCGTCGCCAAGCGGTAAGGCACCGGTTTTTGGTACCGGCATTCCCAGGTTCGAATCCTGGCGCCCCAGCCACTGAACTCCAGCAATGATAAACACTCGCTTGCGCAGATGTCAGCTGCGACCGAAGCCGCGTGGCGACACGCGATGAGTGGCACCCACTCGATACAAAAAAAGGCGACCCGTCGTAGGGCCGCCTTCCAAAGCCACTTGCTGTGCCGGTTCTTACTACGCGGGCTGTGCCGGTGCCAGGAACTCGGCACAATAGGACGGGCCGCTGACGCCCGGGATGTCGCCGACGACGCGGATGCTGCGGATCGTGTAGTCGGAGCTGGTGACGATTTCGGCCTGGCAGCGCAGGTACTGCGTGCGGGCCGCCGCGATCTGCTTGCCGCGCTTGCCGTCCGCACCGTCCGCATATTTTGCCGGAACGCGCACGGTCTTGTAGCCACCCTTCCAGGTGTAGGTGACGCCAGAGCCGTTTTCGACGTCGTTGATCGGCGGGCCGAAGGCGGCGAAGAACTTTCCGGCGGACTGGCCAACCCAGCGGCTGGAAATCGGATCGGCAGAGGTCTGAATCGTCGTGCAGCCGGCAAGCGCAATGGCAAGCCCAGCCGCGGCAAAGGTGCGGAGTTTCATTCTTTCGTCCCTGAAATGTTGTCGCGCATTCGACGGCGGGAACTGCTGGTCTGCAGCGGTTTCCGCTTGTCCCGCCGAGCGCTTTAGCGCGGAACCCGGCAAAAGAAAATCGGCCGACCTTCGCAATCGCAAAATTTGCCGCAAGTGTGTCTTTTTGTTCCACTTACGCGGCCGAGATGGGGGCTGGCCGCGTCTGTAAAAAATGCGCCGGCTTTTGAATTTTGGTGCTTGCGCAACAGGATGGGCCGGTCTATAGAGGCGCCGCTGGTCACGGAGTGTAGCGCAGTCTGGTAGCGCACCACGTTCGGGACGTGGGGGTCGAGTGTTCGAATCACTCCACTCCGACCAGCCGAAAAGCCCGCGAAAGCGGGCTTTTTTCTTTGCTTGCCGCCCAGGTCATGGCGCGGCAGCACCGGCCCTTTGTTCTCACCGCTTTGCCGAAAGGCCTGCTTCGTCGGCGTCGCAAACAGACGCCTAATTGTCGCTTTTCGGTATTCATAAATATAAGCGAGGACTAAAGTACCGTCCTTCACACAAAATATATCAGACAAGCGCGCGTCGAGCGGGCGAGGAACAGTGCATGAAGGCCTCGGAGTACAGAGCTGCGGTTGCCGTCACGGGACTGGGCGCCGCGGGTGTCGAAAGGCTGTTTGCTGTCGACCAGATCACGTCGCGTCGCTGGGCTTCAGGCGAAGCCGAAGTGCCGCGCGCGGTCGGCCTATGCCTGCTGTTGATGGCGTCGGCGAACGTTTCGGTGGCGCAGGCTGAGATACTGGCCGACGACACCGATACTGGACTTGCCAAGATCGCCTGAGTGTCCGTCCGCTCATCGCGAAATCGGAGTGCAAGACCGGTCTGGCTCGACGTATCCGCGTCGCCCTACCTTGCGGACAGGCGGCGAGATTGTCCGGTTTTGACGTATATCCTTACACCCCAAGAATGGCATCGATCTCGGCAATCAGGGCGGCATAGCTCTCGATATGTCGATAATACTCGTTGCGGATCTGTTCGGTGATGTCGGAGAGCGGGCCGGATCCCTCGGCACGGAAGTGCTTCACATCATTCTCCGTCATGGATTTGAGGTTGCCCTCGTACTCCTTGACCTTCTCAGCATAGTCTTCCCGAAGTTTTTCCAGACTCATGGCATCTCTCCTCAGGCGGCCAGGCGCTGTGGACATTCTGCCGCGTGGTGGCGGCAATCTAAAGGTTGCCTAGAATAGATGCGGCGCTTAAAGCAGATTGACAATCCCGGCCCGTGAAAAGTGAATCAATGAGCAAAGCAAACTTTTATTCCAACATGGGCGGCCTGCCGCCGCAGACCGAACTCCTGTCCAGCAAGGCCGTGTTCACGACAGCCTATGCGGTCATCCCCCGCAGCGTGATGACGGACATCGTCACCAGCTATTTCCCGCACTGGGAAGGCACGCGCGCCTGGGTGATTTCCCGCCCGCTGACCGGTTTTTCCGAGACGTTTTCGCAGTACATCATGGAAGTGCAGCCGGGTGGCGGCAGCGACCGGCCAGAACCTGAGAAGCGCGCCGAAGGCGTGCTCTTCGTGGTCGACGGCGAGATGACCGTCGAGTTCGAGGGCGCCTCGCATGCAATGCGCCCTGGTTCCTTCGCCTTCCTGCCTGCCGGCTCCCGCTGGACGCTGTGGAACAAGAGCGCGGCGCCCGTGAAGTTCCACTGGATCCGCAAGGCGTTCCAGGAGGTCGAAGGGCAGGATCCGCCGCCGGCGATCTTCACGCATGAGGAAAATCATCCGCCGCAGCCGATGCCCGACACCGACGATGCCTGGGCAACGACCCGCTTCATCGATCCGGCCGATCTTCGTTACGACATGCACGTCACCATCGTCACGTTCGAGCCGGGCGGCGTCATTCCGTTCATGGAAACGCATGTGATGGAGCACGGCCTCTACGTCCTCGAGGGCAGGGCGGTCTATCGCCTCAACAGGGATTGGGTAGAGGTGGAAGCCGGCGACTTCATGTGGCTGCGCGCCTTCTGCCCGCAGGCCTGCTATGCCGGCGGTCCGGGCCGCTTCCGCTACCTGCTCTATAAGGATGTCAACCGCCACATGCCGCTGTGGTAGGCGCGCTGGCGAGGCCGACAAGCCGGGACCGTCAGGCAGGACGCCGGCATATGATCTGACATACCCGGTGCTGGTTTTGCATTCTGGCGACGCCAGCGCCGACTGTTGCGCGCAGATGACATCTCGCGCCTTTCGCCAGCTGCGATATTGAGAAGACCGCTCTTGTCTGCGATGCTTGGGTCTCAATTCCTGCAGCTTCGGGAGACCAACATGAAAACGATCCTGTCCAACCAGAAAGGAAACATCGACCACAAGGACATGACGCTTCATGATTTCTCGGTTCTCGCGCGCAAGGAAAAGCACGCCACGCCATAAATCCTCTCTTTGGGTCTTCCGGACCCGGCAGATCGATGCCGACCGTGAACGCCGGCCTTCGCGCTGGCGCAAATTTCTCTCCTACTATCGGCCGCATCTGCCTTTGCTGCTGGCGGACCTGTTTTGTGCAATCCTCGTTGCCGGCACGGCGATCGCGCTGCCGCTCTGCGCCAACTACGTCACGCGCTATCTTCTGACGCTGAGCGATACGCCGCAGGCCTTCGGGGAGATTCTGGTTATCGGGGCCGCCATGCTCGCGATCCTCGTGCTCCAGAGCGTCGCCATCTTCTTTGTCGACTATCAGGGCCATGTGATGGGTGCCCGGATCGAGGCGGCGGTTCGCCAAGAGCTCTTCGAGCACTGCCAGAAGCTCTCGTTCAGCTTCCACGACACGCAGCGCACCGGTCAGCTGATGAGCCGCATCACCAATGATTCACTGTGGTTGGGTGAGCTTTTCCACCATGGTCCCGAAGACCTCTCCATCGCCGTGCTCAAATATGGCGGGGCAATGGTTGTCCTGTTCTACATCGATCCGCCGTTGGCCGGCATCATCCTTCTGCTTACACCGCTGGCCATCGCCTATGCGTTGCATTTCAATCGACGCATGAACCGCGCGCTCGACGCCAGCAAGCAACAGATCGCCGCCGTCAACGAGCGCGTCGAAGATGCCTTGGCGGGCATTCGTGTCGTCCAGTCCTTCGCCAACGAGGCCAGGGAGAAGGAGCGCTTCGCCGATCTCAATCAGGGCTTTCTCCGCAGCCGTGCTGACGGCTACCGCAGCGAGGCCTGGTTCTCCGTTGGGACGGAGACCTTCGCGCAGCTCATCACCATCCTTGTCATCATCGTCGGGGCTATCCGCATCCTGACGGCGGAGCTCACCGTCGCCGATCTCCTGACGTTCCTGCTTTGCGTGGCGGTGCTGGTCGACCCAGTCAGGCGGTTGGCCAACTTCGTACGGCTTTGGCAGGAGGGCTACACCGGTTTCGTCAGGGCCATGGAGATACTGGAGATCGCACCTGACATCACGGACCAGCCCGGAGCCCGGCCTTTGTCGGTTCCTCACGGGGAAATCACCTTCTCCGAGGTCACGTTCGGCTATGCTGACGAGGGCGCCAGCGTGCTCGACAACGTTTCCCTGACCATCGCGCCGGGCGAGTTCGTGGCTTTGGTGGGGCCTTCAGGCGTGGGCAAGAGTACGCTTTGCGCACTCATCCCACGCTTCTACGACATCCAGTCCGGGGCAATCCGCATTGATGGTGCCGACCTTCGCGACGTGACGTTGGCGTCGCTGCGCCGCCATATCGGCATCGTACAGCAGGATGTGTATCTGTTCGCCGGCACGATAGCGGAAAACCTGCGCTACGGACGGCCGGACGCGACGGATGCCGAAGTGGTGGCCGCCGCTCGTGCCGCGAACGCGCATGATTTCATCATGGCGTTACCCGACGGCTACGACACAGATATCGGGCAACGCGGGGTCAAGCTCTCGGGCGGCCAGCGCCAGCGTCTCACGATCGCTCGCGTTTTCCTCAAGGACCCGGCGATCCTGATCTTCGATGAGGCGACGAGCGCGTTGGACAACGAGAGTGAACGCGCGGTGCAGCGTGCGCTGCTGAGTTTGGCGAAGGGGAGAACAACGCTGGTGATCGCCCACCGTCTGTCGACCGTTCGCCACGCCGACCGCATTCTGGTTCTCACGGGCGATGGCATCGTCGAGCATGGAACCCATGAGGATCTCATGGCCCATGACGGGGTCTATGCCAACTTGCATCGGGTGCAGGCGAGCATGTAGAATTCGTGGCCCGCTCGATTGGAGCGGGCCACGGCAAACATTCGTCAGATGTCGCTGGCCGCGTTCGACCAGAGGTCGGATGCTTCAGCGGCCGTCATGCGCCGCACCTCCGCCTCGTGGCGGCGGTTGGCGAAAAGCTCGCTGGCCATGATCTGGTCGGCGAGATCGGCCGGCAGAGACAGGATCACGCGGGCGTCGCCGCCGTGGATGCCGCCGAGTTCGCTCCGCTTTCCTGATATCATGCCGCCGGCCACCGTGTTGTTGGTGTCGGGATCGATCAGGATGAAGGAGCCGGATGCGCGGTTTTGTTCGTAGGGATCGAAGATCGCCTGTTCGTCGAAGGCGAGGCGTACCTTGCCGATCGCATTCATGTAGAGCGTGTCCACTGGAGCCCAGGCACCCGTCTTCAGCTCAAGCTGTGCCACCGGCTGTACCTGAACGCGCTGGCGACGGCTACCGCTCTTCAGCCAGTAGCGCTTGCCGGCTTCTATGCCCTCAGGCTGCAACGCCACGATCTGCGCATCGAAAGAGAGGCCTACCTGCGGCTGGCTGTCGATCGAGACGATCATATCGCCGCGGGCAACGTCCACCTGTCGGTCGAGGACTAGCGTGATCGCGTCGCCGGCAACGGCGGCGTTGCGCACCAGATCGAAGGTGACGATCTTGGTGACGTTGGCGACCATGCCCGACGGCAGGATCATGACGCTGTCGCCCGGCTTGACGGAACCGCCAGCAACCGTGCCCTGGTAGCCACGGAAGCTTTCGCCCGGGCGCGATACGCGCTGCACCGAGAAGCGGAAGCCGGTCGCCTGCGACGAGCGGACGGTGGCAAGCTCGAGCGTCTCGACCAGCGTCGGGCCGGCATACCACGGCATCGCTGCTTCGCCGGAGTAGACGACGTTCTCGCCCTTCAAGGCCGACATCGGGATCGCGGTGATCTGCTTCACGCCGAGCGACAGGGCGAATTCGCGGAACTCGTGCGTGATCTTGTCGAAGCCGGCGCGGTCGTAGTTCGTCAGGTCGATCTTGTTGACTGCAAGTACGAACTGCTTGATGCCGAGCAGCGAAGCAATCGTCGCGTGACGGCGCGTCTGCTCGAGAATGCCGGCGCGTGCATCGACCAGCAGAACGGCGAGATCGGCGGTGGATGCGCCGGTCGCCATGTTGCGGGTGTACTGCTCGTGGCCGGGCGTATCGGCGACGATGAAGGAGCGCTTGTCGGTCGAGAAATAGCGATAGGCGACATCGATGGTGATGCCCTGTTCGCGCTCGGCCTGCAGGCCGTCGAGCAGGAGTGCAAAGTCTGGCAGGCCGAGATCGTTCTGCTTGCCGGTGGAATCGCGCTGCAGCGTGGCGGCCTGGTCTTCCTTGACTGCCTTGGTGTCCCAAAGCAGGCGGCCGATCAGGGTGGACTTGCCATCATCGACGCTCCCGCAGGTGATGAGGCGCAGCGGTCGCGAGTCGCGGGTCGCCGTCGCGGGTTCTGCGGCGGGCACGGCGAGGGCGTGTGCGGCGGTTACGGCTGCGGTCATCTCAGAAATATCCTTCACGCTTCTTCTTTTCCATGGAGCCGGACTGGTCGCGGTCGATGGCGCGGCCCTGTCGTTCGGAAACCGTGGCGATTTCCAGCTCCGCGATGATGTCTTCAAGGGTGGTGGCGGTAGAGCGGATCGCGCCCGTCAGCGGGAAGCAGCCGAGCGTACGGAAGCGGATGGAATCTTCCTGCTTGGTTTCGCCGGGCAGCAGTTCAAGCCGCGGATCGGAGGCAGCGATCATCATGCCGTCGCGCTCCACATAGGGGCGCTTTGCCGCGAAATAGAGCGGCACGATCGGAATGTTTTCCGCCTGGATGTAGCGCCAGATGTCGACTTCGGTCCAGTTCGACAGCGGGAAGACGCGAACGCTTTCGCCCTTGCGGATCTGGCCGTTGTAGACGTTCCAGAGTTCCGGGCGCTGGTTGCGCGGATCCCAGCGATGGTCAGGCGTGCGGAAGGAGTAGATACGCTCCTTGGCGCGGCTCGCTTCCTCGTCGCGGCGGGCGCCGCCAAAGGCTGCGTCGAACTTTCCGGCGTCGAGCGCATTGCGCAGCGCTTCGGTCTTCATGATGTCGGTGTAGCGCGCCGAACCGTAGGTGAACGGCGTGATGTTTTCGGCGGCACCGCGCGGATTGATGTGCTCGATCAGGTCGAGATCGTACTTCTTTACGATCTCGTCGCGGAAGGTAATCATCTCCGCGAACTTCCAGCCGGTGTTCACGTGCAGCAGCGGGAAGGGGACGCGGCCGGGGTAGAAGGCCTTGCGTGCAAGATGCAGCAGGACCGACGAGTCCTTGCCGATCGAGTACAGCATCACCGGCTTTTCGAATTCGGCGGCGACTTCGCGGAAGATATGGATCGCTTCGTTTTCAAGCGCCTTCAAATGCGGGTCGAGCGGCGGCTTGGCGCTCTGGGGATTGCTGAGTTCCGTATCCGGACGGCTATCGGGCATTTCTAACTCCAGACTTCGATCATTCCAGAAAGGGAGGCATCCGGAACGAGGTGCATTTCAGACTTCGAGGAGCGCAGGCGGGAAGCCGCGCTCCGATCCCGAAGTCGACGGGTTACTGTTGCGCGGCAATCGCCGAGGCTTCTTCAGCCACGTGCAGGCCGCATTCGCGCTTTTCGTCCTGCTCCCACCACCAGCGGCCGGCACGCTCCGGCTCGCCGGGCTTGATCGCCCGCGTGCAGGGTTCGCATCCGATCGAGGGGTAGCCACGGGCATGCAGTGGATTGACCGGCACACCGTTGTCGGCGACGTACGCCTTGATGACGTCGATGTCCCAATCGGCGAGCGGGTTGACCTTCAACAGGTGGCGCTCGGCGTCATACTCGGCAAACGGCGTTTCCGCGCGGTTGGCCGACTGGCCGCGGCGCAGACCGGTGATCCAGATGGTTGCCCCATCGAGTGCGCGCGCAAGCGGCTTCAGCTTGCGCACGCCACAACAGGCATGTCTGGCTTCGACGCTTTCGTAGAAGCCGTTCAGGCCGTATTTTGCGGCATAGGCGTCGATATCGGCCTGCTCCGGTTCGTAGCGGCTGATGTGGATGTCGTATTGCTTCTCGGTCTCGTCGATCAGCGCCAGCGTTTCCGGAAACAGACGTCCCGTCTGCAGCGTCGCGACGTCGATCGGCAGGCGGTGATTGCCGATTTCGGCAGTGATGACCTGGTCTTCGATGCCGAGGGACGTAGTAAAGACGACGCGGCCACCGAGACCGGCGACGAACGACAGACGCCCGGCAAGGTCAAGGCCTGAGAGTTTCGCGTTCAGCGTTTCCGCTTCAGCGTTTGGATTGGCAGCAACAGTCATGGGGATCCTGTCCTTGATGTTGGCCGGAGTATCGCAGGTCAGGCTTGGATCGGACAGAAAAACGGATTTCGAAAGCGGCGGCGATAGGAGCAAATATCTCTCCCCGGCCGCTGCAATGCGGAAAAGCAGCCGCGCCAGCAATGGTTCGCAGCGGTCAAACTAATTGTCTATTGATTTAGTAGGGTAACACATTGCCTGTCAATCGGAAATGTGAAGTGATGACATCTAGGGTGCATTTTGGCGTAAATTTCGACTATTGGCCGAGGGTGAAAAACAAGGCCAAAAACCTTGTCTCTCAAGGGTTTCGCCGGCTTGTTCAAATTCCGTTCATGCGGCGCATGCCATAGAGGCAGGACAGAGCTTGCGGTGGGTTCCTGATTCCGCCCGCCATGTGTGTGTCGACGGTCAAAGATGATTACGCAGAAGGCAAAATATGCGCTAAGGGCGCTGACAGTATTGGCGGCAGCCGATGACGGCGAGCCGGTGATGATTTCCGACATTGCGGCGCAGCAGAAGATACCGAAGAAATTCCTCGAACAGATTTTGCTCGACCTGAAACATCAAGGTATCGTCGTCAGCCGTCGTGGCAAGCAGGGCGGCTATCTCCTGCTGAAGCCGGCCGACATGATCACCTTCGGCGAGGTATTACGCATCATCGATGGCCCGATCGCACCGCTTCCATGCCTGTCGATCACTGCCTATCGCAAGTGCGACGACTGCGATGGTGAGCAGAACTGCGAGATCCGCCACGTTTTCGCCAAGGTGGCCGACGCGACCCGCAAGGTCCTGTTCTCAACCACGATTGCTGATGCCGTTGCTCCGGCAAAGGTCGCGCAAGTGACCCGCATGCTCGCCTAGGGCTAGGTCCCATCGACCGTTGGCCGCTCCACTTGGCATTGTGCTCCTGCCTCAAGATTCGGTGAGATAGCTTTCCGTCGCCCGACGCTGCGCCAATTCGCTCCTTTGCAGAGGTAGGGAGAAACGAACATGCACGTCATGGACACGAAACGAATGATAGTCGGTGCAATCCTCGTAGTCACCTTGGCGACGGGAGCCGCCGCGCATCACGGCTGGTCGTGGGCCGAGGGTGAGCAGACGGAATTGCGGGGTACCATCGAGAAGATAACGATGGGAGGCCCGCATCCGACCCTCGATGTTGCGACCGCCGACGACGGCGTCTGGCTTGTCGAACTTGGCAACCCCAGGCAGACCGAACGCTCGGGCTTTGTCGAAGGATCGGCCAAGAAAGGCGATTCGATCGTCGTGCTTGGAAACCGCTCGCAGAAGCCCGACGAAAAGCGGATGAAGGCGGTACGGATCACGGTCGCCGACAAGCGTTTCGACATCTATCCGGAACGGATTCAGACGAACTGAGCGATGGCGATCGAGCTCCTGGAATGGCTCGCCGCAACCCCGTTGTCGTCAGGGCTGCGGCGCTCGGCGCTTGTCTACATGGCAGTCAATGCCGCCCATATCCTTTCGATCGGGCTGCTGATCGGGGCGATCCTGCCACTGGATCTGCGGCTGATGGGCTTGTTCGGCTCGCTGCCGCTGGCGGTGCTTGGCCCGTTCCTGTCACGGGCCGCGGCCGTCGGGCTTGTGGGAGCTGTTCTCACTGGCTTTGCTCTTTTCAGCGTCAAGCCGATCGAATACGCCGAAAATCCGGCCTTCCTGGCGAAGCTGGGGGTGTTGGTCCTCGGCATTTTGAACGCGGCCGTCGTCCATGCGCAAGCAGCCTGGCGACGGGCCGTGTCGGGCTCTTCGCCCGCCTTCAGCTTGCGCCTTCAGGCGGGCCTCTCCGCAGCGGTGTGGACGTCCGCGTTGCTTGCCGGTCGCTGGATCGGCTTCGTCTGATAGCGGTCGGCAGTTCTACCGATCGCTCGTTTCCCAGCGCGGGTTGATCCAGGGCTCCTGGTTGGAGCGCGGCAGAGGCTGCTTGCCGAGGATGTGGTCGGCTGCCTTCTCCCCCGTCATGATCGACGGGCCGTTCAGGTTGCCGTAGGTCACATGCGGGAAGATCGACGAGTCGGCGACGCACAGACCGTCGACGCCGATGACGCGCGTCTCAGGATCGACGACGGCCATCGGATCGGTCTTCGCGCCCATCTTGCAGGTGCCGCAGGGGTGATAGGCGCTTTCGAGATGCTCGCGCAGGAAGGCGTCGATCTCCTCGTCGGTCTGCACTTTCTCGCCCGGCTGGATCTCCGGTCCGCGATACTGGTCGAAAGCCTTCTGGCCGAAGAGCTCGCGGGTGAGCCGCACGCAATGGCGGAATTTCTCCCAGTCCTCAGGATGGCTCATATAGTTAAACCGAATGACGGGGTCCGCCTTCGGGTCCGACGAAGCCAGCGTGACGTTGCCGCGCGACTTCGACAGATTGTAGCCGACATGCACCTGGAAACCGTGGCTCTTGGCTGCCGCCTTGCCGTCATAGCTGATCGCCACCGGCAGGAAATGGTATTGGATGTCGGGCTGCTTGACGCCGGGCGCCGAGCGCAGGAAGGCGCACGCCTCAAACTGGTTCGAGGTGCCAAGGCCAGATTTGGTGAACATCCATTGCGCGCCGGCGACCCCCTGCCAGAACCACGGCAGCCATGAATAGAGCGAAACCGGCTTGGTGCTGACCTGCTGGAAATAGAATTCCATGTGGTCCTGCAGGTTTGCGCCGACGCCTGGCCGGTTGGCTTTTACCTCGATCCCCATGTCCTGCAGGTGCGCCCCGGGCCCGATACCCGACAGCATCAAGAGCTTCGGCGAATTGAACGACGAAGCCGAGACGATCACTTCGCGGGTGGCCTTGATGACCTCGATCTTACCGCCGCGCTCGATCTCGACACCGACTGCCCGGCCGTTCTCGATCACCACCTTCTGGGCGTGGCCATAGACGACCTCGACGTTCGGGCGTTTCAGCGCTGGCTTCAGATAGGCTGAGGCCGCCGACCAGCGACGGCCGCCGAAGATCGTCTGCTCCATCAGCCCGAAGCCTTCCTGCTTCGAGCCGTTGTAATCCTCTGTCGTCTCGAAGCCTGCCTGCTTGCCGGCTTCGACGAAGGCGCGGAACAGTGGGTTGCGGAAGACGCCGCGCTGGACGTGCAGCGGCCCATTGGTGCCGCGCCAGCCTTCCTCGCCGCCGTGGCTGTGCTCCATCCGCTTGAAGTAGGGGAGAACGTCGGCATAGGCCCAGCCCTGCGCGCCGAGTTCTTCCCAGCGATTGTAGTCCTCGGCGTGGCCGCGCACATAGACCATGCCATTGATCGAGGAGGAGCCGCCGATCACCTTGCCGCGCGGCGCAGTGATGCGCCGGTTGTTTAGGTTCGGTTCGGGCTCTGAGAGATAGCCCCAGTTGTAGCGCTTCATGCTCATCGGCCAGGCAAGCGCCGCCGGCATCTGGATGAACGGCCCGAAATCCGAACCGCCCGCCTCGATGACGATGACGGTATTCTTGCCGTCTTCCGAAAGCCGGTAGGCCAGTGCGGAGCCCGCCGATCCGGAGCCGATGATGACGAAATCTGCCTGCTGCATGATGTGCTTCTTTTCCGATTCCCCGCCTCATCCTCGGATTGGCCGCAGAGCCGATCGGGACGAGGCGAAATTGAATGCTACCTGCCCGGATGGGGCGCTTGCCGCCTCAATACGGCGCCTGCACCGGCCCCATGCCGACATAAACCGTCTTCAGTTCCGAATAGTATTCCAGCGCGGCCAGCGAATTCTCGCGTCCGAAGCCTGACTGTTTGGAGCCGCCGAACGGGATTTCGACAGGGCAGAGATTGTAGGTGTTGATCCACAGCGTGCCGGCCTCGAGCTGGTCGACGACGCGATGGCCGCGCGCCAGGTCTGATGTGAAGACGCCGGCGGAGAGGCCGAATTCGGTCGCGTTGCCGCGGGCGACCACCTCGGCCTCGTCGTCGAAATCAAGCACGCACATGACAGGTCCGAAGATCTCCTCGCGAGCAATCGTCATCTCGTCGGTGACGTCGGCAAACACGGTCGGCTGCACGTAGTAGCCTTCGCCGGAGACGTTGTTCGGGATGCCGCCGCCGGTCACGAGCGTCGCACCCTCGGCCTTGCCCTTCGCGATGTAGGAGAGAACCTTGTCGCGCTGCGCCCAAGATACCATTGGCCCGAGTTGCGTCGCCTCGTCCATCGGATCGCCGATCAGGATGGCTTCGGTGCGGGCCTTCAGCCGCTTCAGGAACTCAGCCTTGATCTTGCGCTGCACGAAGACGCGCGTGCCGTTCGAGCAGACCTGGCCGGTCGAATAGAAGTTGCCGAGCATGGCGCCGCCGACGGCGCTGTCGATATCCGCGTCGTCGAAAATGATCAGCGGCGACTTGCCGCCGAGCTCCATGGTGACGTGCTTGAGGCTGCCGGCAGCCGCCGCCGCGACCTTGCGGCCGGTCGGCACCGAGCCCGTCAGCGACACCTTCGCGACATCAGGGTGGTTGACCAACAGCGGTCCCGTTTCGCGGTCGCCCTGGATGACGTTGTAAAGTCCCTTCGGGAGGCCCGCTTCGTGCAGGATTTCGGCAATGGCAAGCGCGCCGAGCGGCGTGTTTTCCGATGGCTTGAAGACCATGGCGTTGCCGGCGGCAAGCGCCGGTGCGCCCTTCCAGCAGGCAATCTGCTGCGGATAGTTCCAGGCGCCGATGCCGACGCAGACACCAAGCGGCACGCGCTTGGTGTAAGCGAAATCGCCGCCGAGCGGGATGTAGGAGCCGTTGAGGCCGGCAGCTGCGATGCCGCCGAAGAACTCGAAGCTGTCGGCCCCCGATGTCGGGTCGGCGACGATCGTTTCCTGGATCGGTTTGCCGGTATCGAGCGTTTCCAGTTCCGACAGCTCGCGGTTGCGCTCGCGAATGAGGTCGGCGGCTCGCTTCAGGATGCGGCCGCGCGCCGTGGGGCTCATCGCCGCCCATTCCGGCTGGGCGCGCTTGGCCGATGCGATTGCCTTTTCGACGATGGCGGGCGTTGCCGCGTGCAGCCGGGCGATGACCTCGCCGGTCGCCGGATAGATGCTTTCGATGACGCTGCCGACTTCATCCTCGACGTATTCGCCGTCGATGAAATGGGAGGCTTTCGGCTGGGCTCTGAGGGTCACTGGATCTGTCCTTTCGCAAGGGCGGCAAGCTGTGAATTGATGTAGTCTTCGGTAAGCGAGATCGATGCCTCGATGCTGACAGGCGCAGACCTCAGACTTTGGCGGATATAGAGCCCGTCGATCATCGCAGCCGCGCCTTCGGCAATGCGTTCTGCGGCATCGCCGGGGCAGAGCGCTTTCAGGTTGGCGACGAGGTTCGACCGCAGACGGCGAGCGTAAATGACGAGGAAGCGCCGCGTCTCTTCGGAGCGCTGAGCCTCGGCATAAAAGGCGAGCCAGGCGGCAATCGTTGCCGGCGCGAACTGGTCGGCCTGGAAGCTGACACGGATGACAGCGGAAATCTTCGCACGCGGCGCATCCGCCGCTTTCAATGCCGTCACCGCGTCGTCGCGCAGTTGCTTTAGGAGAGAGCGGACGGTTTCGATCAGCAGCTGTTCCTTGCTGCCGAAGTAATGATGCGCCAGTGCCGGCGATACACCGGCCTGTCGGGCAATTTCCGACATGGTGACGGTCAGCGAGCCGTGATCGCCGATCACGCGCAGCGCGGCGTCGACGAGCGCCTTTCGGCGAACCGGCTCCATTCCGACCTTGGGCATCGCATCACTCCATGAAGATGCCTCATCATAATTTTGATTGACTGATCAATCAATAAAAATCTGAAAGGGCTTGAAAAGGCTAACCCCTTCCAATTCCGTGTTTTTGCGGCATACTCGGTTACCAACCAGGAGGTGTGCCATGGCAGATATGTCTGATCGACTGAGCTTTTCGTCGCTGCAATCGAAGTGGGGCTGGTTCGTCGCGCTGGGCGTGCTTCTGATCGCCTGCGGCATCATCGCATTGGCAAATGTCATGCTCGCGACCGTTGTGTCCGTCTATTATGTCGGCGTGCTGATGCTGATCGGTGGGATCGTCTATCTGGTCCATGCGTTTCAGGTGAGGACCTGGGGACAGGTGCTGGTTTGGGCGCTGAGCGGCGTTCTCTATGTACTGGCCGGGTTTTTTGCCTTCGAGAATCCCCTTCTGGCATCGGCGGTGTTGACGCTGTTTCTTGCGATCGCCTTGCTGATCGCCGGGGTGTTCCGTACCTGGGTCGGCTTGCGCATGCGTCCGGTCAAGGGTTGGGGCTGGGTTCTTGTCAGCGGGATCATTACTGCGCTGGCCGGGGTTGTGATTGCCACCGGATGGCCCGTCAACAGCCTCTGGATCCTGGGCCTTTTCCTCGCCTGCGACCTTCTCATTCAGGGCTGGTCCATGCTTGCTTTCGGTCTTGCCGTCCGCAGCTGAATTATGCCCGCAATTCACAGGCTCCCATCACGGACTGTTTCTTTTTTTGACAAGTATGTGAGGGAGGACTAAAATTTCCCCATCAAGAGGCGGCCCGAGGCGGCGGCGCGCGTCGGTAATGCCGTGGACGGGACAACCGTCCCCCGACCGGGCATACGTGCCCACGAGGTAAAGGGAGGAATCTCATGCCGATGGTCACCGTATCCATCTCACCGTTGCAGGCTGCCGATATCCGGGCCGCCGTTGACGACGGCAGCTACGCATCGAGCAGCGAAGTCGTGCGCGAGGCCCTTCGCATGTGGGACGCCGCTCGCAAACTCGGCGGATACCACGAAGAGATGTTCGATCAGAGTAGGGCTCCCCGTGGCGGCCGGTGTGTGGCCGACATGTTTGCCGATCACGAGGCCGAGCACCGGCGCACTGCCTGAGCAAGTCGTTGATTGATCGATAAAATTCGATCTAAGACGGCCGGCTTTCACAAAAGTTTCACATTCGGGAAAGGGTTCGTTGATCCTTCTCCGCCAGTGTCCCTGCGCAAAACAATAAGACACAGTGGAGATTGGCATGTCTTTGGCTGCCACCGTCGATCCGGCGCTTGTTCGTCGTTACGCCAGCGATCAGATCGTGACCCTTGCGAAACTCGTTATCGAGAATGCATTCCAGCCCATCGTGGAGGCAGGGACGGGTGTCGTATTTGGCTATGAATCCCTGATGCGAGGACAGGAGCGCATTGGTTTCAACTCTCCGGTCGAAATCCTCGACGAGGCGCATAAGAACCAGCAGCTTCTGCAACTCGAGCAGATGGTGGCCAGTCGTGCGCTTGCGAAGTTCGCCACGCTCCCGCACTTCTCCAGTTCGACGCTGTTCCTCAATCTCGATGTCCGGCTGATCCCGCATGGCGAGCGGTTGGTGGAAGGCTTGCTGCAGCATCTGAAGCTCGCCAATATTCCGCCGTCCTCGATCTGTTTCGAGTTCTCCGAGCGCTTCGACAATACCAGCGTGCCCGAGTTTGCAGCGCTCGTATCGCTGTTGCGCAGGGCCGGCTTCAAGCTCGCGATCGACGATTTCGGCGTCGGCCACGGCGAGATGAAGCTGCTCTGCGACCATCCGGTCGACTACTTGAAGATCGACCGGCATTTCATCGCCGACATCGACAGCAGCCCGCGCAAGCGCCACCTTCTGAAGAACATCGTCCACATTGCCCACGTCCTTGGCACCCGGGTCATCGCCGAGGGTATCGAGACCGAGGCGGAGTTCGTCGCATGCCGCGAGTTCGGCGTTGACCTTGTCCAGGGCTGGTTCGTCTCCCGCCCGACCACCCATGTCACTGAATTGCAGCCCGCGTTTCCGCACCTTCTGGAGCTCGGCAAGAGCAAGCGAAATCCGCAATCGCTCGACGAGATCCTGATCCGCAAGCAGATCGAGATGCTGCCGACGGTCTACGAGAACGACACGATCGACAGCGTCTTCGAGCTTTTCCGTCGCAATCCCCAACAGGCGTTTTTCCCGGTGCTGAACGCGAACGGCGAGCCGCGCGGCATCCTGCACGAACGTCATTTGAAGGAATACATCTACCAGCCTTTCGGGCGTGACCTCCTGAAGAACAAGGTCTACGAGCGGACCATCTCTCACTTCGTCGAGATGGCGCCGATCGTCGGCCTTGATTCCGATACCGAGCAGCTGATGGCGATCTTCGCCAACATGGAGGGCACGAACTGCCTGCTCTTGACCGACAACATGCGCTATGCGGGCGTCGTCTCGGCCGCCTCGCTCATCAAGGTCATGAACGAGAAGAAGCTGAAGACCGCTCAGGACCAGAACCCGCTGACCGGGTTGCCGGGCAACAGGGCGATCCGCGACTTCATGCGCGAAGCGAGCCTCGACGGCGACGAGAAGCGTCACTTCTGCTATTGCGACTTCGACAATTTCAAGCCGTTCAACGATGCCTATGGCTTCCACCTCGGCGACCACGCGATTTCGCTCTTTGCAGCGCTGATGCGCCGCTATTTCTTCGCCGAGCGTCATTTCCTCGGGCATGTCGGCGGTGACGATTTCTTCATCGGCGTCCGCGGCTGGACCAAGGACGAGCTGACCGAGATTCTCGACCGGCTGATCAGCGATTTTCACGACGATGTGCTCGGCCTCTACTCCGACACCGATCGCGCCGCTGGCCGCATTCGCGGCCATGACCGCGCCGGTGTTGAGGCGCTGTTCCCGCTGATGCGTTGCTCGATCGGTGTGCTCGAATTGCCGGAAGGTCTGGTCATCGACGACATCAATCGCGTCAGCGCCGAAATCGCCCACATCAAGGCCGAGGCGAAGGAAAGCGACGAGGGGCTCGTCTTCCATCTTCTGGGCGAGACGAATTGACGCCACCCGCTCTTCCTGCCTTCTCAAGTCCGAAGCGCTGAACTATCTCACTGCTTTCGGAACGAGGAGACCGGACCATGTCTTTGCCCACGCAGATGCGCTTCATCGACCTGCCGAGCTTCGGCGCGCCTGAAGTGATGCGGATTGCCTCCGGACCATTGCCGATCCCGTCGGAGGGGCAGCTTCTTGTCCGCACCGCGGCGATCGGCGTCAACCGGCCCGACGTCGCTCAGCGTCAGGGCATTTATCCGCCGCCAAAGGATGCCAGCCCCATTCTGGGACTTGAGTTGGCAGGCGAGATCGTCGCCATCGGTGCTGGTGTCAGGGATTTTGCCGTCGGCGACAAAGTCTGCGGCCTGGCCAACGGCGGCGCCTATGCCGAATATTGCCTGCTGCCCGCCGGCCAGGCGCTGCGCTTCCCGAAAGGTTACGATGCCATCAAGGCGGCCGCTCTTCCGGAAAACTACTTCACGGTCTGGGCCAATATGTTCCAGATGGCCGGGCTCACGGAAGGAGAAAAGGTTCTCGTGCATGGCGGCTCGAGCGGTATCGGGACGACCGCCATCCAGCTCGCGCGGGCCTTCGGCGCCGAGGTCTACGCAACGGCCGGTTCGCAGGAAAAATGCGATGCCTGCGTCAAGCTCGGCGCAAAGCGGGCCATCAACTACAAGACCGAGGATTTTGCGGAGGTCATCAAGGCCGAGACCGGTCATGGGGTCGATATCATCCTCGACATGATCGGCGCTGCCTACTTTGAACGGAACGTGGCGTCGCTTGCGAAGGACGGCTGCCTCTCGATCATCGCCTTTCTCGGTGGCGCTGTCGCGGAAAAGGTCAATCTGGCGCCGATCATGGTCAAACGGCTGACGATCACCGGCTCGACGCTGCGCCCGCGCACGCCTGAGGAAAAGCGCGCGATCCGCGACGATCTCCTTTCCCAGGTCTGGCCGCTTCTCGATCAAGGCAAGCTTGCGCCCGTTATCGATACCGTCCTTGCTTTCGAAGACGTCGCCGACGCGCATAGGCTGATGGAAACGAGCGGTCACATCGGCAAGATCATGCTGCGTTTGTGACCGCTCGCACGTTGCTCACCGGGCCTGCCGTTCGGTGGGCGACGAGAGGGTTAAAGACGTGGCGACGGCGATCAGGCCGGGGAGGGCCATCAGGACATAGAGCCAATGGGCAGCCGAGACGCTGCCGGCGACCCCGCCGGGGTTCACCAGTCCGGTGCTGTTGACGATCACGCCGGCAACCGCAGCGCCGAAGGCGCTGCCGAGAGACTGCACTGTCGAAATCGCGGCTGAGGCCTTGTCCTGTTCGGAGTTGTCGACAAGACTCAGGATCTTGGTCACCAGGTGCGCCCAGCCAAGGCCTACACCAAAGCCCATCAGGAACATGCCGATGACGGCAGGGCCGAGAATGGCAAGGTTGCCGGATTGGTTGTCCGCAGCGAGGAAAAGGGTCAGGGACGCGACCGCAACCATCTCGATCACGCAACCGGCGACGATGGCGGTGTTGGCCCGGCGTCCCGAGAGTGTTCCGCTGAAGAAGGCCGCAAAGGTCCAACCGAGGGCGACAAGCGCAGTCAAATAGCCCGACACCAGCGGCGTTACGGCGTGCAGCACCTGCAGGAAATACGGAATATAGATGTCGCTTGTCAGCACCAGCAGCAGCACGAACATCGTCAGATAGACGCGCGCCACCGGCTTTGCGAGCGTTACGGCGCCTGTCGGCAGCAGACGGTTCCTGCCGCGCCGCTCGACAGTCAGCATCGAAACGATCATGACGATTGACGCTGCAATCAGCAACGCCTTGAAGTTGGTTTCGTCGATCGTTCCGGCGATGCTGACCACCAGTACGGCCGCAAGCAGCAAGGCAATCTGTAGGATCGGCGTCTTGCCGTGGGCGCGATCGTCCTCTGCGCGCGGCAGCAACCACGGTGCAAGCGACGCCATCAGCACGCAGAGCGGAACGAGCAGCATGAAGGAGTGGCGCCACGCGCTGCCCTCGGAAAACAGGCCTCCCAGACTGGGACCGAGCAAGGTCGAAACGCCCCAGATGGCGGCATAGAGCGTCGACGCCTTCTGCCACAGCGGCTCGGGGTAGGCGTAGCGAATGAATGCATAGGCAAGCCCGGCAAGAATGCCGGCCCCGAAACCCTGTACTGTGCGCCCGACCAGCACCAATGGCATCGCTGGAGCGAGCGCGCAGACTAGGCTGCCGACGCCGAATATGAGTGCGCCTGAGACGTAGACGCTGCACAGCCCGATGCCTCGCGGGCGCGTTGCGACGAAGATCGATCCAAGGACCGCAGCGGCAACAAAGAGCGTCGTCATCCACGACAGCAGTTCGAGCCCGCCGATGTCGCGAACGATCGACGGCGCAATTGTCGCGGTGATGTAGGTCTCTACGGCGTAGAGGGTGACACCACCACCGAGCATCAGCGTCGCCGGCAGCAGCGGCGCGGAAAACAGATGGAAGACGGAGGGCTTGTCTGCAGAAATCTCTTCAATGTCGGTCATCAGCGTTCATGCCTTGCATGCTTCCGGGGATATGCATTATTTTTTTACAAGTTATTCTTTGGAAAAATACACCGGCATGTTATTAAAGCAAGTGTCAACTTGGAAAAATAGATGAAGCAATCGCCGGCTAACCGAATCCTGCTGCTGATCAAGACGGAAGGGCCGCAACTTGCCGCGACGGTTGGGACCAAGCTCGGCATTTCCTCGGAGGCTGCCCGCCAGCAATTGACGAAGATGGCGGAGGAGGGGTTGGTCGAAGCGGTCAGCGAAGCCACGGTCGGCAGGGGCAGGCCGCGGCAACTATGGAGCCTCACGCCCGCCGGCAACCAGACCTTTCCCGATGGTCATGCAGAACTCACCGCCACGATCCTGACCACGCTGGTTGCGCAGCTGGGGACGCCGGCCCTGGATGCCGTCATTTCCGCTCGGGAGGCCGACACCCTCAAGCGATATCGCGAGCAGGTGGATGCACCCGACATTCAATCCCGCGTGCGGCAGCTCGCTGCCATACGTACCAGCGAAGGATATATGGCCGATAGCTGGCAGGAAGCGGACGGCTCGCTGCTGCTGGTCGAAAACCATTGCCCGATCTGCGCCGCCGCAAGCGTTTGCGCCGGCTTCTGTCGCTCTGAACTGGATACGTTTAGAGCCGTGCTCGGCGCCAAGGTCGAACGCGAGGAGCACATCCTGCTTGGCGCCCGCCGCTGTGCCTATCGCATCACGCCACTCTAACCGCAGTAGCGAGCCGCAGGAGCGCCGAAAGGCAATTGCATTATCGACGCGACTCGTTATGCGTGACGCATTCGCGCTAATGATCAGGACTATGCCATGACCAATCCCGTCACAGTCGAAGTCACCCGAGGCTCGCTCGTCGAAAGCCGGCATCGCGGCGCCATCGTCGCTGTGGATGGCGATGGAAAGATCGTGTTCTCGATCGGCGACGTCGACGCGCCAACCTTCCCGCGTTCGGCCTGCAAGGCGATGCAGGCGCTGCCGCTGATGGAAAGTGGTGCGGCGGATGCCTATGGCTTCGGCGACAAGGAATTGGCGCTCGCCTGCTCCTCGCACAATGGCGAGGACGAGCATGTCGCGCTTGCCGCCTCCATGCTGGCAAAAGCCGGTCGCGATGTCGAAACGCTGGAATGCGGCGCGCATTGGTCCTCGAGCCAAAAGGTGCTGATCCACCAGGCGCGTGCCATGGAGAGACCGACGGCATTGCATAACAACTGCTCCGGCAAGCATGCCGGCTTCATCTGCGCCTGCTGCCATCAGGACATCGATCCGAAGGGATATGTCGGCTACGACCATCCGCTGCAGGCCGAAATTCGAGGTGTCATGGAAAGCCTGACGGGTGCAGCGCTCGGCCATGACAACTGCGGCACGGATGGTTGCTCCATCCCGACTTATGCGGTTCCCTTGCGCGGCCTGGCGCATGGCTTTGCCAAGATGGCAACCGGCAATGGCCTCGAGCCGCTTCGCGCCAAGGCCTCCCGGCGGCTGTTTGATGCCTGCATGGCCGAGCCCTTCTATGTGGCCGGCACCGGCCGTGCCTGCACTGCGCTGATGGAGGCCGCACCGGGCCGCATCTTCGCCAAGACGGGGGCTGAAGGTGTCTTCTGCGCAGCGATCCCCGAGCAGGGGATCGCGATCGCCATCAAGTGCGACGATGGCCATTCGCGTGCCTCAGAAGCGATGGTCGCGGCAGCGCTCAGCCGCTTCTTCGGCAAGGACGATTCGATTCGCGCGAATTTGGCCGCGATGGCGACGGTCCAGATGCACAATTGGAACGGTATTCACGTTGGCGACATTCGCGCGGCGGCTGCGCTGACCGCTTAAGCCGTTCCGGAACGGAACAGTCGCGCCGCAAGAATAGAATTCGCTAATGTATGTGAAACTACAGCCCACGAGAACGGATGCGGTTTTTGAGGGGTGAGTTACCCTTTGCCCAGTACATCGAACGCCATGAGGGCAGGATATGTTTGCGGGCCGCTATCTTTGGTGGATGTTGATCGCCATCGCGATCTTCCTCTTTTTCACAATGTGTTTCGACTACGTCACCTGGCTGACGGTCGTTTCCTCGGGCTGCGCCCATGTCGCTGGCTCCTGTGGCCCGATCATCGTCACAATGACCGGATCGATGAAGCCGTCGGGCGTCTATCTCGCGGGTGCCATCATCCTCGTCGTTACGCTTGCCCGCGTCCACTATCTGTCGATGAACTGGGCCTGGGGCGTCGTCGTCGCAATCTGGTTCGTGGCATCGGCGCCGTTCCCGCTGCTGCTCGCCAGTGGCTGGACTGGCCAGTTGAAACCGGAGACCGTGTTGGACGGGCTGCCCGTGGCGTTCCTGTTCCTCGTCGTCTTCTGCGCCTATATCGGCTGGGCGTTCGAAGACAGCGGCGCGCGGCCGCTCGGAGCATGGCGGGCGCTGCGAATGATCATTCGCTTCTCGGCGGTCTACGGCGCCTTGCTTGCGCTGTCGGAGGCGCCAGCCTTTGCCACCATCCCCGACCGACTCTTGGGCGACATGCGGCTCTCGGCATCGATTGCGGCGCTGCAGCCCGGACTGAACGATCTCCTGACACTCGGACGCGGGCGCGATACCTTCGCCTATGTCGTCTTTGCAGTCTTCGTCGTCGGTCTTGCCGCTAGCCTGTTGCCGCAGAACCTGGCGGAACTGAAGGCGCGTTTTGCCCAACCGTTCACGCTTCGAGGATCTCGGCAGTGAGGTTGCGATAGGGCTCGATGGCAGCCGCGGCGCTGTCGGCTGTAACGATCAGCCCCGAGACGCCGGCGATCGGCAGGATGAGGCAAGGCGAGACGCGGTCCAATTTCTCGTCCGTCAGTGGCACGTACGTCGCTGCGGCACAGGAGGCGATGTGACGCTTGATGGCCGCTTCTTCAAAATCACCGGTCGATAGCCCCTGCACCGGATGGGCTGCCGTCACCCCGAGAAAGAAGATGTCCGGCCGAAGCTGCGAAATCGCGGTCATGGCAGCGGACCCGACGGATACCATCGAGTGCTTGTAGAGCTTGCCGCCGATGAGGATCACACTCGCCGTCGGGTGATGTTCCAGTTCGGCGGCGATGGTCGGGCTGTGCGTTGCTACCGTAAAGGCAAATTCGCGCGGCAGCTGCCGGGCGATTTCCGCCGTCGTCGTGCCACCATCGAGAAAGATCAACTGGCCGGATCGCACGAGCGAGGCCGACTTTTTCCCGAGCCTCTCCTTGATCTCAGATGAAACGCCCTTGCGCGTCGAGAAGTCGGGAAGTTGCGGTGCAACAGGCATTGCCCCGCCGTGCACCCGTTTTAGCAAACCTTCCGCCGCCATCTCCCGGAGGTCGCGGCGGATCGTGTCCTCCGACAGCGAAAAGTCTTCGGCGACGCGCTTGGCGACAACCTGGCCGTCCCGCCGAAGAACGTCGAGGATCAATGATTTGCGCTGACTGGTGAACATGGCCTCGATCCTACAGTTGCACGAATTAGCATGAAATTGCACGAAATGATTCGACATTCAAGAAGTATCGTGCAGTTGTCTGCCGTCTCGTGCATGAGGCCGAGGAAAATGGAGCTTGATCATGTTGATTTTGATTGCTGGGCCCTACAGGTCCGGAACCGGCGACGACCCTGTGAAAATGGCCGCCAATTTGCAGCGCCTGGAGCAGCCATCGCATAGGCTGTTCAAGGCCGGTCACGTACCGATGATCGGAGAATGGGTGGCGCTCCCAGTATGGAACGCCGCCGGCGGCAAAGCTGTCGGCGATGATCTCTACGAAGAGATCTTTCACCCCGTCGCTGGCCGTCTGCTGCAGCTTTGCGACGGCGTGCTTCGGCTCGAAGGAGAATCGAAGGGCGCCGACAACGATGTCCGCATTGCGCGCGAACGCGGCATTCCTGTCTGGTACCGGCTCGAGGATGTGCCGGGTTGCGCTTAAGGCGGGTTGGTTTAAGGGGCCGGCTTGCCGGCCTCGATCTGTGCGTTTGCAGGCGGCCGCGCTATAAGGTCAGGATCGAAGGGAGTCGATCATGCTGACACTGTACTTTGCCCCGCACACCTGCGCGCTCGCAAGCCTGATTGCGCTGGAAGAGTCCGGCCTGCCGTTCAAGACGAAAAAGCTGAATTTTGCAGAAGCGGAGCAGCGCTCGCCTGAGTACCTTGAGATCAATCCGAAGGGGCGCGTTCCGGCACTTGTGACCGATCATGGCATTCTCACCGAAACGCCGGCAATCCTCGCATTTATCGCGCAGGTCGCACCGGCAGCCCAGTTGGCGCCGCTTGATCCGTTTGAGTTCGCGCGCATGCAGGCCTTTAACAACTACATTTGCTCGACGGTGCATGTGAACCACGCACACGCCCGACGCGGTAGTCGATGGGCGGATGATCCGACTGCTCATGAGGCGATGAAGGCAAAGGTCCCGCAGACCATGACCGAATGCTTTGACCTCATCGACGCGCGGATGCTGGAAGGGCCGTGGGTGATGGGTGAATATTACTCGGTCGCGGATCCCTACCTCTTCGTCATGACCGGCTGGCTGCGATCCGATGGCGTCGATCCGGCCCGCTTCCGGAAAGCGACGGCGCATTATGCTCAGATGATGGAGCGGCCGGCCGTTCAGCGGGCACTGGAGCGCGAGCAGGCCTAACAGGCGTCCGGATCGCGGAGCAGCGCCGGAGGCAATCAGCAGACGGTGCGCTCAGCCCTGAAAGCTCGCGGCAAGCTTCTTTGGCGCACGGAACCGCCATGCGCCGATCAGCCGTTCCTTCAGTTCGGCATCGCTGATCATGGCTGCGTGCAAGGGCATATAGGGCCAGCCGATATAGTGAGGTGTTTGATAATAGATCTCGGGCGCCATCTCGATCAGCCGTTCCTTGTCGTCGATCGAGATGCAGAGCACAATGGTCTCGTTGTTCTTGACCGCAGCAAAGGATTTGCCGCCAACCTTCAGTGCCGGGTTGCCATAGGACGTGCTCTCCTCGACGCCAGGAAGGTTGGCCTCATCAGAGAGACGCTTGAGGCGCGCAAAAATCGTGTCGACACTGTCGGTCATTGGGCTTGCTCGGACTGAAGCTCCCACAGACTAACAGATCTCTCATTCTTAAGCGCACCTTGCAAGCTGCGGCCTTTGGGGTTGCGGCTTACGGGGTTCCGGACCGAGCGGCAGATCGGCGAGCGCCCTCAACGACATGCGCGTGAGATCCGGGTGGTTCAACGGATCTTGTCTGGTATCCGCGCTGTAGGGAGGATCGAGCGTTTCGACGCTCAAGAAAAACTTCAGGAATTGCATGGCGTGCCTCGCTTCCTTGTACGGAGCTGAACGGAGCATCTCATCAACACGGAGGGATTATCGCGGTCGGTCAGGCAGGTTTCAATTGAGATTACCAATGTCTGAGTATAGAAAAACTATATGAGAAACCTGAACTCGGTTCACTTGAATGGATTACGCGCGCTCGAGGCTGTGGGGCGGCTTGGCTCGTTGCAGGCAGCTGCAGAGGAACTGGGCGTTTCGATCGGCGCGGTCAGCCAGCAGGTCATCAAGGCAGAGGCGCAGCTCGATCACCTGATCTTCGAGCGCACGCCCAAGGGCATGGTCGCGACGGAGGCCGGCGCGCGCCTGCTGGCCGGCCTGACCGAGGGGTTCAACGCGCTGTCACAGGCCGTCGCGGCGACACGGCAACGCGACGAAAGCATACTGACGATCTCGGTGGCGCCGGTCTTCGCCGCGCGCTGGCTCGTCTATCGGCTGGATCGTTTTGCCGAAAGGCACCCTGAAATCAGCCTGCGAATGGATGCGACGACGCGGCTCGTCAATCCGGCGCTCTGCGATGTCGATGTCGGCATCCGGGTCGGCAACGGTCAGTGGCCGGACGTGAAGGCAGAACTGCTGCTGCAGCAGGAGGTCTTCCCGGTCTGTTCACCTGCGATGGCGGCGCGTCTGCACGAGCTCGCCGACATCCTGTCGGTGCCGGCGGTGATCGATGGCCGCGCCATGTTCAGCTGGAAAGTATGGATGCATGAGGCCGGGTTGTCGGGCGCAACGCTTGAGACGCGGCACGTCTTCAACGACGCGTCGCTCTGCCTCGATGCGGCTATCGCAGGGCAGGGCGTCATGCTCGCCTGGCAGACGCTTGCGGGCTTTGCCCTGCAGCAGGGGCAGTTGGTCGCGCCCTTCGGCATTCGCGCGAAAACCGGTTTCGGTCACTATTTCGTAACCGCCACAGGCTCGCGAGAACCCAAGAAGGTGAAGGATTTCAAGGCCTGGATCCGTGAGGAAATGGCCGAGACCCTCAAGCTCTTTCCCTGATCAGATAGGTTCCTGCGATCGCGTCGCCTGCATCGCGATATAGGCCGGCCGCGACTGGCAGCGCTTGATCCAGGCGCTGATATGGGGATGGGCCTCGAACAGCGCCTGTTCCGTCTGGGCGTAGCGAAGCACTTCCGCAATATTGAGATCTGCTGCCGTGAAGCGGTTGCCGACGACGTATTCGTTGGTTGCCAGATGCTTCTCCAGCGTCGCGAACGCCTTCTTCAGCGAACGCACAGCAACACTGATCGTCGCCTTGCCCTCGTCGCTGTTCTGCTTCTCGTCGTCGTAGACATAGACGATCTTCACCGTATGCGGCTCAACCTCGGTTGCCGCCCAGATGGTCCACATCGTCATCAAACCGTCTTCCGCGACGGTTTGAGCGGCCAGTGGTCCGCCGTGCTTGCGCGCAAGGTAAAGGGTAATGGCAAGCGACTCATGCATCACAAGGTCGCCATCCCTGATGCTCGGGATCAGCGCCATTGGATTGACCGCCAGGAAATCCGGCGACAGCGTATTGATAGGTGCATCGGCGGCAAGCGGGTTGGCAAGGCGCCGCGCCTGAATGACACGCACGGACTCGAATTCCAGCCCTAGCTCCCCGGCCATCCAGTAAACGCGCGAGGCGCGCGAGCGATAAACCCCATAGATCGTCAGCATGTCGATGTTCCCCATGTTCTGTTGCTGCAGGGTAGGAGCCGAAGCGTCCCAGCGGAAGCGGCCAAGCCTTATGAATCGATGAAAGCTTTTGATGCTTCTCAGGAGATGCGGTTGCGCTCGACGGTCAGTTGCGCAAAGCGCGAGGACCCGGTGGTCGCCAGTTCTCCCGACACCTTCCTGTCCCATTCGAAACCGAGGACGGCGCCGCCGGGTGTTTGCTGAAACACGTTGTCGGTGATAACGGCGGTTCCGGCGCCCTCCGCTACCGAGACAGCACAACCGACCGGCGCATTGCGGGTAATGTTTCCGGTCACGACGAGGTTGCGAAGATACGGTCCCCAGCCGAGCTGCATCCCCCAGCGTGGAGCACCTTCTATGATGTTACCGGAGACCAGTGTGTCTGCCTCGGCCGCAATGCCGATGCCGAACCCGACCTCGTGCTGATAGGGGCCTTTGAGCGTCAGGTTGCGCACGACGTTGCCGGTCACGCTCGCCAGCCTGCCGCCATGGTCGAAATTGGCAATCGAGATGCCGTTTGCCGCGCCGTCCACCATGTTGTTGGACACCACAGCGCCGACAAACTCGAATTCGACATAGATCGCCGTCTCACCGGAACGCTGGCACTGGTTGCCGGTGATCTGGATGTCGGAGGCCGAGTTGGCGCGGATGGCTGTAAAGGCGCAGTCGGACACGTGGTTGTTTGCAACCATCACGTTGTCGGCGCGGAAGATACTGATGCCGTTGCCGTTCTGGCCGGTGCCGCCGTCATTGGCCCTGATCCGGTAGATGCGGTTGCCGTTGACGACGCTGTTGTCAGCCGCCTTCGTCCAGCGATGCACCAGAATGCCGCCATTGCCGCAGTCGAAAACCTCGTTCCCGGTGATCGAAAGCCCGTCGGATTCGACGGCGTAGATGCCGGATTGACCGGCGCCCTGTACGCGGCTGCGCTCGATCCGGCCGCCACATCGCTCCAGCCGAACGGCATGTTTGCGGCTGCCGGTGATCTCGCAATTGTCGATCGCTACCTCGGCGACGCCGGTGAATTGCAGCAGCCCTCCGGCATCGTCGCCGAGCGAGCGATTCTGCCCGTCGAAAATGATGTTCGAGAGTTCGACGTGCTTGACGTTGTCGGCGCTGAAGAGCTTGCCACCGCCGGTGTAGACGATGCGCGATGCGCCGGGAACACCGGTGATGCGCGTATTGTCGCGCAGCACCAGATTCGAAGCTGCGTAGGTGCCGGGTGGCAGGAAAACCGGCACATTCTCCGCCGCGGCCTGATCGATCATCTTCTGCAGGCTGGCGCTCTTGCGGTCAGCGGCATCAGGTATCGTCTTGTAACGGACTGCGTCGATCGCGCCGCGCAGGTCGCCGTCGCGCGTCGTCGCGAAGCTGCGCGATGCCACCAGCGCAAAGGCGGATGCTCCGGCAAGGCGGAACAGGTCACGACGGGAGGTTAACGGACTTTGCTTCATTTCCGCCGTGCTGCAGGAAACGTGCCAGCGCGCCTGTTTCATTTTGGTACGGATCCGCATCTTCCTGTCGCCCACTGGCCCTTCCGTTCTTTCCCGCTATCTTTGCAGGCATGAGATCTGATGCCTTGCTCTATCCCGCCCCCGAAGGGCTCTATTGTCCCGAGGGAGGATTCTATGTGGATCCCGTGCGGCCGGTCGAGCGAGCCCTGATCACCCACGGCCATTCCGATCACGCGCGGCCCGGCCACGTAAACGTACTGGCGACACGCCAGACGCTCGACATCATGCAGATCCGCTATGGCGACGGCTTTTGCGCAAGCGAGCAGGCTGCGGCCTTCGGCGAGGAGATCCTGATCAACGGCGTGAAGGTCAGCTTTCATCCGGCCGGGCATGTGCTCGGCTCGGCCCAGATCGCCATCGAGAAGAACGGCACCCGCATTGTCGTCTCGGGCGACTACAAGCGGCGGGCGGACCCCACCTGCGCTGCCTACGTGCCGGTCCCCTGCGATGTCTTCATCACCGAGGCGACCTTCGGACTGCCGGTTTTCCATCATCCCGATCCCGTCGATGAAATGGGCAAACTGTACGCCTCGCTGCGGCAATTTCCGGAGCGGACGCATCTGATCGGCGCCTATGCACTCGGCAAGGCGCAGCGCGTCATCCGCCTGCTGCGCGATACCGGCTACGACCAGCCGATCTATATCCACGGCGCGATGGAAAGGCTCTGCGACTACTACATGGAGCAGGGCATCGAGCTTGGTGAGCTGCGCCCGGCGACCATTGAGAGCCGCGACAAGTCTGCCTTCAAGGGAGCCATTGTCGTCGGCCCGTCCTCCGCCTTTGCCGACCGTTGGGCGCGACGCTTCAATGAGCCTTTGCCGGCATTTGCGTCGGGCTGGATGATGGTGCGGCAGCGCGCCAAGCAGCAGGGCGTCGAACTGCCACTGGTCATCTCCGATCATTGCGACTGGCCGGAGCTGACCGAGACGATCAGCGACCTGCGGCCCGAGGAAGTGTGGGTGACGCATGGCCGCGAAGAGGCGCTGGTTCGCTGGTGCCAGTTGCAGGGCATCAAGGCCCGACCGCTCCACCTCGTCGGCTACGAAGACGAGGCTGATTGATGAAAGCGTTCGCCGATCTGCTTGACCGCCTCGTGCTCACCCCCAGCCGTAACGGCAAGCTGAAACTGCTCTCCGACTACTTCCGAAACACCCCGGATCCGGATCGCGGCTACGGCCTTGCCGCCATCGCCGGCACCCTTGAAGTGCGCAACGTGAAGCCGGCCATGCTGCGCGAGCTGGTGCTGGAGCGGATGGACGAGGTGCTCTTCCGCTATTCCTACGATTATGTCGGCGACCTCGCGGAAACGATCTCGCTCGTCTGGGACGCCGAGAAGGACATCGAGCGGTCGGCACTTGCCCAGCCGCGACTTGGAGATGTCGTCAGGCAAATGAACGCGCTCGGGCGCACCGAAGTCCGCAGTTTCGTGCGCGACCTGCTCGATCAGCTGGACACGTCAGGGCGCTTCGCCTTCATCAAGCTCGCGACCGGGGCGCTTCGCATCGGTGTGTCCTCGCGATTGGCGAAACAGGCGCTTGCCGACATGGGCGGCCAAGACGTGACCGAAATCGAGACGCTGTGGCATGGCCTGCAGCCGCCCTACGAGCCGTTGTTTCGCTGGCTGGAAGGGCATGGCGACAAGCCGGTGCTGGCAACGCCGGCAATCTTCCATTCCGTGATGCTCGCCAATCCGGTCGAGGAGGGGGATCTCGATCAGCTCGATCCCGCCGACTATGCCGCCGAGTGGAAGTGGGACGGCATTCGCGTGCAGCTGTCGCGCTCCGGGGATACGCGCAAGATCTATTCGCGTTCCGGCGACGATATATCGGGCGCGTTCCCGGATATCGTCGAATCGATCAGCTTTGACGGTGTGATGGACGGCGAGCTGCTAGTTGGTGGGACCACCCGTTCGAACAGTCCGACGCGCACCTTCTCCGATCTGCAGCAGCGGCTAAACCGCAAGACGGTGACGACGAAGATGCTCGACGAATATCCGGCCTTCATCCGTGCCTACGATCTCTTGTTCGATCGGGAGGAGGACGTGCGCGGCCAATCCTATGTCGATCGCCGTGCGCGTCTTGCGGAGGTCATCGACCGAGCCCCACACGACCGCTTCGATCTCTCCCCGCTGGTCGAGTTCTCTTCGTGGGACGAATTGGATGGCTTGCGGTCGTCACCGCCGGATCCTGTCATCGAAGGGGTGATGATCAAGCGGCGCGACAGCGTCTATCAGGCCGGGCGGTTGAAGGGACCGTGGTTCAAATGGAAGCGCAATCCCTACAATGTCGATGCCGTGCTGATGTATGCGCAGCGCGGCCACGGCAAGCGCTCGAGCTATTATTCGGATTTCACCTTCGGCGTCTGGACCGAGACGCCGGAGGGAGAACAGCTGGTGCCAGTCGGCAAGGCCTATTTCGGCTTCACCGATGCCGAGCTGGAACTGCTGGACAAGTTCGTGCGCAACAACACGACCGAGCGCTTCGGTCCGGTGCGCGCCGTCAGGGCGGACAGGGATTTCGGCTTCGTCGTGGAAGTCGCCTTCGAAGGCATCAATCGCTCCACCCGCCACAAGTCGGGGGTGGCGATGCGCTTTCCGCGGATTTCCCGGCTGCGCCCCGACAAACCGTCCTATGAGGCGGATCGCCTCCAGACGCTGGTCGCCATGATCGATGCGAAGGGAGAACGGTAGGTTTTTCTGGCGCAAAACGCCGCAGGGCCACCGTTTTCAACACAACGTGTGTTGGCGGCCGCACGCTTCCGGTGCAATTCTCGAATCGCCGGGTACCATGGAAGTGTGAAATGACGTCAGACGAAGGTAATTCTTTTCTCCGCCAGCGCCGCACGGTTCTTGCAGGCCTGGCCGGGGCCCTCCTGCTCCCGCGCATGGCAAGCGCATTCGAGGTTCCGGAGGTGCCGCGGCTGATCGATCACGATTATGCCAAGGCCCGCAAGCGCTTCCATACCAGGCTCCTGCAGAAGGGACCGGCTCCCGACAAGTATGAACCGCTCGACGCTCCGCCGGAAGGGGACAAGATTTTTTATCGCTCGGGTTACGGCGGCGAATTGGAGCTGGTCGCCTGGGTTTCCAAGTACAAGCGTGGCAGCAAGCCGAAGCCGGGCGTTCTGTTTTTGCACGGCGGAAACGCCATGGGGCTTGGCCACTGGGTTCTGCTCAAGGCCTATGTCGACGCTGGCTTCGTGGTCATGATGCCGTCTTTGCGCGGCGAGAACGGCCAGATGGGCAACTTCTCGGGCTTTTACGACGAGGTCGACGATGTACTTTCGGCCGCCGACCGGCTGCAGCATCTTCCGGGCGTCGATGGCGACCGCCTGTTCGTCGCCGGCCACAGCATCGGTGGTACGCTGACGATGCTGGCGGCAATGAGCACCCACAAGTTCCGCGCTGCAGCGCCGATATCAGGCAATCCGGACGCATTCCGTTTCTTCAATCGCTACCCGCAGGACATTCGTTTCGACGACAGCAATGCCCACGAATTCGAGGTCCGTAGCGCGCTCTGCTATGCCAAGAGCTTCAAATGCCCCGTCCGCGTCGTCCACGGCACCGAAGAGGCGCATTTCAACGACCGCGCCGGGCTGCTTGCAAGCCGCGCACGCTCAGGCGGAGTCCGCATCGAAACGGATACGGTGACCGGCAACCACACCTCGGCGCTGCCGGCGGAGATCGAGCAGAGCATAAAGTTCTTCCACGGCGTCGCGGCCTGATCGCGGTCCGGCGTCCGGTAAATATTAGGCTGGCTCGGTGACCAGCCTCGCGCCAGCCGCAAGTGCCATCCTTGCCGCAGCTATACGTCTCGCTGTTGTCGATGAGGGTGTTTTATGACTGTTCTCAGCCGGGTGTCGCCATTTGCCGGGCTTGCGGCCGCTGCTCTTTGCCTGAGCGGCTGCAATATCCTCATCCCGGATACCGGTGCCACCGATCCCGCCCGCTTCGTGCAGGAAACATCGCCCGTCTTCTATAACCCGCCCGGTGTCGATCCCATGCGGGTCAAGCCGATCGATACGCCGGTCCCGCAGCGGCCGGGTGTGCCGCCGACGATCTATAACCAGACCTATGGTATTCCGGGCGCGAACTTTAGCCGGACCTACGGCCTGCCGGTCACCAATCCGGTGAACAGCGCCATGTACGGCCAGGTCCGCGACACGGATTTCACTTTGCCGGCCATACCGGTCAGCCGCATCGACCCGCAATATCTGCGGCAGGAGGTCGATTATCCGAGCAACGAAAAGCCCGGTACGATCGTCGTCGATACGAAGACCAAGCACCTCTACTTCATTGAACCGGGCGGCAAGGCAATGCGCTACGGTGTCGGCATCGGCCGTGAAGGCTATGCATGGTCTGGCCGCGGCGTCATTCAGTGGAAGCAGAAGTGGCCGCGCTGGACGCCGCCCGACGAAATGGTCGCGCGCCAGCCGGATGTTCGGGCCTTCTCCGCGGAAAACGGCGGCATGAATCCCGGCCTCGGAAACCCGCTCGGCGCGCGTGCGCTTTATATCTTCAAGGACGGGCAGGATACGCTCTACCGCATCCACGGAACGCCGGACTGGCAGTCGGTCGGAAAGTCCACATCGTCGGGCTGCGTCCGCATGCTGAATCAGGATGTGGTCGACCTTTATGACCGCGTTCCGGCAAAGACCGAAATCGTCGTGATGTAGTCGCGCAACAGCACTGGTGATATCGTCGCGCGGTAGGCGGACACGACTTCGTGAGGTGGTGGTTTATTTAACGTATGGCGATAGATTTCTTGTCTTGTCACCGGCGTTGAGCCACCTTCCGCGAAGGGCGTTCGTCCTTCCAGCGCAACAGGAAACCAGACCCGCGTATGAGCTTCGAAAAACCCCTTTCCCGCCGCAGCTTCCTTTCCTTTTCGGCAATGACCGCAGCTTCGGCGCTGACCGGGTGTGCATCCACGGCTGGACCGCCGCCTTATTCCACGGCTCAGCCGGTCGTCATGCGCAGTCCAGTCCAGGCGCCGCAGACGCCGGGTGACGCCGAATTGGCGGTCATGTACGGCCCGATCGAGGATGGTGGCTTCCTCATTCCCGCAGTGCCGTATCAGCAGATCGATCCGCGCTTCTATCGTCAGCAGGTCGTCGATCCGACCGGCCAGGCGCCCGGCACGATCGTCGTCGATACGCCCTCGCGTTTCCTCTATCTCGTCCAGCCCGGCGGCACGGCGATGCGCTACGGCGTTGGTATCGGCCGCGAAGGCTTCGCTTGGCAGGGCTCCGGCGTTATCCAATGGCGTCAAAGGTGGCCGCGCTGGAAGCCGCCGAACGAGATGGTCGCGCGCCAGCCCGAACTCGCCAAGTATTCGATCGAAAACGGCGGCATGGAGCCGGGTCTGAAGAACCCACTCGGCGCACGTGCGCTCTACATTTTCTCGAATGGCGAAGATACGCTCTACCGGCTGCACGGCAATCCGGATTGGCGTTCGATCGGCAAGGCAGTGTCGTCAGGCTGCGTGCGCCTGCTGAACCAGGACATCATCGACCTCTATGACCGTGTGCCGAACAAGGCGCCGGTCGTCGTTCTGCAGTGATCGATTTGCGTTTCGCTGTCTCCCTTCACTGGGAGACAGCATCTTTCCACGGGAATAGCGTCGCCCCGGGGGAGACAGCGCTGTCTCTCCGCCCCATATTTGGCCGGCCGAAATTTAACGCCATGAATAGCTGTGGGACACGATCGGGTCAGGATCGGAGCCTCTCGCGGACTCATGCCAACCGGCAAACTCGTCGTGTCTGACGATGCCGATATCGGCCAACTGCTCGTCGTCAAGCTGATCCAGCGCCCGGCACGCAGCGTGATCTGTTGGCGAATGGTGTTCCCCATGCGGGATCAGATGCGCGAGCGCGTGCCATGTTCCCGAAAACGCGGCTGTCGGCGAAAAACTGCGCACGCCATGTAGGTGCAGGAACGTCATGGTGGCCCCCCAAGTTGCAGTTGCACCGGCAAAGCCTCCCATTTACCCGTGTGGTTGTCGTGAAGTCCCGCTGAAGCGCTTTTGAAATTTCTCTGAAATTCTTTCGTTTCGATGTCGCGTTTGGATACGGTTCGTTGTCGTGGTGGGAAGCGTTTGCTAGATTGCGCGCCAACATTCGGAGCATCCAATGTCGATGTTCGAATTCGCGGGACACCAACTCGATATGCAACAGGGCCGGCTGCGCAAGGGCGGGCAGGATGTCCGTTTGCGCCCCAAATCATTGGCGTTGCTGACTTATCTGCTTGAAAATTCGGGACGCGTCGTCACTAAGGATGAATTGGTTTCAGCCGTCTGGCCCAATGTGGCCGTCACGGACGGCTCGCTCAGCCAGTGCGTGACGGACATCCGCCGGACCTTGGGTGAGGGCGCAGCAAAGCTCATCCGCACTGTTCCATGCCGCGGCTATGCGTTGGACGAGAAGCTGGTGCGGCGCAGCGAGGCTCTGCTGGCGCCAGCAGCGTTTGGTCCGTCGGGGCGGCTCTCGATCGCGGTGCTTCCGTTCACCGTCGCGGTGCCTGGGGGGCGGCACACATGGATCGCCGACGGCATTGTCGAAGACATCATCACTGCCTTGGCGAAGATTCCCGCTCTCTTTGTCACGTCGAAGAGTTTGAGCTTCGCCTATCGCGACAAGGCCGGCCGCCTGCCGGATGTGGTCAGGGCGCTGGGTGTGCACTACGTCCTCAGCGGAAGTGTTCGCGTGAGCGGCCATGAATTGCGTCTGACGACCGAGCTTGTCGATGCGCAAACCGGTGGGATTGTCTGGGCGGACCGCTTCGATCGTCATTTCGGGCAGATCTTCGCGGTTCAGGACGAAATAACAGCGGCGGTTGTCGAGCGGCTGAAGAGCGAGCTTCTGCCGCAAAACCGCGCCGCTGCCGTCATCGAAAACCAAAGAGAATTCGACCTGCCGCGCAACCACGCCGACCAAGCTGCGCTATGGGATCGGTAAGGTGCTGGCGATCCCATTGCCGGGCCGCAACCGCTATACCGCGGCCGTAAGGTTTGAGCGCAGGCCTCGCAACAGGCCCCGGATCGTCTTCATTTCTTCGAGTGTGCAGCCCGCCGCCTGGCCGATCGCGGTCATGATCGTGTCGATCTCGCTCCGCATCGCCAGACCTTTGTCGGTCAGTGAAACGATGACCTGGCGTTCGTCGCGGGAATCTCGGGTGCGTTTGATCAGGCCATTTTGTTCGAGCCGTTTGAGCAACGGCGACAATGTGCCCGAATCGAGATCGAGCTGTTCGCCGATCGCCTTGACCGCCTGCTCGGATTTTTCCCACAGCGCCAGCATGACGAGATATTGCGGGTAGGTGAGGCCGACCTTGTCGAGAATCGGCTTGTAGGCGCGGGTGAAGGCGTGGGCTGTCGAGTACACCGCAAAACAAAGCTGGTTCTCCAGCCGCTTTTCCTCTTCCGGAATTTCCATCGTCTTTGCCAGATGCGCTTTCATCGTCTTCCTTTCCAAGGGGCAATTCTCCTCTTTTCGAATTCTAAATGCAATTTGCAAAATTCACTTGCGTACAATTTAATTGCGCGATATACAAAATCCAACCCCAACGCAAAGGAGACTGACATGCCCATCCTCTACACGACCAAGGCTTCCGCCACCGGTGGCCGCGCAGGCCGCGCCGTTTCCGACAACGGCGTCCTCGATGTGACGCTGACCGTTCCGAAGGAACTCGGCGGCGACGGCGCGACCGGCACCAACCCTGAGCAGCTGTTTGCTGCGGGCTATTCGGCCTGCTTCCTCGGCGCTTTGAAATTTGTCGCCGGCAAGGAAAACGTCAAGATTCCGGAAGACACCACGGTCAGCGCCAAGGTCGGCATCGGCCCGCGCGAGGATGGCACCGGCTTCGGCATCGAAGTCGCCCTGACGGTCAGCATACCTGGCCTCGACAAGCCGACCGCTGAGAAGCTGGCTGCTGCGGCCCATATCGTGTGCCCCTATAGCCACGCGATGCGCACGTCGACCGAAGTTCCGGTTACCGTTGCCTGATCAAGGACGAAAAAGAGCGCCGTGCCTTGCGGCGCTCTTTTCATGTGAAAATAAAATGCTATATTCTTTCCAGTGAAAGGAATATGGCATGGCTATAGCACAGACCATCCCCGGTATTAGGTCTCCGGAGGCTGCCGTCATCACCAAAGCGGCCGTCAACGCAGCCAACCATCTCGGCCTCAACGCCCGAACCCTTTCGGCGGTGCTTGGTGTGTCCGAGGCGACCATCTCGCGCATGAAACGGCAGGACTATCTGCTCGAGCGCGGCTCAAAGTCTTTTGAACTCGCTATCCTGCTCGTTCGTTTGTTTCGCTCGCTCGACGCGATTGTTGGCGGCGATGAAGTCGTTGCCCGGCAATGGCTGCGCAACGCCAACGCGGCGCTCGGCGCGACGCCACTCGAAAAGATCGTCAGCATTTCCGGATTGACCGATGTCATTGCTTACCTGGACGCCCGCCGCGCTCTCGTCTGAGGCGCAGCCGATCTCGGGCAGGTTCTGGCGCCTGGTCGAGGCGCAGCACCAGATTTCGACGCTGAAGCTCGTCGACACGCTCGACGAGCAGGCGTTGCTCGAAACCTTGCTCGAGGAAAGCAAACCGGCGCTGCCGCCGGAATGCATCGGCCTCGACTACCTACTTGCAACGCCCTTCCGTTATGGTGCCGTCTACCCGCATGGATCGCGTTTCCGCCGGGCAGGGCGCACGGCTGGTGTCTTCTATGCGTCCGAGCGGGTGGAAACCGCGCTTGCGGAAATGGCCTTCTATCGGCTGCTGTTCTATTCTGAATCGCCGGCGACGCAGTTTCCCGCCAATGCCGCCGAATACACTGCCTTTGCCGCCGCGATAGCCACGCCATCCGCCATCGACCTCATGCGGCCGCCGCTCGACGCCGATCGTTCGATATGGACGGATCCTCATAATTATGGCCCGTGCCAGGCTCTCGCCGACGCTGCGCGCGAGGCCGGTTGCCAGGCAATTCTCTATGAATCCGTGCGCGACCCGCAGCGCGGCCGCAACATCGCGCTTCTGACGGCAGCGGCATTTGTCGCTCGCGAGCCGGTCGAGCGCCAGACATGGAGGATCCGGCTTTCGGGTATTGGCGTCCAGGCGCTTTGTGATTTCCCGAAAGTCAGAGTTGGATTCTCGGTGGAGGATTTCGCCGGCGATCCGCGAATGGCGCGCGACTGACGCCAACTATTTCTTCAAGCCAGCGCCTGCAAGTCGCGTCGCAGCCGCCCCATGTCGCCATCCGGGAGCGCATCTTCAAGGCTCGCATGAGTGCTTTCCCAGATCGGCACTGCGGCCGCAAGCACCGCCTTTCCCTCCGGCGTCAGGCTTAACAGGCGTCGGCGCTTGTCTTTCGCATTCTGGGTTACATTTACCCAACCACGGCGCTGCAATGGCTTGAGTGCCGCCGTCAATGTCGTCTGATCCATTGCGAGCAGGGTCGCGACCGCTCCCATCGGCGGTGGCTCCGGGCGGTTCAGCGACATCATCAGCGAGAACTGGCCGTTGGTGAGCCCGACAGGGCGAAGGGCATCGTCGAATAGCCGCGCCAGTGCGCGCGCTGCCCGTTGCACATGCAGGCAGAGGCACGTGTCGCGCACCAGAAGCGTCGTTGAAAAAGGAATCTCTACCGCGTTTGACATGCCTAATGTCTATTGATATCAATGTATTTAGTCAAGGAAAAGGAGCATAGAACGCAACTTCCGATCGCGCCGGAGGAGGGCGCACGTGATGCAGAACCAAGTCGTTTCCCGTGAAGAATGGCTGGAAGCCCGCCGCTCGCTGCTTCTCAAGGAGAAGGAAGCGACGCATCTGAGGGATAAGGTCAATGCCGAACGCATGGCCTTGCCCTGGGTCAAGGTTGATAAAAATTACGTCTTCGATACGCTGCAGGGTAAGAAAAGCCTTGCCGAACTCTTCGATGGCCGCAGCCAGCTTTTAATCTATCATTTCATGCTTGGCCCGGATTGGCAGGCCGGCTGCCCTGGATGCTCGTTCCTATCCGATCATGTCGATGGAACACTGCCGCATCTGAACAACCACGATGTCACTTGGGTCGCGGTTTCGCGGGCGCCGCTTGCCAAGATAGAGGCTTACAAGAAGCGCATGGGGTGGAAATTCCCCTGGGTTTCATCTTTCGAAAACAGCTTCAACTTTGACTACCACGTCTCCTTCAGCCCGGAAGATCTGGCGAAGGACAAGGTTTTCTACAATTTCGAGGCAATCGATCCGGCCAACGCCCATGACGAGCTGCCCGGTCTCAGCGCGTTCTACAAAAGCGAAAGCGGTGAGATCTTCCATACGTATTCCACCTATGCCCGTGGTCTCGAAGAAGCAGTCGGCACCTTGATGATCCTCGATCGCGCGCCGAAAGGCCGCAACGAAGACAGCACGATGGATTTCGTCAAGCGTCACGACGAATACGAACCGGCGAAGACCGCGCCATCCAGCTGTCACTGAGATCTGCAACCATCCTCCAAGGGAGAAGGACGATGCAGCAAGCGAAAGTTCTGAAGGAGCACGAGCTCCTGGAAGACCTCGTCGGTGTCTGGGAGGTGACGGCGCCCGAGATGACGGGGCAGGAGCCGTGGACCGAGATCGTGCGCTCGCTTCACGGCATTTGGTTCGTCGCCGAGGGCGCCGGCCAGATGCCCGGCGGTGGCGCGGCAACGACGGTGCTCACCCTGGGCTATAGCGCCGAGAAGGGAAAATACGTTGGCACCTGGATCGGCACTATGATGGACCACATGTGGGTTTACGAGGGTGAGGTCTCCGACGACGGCAAGATCCTGAACCTCTACACGACGGGTCCCGATTTCACGGACGCAAACAAGCTCGCCGATTACCGCGAGCAGATCATCTTCCATGATCGCGACCACCGCACGTTCAACTCCGCCGCTAGGCAGCCAGACGGCTCCTGGAAGCAATTCATGGAAGCGCACTATACCCGCAAGCCTTAGTTGCGGGTGGATCGAACGGCATGGTTTGATACGAGGCCGTTCGCAACCGAACGGAAGCATCGCAAATGGAGAACCCGATGTCCGACACCCATGGAAAATTCATCTGGTGCGAATTGATGACGCCGGATCCCAAGGCGGCCGCCGACTTCTACGGCAAGGTCGTCGGCTGGACGACAAACGACATGAAGATCGAGAACCTGCCGCCTTATACAGTCTTCGAAGCCAACGGCGCTGGCGTTGCCGGCCTCATGGATTTTCCGGCAGAGTTGGAAGGCAAGGGTATTCCGCCGAATTGGACAGGCTATGTCGCGGTCGACGACGTCGACAAGTCCGCCAAGGACTTTGCCGCCAATGGTGGCTCGATCCGTCGTGAACCGGAGGATATTCCGACGGTCGGACGGTTTGCGGTCGTCGCCGATCCGCATGGCGCGGTGATCTGCATCATGACGCCGCTGCCGATGGACAATCAGCCTCCACCGGCACCGATGGGCACACCCGGCCATATCGGCTGGCACGAACTCTATGCCGGCAACGGTGCGGAAGCCTTCGCCTTCTATTCGAAGCTGTTCGGCTGGACGAAAGACCACGACATGGATATGGGCGAAATGGGCGCCTACACCATCTTCGCTGAACGCGGCACGCCGATCGGCGGAATGATGACCAAGCCGCCGAATGTCCCCATGCCGGCATGGGCGTATTACTTTAACGTGCCGGCCATCGATGCGGCCATAGAGCGCGTCAAGGCAGGTGGGGGAACGGTGGTGAACGGCCCGATGGAAGTACCCGGCGACAGCTGGATCATCCAGGCGATTGATCCGCAGGGCGCATTCTTCTGCCTCGTTGCGCCCGCCCGATAGGCGCGTTCAATGCCGCTTTTGATCTCAGGGCGAGCCGACCGACATCGGCTCGCCCTGAGCCGCATTTGGTGTCTCCAAGTACGCTGCCGGAAGGTGACGGAGGCAGATAAGGCGTCGAATCGAAGGCTGGAACATTCTGCGTTAGCGCCGACCGGGCGTTTGTATTTCATTAATTTTATTAGAATTTTAGCGGTTCCAGCGATATTCGGGGCTCGACCGTTAACTCTTCCTAAAACATTTTTGGGTGGATGCATAACCGGCTATGTCTTAAGCGGCTGCAAGTATTGATTTTGGCTCTTCTGCGTAATTGATTGGCCCCAGTTTCTCATTGGGGTTGTTTTGTTATGTCTATCGAAGATCCGCGCATTTCCGCTACTGCAAGCGAAAACGTCTCGCACGACTTCCGTCAGGACATTCATGAAGACGCAAGTATTGACGTTTCTGCTGCACAGGGTGTCGAAGTTGCACAGGTCGACAATAGCCAACAGCCCGAGAAGACCGACCGCGTGCCGGCGGCTCCGCAGACGATAGCCGCCAACGCTCATCCAGCCGAAATCGTCCCGGATCAGAACAACGTCGCTCACCTGCCGGCCGATGTGTCGATCGACGACATCCGCGTCGAAGGCAACAACCTGGTGCTTGTCCAGGCCGATGGCACGGAGATTGTGATCGTCAACGGCGCCCTGCATGTGCCGACCTTCCTGCTCGGCGAAGTCGAGCTGCCGCAGCAGGCCGTGATTGCCGCTCTCGAGCAGAACAACATCAACGTCGCCGCGGGTCCCGACGGCTCCTATTCGGCAAGTGCCTCCGCACCAAGCTCCGGCGCCGATTTCCAGGACACCATCCAGCAGGATCCGAACGATCCGACCCAGCTCGCGCAGTTGCTGGCGGACACGCAGCAGCCCGATCCGGGTCTCGGCGACCGCCGGGAACTGTTCGACGACCAGCCAACCATTTCCGCTGACCGGACGACAAACCTCAGCCTGACGGAAACAGAAGGCACAGAAGGCGGCTTCGAGACGCAAACCGTCAACGGCATATTCGGCTTCGATGGTGGCGCGGACGTCGGGGAGATCACCGAGGTCAGGCTTGCCGATTCGCTCAACATGGTCGAGGGCACGCAGAACGGGACGCACATTGACCTGATGTCCGACGGCAAGCCGGTCGTCATTACCGTCGATGGCCTGACGATCACCGGCAGCGTCGATGGCCAGCCGGTCTTCGTCCTGACCGTTACGAACGCGGCAAGCGGTGCCTTCACCTTTACGCAATTCGCTCCGCTCGATCACCCGGACAGGGGCGAGGCAGGCGTCAATGATATCCTGCGCCTTCAGTTCAGCTACACCGTCACCGACAAGGACGGCGACCAGGCCACCGGCGTCGCTTCGATCGACATCAACGACGATGGTCCGAGCACCGGCGACGGTGTTGGCCCGAGCGCGATCAACGAGTCCGATCTGCTGTCCGGCGAAGGAAACAACGCAGGCGTTCACGACGTCTCGCTCGGCATTCACTGGGGCGCCGACGCCGGCGCGCATCGCGATCTGACGTTCTCGACAGCGCAGGACCAGCTCGGCGGTCTGAAGTCCGATGGCCAGACGATTCAGTTCGCGATCTCCTCCGACGGCCACACGCTGACCGGCTTCATCGGCGAAGGCGAGGGCCGCACCGAAGTCTTCGTCGTCAAGCTTGATCCGACGGCGCCGAACGGCGCCTACAGCTTCACGCTGCTGCAGCCCCTCGATCATCCGCAGAACTCTGAGATCGGCAACACGCAGCTCGACCTGCATTTCAATTTCGTGGCGAGCGACGCCGACGGCGACACCGCGAGCGGTTCCTTCGTCGTCGATATCCACGACGACGTGCCGACGATCAATGGAGCCGTCCAGGCGGTCAACCTGCTCGCCAACGGCAATTTTGCGGCCGGCACTTGGGAGCAGCACAGCGATTGGGGTGGTCCTCTTGGCGGAGCGGCCAACGCCGATATCGGCTGGAAGGTCGACGGTACCGGCAGCGTGCAGCTTGAACGCGTTGGCAGCGGCTATCTGGGCATGACGACATCCAACGGCGCGCCGATGGTGGACATGGGATCGTCGCCGGGCAACACAACGATTTCCCAGGATATATCGGGGCTTGCCGAGGGGCAGACCTACAAGCTGAGCTTCCAGGCAGGATCGCCGAGTCCTGTATCCTCGGGGCTGGAAGTCTATTGGAACAACAAGCTGGTCTACACCTACTCGCCGACCTCCTCGATGAAGTCGATCGATCTCGACCTTACGGCGATCGGCGGTACCAATACGCTGACATTCAAGGAAGTCGGCAATAGCTCGGACAACACCGGCACCTACCTCGCAAATGTCAGCCTGACAGGGAGCACGACCGCTGCCGTCTTCACAGGTGCGGCAGGCGAAGACGACGTGATGTCCTTCAAGCTGGCGGCCGGCGAGCAGTTCAACTTCGGCGCGGACGGCGCTGGCAAGGTGGTGCTGGGAACCGCAACCGTTGCGTCGGCGGCAGGCATCGCCCTGACGCTCCATGCCGAGGACTACTTCTATCAGAATGGCGCAATCGTCATCAAAGCTGGTGTCTTCGATTCGCTGAATGGCGGCGAAGTCGCCACCGTCACCGTTCCCTTCACCGTGACTGACTCCGATGGTGACAGCAAGACCGGCGTCTATCAGATCCAGATTACCGGTGTGAACGATACGGCGTCCATCTCGGGCGTTGCTGCCGGTGCCGTTGTCGAGGACGGTCAGCTTCAAGCCAACGGCTTGCTCTCGGTCAAGGATGTCGACCACGGCGAAAATCATTTCCAGACGCCTTCGTCGCTTGCCGGCCAGTACGGCATTTTCAGCTTCAACCCGGCAACGGGGGCATGGAACTACACGCTCAACAATGGGCTCGCTCAGTCGCTTGGTCAGGGAGCGCATTTCAACGAGACGCTGACGGTGACCTCCGCTGACGGCACCGCGACGCAGACGATTACGGTGACCGTCAACGGCACCAACGACGCGCCGCAGCTCTCCGCGATTACCGGCTGGACCTTTAAGGATACGGCCGGCGACGACACGTTTGCGCCCGTGGTCGGTCAGCTGCAGTCCTCCGACGTCGATGTTGGCGATTCCGCCACCTATGGCATCAGCGGTACCGGTGTGGTCACGGGAACTTTTGCAGGTGACTATAACATCGAAAAGGTGGGGACCTACGGCACGCTCTACCTCAACAGCGCGACGGGCGCCTATTCCTACGTGCCGAATGATGGCGCGATCGAAGCACTGAAGAATGGCGCAACGGAAAGCTTCACGCTGACGGTGACCGATGGTGCTGGCGCCAGCGACAGCAAGACGCTGACGATCACGCTCGACGGCACCAACGACACTCCCGTCGCGGTCGCCGACACCAACATGGTGAAGGAAGCCGGCGTCGGGACGTTGGGCGACTGGAAGGCCGAAGGCAATGTCCTGAGCAACGACTCGGACCGTGATGCCGGCGACACAAAGGTCGTCTCGGACCTCAAGGACGCAGACATCCATGCCTTTGGCGTCTTCGTCAAGAACGGCGACTACGGCGTCCTGGAGCTCAACAGGAACGGCTCATATACCTACATCCTCAACAACTTCGACAAGGATACGAATCGTCTTGCTCAGGGTGAAACCGCCCACGAGACCTTCACTTACACGGTAAGGGACGCGTCCGGCGCCATCTCGACGACCACCCTGACGATCGAGATCAAGGGAACCAACGACGCGCCGAGCGTCGACTTCCAGTACAATACGGTCAAGGAGGGGATTTCGACCGCGGATAGCTCCGTCGCGACCGGCAACCTGCTTAACGGCGCGTCGGACGTTGATCACGGTGCGGTCCTGACGGTTGCGGGCGTCGATGGAAAGAGCAATGGTTCGACGGGCGTTGCCGGCGACTATGGCAAGCTCACCTGGGATGCGTCTACCGGCACATACAGCTACGCGCTCGACAACACGAAAGCGTCCGTACAGGCGCTGGCGGCGGGCGAAGTGCGCTATGAGATATTCTCCTTCACGATCAAGGACGAATGGGGTGCGACTGATACCAAGACGCTGACGATCAAGATCACCGGCACGAACGACGCGCCTGTGATCGCCGACAGTCATGCGACGGGCGCTGTGATCGAAATGGGCATGGACGCGACGGGAACCGCCCGCGGCGTAAACTCCGTTTCCGATACGCTTGTAAAGACCGACGTCGACTCGGACGATAAGCCCTCGAACGACAATTGGTCGGTTGTCGCCGGCAACGGACAGACATCTTCCGGTCAGATGGGCGTTGTTACCGCCTACGGCAGCTTCAAGGTCGATCAGGCGGGCAAGTGGACCTACACGCTGAACGATTCCAGTGCGGCAACGCAGGGTCTCGCGCTTGGCGAGACGCGGACCGAGACATTCACGGTCAAGGTGACCGACAGCCACAACGCGAGCGATACGCAGACCGTCACGGTAACGATTACCGGATCGAACGACGCGCCCGTGCTCACGACGGCGAACGCCGGTGCAACCCTCACCGAAGCGCCCAACACCACTGGCTCGAATTCCGAGCAGAAGGCGTCCGGTAGCCTGACGTTTACCGATGTCGACCTCAACGATGTCGGCCACACAGCCACTGTCACCGGCGTTGACGCTGCCGACACGAAGAGCGGTCTGCCCTCCAACCTGATGTCGTTCTTCAAGATCGACTCAGTGACGAAGGCACCGGGCAGCACGGCCGGCGAGATCAAGTGGACGTTCTCTGCTCCGGACAAGACATTCGACTATCTCGGCGCGAACGATCACGTCACGCTGAAATACACCGTCCTCCTCAACGACGGCGACGGCGGCAAGGTTAGCCAGGTCGTCACGATCGTCATCAACGGCACGAACGACGCGCCAGTCATTACCGGCGGCTCGACGAGCGAGTGGGTGGTCGAGCACGGTTACAACTGGCTCGGCTTGCCGCGCGGCGAGAGCACTGCCAGCGGCACTCTCACAAAGACCGACGCTGACCTCGACGACAACAGCTCGAACGACTCCTGGTCGATCACGCCTCGCGCCGGCCAGGTCGTTGACGGAGGCTCCGTCAAGGGTCTCTACGGATCGATATCGGTCGATGCCAATGGCAAATGGACCTACACGCTCGACAATACGCTGGCCTCGACGCAAGGCCTCGCCCTCGACGCGACGGCCAGCGAGAAATTCGATGTGGCGGTCACGGACACCCACGGTGCGACCGCCACCAAGACGATCACCGTCAATATCCTCGGATCGAACGACGCGCCTGTCATCGCGGATTCCCATACAACTGGCAGCGTCATCGAGGGGGGTGTCGGCACGAACGGCATTGCGACGATTTCCGATACCCTGGTGAAGTCGGATGTCGACTCCGACGACAATGCGACCAACGATTTCTGGGGTGTCGGCAACCCTTGGCTGACCACAGACAACGGCAAGTATGGTTCGCTTTCGATAGACCAGGCCGGCAAGTGGACCTACACGCTCGACAACAGCCGTTCGGATACGCAGGGCCTGTCCGCTGGCAAGGTTGTCACCGAGACCTTCCAGGTGTGGGTCACCGACAGCCATGGCGAAAGGGATGTGCAGAACGTTGTCATCACCATTACCGGCACGAACGATGCGCCAGTCATTACCGGCGGCACGACGAGCGCAACGGTCGTTGAGGCCGGCGCCGGCACCAATGGTGATGCGATCGAGAGCGGCACGCTGACCAAGACGGACGTCGACAGTGACGACAACAGCGGCAACGACAGCTGGTCGGTGGTGGCCTCCGGCAACCAGACTCAAGACGGCTCCTCGGTGAAAGGTGTCTACGGCAAGCTTTCCGTCGACCAGGCCGGCAAGTGGACCTACACGCTCGACAACGGCCTGCCGGCAACCCAGGCTCTGAAGAACGGCGACAATAAGCTTGAAACTTTCACGGTTCAGGTCACCGATAGCCACGGCGCGACCGACACCCAAACCGTCACCATCACGGTGCGCGGAACGAACGATGCTCCGGTCGCCAACGACGATACCTTCACGGCAAGCGAAGACGGCGTTTCCTCTCATGCTTCGTCGGCGAACCCGCTCGTTGTCGGCAACGTTCTCGCTAACGACACGGATGTCGACAGCGCCAGCCTGAACGTCACCGGCATTTCGAACGTGACGGTCAATACCGCGAGCGGCACTGGCCTGACGCTTTCTGTGGCGAGCGAAGGAAACGGCGTCTACAAGATCGCCACGAACTTCGGCGACGCCCACATGTCCGTCGGCTCGAATGGCGACGTCAAGATCTGGTCCGACAACGGTGAGGATCCGTTCAAGGCGCTGGGTGTCAACGAAACCGCGACCATCAAGTTCAACTATACCGTTTCCGACGGCAGCAGCAGCGATACGGCGAGCGCGACCATCACGGTCCAGGGCTCCAACGACAACCCGGTGGCTGTCGACGACACGACCCTGGGCGGCGTTGCGGCCACCTACAGCGACAACTTCAACAATTCCGGCACCGACGGCTGGACCTTCGTCAAGCTCTCGGGCAATCCCAGCTGGTCGATGAGTGGAGGCAGCCTCGTCGAGCGGACCGACTCGTCCTCCAATGACGGCAACGGCATCGCGCTCGCACCGGCAAACAGCCTGCCGGCCGGCAGCAAGTATTACACCATCGAGGTCGATGGCGATCCGAACACCGGCAATGGCAACCCCAAGTCCAACCAGGCGCTTGGCGTGGTCTTCGGCTATCAGGACTCGACCCACTACTACCGCGTCTACTGGAAGGATTTCGGCACCGACTACGCCAACCAGGGCACCCACCGCGATCTCGTTCTCGAGCGCGTGGATGGCAACCAGGTCACGGTTCTGGACATGGTCGACAAGGCCAACCTTGGTCCCAACACGATCCACTTCAAGGTCGAAGTGGATGGCGACGGCATCAATGTCACGGTGCAAGGCAACGGGCAGCCTGTGGTGCTCCATAGCTCCGAAATTCCGGCTCTCGGCGGGTACGGCGTCTATACTGATGATAACGACGACGGCATTGCCTACGACAACTTCACCGCATCGACCGGCGGCGGCCCGATCACGACCGCCGAGGACACCGCGCTGACGATCAAGGCTGCCGACCTGCTGGCGAATGACAGCGATGTCGACGGCGACACGCTGAACCTCGTCAGCGTCAGCGGCACCTCCGCGCACGGCGGTACGGTAACGTTGAACAACGGTGTCGTCACCTACAACCCTGCCGCCAACTACAACGGCAAGGATACGTTTACCTACACCGTCAACGACGGCCACGGCGGCACCGCGACGACAACAGTCACCGTCAACGTCACGCCGGTCAACGACGCCCCGACGGCGGTCACCCTGACGGGCGCCATTTCCTCCATCGACGAAAATACGGTCATCGGAACCGGCATCAAGGTCGCGACGCTCGGTATTGTCGACGACGAGCAGGGCACCAACAACTACTCGCTTTCGGGCGCCGACGCGGCTTCCTTCGCGATCAAGAACGGCAACCTCTACTATGTCGGTGCGTCGCCGAACTTCGAGGCGAAGTCGTCCTACAGCGTCACGGTCAACGTCGACGATCCCACTGTCGGTGGTTCGGTCGACGCTTCGGCGAACTTCACGCTCAACGTCAACGATGTCAACGAAGCGCCGACGGCGGTGACCTTCTCGAATGTCGTCGCATCGATCAACGAGAACACGGCAGTCGGTCCCGACGGTATCAAGGTTGCGACGCTCGGCGTGGTCGACGATGCGCTCGGCACCAATGGCTACTCGCTTTCGGGCGCCGACGCGGCGTCCTTCGCGATAAAGAACGGCGCTCTCTATTACGTGGGCACCTCGCCGAACTTCGAGGCGAAGTCGTCTTACGACGTCACGGTCAATGTGGACGATCCGGCCGTCGGCGGTTCGGTCGATGCGTCGAAGAACTTCACGCTTGTTATCAACAACGTCAACGAGGCGCCTGTCGGCGTCAATGACGAAAACGCGGTGTTGGAGAACAAGACCGTCGTTTCGAGCCAGAGCGTGCTTGCCAACGATACAGACCCGGATGCCGGCGATACCGGTCACCTGGCGGTCGGCGCCATAAAGGGCTTCAATGACGGCGTTGCCGCGTCCGTCACGGCAGCCGGCACTGTCAGCCATGGCAAGTATGGTGATCTGGTCATCAAGGCTGACGGCACCTACCAATACACGGCGAACGCTCTCGCCGCCGAGGTGCTTCCGAAGGGTGCTCAGGTCGACGATACCTTCACCTACACGGTCAAGGATCCGTCCGGACTGACGTCCACGGCAACCCTGACCATTCACGTCACGGGCGATAACAATATTCCGCTTGTCGGGGTCATCTCGCCTGGGAACGACGTCAATGAGCTGCCGGATGCCCATGCCCAGGCTGTCAATGTTGAAGGACAGCTGCTGGTTGCCGATTTCGATGTCGGCGATACCGAAACGCCCTCCGTGACCGGCGCTACGGCAACATGGACCGGCGGTGTCCTGACGCCGGAGCTTGCGGCCGCCCTTACCAACACAGCTGCCCTGACCTTCGGATCGTCGCCGATCTCGAACGGCAGCGTCTCGCTCATCAACTGGAGCTACCATCCGGGCGCACAGAACCTCGACTTCCTGGGCGCTGGCCAGACGATTACGATCAAGTACGACATCCAGGTCAGCGACGGCACGACCGCGACCCCATCCTCGATTACCGTTGTCATCCATGGCACCAACGACGCGGCGGTCATCGGTGGCACGACCTCGGTCAACCTGACGGAAACCGACGCGCCGCTGAGCACATCAGGACAGCTAACGATCACTGATGTCGACAGCCCGGCCACCTTCGTGGCGCAGACGGACGTTGCCGGCACGAACGGCTACGGCAAGTTCACGATCACCGCGAACGGCGCCTGGACCTATGTCGCCAACACGGCGCACAACGAGTTCGTCGCCGGCCAGCACTACACCGACAGCGTGACGGTGACCTCTGCCGACGGCACGACGACGACGGTGACGGTCGACATTCTCGGCACCAACGACGCGGCGGTCATCGGCGGCACGACCTCCGTCAACCTGACGGAAACCGACGCGCCGTTGAGCACGTCTGGTCAGCTGACGATCACCGACGTCGACAGTGCTGCGACCTTCGTGCCGCAGACGGACGTTGCCGGCACGAACGGCTACGGCAAGTTCACGATCACCGCGAACGGCGCCTGGACCTATGTCGCCAACACGGCGCACAACGAGTTCGTCGCCGGCCAGCACTACACCGACAGCGTGACGGTGACCTCTGCCGACGGCACGACGACGACGGTGACGGTCGACATTCTCGGCACCAACGACGCGGCGGTCATCGGCGGCACGACCTCCGTCAACCTGACGGAAACCGACGCGCCGTTGAGCACATCAGGACAGCTGACGATCACCGACGTCGACAGTGCTGCGACCTTCGTGCCGCAGACGGACGTTGCCGGCACGAACGGCTACGGCAAGTTCACGATCACCGCGAACGGCGCCTGGACCTATGTGGCCAACACAGCCCACAACGAGTTCGTCGCCGGCCAGCACTATACCGACAGCGTGACGGTGACGTCCGCCGACGGCACGACAACGACGGTGACGGTCGATATTCTCGGCACCAACGACGCGGCGGTCCTGACACCGGTCGTTGCCAATCTGACGGAGGGTGACACTGCGGCCGTGATTAGCGCATCCGGACAGCTGACGATCACCGACGCGGACAGTCCGGCCAGCTTCGTGGCACAGAGCGACGTCTCTAACCCCGGCGGCTACGGCAAGTTCTCGATCGATACGAACGGCAACTGGACCTATACGGCCAATTCCGCGCATGACGAGTTCAAGGCGGGCCACACCTATCAGGAGGTCTTCACGGTCTCCTCGGCAGATGGCACAACGACGACGGTGACGGTCAGCATCGGCGGAACCAATGATGCGCCGGAAACCAACGCGGCATCGGGCAGCGGCAACGAGGATGCATCCTCGATCTCTGTCGCTCTGTCGGGAGGTGACATCGACGGCACGGTCGCATCCTACAAGATCAGCGACCTGCCGGCGAACGGCAAGCTCTACAGCGATGCCGGTCTGACGACTGAACTTCATGCTGGAGACACGGTAAGCGGCTCGACGGTCTATTTTGTGCCGGCCGCGAACTACAACGGCACGACAAGCTTCCATTACGCAGCAGTCGACGACAACGGCCTGGCCGACAGCACGCCGGCGACGGCGACGATCGCGGTGGCCTCGGTCAACGACGCGCCGGTCATCACCTCCAACGGCGGTGGCGATACCGCGGCCATTACGATCGACGAGAACACAAGCGCCGTCACGACTGTGACAGCAACGGACGTGGACAGTTCGCAAGCGAACCTGACCTATTCGATCGTTGGCGGAGACGACCAGAACCTCTTTAAGATCGACGGCTCCGGTAACCTGAGCTTCAAGGACGCGCCGGACTTCGAGCATCCGCTCGATAATGGCGCGAACAACATCTATAACGTCATCGTTCAGGTTTCCGACGGCAACAAGACCGACACCCAGACGCTCAATGTCACGGTCAAGGATCTCCAGGAAAACGTTGCGCCGGTCCTGACTCTGTCGAATAGCGCTTATGTCCTCGATCAGTTCAACCAGCAGGCCTATAACGGCAACGACGGTACCGCGAACTGGAAGACGGACTGGATCGAGTACGGCGAGAACGAAGGCAATGCTGCTACGACCGGCGATGTCCGGGTGAGCAATGGCGCCTTGCTTCTTACCGATACGGATGCAGAGATCGACACCTTCGGCGATTTTGTCCAGCGCACAGTTGACCTTACGGGCGCGACCCAGGCGACGCTGACCTTCGATTATAAGCGGGTCAGCATGGAGTCTAGCGATGCCATCCATGTGCAGGTGCTGAACAGCAACGGTAACTGGGTGGAGGTGGCGACCGTCAGCGGTAATGGTCAGGATGACGCAGGCTTCACGACTGTAACCGTCAATCTTTCGGCCTACATCTCGTCCGCGACCACGATCCGCTTCTACTCAAATGACGATATCGATGACGGCGACAAGGTCTTCATCGACAACGTCAAGATCGAATACACGACGACGCCGACGTTCATCGAAGGCGGTTCGGCTGTTGCGGTCGTTACCAACGCCGTGATTGCCGATGCCGACGCCAACATGAGCTCGGCCACCGTCAAGCTGACCAACGGCCAGGCAGGCGACGTGCTTTCGATCGCCGGCCAGGCAACCACGACCGGCACGATCGGCGGCATCGCCTACAGCATCAGCGGCAACACCGTTACCTTCACCGGTTCTGCCACCAAGGCTGCTTACGAAGCTGCGATCGAAGCCGTCCGCTTTGCGAACAGCTCGGAAAACCCGAACGGCGCTGACCGTACCTTCCAGGTCGTCGTCAACGACGGCCTCAACTCCAACACCGCGACGACGATCGTCCACGTGACGGGTGTCAACGATGCGCCGGTGGTCTCGAACCTCGTCGTCACCGAGAGCGGCATCAAGTTCACGCTCGCGGATCCGGACAGCTCCGGCTTCACGCTTGCTTCGCCGTTTGCCACCGCATTCGGCAGCAACCCCGGCCTCCATGTCGGCGACAACACCCTGACGCCGACGGCACAGGCCAGCGTCGTCAGCGGCACGCTGACTGTCAGCGATGGGGCTTTGTCTGATAGCGTCGTCAACGTCATCCTCGGCACCAACGGTACCAACTCGTCGCTAACCGCCTCTGGCTCGACCCCCACAGCCATCTATGGTTTCGGCGGAAACGATACCCTGACGGGCGGCTCCGGTGCGGACTGGCTGTTTGGCGGTGATGGCAACGATACGCTCGACGGTAACGGCGGCGCGGATACGCTCTCTGGCGGCGTGGGCAATGATAACTTCCTGTTGGCCAATAACGATTGGGTTGCTGGCGAGACGATCGACGGTGGAGTTGATAGCGATACAATTACGCTTGTCGGCGCCACGACTGTCGACTTCACGACCGGCACGATCAGCAATGTCGAAACGCTGACTGGCAGCTCAAGCAGTGATACGGTTACGATGTCGGCCGAGCAGCTTACCGGCTTCACCTCCATCAACCTCGGCAGCGGCAACAGCGACTCGCTGACCGTAAGCGTAAACGGAACAGCCGATATCTCCTCCTCCGCGCCGACGATCTCGAACGTAGAAACGTTGAAGATCACCGGTTCGACCGGTAACGACAACCTGACCATCAGTGCCCAGCAGTATGCGGCCTTCGACAGCATCGATCTCAAGGGCGGCAACGACACGTTGACGGTCAACGTCGCCGGGACGACCGATCTTTCGGCTATCAGCGCGACGCTTGTCGGTATCGAAACCTCCAAGGTAACTGGGTCGACCGGTGCTGATACGGTCACAGTCAGCAATTCGCTTTCCGGCTTCACTTCGATTGACCTAGGTGACGGCGCTGATACGCTGAAGATCGCCGGCGGCTTTACTGACAGCAACGACGCTCAGCTCGCTCGCATAGAAAACGTGGTGATGGCGAGTTCGGGTACCCTCAACCTCTCGCACCAGTCCGAAGGGCTCACGATCACCGGCTTTAGCGGCAATGACGTGATCACCGGCGGTTCTGGAGAAGACAGGATCAACGGGGGTGCTGGCGCCGATGTCCTTACGGGTGGTGCCGGTAGAGATACATTCGTGATCGCCTCAGGTGAATCCACGCCTATCGCCGCTGCAGGTAGCACCGGCAACACTGCGACAAGGAATGAAAACGGCACGATCAGCGGATACGACAAGATCACGGATTGGGGAGCGGGCGGCACTGCCGACAAGCTGGATTTCTCCGTAGCCCCGGTAAAGGCCTTCGCTTCTGTGAACGGTTCAGACTCTGCGCTGACTATTGGCGGCGACACTGTCGAGTCCCACAGTGTCAATACCACTACTGGAATGACCACTTTCTATGGTAACGACAACTTCACTCAATCCTTGTCGGTGACGTCGACTTCGGGCTTGGCCGCGGTCGTCCAGTACCTCATGGCGAGTGATATTGGCGATGCGGGCGCAACGCTTGCATTCACGGGGATGGGCAACACCTACGTGTACCAGCAGACTGGCGCCACTGCCGGCGGCACGCTGGTCGAACTTTCTGGCGTCACCCTTGCCAACGTGTATGCGAGCATGGGGTCCGCGGCCACGTTCGCCATCGACCCGATCATCCTCGACCTCGACCACAATGGCGTCGCCCTGACCACGCTCGATCACGGCGTCCAGTTCGACATCAATGCCGACGGCCACAAGGATCAGATCGCCTGGACAGCCGGCAGTGATGGCATCCTGGCCTTCGACGTCGACGGCAACGGCAAGATCGACAATGGCAGCGAGATCTTCTCGCCGCACTTCGCCGGCGGCAGCTACGTCGATGGCCTGGCGGCGCTAGCGACTCTCGACAGCAACCATGACGGCAAGATCGATGCGGCCGACGAAGCCTTCTCGAAGCTCACCGTCTGGCAGGACCTGAACCACAACGGCATCACCGACAGCGGCGAACTCTCGAGCCTCTCGGATCATTCGATCAGCAGCATCTCGCTTGATGCGAACGCTTCAAACTCGGAGATCAACGGCCAGTCGATCCTTGCCGACGGCAGCTATACGTTGACGGACGGCTCGACCGGTCACTTTGTCGAGGTTGCCTTCGACACCACGCTTGGCGGCAGCAATGCCTACTCGCTGATCGGCAGCGACGGCGACGACATCCTGTCGGGCGCCGGAGGCATGTACACGCTGACCGGCGGGGCAGGGGCTGATACCTTTGTTCTCGACGCCGATGCCCTTGCTGACGTCAAGCTCGCCGACGTGATCACCGACTACAAGGCCAGCGAAGGCGATACGCTCGATGTGTCGAAGCTTCTCGACAGCCTGCTCGGTCATCAGGCCACCGAAGCCGAGGCGCTCGCCAGCGTCAAGACGACGGTATCAGGTGCGGATACCGTGGTCAGCGTCAACGCCAATGGCGGCTGGCACGATGTGGCTGTTCTCCAGAACACCACCGAAGCGGTCAAGATCCTGTACGACGACAAGCACGATACGACGACGGCCCCGCACGTCGGCTGATGCTTGTATGAACCAGCGAGGGAAAAGGCGCCGCTTGGCGCCTTTTCTGCATTCTGGGCTTATCCGTCAGCGGTCCACGGCCGAGTACGCCTTCTCAGCTCTTGAAGCAGAGAAAGTCGCTTCGGCTCTTCCCTCGAGTGGCTGCCGTCATGAGTTGATATCCGCGACCGCGACACCGGAATCGCTCGCTAGGCTGCTTGGCTACTCATCCTCGATGTGCGCGTGTGCCTGAAGTCGGTGGGTTCGTTGCCACGGCGGTCTGCCGTCGCGGGCATTACTCTACCTAGAGAAACTGCGATGGGCCGGCGGATGTGGTCGAGAACCGGTGTCTTGAACGGTAGCTTATGGGCGACAGCCGGCATTCGTTGATTCCGAAGCCGGCAACAAAAAGGCGTCCTTTCGGCACCCCACGCTGCTGACAGCCTCTTGTTGTTTGACACCCTTGCTTCTCTGTCATTCCGGCCTTAAGCCGGATTCCAGCTGTCGTGCGTCTGCGCGGCTAAAGAGCCCTTCGCGATCAAGGGCTTGGTCACGCTGGACACCGGCACCAGGCCGGTATGACGGCAATGACTAACTCCGGAAATCAATCGAGCTGACGGCTCTGTCAGCAGTCCGGCGCGCCCTGTCGGCGCCCCGGACTGTTGGCCGTGGACCGATCAGCTCAAGCGGCCGGCAGTCGTGACATCGGAATCGCCTCGTCGCTGTCGCCGCCGCGCTGCATGGCCATTTCGTCGGCGAGCTGGCGGATGTGGTTGAAATCCGTCGGCCCCTCGAAGACCGCGCCGCCGAGACGGATGCCGATGCTCATTGGGGTGCCTTCGTCAGAGAAGGACGCTTCCGCCACCCGCCGGCGGATACGGGTGCCGACATCCTGGGCGTTCTCGACGGTAGCGCCCGGCAGGAACACCCCGAGTTCGTTGGTGGCAAGACGGGCCACAAGGTCGCCCTTTCTGACCGAGGACTGGATGATGGCGGCCAGCGACTGCATGACCGTATCGGCCCATTGCGGGCCGTAGCGCCGGCTGATCTCGTCCAGCGTATCGACGACCACGGCGATCATCACGCCGCCGGCGTCGGTGGCGATTCGCTTGCGTCGGTCGATGTAGTGTTCGACGGCCGCGGCAAAGGCCGTTCCGTTCAGCGTCTTCGTTACGGCGTCGTGGCGCGCAGTATAGTTAACGGTTTCCTGTAGTTTTTTGAGTTCGGCGACCTTGAACTGCAAGATCAAGAGCAGCGGAAATGCAACAAAAAGCGAAATTACGCTTGCGCCGACAAATCCCACCAAAATTGGTCGATCCGGCACGAGAAGGTTTAAGATAAGTAAAACGCCGACGGATCCGGCCGCGAAGCAGACAGCGCCGAGGGTGGCGATCCGAAGAGCTGAAACGATTGTGGCTGAAGAGTAACGCTGGCCTAGATTCATCGCGGTCATGTCCGTTTGAAAGTAGTACCAGATAAACAGGTCCGGGCAAAACCCCCGTTAAAAAATCCTGTAAAATTCTTGCTTTAGGCAGTTGTCCACCGCGATTAACTGTTTTGGGACGAATGCTCGCGGTCGTAATTGGAATGTGGAAAGATTGGTGTTACTTATTTGCCGAAGAACAGTCTTTGGTATACGGGTACGCCGTGTGAATCTTTGATGTTGAGGGGCATCGATCTTGTTTAAGGCCAAAAGAATTTTTGCAGCATTGTCTGCGACGGTTGCTTTAAGTTTTTCGTTTTATGCTGATGCCAATGCAATGTCTCTGCAGCAGGCCATCGAAAAGACGATGAAAACGAACCCGCAGATCTTGCAGGCTGCGAAGGATCGTGAAGCTGTCGAGTTTGAACTGCGCCAGGCGCGTGGTCTATACTTGCCTTCCGTAGATCTGGAGAGCGGGATCGGGCGACGTCGCTTGTCGAACGCCAGCTCCGGGTCGCTGCGAGATGATAGTGACTATCTGTCTCCGGGCGATGTTGGTCTGACGATCTCGCAGACACTATACGATGGTGGCAGCCGTCGCGCTCAGGTGCAGCAGCAGGCCTCGCGCGTCGATGGCGCTTCCTTTCGGGTCCTCGAACGCTCTGAGTCGCTCGCCCTCGAAGTGACGCAGGACTACCTGGAATACGTGCTCCAGAACCAGATCGTTGCAGCTGCAAAGCAGAACGTTGCCTTCCACTCGCAGATGGTCGGCGATATCGACGAGAGCATCAAGGGCGGCGCCCTGACGGATGCCGACCGCCTCCAGGGCAGCGAGCGTCTGCAGGCCGCCAAGGCGCGCCTGCGCGAAGCGCTGGAAGAGCTGGAGCAGACGAAGATCCGCTTCCTCCAGGTCGTCGGCGAGCCGATCACCAATACGCAGACGCCGCCATCGGTCGCCAAGTACGTTCCGAAGACACTGAACGATGCGGTGTTCGTCGCCGCCAAGAACAGTCCGCGCATCTATTCGGCCAATGCTGATGTCGATGCGGCCGATGCCGGCGTTCGCGGCGCGCGCGCCAACTACATGCCGAAGGTCAACCTCGAAGGCACTGCCCGCGTCGGCAACGATATCGACGGCGACGAAGGCAACACCAACGACTATCAGGTTCGCGTCGTTGCCCGTTGGAACCTTTATCGCGGCGGCATCGATGTTGCTCGCGAGCAGGAGCAGATTCGCCGTGCCGGCGAGCAGCGTTACAATCTCGCCCAGGTGCAGCGCGAAGTCGAAGAGTCGGTCCGCTCTGCCTGGAATGAGCGCGTCAGCCGTGGCGAGCTCTCCGGTATCCTCAACAAGCAGGCCTCGATCAACAACCAGCTTGTCGGTTCCTATCGCGAGCAGTTCAAGGTCGGCCAGCGTTCGCTGCTCGACGTGCTCGATGCGCAGAACACCCGCTTCAACACACAGGTTCTCGCCGATACCGCGCGCGTCGCGTCGCAGTTTGCCGAGTACAAGATCCTGGCGGCCTCGGGCAATCTGCTTCAGACGATGAAGCTGAAGCCGGTCGAGCAGTCCAAACCTTATGCGCGGGAAGAGTTTGTTGTCCCCGCGGGCGTCGCGAATCCCGGATACGTCGAGCTTGATTCTCATCAGAAAGCCGGCATGCCCCTGGACCTCCTAGCGCCAATTCGACAGCAGTAGTCGACATGGCCATGGAACAATGCTGAACGTAGCGCTCGAGACCTCCAGCAGCACACCGCTGCAGACATTCAAAGCCGCATTCAAGTCCGTGGCTGCGTTCTATGGCCGACCAAGCTCCGACACGGTCCTCTTCTCCGGTCTTCCGGATGAGGTGACCGAGTCGCTTGAGCTGGATGATGTCGAGCGCATGGCCGAGCGCATCGGCTTGCAGGTGATCAAGCATCAGGAGCGTGAATGCCGCCAGGGCAATTTCGATTGCCCGGCGATCGTCGCCTTTGCGGATGGCAGCGTGCTGCCGCTGCTTGAGATCGCCGAGGACGGCTCCTATGTCACGGATATCGTTCCGATTGCCGGCAACGCGATCCGCCTGACGCGGGAAGAATTTCTGGCGCTGAAGCCGCAACTGGCCTTTGCCTTTACGCTCTACTATCAGAACGCCTCGGAAGAGGCGCTCGTCGGCAATGCCGTCGAGATCGAGAAGCGGCATTGGCTGGCGACGACGCTTGCGCCGTACTGGCGCACCTATGTCCGCGTCATGGTCGCGGCGCTGTTCATCAACCTGATCGCGCTCGGATCGCCGCTCTTTACCATGAACGTCTACGATCGGGTGCTGCCGAACAAGGCGATCCCGACGCTTTGGGTGTTGGCCGCTGGCATCTCGCTCGCCTATATCTTTGACTTCCTGCTGAAAACCGCACGCTCCTCGTTGATCGATTATGCGGGACGCAAGGCGGACCTGCGCCTCTCGCAGCTGCTCTTCGACAAGGTGCTCAATTCGACGCTCGCTTCGCGGCCGATGTCGACGGGCGAATATGCCAACCGCGTGACGCAATATGAGTTCGTCCGCGAGTTCTTCACGTCGAATACCATCGGCGTGCTGATCGACAGCCTGTTCGTCTTCATCTTTCTCGGCGTCATTTATCTGATCGCCGGCTGGCTTGTGGTTATCCCGGCCGTGGCGTTCGTCTTGTCGGTTGTCATCGGCCTCTATGCGCAAGCAGCGATTGGCAAGCGCATGGCGACCGCCGCCAACGAGGCATCGCGCCGCCAGTCGCTGTTGGTGGAGACGATTTCGACGATCGAGACGCTGAAGAGCCTGCGCGCCGAAGCGACGATGCTACGCCGTTGGCAGGAGCTCACCAAGTATTCGAGCCGCACCAGCGAGGATATCAAGCATATCTCGACGAATGCGATCAACCTGACGATGTTCATCCAGCAGATGGTGAGCGTCCTGATCGTGATTGCCGGCACCTACGAGTTTTCGGAGGGGCGGATTGCCATGGGCGCGATCGTCGCGACGGTCATGCTGGCGAGCCGCGCCGGCGCGCCGCTCGGCCAGATCGCCATGACGCTGGCGCGCTTCCGCCAGGCTACGATGTCACTGCGCATCCTCGACAAGATCATGGAGCAGCCCGACGACCGCCCGTCGACTGTCGGCTTCGTCAACCGGGAGATCACCCGCGGCGCCTTCAGTTTCCAGGACGTGTCGTTCCAGTATCCGGGCTCGGACTATCCGGTCATCAACAAGCTGTCCTTTACCGTGAAGCCCGGCGAGCGGATCGGCATCATCGGCCGCATCGGCTCGGGCAAGACCACTCTCGGTCGCTTGCTCGACGGGCTGTTTTGCCCTTCGGGCGGTCGCGTGCTGATCGACGGCGTCGACATCCGTCAGTATCACATGGCCGAGGTTCGCTCGGCGGTCGCCGTGGCTGGCCAGTCTTCCGATCTCTTTTCTGGAACGGTGAAGGAAAACCTCCTTATCGGGCGTGCCGACGCAACCGACGAGGACCTCCTCGAGGTCGCTCGCATGACCGGCGTCGACGAGTTTGTCGGCAACCATCCCCGCGGCTTCGATATGCCGGTCGGCGAACGCGGCACGAACCTGTCGAGCGGCCAGAAGCAGGCGCTGACGATCGCTCGTCTGCTGCTCACGAAACCGAAGATCGTGTTTCTCGACGAGCCGTCCGGCGCCATGGATCTGGCCACCGAGCGCAACCTGATTGCGCGCCTGTCGCAGGCGATCAGCCGCGACACCACACTTCTGATTGCCACCCATCGCTACAGCATGCTTGAGCTTGTCGATCGCCTGATCGTCGTCGACAAGGGCCGGATAATCGCCGACGGGCCGAAGAATACGGTCATCGAAGCCATGCAGCGTAAGCCAGCGGGGGCGCAGCCATGAGCCTCGCAAGCAATCGCCACGACAATCCTCCGCTTCTCGCCCGCGGCATTCTGGCATTGGTGGCTCTCGTCATTGCGAGCTTCATCGCTTGGGCGGCAATCGCTGACATCAACGAGATCGCCCGCGGTGAGGGCAAGGTCATTCCGGTGTCCAAGACCCAGATCATCCAGTCCTCGGAGCCCGGCGTCGTCCAGCAGATCGCCGTCGTCCTCGGTCAGGTGGTTCGCAAAGGCCAGCTGCTCGTTCAACTCGACAACACCACAACGACATCCACGCTTGGCGAGTCCGTTGCCAAGGCGCGGGCTCTGGGTGCCAAGGTTGCACGGCTGAAGCTCGAGGAGGCCGGCCAATACGACGCCGCGTTCGTCTGCCCCGAAGAAATCATGTCGGTCGCCAAGGACGTCTGCAGCAACGAGGAGAAGCTCTTCGCCGCTGATCGCGCGAGTTACCAGAACAAGCTCGGGGTGTTGCAGGAACGCGTCCGCCAGCGCGAGAACGAACTGAGCGAAGCGCACGCCAATATCGATCGGCTGGAGCAGAATATCGAAGGAGCGCAGCGCCAATACGACCTCATTCATCCGTTGGCCCAGAAAAAGCTGGTCGCCCAGACGGAAGTGCTGAAGACCGAGCGCGATCTCACCGATCAGCAAGGCCAGCTCAAGGTCTACCAGGAAAGCATAGACCGCCTGCAGGCCGCGGTGCAGGAAGCCAAGCTGCAGCTCGGCGATCTTGCCCTCGAACTGCGCCAGCAGGCGCTGACGGACAAGGCGCAGGCGCTGGCCGAACTCTCCGTCGTCGACGAGACGATCCGCGGCGCGTCCGACCGCGTCAAGCGCACCGATATCCGCTCGCCGGTCGACGGCATTGTCAACACGCTCGAGGTCAATACCATCGGCGCCTACGTCGATCCGGGCCGCGTCATCGCTGGCATCGTGCCGACCGCTGATACGCTGCTCGTTGAAGCGAAGATTTCGCCGCGCGATGTCGCCTTCGTGCGCCGCGGCCAGCCGGCCGTCGTCAAGATCACCGCCTATGACTTCTCGATCTTCGGCGGCCTCGAGGGCATCGTCGAGAACATCTCTGCCGATAGTCTTGTGGAGAAGGAAAAGGGCGAGACCTACTATCTGGTGCAGGTCAAGACCGACAAGTCCGCCCTGGAGCGCAACGGCAAGTCCTACCCGATCATCCCCGGCATGGTCGCATCGGTCGAGATCATGACCGGCAACAAGACGGTGCTGAGCTACCTGATGAAACCGATCAACAAGGCGCGCAGCGAAGCGCTGACGGAGCGATAGATGTTGATCGTCAAGCCAAGCAGCAATGCCCTCTCCAAACTCGAGCCGATTGAAGAGCCATTGCCTGCCATCGCCGCCGACGAGATCGAGCCGCGCTTCCGGGCGGTCGTCGGTCGGGGCGGCGAGCGTCGCGGCATCCGTCTCGAGGGGATCTACTGGGATGGCCTCGGCCGCATGTCGTCGGCGGGCAAGATGAGCACTGCCGACCTCGTGCACTACACCGCCTCGCAGATGCCGGAGTCCGGAAACCTTGCGTCGCTGCTGCGTGTGCTCAGCTTCAAATGGGCGCTGCGTCGGCTGGATACAGTCGAGGACGCCTCATCGATGGCTAACGTCAACGCCATCATTCAGGCGTCGCCGTCGCCGACAATCCTGCTGACCCAGGAAAAGAAGATCCAGCTCTTCAACGATCCCTTCCTGACCATGCTCCGCCAGCGCCTGCCGCTTGGCGATGCGGCGCAGTTGACGAAGACCTTGCGGTTCTCGATCGATACACAGATCGACGAGGCGATCGCCACGCTTTATCGCAACAGAGGCAGGACACTGAACACCGGCTTCACGATTGCCGTCGGAGCGGCCTCGATGAAAGGCCAGATCAATCTGGCTCTCGCACCGACGCACGAGAAGCCGATGCTGATTGGCTACGTCTCGCGCTACTGATCGCTAAATGCGGACATGGAAAAGGCGGCTGAAATTCAGCCGCCTTTCCGGTGCCCCAGCCATGGTTACTTCAGAACGCCATGCCTTCGCCCGGAGCGATCTTTTCCAACGGCATGGCCGAAGCCACTTGCTTGGCGCCGGTGCGCGTTCCGTGGAGGTAGCCCTTGCCGTCCGCGATCGAATAGAGCGGAACGTAGTCAGGCAGTTTCGTGTCCGGCAGCACCTCGTCACGCATGTTGTCGAGGATGAAGCGGTTGTCGTTGACCGCGACGGAAAGTACCGCGTGGTAGAAGTGACGCCTCTGATCAAAAAGGACGACAACGGACATGTCCTTGAGGTCGACGCCTTCGGCATGCAGAGCAGCCATCTTCAGGATCGCAAAGTCTTCGCAATCGCCCTGCTGGCGCGAGAGGGTTTCGGCCGGCGTCGCCCAGTAATCGGCCACCTTGTAGGTGTCGATGTCGCGGCTGTAGCGGATCGTGTGGTTGATGGTGACGTTGACCGCGTTCAACTTGTCGCGGATAGAGGACTGCGACGTCTTGGCAAAGGCAACCTTGATCGCCGTCGTCGTTTCGGAGCATTGAGCCGCGTTGCAGTCGATGGCGGTCCCATCAGTCATTTCCGACAGCGAAGGTGCGAATTTCTTTAATGCGGCGAGCCGCTTGAAAGGGATGGCGACGGTTCCGAACGCGGCAGTGCCGGTTGGCGCGGCAATCGTCGCGCGCGCGACCGGCTGTTCCGGCGCGACGCTCTCCTTGACCCAGCGGGCTGGCTCGGGCTGCAGCGTTCGGGTCAGTGCGGCCACATCGATGGCGGCGATGGTCTTTGCGATATCGTTCGTCGCCAGGCTGACGAGGCTGGCAACACTGCCAAAGGTCAGCGCGCGCGCCGCATCGGCCGCGAAATCGGCGGTGTACATCGCGCCCGAAATCTGTGGCGAAGGCAGGACCGACGCGCCGGAAAGACTCGGTGCAACACTGGCCGCAAATGCAGCCAGAGTAAAAGCGGCAATGTTGTTTGTTTTTATACTGCGCTTCATGAAGTCGTCGCCTCTTCTTGGGTGAGGACAACGTACAAAACAGCTATAAAAATCAGGTATTTAAGCGTAGATAAGGTTGGGATAAATTATCCGTTCAAAAGAACATAAAAGTTTAGTGTGTCCATCAACCAAGTTTGGGCGAAGGGTTTGCTTTCGCGGGTCGCTTGTGCAGATATGAACCCCTGCCAAAAGGCCGGAAAAGGCCGTGATTGAGAGAGTGGGGAAACGGTGAAGGTGCATTCGATCGAGCAGGCGCAACGCGCGCATGGTTTACGCGCGGCACGGCGAGCGCCGCCTCAGGAAGGCGCCGGCCCCTTGAAACTGATCAAATCCGTCCTCGCGGTGTCGATCGTCGTCGCCTGCGGTGCGCTCTTGGGATGCCAGTCCGACGTCGATGGCATCGCCAAGAACGTCAAGACTAATGACATCAAGGCACCTTCGAGCGAGGTTGATGAGAGCTTTGGCGAAACCGGAGCGGAAATCACGCTGCTGCTGCCGAGGGGCACGGCGGGTATTTATGAGGGCACTGCGCGTGACGTGCGTGACGGCGCCGGCCTCGGCGTCGGCGAACTCGGCGGCAACCAGGTCTTTGTGAAGGTCGTCGACGTAGCCTCCGGCGCGCCTGCCGCCGCGACGGCCGTGAGCGCCGCCAAGGCGCGTGGTTCTGTGCTTCTCGTTAGCTATGCATCGCCGGCCGTCACCGCGGCTGTCGCCGCGATCCCTGCCGATCAGCGGCCGCCTTTGCTCAACCTCGGCGCGCCCGTGCCGCCAACATCGGGAAATGTCTACAACTTCATTTCCGATGAGATCGACAGCGCCATCGAGGGTGTGCGGGCAGCCGCTGTCAGCGGCCACAAGAAGGTGGTGGTTTTTGCGCAGACTGATTTTCCGGCTGCAGGCGAGGAACGTCTGGCAAGCGCCATCCGCGCCGGCGGCGGCACATATCTGGGGCTCACCCGTTACGATCTGACCGATGCTGCGGCTGCGGACGCCGTCAAAAGGAGCGCTGCCAACCTCCAGAATGCCGACACCGTGCTCGTCCTGGGCAAGACGGTCATCACGACGACCATTGCCGGCGCCGTAAAGGCGAGTGGCAAGACGAACGTGACCTTCGTCGGCACCAATGCCTGGCCGCCGCAGACACACTCGAATCCCTCCGTCGCCGGCACCGTGATCGCCATGGTCGAGCCCGAGGGCACGACGATGATCGCCGAGCGCTATCAGCGTCACTACAAGCGGACGCTCTCCACCGATGCGGCTTACGGCTATGACGCCGTGGCGGTCGCCTCGGGCATCGTCCGGACAAAGGGGCCGGAAGGGGTGAACGCGCAGAACCTGACCAGCAAAGTCGGATTCCGCGGCGTGACCGGTCTCTTCCGACTGATGCCAACCGGCACCGTGGAGCGGAAGATGAGCCTCTATTCCCTCAGCGGCGGCAAGCTCACCTTGCTCGGCGCCACGCCGGCCTCGTTCTGATAGCCGCATTCCTGGGTCATCAATCCAAGGATAAATCCGCTATCATCCGGCGTCCGCGCATCGAGAATAGGCCGGCAGGTGCGTATCCTTTGCCCGGCATAACGGTAGGCTTTCGCACGCCAGCCCCTCCTGAGAGGCGGCCGATCGCCCGAGAATCCAGCCCTCACGGAGATTCCCGCCACCGTCACCTATCAAATAGGAGTCAGGGCACGAATTCACGTCTAACGGCCAGACTTGCGTTTGCTCTCACTTGGCGGCCTCGTCGGCGCCAAGCAGGTAGCCTCCGTCCCAGTGATAGATTTGCTTGTCGTCGACGGTCACCTTGACGACCGCCTGGAAACCGGCGAGCGTTCCGCTACCGGCATGAAACGCACAGGTTCCCTGCATCGGGCTGGCGGTGTCGTAGGTGACGCAGTACCCGACCGCCGTGTCTCCGTTTCCGACGGCAATAACCGCCGTGCTACTGCCGAAAAGAGGGCTACCGGTCACCGGCCCATAGTACAAGATCTTGGTGCCCGCCGGGATCGCCGCGAGGTTCGATTCCGTAATCGTGCAGAAGCTCGGCGTCTGGCCGGTGTACTGGCTACATTCCTTGGAAATCTTCAGCGGTTGCATAGCCGGTGCGGCGGACGCCACGGAAGCCAGTGCCAGGATGGCGCCAGCCGACAGGATCAACAGTCTGCTCATTGCCTTGTCCCCCAGTCGAATGACTGTCGAAAATTGTACTCTCTATCGCCTCTCCTCGCAATTCGCCGCTGGGCGAGGGTTGCCATGCCTCGCCACCGCCTTCTTGCAACGAGCCTGTACGCTAAGGCCGTGCAGCCGCAAAGAAGGGCTCCGGGCTTTCCACTTCGATCAGCCGTCGGCGTTCGATCTGCCAGAACCGGTTGCCGATGGCGCGCACGAAGCTGCGGTCGTGGGAAACCACGAGGCAGCTCGCCTGATGGGCCATCAGTTCGCCCTCCAGCGCTTCCTGTCCGTCGATGTCGAGATGGTTGGTAGGCTCGTCGAGCAGATAGAAGTTCGGCTCCGCCAACCGCAGGACCAGCATGCCGAGCCGCGCCTTCTGGCCGCCCGAAAGCCGCCCGACCGGACGCGCCTGCATGTCGATGCTCATACCGGCGCCCGCCAGCAACCCGCGAGCCCGCTGGTCGCCGACATCGAAGCGGCGAATGATCGTCTCCATCGGCGTATCGCTGTCTTTCAAGTCGGCAAGCGCCTGGTCGCTATAGCCGAGCACCAATGAAGGGGTGGCCTTGATGCCGTCCTGTGCCGTCTCTGCGTTGGCGATCGCTTTCCGAAGCATCGCGATCAGCCGCGATTTGCCGGCGTCGTTCTCTCCAAGCAGGACGATCCGGTCGCCCTGGCAGATGAACTGCTTGCCGGTGCGGAAGAGCGCAATGCCATCCGGGGTACGGACCTCCGCGTCGTCGAGTGTCACAAGCACCTTGGCATGCGTGCCGCGGTTGGCGAGCCTGATTGCACCCGCCGATCGCTCGAGGTGAGCGGGCTTGGCCGCATCCTCCAGCTTATCGGCGCGCTGCTTCAACTGCTTGGTCTTGACAACCAGCAGGTCGCTGCCGGAGTTGATGCCGATATTGTTGAGCTTCGCCGCCTGCTTGCGCAGTTGCTCGGCCGTCTTCATGTCGCGCTCGTAGCGCCTCCGGTCGGCCGCATCCACTTCGTCCAATGCGGCCCGCGCCCGGCTGTAGGGCAGGGAGAAGACCTGCGACTGCTCCGGCCGCAGGAACAGCGTACGATTGGTGACGGCATCGAGAAAGGCGCGGTCGTGACTGGAGATGATCACAGGCACATCGCGGGGCAGGGCATTCAGCCAATCCTCAAGGGCGGCAATCTTGGCGAGATCGAGGTGGTTCGTCGGTTCGTCGAGCAGCAGCGCATCCGGCTCCATCACCCAAGTCCGCGCCAGCATCGCCAGTCGCTGCCAGCCGCCGCTAAGCTGCCCGACCGGCTGGCTGCGCAAGGCTTCCGGGACATCGAGAGAATCGAGCACGATGTCGACGCGCCAGCTTTCGTTCGCCTGCTGATCTGCCGGCAGCGCCTGCAGGACAGCATCGTGGAAAGCTACATCAAGCAGCTTGGCCGGCACGTCCTGCTCGACATAGCCGATCGTCAGCCCGCGCGAGCGCGTGATGTCGCCTTGGGTTGCCTCCAGTGCCCCCGAGATGCAGCGGAGCAGGGTAGACTTGCCGCGGCCGTTGGCAGCGACGAGTCCGAGACGGTCGCCGGGATTGATGACGAGGTCGAGTTTGGCGAAAAGCGGTGCGCTAAGTGTGACGCCGAGATTGCGGATATTGATAAGGGTCATGATCTTGCTCTGGTCTTGCCGAACGATCACACGAGCGAGGGCGTGCAGCCGTCATCGCGTGCGTGTGCTCAAGCTCGGTGGATGAGGAATTGCAGACGAGCCGAATGCCCGAACTGCTGCCACGAGAGGCAGACCAGGAAGAAAGTTTGTGAGAAACGGTCTCTGGTCAGCCCTGCAAACGCATTTGCAGGGCGTTGACGGGGCCACGTTGCCGGTTGAACCGGAAATAGTAATTTTGCACGCGACCCTCCTTTCTCTTTGAGTGCATAGGCGAAATACCATCCGGCAGGAAAAAATGCAATCGAGGCGGTTGTATCCGGGCCTTCAGTAGGCGGACGCAGGCCAACTTGCGCAAGGCGGCTTGGTTGTTGTAAGCGGCCCCGACAGGTAAAATTCTGAACTCCAGGAGAAGCGCCATGGCAGGCGGTGACGACGAATACGTCTATGACGAAGTGACGGGTGAATGGCGTCCGGCTTCCGAATTGGCCGCCGCAGGGCAGGGAAATACCGAGGTCCGGGACGCTTCCGGAAACGTCCTTAGGGGTGGCGACTCCGTTACCCTCATCAAGGATCTCAAGGTGAAGGGCGCCAATCAGACCCTGAAGCAGGGCACGGTCATCAAGTCGATCAGGCTGACGGACAATCCTGAAGAGATCGATTGCCGCCACGACGCCATCAAGGGCCTTGTGCTGCGCACGGAATTTGTCCGCAAGCGCTAGGTGGTGTGCCCGTCGTCGGGCGGAAGGGCGATAACGCCCTTTCCCTCAGCGCTTCAAGCTGCCGAGAATACCGCGCACCAGCGCCCGACCGACCTGTGTCGCCACCGTCCGGGCAACGCTTTTCATCGCGGCTTCCACGACCGTTTCACGCTGATAGCCGGAGGAGCGGGCGCGACCCTGGCTCTTGGCCTGCGGCTCGTTGTCGTCGTCACCGAAGCCCGGCAGGGTCCAGCGACCCGAGGCGCTGCCCTCGGTCGGCTCTGTCGGCTGCACCTGCTTGGCGGCATCGGAGTCCGACGCCTTCTTCGCGCGTGCCGCCAGAATCTCGAAGGCGGACTCGCGATCGAGGTCTTCATCATAGACGCCGAGCACCGGGCTCCTGTCCATGACCTGCTGACGCTCCGCATCAGTCAGCGGACCGACACGTCCGGACGGCGGGCGGACCAGGGTCCGCTCGACGATCGAGGGCGAGCCCTTTGCCTCCAGCGTCGACACCAGCGCCTCTCCGGTGCCGAGCGTGGTGATGACGGTGGCGCAGTCGAAGGCAGGGTTGGGGCGGAAAGTATCGGCAGCGGTCTTCACCGCCTTCTGCTCGCGCGGCGAATAGGCGCGCAACGCGTGCTGCACCCGGTTGCCAAGCTGCGCGAGCACCGTTTCCGGCACATCGAGCGGATTCTGCGTCACGAAATAGACGCCGACGCCCTTCGAACGAATGAGGCGAACGACCTGCTCGACACGCTCCAGCAGCACCTTCGGCGCGTCGTTGAAGAGCAAGTGTGCCTCGTCAAAAAAGAAGACGAGGTTCGGCTTCTCGGGATCGCCCACTTCAGGCAACTCCTCGAAGAGTTCGGAAAGCAGCCACAGCAGGAAGGTCGCGTAGAGCCGTGGGTTCATCATCAGCTTGTCGGCTGCAAGCACTGAGATCTGGCCGTAGCCGCGGTTGTTGGTCCGCATGATGTCGGTGATCTTCAGCGCCGGCTCTCCAAAGAAATGCTCGGCGCCCTGTTGCTCCAGCACCAGCATCGCGCGCTGGATCGAGGCGACCGACGCCTTCGAGATCAGGCCGAACTTGCTGGAGAGTTCCGTCGCGTTCTCTGCCATGTAGTTGAGTAGCGAGGAGAAGTCCTTGAGGTCGAGCAGCGGCAGGCCGCCCTGGTCGGCGATCTTGAACGCAATGTTGATGACGCCTTCCTGCGGCTCGGAGGCATCCATCAGCCGGGCGAGCAGCAGCGGTCCCATCTCGGCGATGGTGGTGCGGACACGGTGGCCCTTCTCGCCGAACAGGTCCCAGAAGATGACCGGGAACTGGTCGAACTCGTAGTCGTCGAAGCCGATCTGCTCGGCGCGCTTGGTCAGAAAATCCTTCGGCTCGCCCTTGGCGGCGATACCGGAAAGGTCGCCCTTGATGTCGGCGCAGAAGACCGGCACGCCGGCCCTCGAGAACCCCTCGGCAAGCACCTGCAGCGTCACCGTCTTGCCGGTGCCGGTCGCGCCCGTCACCAAGCCGTGGCGGTTCCCGAACTTCAGGTCGAGATATTCCGGCTTGTTGATGCTGTCATCGGGATTGCGGCTGACGCCGACGAAAATCTTGCCATCCTCGAGCATTTCGAAAATTCTCCCTGCGGCTGTCGGCGCCGATTGCGTCAAAATGCGGAGCAACGTTTCCGCACGGTCATTGTAATATCGTTTGCCTGTTATAAGCAGGGAGCCCGGTGCGGACAACTGTCTGCATTAAAAGGAAAACTAGGATAAAGCCCGCTTTCGTGGCAGGCGTCTTGAGTTGCCCCGAAAGTTCGATTAACGTTGACGTTAACGTCAAAAATAGGAGGCTGACAATGAATGAAATCGTAGACCAGATCGCCGCGCGTGTGGGCATCCCCTCAGAGGTGGCCGAAAAGGCGCTCGGCATGATGCTCGGCTTCCTGCAGCGCGAAGCGGCGGACGGTCCGGTCGCCAAGATGATCGAAGCCATTCCGGGCGCCTCCGACCTCGTTGCCAAATACAACGGCGAGGGCGCGACTGGCGGCGGCGGCATCCTCGGCAGCATCATGGGCGCTCTCGGCGGTGGCGGCATCATGGCGCTCGGCCAGCAGCTGATGTCGGAAGGCCTCGGCATGGGCGAGATCACCACGCTTGCCAAGGAAACCATCGCGATTGCCGAGCAGCATGCCGGCAAGGAAGTGGTTGACGAGGTTGTCGGCTCGGTTCCCGGTCTCAGCCAGTTCGTCTAAGCGGACGAGTCAAGCTTTCAGCGGGCGGGCCTGGCCCGCCCGCTTGCTTTTGTGGCTACGGCGTTATGCCGAGCAAGGTGAGCCAGTTTCGAGACTGGTCACTGGCGGCAGCGCGTCCGGTCGCGTCAAGCACATGAGGGCCGCAATAGCGCTCGACATTGCGCCGATCGGCATCGGTGATCTGAGGGTTGCGAGAGGCTGCGATGACCTCGCGCCAGGCGCAGCCAAGGACGGGCTCGACCACGATGCCGCGGTCGCAGCCGGTGCTCAGGCAAAGGGAGACTTTCCGTTGGCTTTCGATGCGGCCGCCGATCGCATCGGCGTAGAGGCCGGTCCAGTCGGCGCGGATCTGTTCGCAGCGCGCGGCCGCCCCGCTTTGACGGCAACTAACCTTCGGCACATAGCTGTCCGCTGGCGCCCAGTCGGCAACCTCGGCGAGGCTGACGCATCCACAGGCAAAAAGAGCTGCGGCAATGAACTGCAACATAGGGCCCCTTTGCTTGGCGCAAGCGCAAACGAATCACACGAGACAAGCTCAAGGATTTCTTTACTTGCTAAAGGAGCACTTCTGAAGCGCCATTGTATCGGGATCGGCGAGGCAAGCGGATCAATGCTTGCTCTTCGTTTCTCTCGCCAGCTTGAGGATCACGTCGTCAGCCGCGTCGGCCAGCGCCATTGCGATTTCTGCTGCCTTCCAACCCCGTTTCTCGCCATTGCGAATGAGCTCGAAGAGGAGCGGTTCGAACTCCGACCTGCAGGTTTCCATACGCTGATCGGAAGTCGAACGATTCTTAGCCAATTGAGTATCTACCATGTCAATACCCCAAAACCCTGAGGATAGATTTAGCAAGGCCGCATAAGAGCGCAAGTAAATATATTAATCGAGCTTTAACAATTTCGACTAATATATGCTTTATTCGCCAAATGCTAGAAAAACATAAGAAGGGCCCGTCGGGGTTGGACGAGCCCCGCCTTCTTTGTCGCCGGAAAAAGCAACGCGGTCAGCAAAGGAATCTTCGTTGTGCCAGGTGAAGGGGTCAATTCATCCATATTTTGTATAGCGTACCATAAATATGTTGTCGGCGATCGCGTCTAAACATCTCTGAATCGATATTTATGCTCGCTATGCGAGAGTGGCATAGAAATGCCATTTGGTTTTACTTTAGTTGGGCGGGTATTTCTTAAGTTACTTTTGGCCTTGGTTGTGCGGCGCTTCGCCCAGCTGATGCCACTCCCGGCCATCGCGTCGGATGAGCTCGTCAGCACAGGATGGGCCGCTGCTTCCGGGCGCGTAAGCCTCCGGCGTTTCGCTGCTCTTTGCCCACATATCCAGGAAGGGTTGGACCGCCGCCCAGCCGGCTTCGATGCCGTCAGCGCGCTGGAACAGCGTCTGGTCACCGATGAAAAGGTCGTAGAGAAGCGACTCGTATCCGGTCATCTTGCCGATATCGAACTCGTCAGCATAGCGGAAGTCGAGCGAGACCGGGACGGTATCGACGGAAAGACCGGGCGACTTGATGGAGATCTCGACGCTCAACCCCTCATCCGGCTGCACCTGGATGACCATCTTGTTCGCTGGCAAATGGCGGTTGACGTCCTTCTTCCGGAACTGCGCGAACGGCACCTGCTTGAAGGTGATCACGACCTCCGTATCACGCGCCTTCAAGGCTTTGCCCGTTCTGAGGTAGAACGGCACCCCGGCCCAGCGCCAGGTGTCGACATAGAGCTTCAACGCGACATAGGTCTCGGTGTTGCTGTCCGGCGAGACATCCTTGGTCTCGCGGAATGCGGTAATGTCGCGTCCGTCGAGCGTGCCGGCCGCATAGGCGCCGCGAACCGCGTGCGAGACAGCCTCTTCCGGTGTATAGATGCGCAGGGCGCTCAGCGCCTTGCTCTTTTCGGTGCGGATTGCTTCGGCGCCGAAGCCGTTCGGGGCCTCCATCGCGATCATCGCCAGCAACTGGAACAGGTGGTTGGGAATCATGTCGCGCAGGGCGCCGGTCGCGTCATAGAATTTGCCGCGTGTTTCGACGTCGACGATCTCCGCCGCAGAAATCTGCACGTGATCGATGTAATTGTTGTTCCAGAGGGATTCGATCATCATGTTGGCGAAGCGGGCCGTCAGAATGTTCTGCACCGTTTCCTTCCCCAGGAAGTGATCGAGACGATAGACTTGGTTCTCGGAGATGTTGCTGAGGATATGCGCGTTCAACGCACGGGCGGAGGCTAGGTCGGTGCCGAAAGGTTTCTCGATCGCAATGCGCCGGAAGCATCCCTCGGCCTCGCTGGTCAGCCCATGCGCATGCAGCTTTTCGACCAGCGGTCCGAAAAACTGCGGCGGCACCGCAAAGTAGAAGGCTGCGTTGCAGCTCGTCAGGTGCTTCTTGATCTCGACGAATATGGGGTCCTGCGTGAAATCGCCTGAGCTATACGAAATGCGTTGGCGCAGCCGACGCCATGCATCGTCGGTCTCCGGCCGGATCGGTTCGCTCAGGGTGGCGAGAAAGCTGTCCAGCCGTGCCACCAAAGAGGCGTCATCGCCTGGTTCGATGCCGACGCCGAGAATCTTCAGGTCGTCGCCGACCAGCCCGCTCCGCGTCAGATTGATGATTGCCGGGATCAGCAGGCGCCGCGTCAGGTCGCCCGTGGCGCCAAAGATAACAAGGGTGGCTGGCGGAATGGGGGCGGCGTCCATAAAGCTCTCTCCTCGCTGTTTGTCACGACTATAGTGCGCGCTGGTTCGGCGGCAAGCAGGATGCCGACCGACCATTGCAAGGCGATGTCAGAGGGATCAGGCCGTACCGCCCCCAAAGATGGACGCGCCGTTGTCAGCCCTTGACGGCAACCATGAAGATCCGCGGAAAACGCAGCAAGACGCGACCGTCCGACATCTTGGGGTAGGCCTTTTCGACGCGGCCGAGATAATCTGCCAGGAATTCGTCGCGATGATCTTCGCCTGCGTGATCGAGATAAGGTCTGAGGCCCGTACCCTTCACCCATTCGACGATCGCGGCAGCATCCGCCATTGGATGATTGTAGGCGGTATGCCAGATGTCGACCCGCGCCGCCGTGGCGATCAGCCGGCTGTAGTAGGTTGAGGCCGGCGGCAGTGGCTTGCGGCGAACGCTCTTCGCCTCGAAGGCCGCCTTCCACGGGCCGGAATGAGCGGTTTCTTCCATCAGCAGATGGGTCGGCTCGGTCAGATTGTCAGGCATCTGCACGGCAAGCACGCCACCCGGCGCCAGCCCGTCCATCAGGCGATCGAAAATGTCGAGATGGTTCGGCAGCCATTGGAACACGGCGTTTGCAAAAAGAAGGTCTGCCGGTTCGCTCGGGTGCCAGGTGGCAAGATCTGCCTCGACAAAGGCCGTGCCGGGCATCCGCTTGCGCGCGGCCTCCAGCATGTTGAGATCGCTGTCCAGGCCGGAAACGCCCTCAGCGCCGAAGCGTTCGACGATCAGTTCGGTCGAATTGCCGGGACCGCAGCCGAGGTCGATGGCATGGCGCACGCGCTCGAGCGGCACTTGCGCGAGCAGATCACGCGCGGGACGCGTGCGCTCATCTTCGAATTTGACATATTGGCTGGCAGACCATGCCATGAAACGTCTCCTTGATTACGCATTCCTCGATACGCTCGACGCCGCGCGTTGTCGATGTTGCGGCGACCCCGCCTGGCGAGCTCAAGGGCAAATTTTTGCCCACGGATAGCCGGCGAAGGCGAGCGCCGAATACAGTCGAGGAAACGCGACGGGCGCAGGGGTAACGCCCGAAACCGCCATACCGTCCTCATATGACAGCAATTTTTAAGACAGGAGAGATCGCCCGAACAAGCAGCTCGGGCGTCGAGGTCATGCCGCCAGGATGGTGATGCCGTGCGCATTGGCCGCAGCCTTCATGCGTTCCATTGTCTCGGTGGAAGGTGTCGCCTTTGGCGGCTCCTGCGAACCGGCAGCTTCCAGGAAGTCCGCCATGTCGCTATCGACGATCGCCGAGAACACGGCGGCGTCAGGACCGGGATTGGAATAGGCGTGCGGCTGGTTCGCTTCGATGCGGACGATATCGCCCGCTGTCGCCTGAAATTCCTCGATGCCGTTCTCGGTCGCGCGCCGGATTGTCAGCCGGCCCTCGATGATCCGGAAGACCTCCGGGCTCGCGTGTCGGTGAAGCGGCGTCCGGCTACCCGCCGGCACGGTAATGTCGAAGATATTGAGCCAGGCTCCCTGCAGACGAGCCCGTCGCTCGATCCGATCGCCCAGCACGAAGAACACCTTCGCGCTCGCCGGGGCAGGCGCTTTCACAAATGAGTTGGACATCATGTCTCGCTTTTCTTGTTCTTGGCGGCGAGCCCGTTAGACCTTTCCGAGGTCATTGGCAACCCGCTCAAGTTCGTCGATTGGCGCTTGCAGCGCCGACCGGCATTTGGGTGGTGATCCTGTCGGTATCAAGGTGGCGCGTCGTACCGCCGCATCGCGGACCTTCCCGTCCGAGGACCCGGCGTTCACCCGGCTTTGGCCGTGTGCTATCGTGAATACAATCAGCAAGCGAGGGCGGCCATGTCCGGTTTTCGAAGTGCAGTTGTCTCTTTGCCGGGGCGCGAGCGCGTCGCTCGGACGCCCTTCGGCGCCAGGATCGTGATCCACGCCACGGCCGCCGAGACCGGTGGCGCATTCGGAATGTGGGAAACCTTCACGCCGCCCGGACAAGGCCCGGCGCCCCACACGCACACGCGCGAAACTGAAGTCTTCCGCGTCATCCGTGGCTTATACCGCATTCGATGCGGGGACGATGAGTTCGATGCTCCGCCTGGAACGGTGGTCGTTCTGCCGCCGCATGTTCAGCACAGCTGGCGGAATATCAGCGACGAGCCGGGCCAGATGTTCGGGACAGTTACGCCGGGAGGCTGCGAGCAGCTCTTTATAGACATCGAGGCGCTGAATGCCGATACGCCCGAAAAAATTGCAGTCATCGAGGCCCGCCTCGGAATTGTCAACGATGCGACGTTGGCTCTGGGTCTGGCGATTGCAAAGCGCGAATAGGCTGCGGGCGTAGACGTGGGGGCCACCCTTCAAGCGGCGGCGCTGACTTTTGCGTTGGTCTGCACGGCGCCTGGCGATCTCGTCGCGGGCGCCCCTCCACGCAGGTTCATCCGGCCGCAGAGAGCAGGGTGTACAACCAAATCAGAACTGCGTAATCACGCTGATCCCGACCCCCTCCGCACGGTCCAGCGTCATCAGGCCCGGTATCGCCTCCTCAAGTGTGATGCGCCGACCGATCAGCTTTTGCGGCGCGATCTTGCCCGACGTCAGCATCGCCAGCATCGCATCGTAGCGCCAGGCTTGCATCCCATGACTGCCGTAGATCTCCAACTCGTGGCCGATCACCTGCGCCATAGGGATCTTGGGTGTCGCATATTCGCCGAGCATCAGGCCGATCTGCACGTGCCGCCCGCGCCGGCGCAGGTTCTTGATTGAGTTGAAGCAGGTGACGGGATGGCCGAGCGCGTCGATGGAGACATGCGCGCCGCCCTTGGTGATTTCGCGCACGGCTTCCGCCACATCGACCACGTTGCTGGCATTGATCGTCGCCACGGCTCCGCATTCGCGCGCAAAAGCAAGCTTCTGATCGGAAAGATCGATGCCGATCGCGTTGGCTCCCAGCGCGCTGGCGATCATGATGGCCGAAAGCCCGACGCCGCCGCAGCCATGCACGGCAATCCATTCGCCGGGGCCGGTGCGTGCCTGGTCGGCGACCGCCCGAAATGATGTCGCGAAGCGGCAGCCGAGGCTTGCTGCGGTCGCGTCGTCGACGCTGTCAGGCAGATGCACGAGGTTGGTATCGGCGTAGTCAATCGCCACGTATTCCGCGAACGAACCCCAATGCGTGAAGCCCGGCTGGAACTGGTTGGGGCAGACCTGCTGATTGCCGGAATGGCATTCGCTGCAATGACCGCAGCCGGAAACGAAGGGGACCGTCACGCGATCGCCGACCTTGAAGCGCATGACGCCCTTGCCTGTCGCAACCACCTTGCCTGCCAACTCGTGGCCCGGCACGTGTGGGAGCCTGATATCGGGATCGTGGCCCATCCAGCCATGCCAGTCACTGCGGCAAAGCCCGGACGCTCCGACGGCGATGACGACGCCGTCCTCGCTGGGCGTCGGGTCGGGGAGGGCGCGAATTTCCGGAGCCTTCTCGAAGGCGTCGTAGAACATGGCTTTCATCGCTATCACTCCCCGTCGGTCGCAGCGTTCGCGGCGCATGATGGCACGGCGCCTGCGTTGCTTCCAATCGCGCAATCCATGATTTTCAGTGATAGACCCATCGATGGCGTTCAACAGGTCGCGCACGAATATTACTCCCTGCAAACGCTCTTCGCCATTTTCTTGCGTAGGGTTCCGGGGCGCGGATTTCTCCTTGACCGCCTCTCTGCAGGGGGATTTTGCTCTTCTGACTTTTCAAGGAGAACGCAATGGCCGTCGATACATCGCCCCGTTCAACCACCTGGACCTACGTTGACGGAGAGTGGCTTCCCGGCAATCCGCCGCTGATCGGTCCAACCTCGCACGCGATGTGGCTTGCCTCGACGGTCTTTGACGGCGCCCGGTGGTTCGATGGCATCGCGCCTGATCTCGACCTGCATTGCCAGCGCGTCAATCGCTCCGCGATCAACATGGGCCTGAAGCCGGTCAAGACAGCAGAGGAAATCGAGGCGCTGGCCTGGGAAGGCATCAAGAAGTTCGACGGCAAGACGCCGATCTACATCAAGCCGATGTACTGGGGCGAGCATGGCTCGGCCGGCAGTGTGGTCACGGTTGACGGTGAATCGACCCGCTTCGCACTTTGCCTCTTCGAAGCGCCGCTCGGCAATCATGCGCCGAATTCGCTCACCGTTTCGCCCTACCGCCGTCCATCACCGGAAACGGCGATGACGGATGCCAAGACAGGTTCGCTCTATCCGAACAGCGGTCGCGCCATTGCCGAAGCCAAGAGCCGCGGCTTCGACAACGCGTTGATGCGCGACATGAGCGGCAACGTCGCCGAAACGGCATCCTCCAACATCTTCATGGTCAGGGACGGCATCGTCTCGACCCCGATCGCCAACCGCACCTTCCTGGCCGGCGTCACCCGCGCCCGGGTCATCGGCCTCCTGCGCAAGGCGGGCTTTGAGGTCCGAGAAATGACGCTCTCCGTCGAGGATTTCATGAACGCCGACGAGATCTTCACGACCGGCAACTACTCCAAGGTCGTCGGCATCAGCCGCCTCGACGGCCGCGACTTCCAGCCGGGGCCGGTCACCCGCAAGGCGTTCGAGCTCTACATGGACTGGGCTTTCGGTCGCAGTGAAAGCGACAGCTAAGTCTGTTGTCTCGGATCTGAATGGAATGGTCGCGCTTGCCGCGGCCATTCGGTCGGCTGTAGGGAGGAAGGGCCGAGATTTCATCAATCGAACGACCGAGAAGCCCGCGTCATGATCGTGCGCCCCCGTCCCAGCCTGCTTCAGCTCTTCTTCATTCTCCGCGGCTCGATCATCAAGCAGGTCTTTCCGCAGATTCTGCTGACCGGCTTCATCTCCTCGATCGTGGTCCTTGTCCACACCGTCTGGCCCGGGGTTCTGCCGGTCTTCAACGGCGCTCCCTTCGCGCTGCTCGGTATCGCAATCTCCATCTTCCTCGGCTTCCGCAACAACGCCTGCTATGACCGCTGGTGGGAGGCGCGCAAGCAGTGGGGGCAACTGATCTTTTCGGCGCGCCACTTCGCACGGCAGACGCTGATCCTCGAAACGGGGCAGGGCGAAGCCGGTGCCGAAGCGCGCAAACGCCTCGTCACACTCGTCATCGCCTTCATTCAGTCGCTGGTGCCGCACTTACGCGCCGGCAGCGGCCGCGAAAAGGTCGAGCGCCTGCTGCCGCCCGAACTGAAAGCGCGCTATCACGCTAGCCGCACGCCGCCGGAGGCGATTTCGCTGGAAATCTCGCGAGAGCTTGCCGATCTGCGCGCCAATAGCATGCTGTCAGACATCTCCTATCAGATACTGGATAAGACGCTTGGCGAGCTGACGCTGGCGCAGGCCTCCTGTGAGCGTATCCGCTGGACGCCGGTGACATTTGGCTACACGCTGCTGCTGCACCGCACGGCGCACCTCTTCTGCCTGCTGTTGCCGTTCGGCTTCGATGATGTTCTCGGCTGGTTCATGCCGTTTGCCACCGCGCTGGTCGCCTACACCTTCTTCGGCCTAGACGCATTGGGCGACGAACTGGAAGCCCCCTTCGGCAATCAGCCGAACGCGCTGCCGATTGGCGCTCTTGCCGACACGATCGAGATCAATCTGCGCGAAGCGCTGGGAGAGACGGATCTGCCGCCTCTCCCGGTGCCGGTGGACTACCTGTTGATGTAAGCTCTGCGGCGCTTCCTCGCGTCGACAGAAGTCAGGGCAGGACAGGCGTGCCGGTCCGGTTGGCCGCGGTAAGGTAGACCTCCGGGGCAAAAAAGACGCCGTCCTGTTCGAAGGCCAGCAGCTGCTCGGCCTGTAGCGCCTCTTTCACCCTTGGCCGCTCGGCAACCCGCTTCATGAAAGCGGAAAGCATGGGCCATTGTCTGAGGTCGATAGCGATCCATGGCGACCAGTTCAGGCAGACGAAGAGATAGGCATCGGCCACGGTGAAATTTTCGCCGGTCAGGTAGGGCCCTTTCATATGGTTGCTCAGCCATTCCAGCCTTTTGACGAGCAGGGCGTGGATCTGGTCATGGGCGCCGGCATAGGCTGCATCGAAAAACATCACCATCGGTTTGTGCAGCTCCGATGCGATGAAGTTCAGGTAGGATTGCACCTGGTTGCGCTCGAAGGTACCGGCCGCCGGCAGCATAGATGTTCCCTCAGGCGCGCTATCGGCAAGGAACTGGGCGATGATCGGCCCCTCGGTCAACACCTTGCCATCGTCGAGAATCAGGGCCGGCACATAGCCGTTGCCGTTGATGGAAAGATAGTCGTTGCCATTCTCCGCTCGGTGGGTCGCAGGATCGACGATGATCAGTTCCACATCGATCCCGAGTTCACGGCAAACGATATGCGGCGAAAGCGAACAGGCGGCAGCACGCATGTAAAGTTTCATTGGATTTCCTCCTCCGCAGACCGGCATTGGCGTGCCGGCATCAATTCATTGGACATTTGTACTGTTTCGCATAAAAATATGCTCGTCAAGAATTTAATGCGAAGCGGTACAAAAATATGATGGATGAGAAAAAGCGCGGCCGTCCGCGCGCGTTCGATGCGAGCGCCGCGATCGGCAAGGCGCGTGAGGTTTTCTGGGACCGGGGATTTTCCGCGGCGTCGCTGGACAATCTGAGCGCCGCCACCAGCCTCAACCGGCCAAGCCTCTACAATGCCTTCGGCGACAAGGAGGATCTTTATCTGGACGCGCTGGAGGGCTACCGGGCCGACAGCATGGTTGCGCTCGAGGACGCGCTGGATCCGTCCTTGCCGGTCCGAGAGAATCTAGCCCGGATGTATGATCGCGCCCTTGCCACCTACCTTCATGGCGATACAGCTGCGCGTGGCTGCCTGTTGATCAGCACCGCGACCGTCGAAGCCGTCCGGCACGAGCGGGTGCGCGAGGTGCTGGGCCGCAGCCTTGCTGATTTCGACCGCGCGATAGAAGATCGCCTCGCCCTGGCGATCGAACGCGGAGAACTGCCGGAGAAGACCGATCCGAAGGCATTGGCCCGGTTGGCCTCGACCATCATGCACTCGCTGGCAGTGCGGGCGCGGGCCGGGGAAACCCGTGAGGCGCTGGAAGCGCTGGCGCGCTCCGCCGTCGATCTTATCTGCGGCGTGCCGTGACGGCGCGCGGTCGCACGAGCCAGGCATAGGCGGAACCGGCAATCAAAAGCACACAGGTTCCAAGAAAGACCGCCCGCATGCCGATATGGCCGCCAATGAAGCCGCCGAGCACCGGGCCGGCGACCTGGCCGACATATTGCGACGATACCGAAAGCCCGAGGATGCTGCCAGCCGCACTGTCCGGTACGCTATGGCGGATGACCGCGGAAATGCAGGGCAGAAGCCCGCCGAGCGCGATCCCCATCAGGAAACGCAGGACGATCAGCTGCCAGGAACTGGTCACGAATGCCTGCGGGATCAACAGCACGCCGGCAGCGGCAAGCGCGCCCGCTATAACAGGCCAGTGACCGATCCGGTCGGCAAGCTTGCCGAGCCGCGAGGCCGACAGGATGCTGCCGAGGGCTGCGGCCGACATGACGATACCCGCGATCATCGTGACCTTGCGCGGGTCTTCCGCCAGTTGCGCGACATAGACGGTGATGATCGGCTCGATCGACATGTTGGCGAGCATCAGCAGCATACCGGTCGCGAGCATCGCGATGACGGGTCCCTTGTCCGGGATCGAGGCCCAGCCGCCGCTCGCCTTTGCGGCCTGTTTGCGGGCAGGGGACTTCTCTTCCTTGATCAGGAAGGTGGTGGCGAGAAACGCCAGGAATATCATCGCGCCGGCGGCGAGGAAGGTGTTGCGGATGCCGATCAACGGCGGCAGCGCGCCACCGATCAGCGGCCCGACAAGGTTGCCAGCCATGATGCCGGACGAGAGCATGCCGAGCGCCCAGGCGGAACGGTCCTTCGGCGTCTGCGTGGCAACCAATACCATCGAGCCGGACGAATAGCCGCCGGCAAGGCCGACGAACAGGCGCAACGCCACCAGCTGCCAGACATTGTCGGCCATGCCCATCAGCGAGATCGCGACCGTCATCCCGGCGCTGGCGCGCACCAGCATCAGCTTGCGCCCATAGATGTCGCCGAGGCGGCCCCAGAGCGGCGCCACGAATGCGGCGGCCAAAAAGGTCGCGCCATAGGCGATGCCCGACCATTGCACGATCGCCGCATGGTCGCTGACGCCCAGCTCCTCGACATAGAGCGGCAGGAAGGGGAGCAGCAGCGTCATTGCGACGATCGTCGTGAACGAGCCGAGCAGCGAAATGACCAGATTGCGCTTCCAGTATATCGAACCGCTGTCGACGACCGCGGCTTCCCATTTGGTATCGGTCATTTCATGGCCTTTGCATTGATCGTATAGGTCAGTTCAGCCGCGCGGGAGGCAAGCATGTCCCTTTGCGGCGGCAAGGAAATCGGCGCGGGTGAAGGCGTCGGGAAGCGGGAGCCGGTCGGTGTCGAGCGCATGGGCGGTTGCCCGGCAGTGGATGCGCAGATCGTTCCGGGGTGGGTACACGCCCATATAGCTCCCTCGCGGACCATCCATCAAGGCGGCTTCGAAGCCGTTTTGTCGGCGCCGTGGTGTTCCATTGGTCTCCGATGCAACCCGCCGCAGGCCGTCACCATCAGCCCTTCGCCAGCCGATTCCCGGCCGCGGTTGCGCAAGGTGGTTCCCTCTGCTATAAACTGATTGCAAATTGCAATCGGAATTAAAACGAAGGACCGGGCGATGGCAGGCGATGACACACGACGCAAGGGCATCGTTCGCAGCCTTTACGCTGCCTACATCGAGGGCCGCAAGGATGATGCCGGTGCAATGCTGACGGAGGACTTCAGCTTCTCCAGCCCACGCGACGATCGTATCGATCGGATCGAATATTTCAGCCGCTGTTGGCCAGAGCCGCCACCGTTTCGCGACATGGAGATCGAATACCTCCAGATTGCGGGCGACGAGGCCGTGGTCCGCTACCGCGCCGAAAAGCATGACGGCGGCGCGTTCCGCAACATGGAGGTTCTACGTTTCAGGGGCGACAAGGTCGCCTCCGTGGACGTTTTCTTCGGTCGCAACGTCTAGCGCTTGGAAAACAACTCGGCGAATACGCGGCCGACCCTCGAAATGCCCTAGCGCCAGCTTGGGTCGACGGGTTCTTGCGGCTGCAGCCTCGATCGGGCTCGCGCCGCAGCCGGCGTTGCAGGCCGGTCGTCAATCCGTTATACAGCCTGCGTCGGAAAAGGCAGACTTGGTTTGGTAAGCCCAAGTCCTTTTGGAAACGAAAGCTCTGGCCTCCTGCCTCGCGCATGAGATCCCCCACGACGAGCATCGGGCCGCTCAGGCGGTGCCGATTGTTCGTCCGTGTGGTTCTCGCGTCGATGAACCGCTCCGGGTCGAACACCAACAAAGGAGCAGTTCATGCACAACAGCCAATCGACCATCTATGACGTCGTGATCGCCGGCGCCGGCCCCTGTCGGCCTATTTCTCGCCTGCGAGCTGCGGCTTGTGGACCTCTCGGTCTTGGTGCTGGAGCAGGCCGAAGACCCGATTTCGCCGTTGAAGCGCCTTCCATTCGGAATGCGCGGCCTTTCGGCTCCCACCATCGAAGCCTTCTACCGTCGCGGAATGCTGGACGACATCACTGCTCCGCAACCTGCAAAGGACGACCCGGGCAACCGAAGCGCTCCGGCATCCGCGCATTGGATGCAACAGGCGCGCCGGCCGGCTGGCCATTTCGCCGGTATCCAATTTTACCAAGACAACGTTGACACCGCGAAGTGGCAGTATCGTCTGCCAAGTCCGGCCGGCACCAGCATGGTGATCGAGATGGAGCACCTCGAAGCCGTCTTGGCCGCCCGCGCAACCGCAATGGGCGTCGAGATCCGGCGCGGCTTCAGCGTCGAGGAGCTCGAGCAGTCCGGCGAAATCGTCAGCGTCCGCGCCGGTGGTGAAACCTTCGAGGGACGCTGGCTCGTCGGTTGCGATGGTGGCCGCAGCACCGTGCGCAAGGCCGCCGGCTTTGAATTCGTCGGTACCGATCCCGAGTTCACGGGCTATTCCGTCGAGGTTGAAATGGCCGATCCGGACAAGCTCCAGCTCGGCCGTCACTATACGCGGACGGGCATGTACACGTACTCCCGCCCCGGGACGATCGCGATGGTCGAGTTTGACGGGGGCGCTTTCCACCGCACGCAACCGATTACGCTCGAGCATGTGCAGGCGGTTTTGCACCGGATCTCAGATGCCAACGTGACGATAACAGCACTCCAGCTTGCCACCACCTGGACGGATCGCGCCCATCAGGCGACAGAGTACCGCAACGGCCGAGTGCTGCTCGCCGGCGACGCAGCGCACGTCCATTCCCCCCTGGGCGGCCAAGGCCTCAACCTCGGGCTTGGCGACGCGATGAACCTCGGATGGAAGCTTGCCGCCACCATCCGCGGCGATGCGGCGGACGGCCTGCTCGACACCTATGCAAGCGAGCGGCACCCTGTCGGGGCTCAGGTCCTCGACTGGTCGCGCGCCCAGGTCGCGCTCATGCGGCCGAACCGCAGTTCGCGAGCGCTCGAAGCCATCATCCGTGATCTGATCGAAACTCGAGACGGGGCGACATATTTCGCGGAGCGGGTATCGGGCGTTTCTCTCCGCCAGGATCTAGGCGGCAGCCATCCGCTGGTCGGTCGTAGCGCGCCCGACTTCGAGCTCGCCGACGGGACGAAACTCGGCGAACGCCTCAGGCGTGGGCAAGGCCTGCTGCTGGACTTTGGCCCTGGCTCTCCCCTTCAAGCCTTGGCAAACGGTTGGAGTGAACGCATGACCTACGTCGCGGGCACCGCGAAAGACCGGCTGGGTTTGAGTGCTTTGCTCGTGCGCCCGGATGGAGTCGTCGCCTGGGCCTCGGACACTGCCCCTGATCTTGAGGACGCCGCACAGGCCGCCTCGCGATGGTTCGGCGAAGCAAAGCCGGTCGCTGAATCTGCCTGAAGCCTTGTTCTCTAACGCCGCGCCCGGCAGAGCCGCAATCGCTTGCAGCCGCCCGAACTCAGCGATCGCGCGCCCTCACTGCCCATGAGGTGGTATCGTGATCGGGATGCTGGTTGTTGCTCTCCTTGATTGCTGCGGCCCAGTCGGCGCCGTTGTTCTCGGTCACACCGGCGTTTTCGATGCCCGTGATCGTATCGAACCACGCCACCATGTTTTCGGTGCACGTATTGGCAAGCGGCGGGAATGCGTGCGGATCGTCAAGCGAACCTATCATCAGGTTGGTGCGACCGTTTTTAAGGTGGTGGAAAAACAATGGCGTTCCGCAATTGGCGCAGAAGCCGCGCTCGACAAGCTCCGAGCTCTTCCAGACGCTCGGCTTGCCGCGTGTCCAGGTGAGCGCATCGTCGGGTGCGGCGACGAGCGCGGCAAAGATGCTCCCCGAAGCTTTCTGGCACATGCGGCAATGGCAGAGATGCGAATTGTCGAGCATTGCTTTTGCGTGGTAGCGCACCGTACCGCATTGGCAGCCGCCGCTCACCTCCATGTCGATGCGTTTCATTTTCTCTCCTCTTCCAAGCGGCAGGTCAGGCCCGATTTAGGTTTTCGCCGCTATCTCGACTGTTCCGGGGACTTGCCCGTTGTCCGACCGCCCGTTTGCGCTGCAAGGCTCCTGAAGCTTCGCGCTCCAGCCGATTGCACCCGTGAACATAGCGAGTGGTGCCGTGGCGTGATAGGTGTTGCACTTGGATCAAGCACAGCAGCCAACTGAACTCCTAGCAAAGGACAGATGCCATGCGAGACCAGATGCGCCCGCTCCAACCAGGGGAATACGCACCCGCCTTCGCGCTTCCGTCGGCAAATCAAGAGGGAACGGTTTCTCTTGCCAGCCTTCACGGTCACCCGTTTCTGATCGCCTTCTTCCGCGGGTTGCACTGTCCGTTCTGCCGGCGTCAGGTCGGACAACTCGGTAGTCTACAGCCTGCCCTGCACGCCGCGGGGGTGGAAACGGTTGCCGTGATCAACACGCCGGTGCAGCGCGCCCGCGTATATTTCGACCACCGGCCGACGCCGGCCGTGCTGCTATGCGACCAGGATTGCTCCACGCACCGGGCCTTTGGTGTGCCGTACGGGGAGTTCCTGCCCGAGGGCAGCTCCGAGAAACCAGTATGGCCCTATCGGGCAAGCATGGAGCAATTCGAGGCCGCTCGCATCAACCCGACGGGCGAACTGCCGGACGCGCTTCATCCGATGGCGGCCAACGCCTTACTCAACGCCCAAGACGGCTTCGAGCTTACTGAGGTTGACCATGCCATCTTCGCAAGCCACCCCACACAGCTTGTCGGACACTTCCTCATCGACGGCGATGGCATCGTTCGCTGGGTGCAAATTGAAGCGCGCGACGGGCCTGACAGCCTCTGCACCTTTCCAAACGCGGCGGAAATGCTCGCCGCCGCCAGCAGCCTCCGACGTTGAAGGCATGGCATCTCCGACATTCGTCAAGCATGTTTGAGGTCATCGGGCGGGAAGGATTTGACCGCTGATGGCGGGGTTCAGTTTGAAGTTCAATCGGATCAGACGCTCGTGCGCTTGGGCCGACAATCGACATGCCGTTTTGCGCCAAACGCAGCCAGTTGAAACTATCCGGTTATCGCTCCTTCGTTAGCCGGTCTGGCGAGCGCTGCAAATTTTGCGAGCACCCCTTTGGTGTACCTGGGATTGGGTTGTCTCCAAAGCGCGCGCCGTCGCGCGATTTCATCCTCGCCCACCTCAAGCTGAAGCAGCTTACGATGCGCGTCGATGGTAATCATGTCGCCCTCTTGAACAAGCGCGATTGTCCCTCCGACAAATGCCTCAGGTGTAACGTGGCCAACGACCATTCCCCAGGTCCCACCCGAGAACCGGCCGTCGGTGATAAGCCCCACGCTGTCGCCAAGTCCACGACCGATGATCGCAGATGTCGGAGCCAGCATTTCAGGCATGCCGGGACCGCCCTTCGGACCGAGATAGCGCAAAACCAGTATGTCGCCCGGCCGAATGTTGTCAGCCAAAATGGCATCCATAGCCGATTGCTCATCTTCGAAAACACGCGCGGGGCCGGCAATTGCAAGCTTTTTCAAACCACTGATCTTTGCGACCGCCCCATCCTCGGCCAGATTGCCTTTGAGGATTGCAAGATGGCCCTCGCTATAAAGCGGGGCATTCAAGGTTCGAATGACAGATTGGTCCGCACGAGGTTGATCTGCCAACCCCTTGAGTTCTTCGGCAATAGTACGGCCGGTGACGGTGAGACAATCCCCGTGCAACAGGCCCGCATTGAGTAGAAGTTTCAGCACCTGAGGAATGCCTCCGGCTTGATGGAGATCAACCGCCATGTATCTTCCGGACGGCTTGAGATCGCAGATGACCGGTACTTTCCTGCGTATCCGCTCGAAATCGTCGAGGGACCATTCGACTTCTGCTGCGTGTGCGATCGCGAGATAGTGGAGGACGGCATTGGTGGAGCCACCTGTAGCCATAATCAGGGCGACCGCATTTTCGATAGCGTTGCGCGTAACGATATCGCGAGGTTTGATGCCTTTTTTGACGGCCTCGACCAGCGCGCTCGCGGATAGAGAGGCGCTATCGATCTTCTCTTGGTCGGTGTTTGCCATGTTGGAAGAATAGAGTAGCGACATACCCAGCGCCTCGAACGACGAACTCATGGTGTTCGCCGTGTACATTCCACCGCACGAACCAGTTGAGGGGCAGGCGTTGCGTTCGATCCCGACAAAATCTTCCTCGCTCATGTTTCCCGCCATGAACGCGCCTACGGCCTCAAAGGAGGAAACAATGGATAGCTCTTGCCCCTTCCATCTACCCGGTTTGATCGTCCCGCCGTAAACATAAATTGCAGGAACGTTTGCTCGAAGGATGCCGATCATTCCACCCGGCATATTCTTGTCGCAACCGCCGATGACGAGGACCCCGTCCATCCATTGCCCCTGGACCGCCGTCTCGATGCAATCTGCGATCACTTCGCGGGAAACCAGTGAGTATTTCATGCCCTCAGTGCCCATGGACATACCATCAGATATCGTCGGCGTTCCGAAGACTTGAGGGTTGGCACCCGCCGCCTTGATCGATGCGATCGCCGCATCCGCCAGCGGCTGTAGTCCTGCGTTGCAGGGCGTGATCGTCGAGTGCCCGTTTGCAATGCCGATCATTGGCTTGTCGAAGTCCGCTTTCTCATAACCGAGCGCGTAATACATCGCGCGATTGGGCGAGCGTGCCACCCCCTCGGTAATATGCTTTGACCTGTCGTTAAAGGGCATCGCACTCCTCCTGCTTCGGTTTGGAGAGGGGACTAAATGAAGTCATACCATAGATCGCAGGAAGCCGTTTTCCTTTCGGCTGTCCGAAGGACTGAAATGGACAAGCTGCAGCCGATACTTCAGGGCCGCACAGAACCAAAGGCAGCCATCACGGTTCTGGTCTCTCCGCACCTCGACAGGATATCGTCGATAACGGAGGCGAGCGGCGCGGTGGCGTCAATGGCGGTCGCGTTTCTGGGAACGTCTTCTTTCGTCGCATGCAGTCGCATGATCACCTCTTGTTCGGCGGGCTTTGCGCCAAACTCGCCTTCAGGTCTGCTGGCGAGCCGCCTCTTCAAGGTGTCCAAATCGACGTCGAGGACGAAGACTTCGTCAAACAGGTCGATGAATTGATGAAAATTCCTCGAACCGCCGCAGAAGAAAGAGATCGAGTGGCTTTGATCGGCCACCATAGATTTGACTTTGTCGATGTCCCAAAGATGGTGCTTGTGGCCGAAGGCGGCATCCAGAACGCTCCGCTTTAACGCTGAGCCATCCAGTGGTTCACCCGTCTCAGGGTCGCCTTGATAGGCGAGTTCACGATCACCGTGGATGACGTGATAGCCGCGCTGCTGCAATCCGGTGGCAATTGAGGTCTTGCCAGTGCCGGACACGCCTTCGATCAAAAAGTTCCTGATACCCATTCCGTCTCGCTTGATGAACCGCGTGCCCGTGGACATCACTTAGCATGCAGAGGCACCGTTTTCGAATGGGCCGCCCAAAGCCCGTATCAGGTGAAGACGCACTCGATTTGGCCAAGTGGACCGAAGTCGGCTGCCAGGTGCTGGCCCGCCCAGACCTGGAGAATTTTCGTGCATGAGCCAGTCGCGACGATGTCGTTCGGCTCGAGCCGTCGGCCCTTTGCCGCAAGCTCTGCCGCAAGCCAGGCGACGGCGTTCAGTGGATCACCCATGACCGACGTCGCCCTTCCCGAAAAAACGGTTTGCTTGAACAGAAAGGTCGTCACCTCGATCTTGGCGACTTCGCCAGGCCAGATGCGCGGAACCGGGTCGCCGCAGATCGTTGCAACATGTAGGCCGAAGTCGGCAATCGCCGCATGGTCGCCGACGAATGTCCGGCGAGTCCGGCGGCCGACGATCCCAATGGCCGGCCGGCAGCCCAGGATGGCGTCGCTGGCAGTCTTGGTGTCGATAGGCTCGCCATCCTCCGGATAGGACCGGCGCATCGTGAACACGAACTCGCATTGGACGCCGATCGTCTCCGGCGGAAGTCTGAACTCCTTGACGCCCTCAAGCAACGAAAAGGCGGGAATCTCGGAATAGACTGGCTTGGTCAAACCCAATGTCCGCAACGACTCGTCGCTTGTCCCGATAAGCGCATAGCCCCTTCGTGCGAAGCCCAGGGCGTCCTGCGCGATCGCCTGGATGTCGTAGGCCTCTTTTTCCGAGGCAATCAGGTTCAATGGAAGATCGCAGGGGTCCTCGCGGCGCCGGCTCTTGGCGAGGATGTCGGCGGTAGCGTCCTTGAGTTCGAAATACATCTTCGTGCTCCAATTCTCAAAAATCGGCTGTGGCAAGAAGATGGCTGCAGGCGTGTTAGGGTTCCAGACGAACGCGAGCGCGCGGAAATCAAAATCTCATAGTGGCGCTGCTTCTGAACGCGACGCTTATGCGACACTTATTTTTGGCGGCTCGTCACCGTATCGATTTCATACGCCGGACCATGCGACGCTCATTCCATTGATGTGTCTGATGGAGACAGGAATGTTCGGTCGATACGGAATCCATTATCTTACTAAAGAGCGCGACATCATTGCCGGACGCTATCAGAGGCGACAGGTAGGTCCGCAATTTCGTGAGGTCCTCGTAGCCACCGGGCTGGTCTTGGTGGCGCTGCTCGGATTGATTGCCGCACGTCTTGTCGCATAGGCTGGCATTCTCGCCAGTCCGTTCGGGGGCATGACCGTTATGACAGAGCCGATGCCCGCTTTGGGGGCTTATCGCCTTCCACTGATGCGTCGCATATCGACAACGCGCCCATCGTGTTGCCGCACGGCAATCTCGAAGCGGCTACCGCCTCTCCAGGCACGATAGACGAAGAAACGACTGCGGCAGTCGATCCTCCTGACATCCCTAAAACCGCGGTTGCGGAGCAGCCTCTCGCCCTCACTGCAGGTAATTCCCCGGCCTCTATTGAGATTGGTGCCGATGTTGATGGTTATATTGGTCTGTGCACTTGCTTCGGTCGGCACGGATATTGTTGGGACGCAGAGGCCGACAGCCAGCGCTAGCGACAGGAACAACGATCTAGGCAAGGCATCCTCCCTTTACAGAGCGTGCTCCGACGCACGACACTCGCTTATCCCGGCGAACTGTACAACCGTGGCGGTCGCAGCGATAGCAGCGAAAGCGGACATCATGCGCGATTGGGTTTTCAATTTCTGCTAGACTGTCTTGGCCGCGTGTTGTTGCGGAGCAAGTTAACCGAGGGAGGAAGATCGATGGTTAGCCGCCTTCCACTTTCGTTGGTCTTCGCCACCGCCGCTTTGCCAACGCTTGGCGCCGTCGCGATCGATCCGACCACGGTGACCTGCAAGGATTATAATGCAGCCAGCCACGACGGCATGGTCGAGATTGGTTCCACGGTGCGCCAGGCGCTAAAGAACGATCCCAAGCTGGGCAAACTCAGCCAGGGCAATCTGCTCGTGGCAATCAACAACGCCTGCGAGGCCCACAAAGACGCAAAGCTGATTGACGCCCTGCATATGTGACCGTCTCGAAGACCAACCAGTCTTGGTGGATGTGGAAAAGACCATGGTGGACACGCTATTCAGTCACCGCATTGCCGCAGGTCTTCGGCTGGCGCTCGCGGGACTCGTCGTATTCGGTGGCTCCCCGTCAGCCGCGCTCGCGGGCCAGACCGACATGCGGGACGTCATTGTGCGCGAGTTCGAGGCGTTCGACCCCAACTATCGAGAGCGTCGTCAGCAATACACGGAGCGTCTCGAGGCGCTCGCCGCCGGGATCGCCGCCGAACAAGCCGCCGGCAATACGCTGCAATGCTCGGAACAGCTCTATCTCGAGGCAAAATGGCTGCTTGGCTACACGGCAAACTGGAAGGCGCTGGAGGACAAGCTGGATCGCATAGAGCGGAGCCTGAAGGATAAGGATCAGAAGTTTGCCAGCGAGCAATCGGCGGTCGATGGCTTCTGGGGGCTTTGCTACGAGCAATGGTTCATGCGACTGGGGGCGACAGCGGCGGCGATCGGCCTTCTTACAAGCCAAGGGGAGCCGCCCCACTACCGTCTGCGCCCGAGGCTCCGCACCGGCCGGGAACTCATCAATTATCTGCAGAGCCTGCTCATCTCGGACATCGAAAACACGGGTGTCGACAACCGTGGCGAACTAAGCAGCGTGATGACCAGTTATTCAACGGCAGCCTACAAACGTGATCTGCAGGATATTCTTACCGGCTACGTAGCACTCGACGAGAGCATCGCCTGGGATGAACTGCGCGAAGCTGCCTGGTTTTTCATCCACGGCGCACAGGATACCGAAACGGGCTATTGGGGCGCCTGGTACGTGATCGATGGCAAGATACGCAAGACCGCCGATCTCAGCATGACATTTCATGTCGTGCGCTACAGCAAGGGCGACGTGGAGCATTGGCCGCAGATCATCAAGACGACGCTTGCCATCAAAGACGATCCATATCCTTTCGGGTGGCGCAGCGGCGGGAAGTTTACCAACCACAACCTCTATGATGTGGCTTCGATCTTCAAGTTCGGCTGGCCGCACATGAGCGAGGAAGAGCGCGGGATGGCCCGCGAGGAAATTCGCCAGATGTTGCGCTGGTCGCTCGAGAACACTCTGAACGCAGACGGCAGCTATCGGCATGACCCCGGCTACGGGGACTCTTATGCGGACGAATATTATTTCGGCGTGTCGCTGCTCGATGTTCTAGGCTACTGGAAGCCTGCAGAAAGGTTTTGGACCGATGATCCACTTGAGCCGGCCTTGACCGGTCGCGCCGACTGCTGCCTCATCAAGCAACGCGTTATCGAATATCGCTTTGAAGGATGGGCCGGTGCCGGCGCCCTGGAGAAGCTCGAGAGGAATTGCGGCGTGTGTCCCGCTCAAGCGGCGACGCAACCCTAAGCTACCAACGTCAGTCAAGCCGTGCTGCGAGCTTTAACCAGCAATTCTCTCAGCCCCTGCTGACTTGCCGGCAGCTCCGCGCAGCTTTCCGAACTTGCCACTATTTCGTCTTCTTAGCTACCGGGGCAGTCGGCGTAACCAGCGCGAAGTCCTTCATCTCGTCGGGCGAGAGATAGTAGAGCTGGTCGGGCGGCGTTTCCATCGCGTGAATCCAGAGGCCGGGCTTGATGCCCATCTCGTCGAGATGACGGGTGACGTCAGCGGTGGTGCGCTGCGCTTCCGACATGGCACGTTCCGGCGACAGCTTTTCGCTGGTGCCATTGAAAATCTGATGCACGCCGATGACGGAGTCCTTCTCCGCCATTCGCACGACGCCGCCCGCCATGACGATCGGGCAGGAGGAGACGCAAAGTGCGCCGCCAGCAACGCTGGTTGCGATCTTGCGTTCGCGGATAACCGTGGAGATGGCGATCGCGTCGCCGATCGACCCGCCCGGTGAGTCGAGCGAAATTGTTCTGACATACTCGCCACGAGCTTTGATCTCAGCCTCGAAACGCGCGGCCGCGCCCGGTTCGATCGTGCCTTGCGCGAGCAGCACGCCGTCAGGTTGCAGTTCGAAGCGGATCGCCTTCTTGAGGAGCTCGGGGTCTGTGGTGATCTCGGCCGGTGCGCTTTGTGGCTTGCCCTCGGTGAGAGCCGGCGGAAGCATGGGGAGGGCGCCCGGCATCGCCGGATCGAAGGCTGGCGTGTCGGTGTTGCCGGCGCTGATTTCATGCCAGTCGATGACCACGAAGATTGCGGCCATCGTCAGCAGCGCGTGGAAGGCATGCCGCATCAGCCTGCCGTCATCGGCGGAGAGCACGTAGTTCTTCAACTTCTGCCCCGCCGTTTCCAGTCTCATGCGGGCGGTCCCTTGCGCGGTCCCTTGCCCGACAGGTCGAAGTTCGCGACGTTTGATTGGTCCGCCGTTTCGGTGCGCTCCGCCGCGTCAACGGCGGTCTCGATGTTAACCCCGTGGCGCTGGATTTCACGCTGCACTTCCAGCGCCTGCAGAAGCTCGGCGGCGGTGATCCGCTCGGCGAAGGGCAGGCGCTGTTCCTGGCGGCGCAGCGTCGAATGGACGATCGACAGCATGAAGATCAGCACCGCCGGCAGGATGTCGATCGATATGGCGCCGGCCCAACTCGGAATGAAATCGCCGGCATAGCGCAGCACGGCCTCCGCCGAGGAGAGCGGCACAAACCGCCGTTCAGCCACCGGCTTGCGTTCGAGGATCTGATCGGCCGCCTGCGAGAGCACCTTGGATTGCGCCGCAACGGAGGATCGGATCGTCTCCATCACTTGGTCCTGGCGTGTCGCGAGATCCGCCTCGCGCCCATCCGCAACCGGCGCGATGAAGCCGAGCGACAGGTCTTCCGCCGCGCGCTTGACCGACGGTGCGATCGAGGTTTGCTCCAGCGAGGTGATGACGCCAGAAAGCCCGACGACTTCGGCCGCGAACTGGTCGGCACGTGGGTTGATCGCACCCGGCGCCGACACCAGCGTCCGCATTGTTTCGAGATGCTTGCGACCCTCGTCAAACAGCGTCGTCACCCGCTCGCGCGAGGCGTTGATTCCGTTTTCCAGTTCGGTCAGCTGCGAGGCCATTTGTGACAGAAGCTGCACGACGCTGCCGGCGCCCGTCGTTCCCGTCAGTGCGCCGGTTTCTCGCTCCTGATCGGCTAGCCGCTGAAACCGTTCCTGCGTACGCTGGATGTCGGGCAGCAGGCTCTGGGCGGCAAGCGCGTTCTGGTGCGCCTGGTCGAGGTCGGCCGTGTAGTCTTCCAGCGTTTCGGCGAGATGCTGTTCGAGTGCTGCGGAGCCCGCCAGCGCGGCCGCGTTCAGCCAGCTCGACATGGCGATGATCATCGCGCAGCCGAGCGCCATGACGCCGAGCATCGCTGCGCGGCCGCCTGCGCTGGTTACGTGCGGATAGAAGCGGGCCATGTAGGTCCAGAAGGCATAGATCGCCACCGAAACGGCGCTGGAATAGATAAGCGCCGCGAAGAAGACAGCCGTTGCCGATCCGTCGAGGATGCTTCGGACCCCGAGGTAGGTGTAAACGCCGGAGGCAAGCGCCAGGATCGCGAACGCGAAGCGGGTCATGCTCTCGACGGCTTCGATGCCATCCTGCAAGCGATGCGACGTGCCGAGCGCCATGGTCTCCTCCTGGCCAATGCATGCCTGCCGAAAGCGAGCCGCTTCGAGGCGAGGACATGCATAAGAACAAAGACCTAAGGCAGGTCGCGCAAGTCTTTGTTCACGCGATCCGCCTTAGCTCCTTAAGAAACCAATACAATACAGGCAAAAGCAAGACTTGGCATCAGGCCGTGGCCCGACGCCGTCAAGCCTCATTCGGCGGGCGTGCCATCGGTCGACGGTGCGCGCAGTGACTTCTCGGAGATGTCGATCATTGGCGTGAAGCTTGCCGCCGGCATGCGGACGTCGTCGTGTTCATCAAGAGGGGCGGCGGGGACAAGACCACCAGCCCGTTCGCTGCGCGCGACCTCGAGCTGGCCGGTCAGAATGGCGCGCTCCGCGCGCAGCTGCCGGATCTCCGACTTGGCGATCTCAAGGCTGGTGCGCAGCTGGCCGATTTCGTAGCGATCAGAATCCATGCGTGTGTCGATGTCGCGGCGCAGTGCGTCGGCATCCCGGTCGCGGCGCACGCGCAGGCTTTCGGCTTCACGCAACTTCAGGGTCAGCTCATTTGCCTGCGTCGCGAGTTCGCGGCGGGCGGCCTCGCTTTCAGCGCCGGTCGTGCGGGCGCGCTGCAGTTCTTCGGCAAGTCGCTCGGAGCGGGAGAGGGACGTGGCGAGTTCCGATTTGACGCGCTTCAGATCGGCGCGTGCCGCCTGCAGCTCCTCGTCGGTCATCTTGTTGCGGCCGTTCGCGGTGATGAGAAGCTTTTCCACGAGTTCGGCCTTGGAACCGATCGCCTCATGCTTCGTCGTCAGGTGCGCGATCTCCAGCGCCGAGGACGCCTGCAGCGTCTCATGCTCGACCTCGAGCCTCTTGTGGCGCTCCTCGACGAGCGAAAGGTCCTGCTTCAGATTGGCAACCGTCATCTGCAGGTTGCGCACCTGGGCTTCTTGTTCGATGAGGCTGGACTTCAGATGGCTGCGTTCCTCGTTGAGCCGGGCCATTTCGCGGGTCTGGACGCCGTTTTCGCGACGTGACGTTTCGATCAGCAGCTGGTGTGCCGTCGCTTCGTTGTCGAGCTTCTCACGGGTGGCCGAGAGTTCGCGGCTGCGCTGGTCGAGCTCGGTCTGGGCGCGCTTCAGCAGCGTCGAGGCTTCGTCGAACTGGATGGCGCGATCCGTCAGCTCTCGCTCGGCGTCAAGCAGCCGATTTTCGATGATCGTGAATTCTTCGCGAGCGACCTGATGCACGCCCTGCAGCTTCGTCAGCTCGTCACGAAACGCCTCGATCTCAGAGCGAAGCTGCGTGTTGTCGGCACGAAAATCCTTGTTTTCGGCGCCGAGGCGAAGGTTGTCCTGGTCGGCCTTCTGGCGCGCGTTGCTTTCGTAGTCGAGAAGCGAGCTGATTCGCGCGCATTCGGCGCGGAGCGCGCCGGTTTCGTTCAGCGACTGGCTGTGGGTGCCGAGCAGCGAGGAAACGCGTTCCTGCAGTGATGCGAGGCTCGACATGAGATCCTCCGACGTCCGCTGGTTTTCTTCCAGCGCCGAGCCGAAGGCTGCAAAGTCGTTGACGTCGGGAATGGCGTAACGCAGCGGCTCATCGGCCGGGCGCTCATCGGTAATTGATGCGGGTCGGTATCCTGTCGTCGACAGCGATTTGCCGCCGTCTTCTGCGCGACGAAAAAAGTTCATGACCATGACTTGTGCCCCAAAAGTACTTGCCAAAAACGCCGGCGAAATATGGATTTCAGCTAATTAAGCGACCGATCGAAAATTGCCGTGAGTCCGTAAACGCATGCTCCGCGTGCATCTAGAAACGGCTATGTGTCGGTGTCAAAATACGCAACATGACAATCAACAGGTTTGACGGGCGTACCTGTGATGTTTGTGCAACAACGGCAGACGACCTTATTCGTCGGGTAGAATCCGCATCTCGTCCGTCTCAATTTCGCTGCCCAACTCGACCTCTTTCGTCTGCTTGTCATAGACACAGAAATAGCTGACGAAGCCATTCGCACCCTTCGGCTTGCCGGTCACCAGCGCGATGCCGTAGTGCTCGCTGCCGAACGGGTCGACGACGGCATGCGGAAACTCGATCGAGGCTCGCGCCGCCTGTTTGCACTTTCCTTCAACCTCGGTCGCGAACTGCTGCCAGGCGTCGCCTGGGGAGGCGCGGGCGGTCCCCGCCGCAGCGATTGCGATGGCAAACATGCAAAAGCGGATTTTATTCCTCTGCATCTGAAGAGCCCCGTCTTCCTGCTGTTGCGAAACGCGCCCATGATCAGCGATTTAGGGCTGCAAAGCCAAGTGCTTGGCGAAGGCAATTTTTCCTCTCCGTCCGTCTTTTTTGATATTTCGCCGGTTGCCTCTCCATGCTTGCGCTCCTATGTTCCGCCTCACCTGCCGATTACGCAAACTATTGCCAAAGGAGACCCGCAATGGCTTTCGAATTGCCCGAACTTCCCTATGACTATGAAGCGCTTCAGCCCTTCATGTCGAAGGAAACCCTGGAATTCCATCACGACAAGCACCACAAGGCTTATGTCGACAACGGCAACAAGCTTGCGGCAGAGGCAGGCCTTTCCGATCTCTCCCTCGAAGACGTCGTGAAGAAGTCGTTCGGCACCAATGCCGGCCTCTTCAACAATGCTGCCCAGCACTACAACCACGTCCACTTCTGGAAGTGGATGAAGAAGGGCGGCGGCGGCAACAAGCTGCCGAGCAAGCTCGAAGCTGCGGTCAATTCCGATCTCGGCGGCTACGACAAGTTCAAGGCCGACTTCATTGCGGCCGGCACGACGCAGTTCGGCTCCGGCTGGGCTTGGGTTTCCGTCAAGAACGGCAAGCTCGAAATCTCCAAGACCCCGAACGGCGAAAACCCGCTCGTGCACGGCGCAACCCCGATCCTCGGTGTCGACGTGTGGGAACACTCCTACTACATCGACTACCGCAACGCGCGTCCGAAGTACCTCGAAGCCTTCGTCGACAGCCTGATCAACTGGGACTACGTCCTGGAGCGCTACGAAGCCGCTGCCAAGTAAGCGGTTCGACAGAACAGATGTCAGCACCCGGCGCCTCGAAACGCCGGGTGTTTTCGTTTCGAGACCGTCACAGGCGTGTCATGCGGCGCGCCTAAATCGCTGTCATGACGTCCTTTTCCGATTTTCCCGTTCTCCGCTTCGGCGTCGTCGCAGATCCCCAATATGCGGCGAGGGAGCCGCATGTCGGGATGGACCGCCATTATGCAAATAGCCTCGCCAAGCTGTCGGAGGCGATCGAAGTCTTCAATGGCGAAGAGCTGAGCTTCGTCATCACACTCGGCGACATCATCGACCGGGATTTCGAGAGCTTCGACGACATCTTGCCGGTCTACGACAGGCTGAAGCACGAAAACTACTTTCTGCTTGGCAATCATGATTTTGCGGTAGCCGCCGACCGGTTGGCCGATGTCGCCAGCCGCGTCGGTCTGGCGTCATCCTATTACAGCTTCGTCAGGCAGGGCTGGCGGTTCATTGCATTGAATGGCAACGAGGTCAGCACCTTTGCGCCGCCGGAGGGGCATGCCGATCGGGAGGTTGCCGCTCGCCGGCTGGCCGAACTCCGGGCCACCGGCGCCGCCAACGCACAGGACTGGAACGCCATGCCTGGTGACGAGCAGTTCGCCTGGCTTTCCGGCCAGATCGAGGACGCCGGTGCCGCGGGCGAGCGCGTCATCGTCATGAACCACTACCCAGTCTATCCGCCGAACGAGCATGACGGCTGGGACCGCGAACGGATGATCGCGCTACTGGCTGCGCACGGCCATGTGGCCGCCTATTTCAGTGGACATAACCACGCGGGCAATTCCGGCACGCTCGACGGATGCCATTTCCTGAATTTCAAGGGCATGGTTGATACCGAGAGCCAGAATACCTTCGCCATCGTCGAAATCCGGGCGGACCATATCGAGGTTCGTGGTTTCGGACGAGAGGACAGCCGGACGCTGAAGCTCCGTCGCTAGGGGTGTCATCTCTGCGCGCCGCCACCCCGCGTGGAACCGACATGCTCCCATGAGGATTATCAAGCTCATAGGAGGCCATCATGATTCGAAAACTAAAGTCCGGCGAATATCGTCTTTACTCGCGCAAGGTCGACCCCAAGACCCACAAGCGCAAAAACCTCGGCACGTTCAAATCACGCGAAGCGGCCGAGAAACACGAGCGCGAGGTACAGTACTTCAAGCACCACTAGGCGGTACTTGAGCGTCTGAGCCTGTCGGCGGATCGATTAATCCGGGTGGGTTCACGCCTTGTTGGTGAGCCAAACCGTTGGCGCGCCCAGAACGCCGCCAGTGCGCATCGCCGCCCTTAACTCTTCCAGCTTGCCGAAGGCCTGCGCGGCCTCGACCGTGGCAAACTCATGGGTGACGGTCACGTCGTTGGGATTGTCGGCGGCTTGGTAAACGGCCTCGGCGGTAACGCCGTTTGCCTTCTGCACGGCGGCAAACGCGTCGTAGACCTTGCGCCATGCAGCGTAGTCCGAAACCTCATGCCTTACGAACATTGTCGGCATCTGATCCTCCCACTTTTGGATTTACAGGCGAGGGCGTTCGGGTCGCCACCGTATCACCGAACGCGCCCGCGCGCCCGGGAAAAAACGGCAAGGTGCGGTATGGCAACCCGCCCATTGGGTTCGCCACATGCCCAACAGTTTCGGGGGCCGCCGGACACGCGCCGCTTTTCAATCCAAGGGGAAGAGTTACTCAACCTGCTCAGCAGGATCGCTTCGATCAATCGCGCTCAGGAGACGATCCTTTGTGTCGTAGCCATCCTGGAAGAGATCGAAGAATATCGAGGCTGCCCGGCAACCTTCGATGCTGATTGGATCTTTCTTGTGCAGGTGGCACCATTCCGAGAGTGCCTCGAATACGACGTCGACGTCTGTGAAGGAGATTAAGTTTGATAGGACGGTCATTTGGTTCGATGCTCCGCTCAGGCAGAAGCACAAAACTCCCAAGCGGCCGTTGCCATTAAATGCCGACCGATGATTGATTGTACCGCCCGCGACGAAGCACGGCTATTAACTAAGACATAGCCAGTCCAACGCCTGCCGCTCTGTGCCCTACATGCGCGCCTGCGATTACAATCTTATATTCCACCGTCATTGAACTTTTGTCATCGGCGGATGCTTCCATGTGCCGTCGAGGGCTTCCGGCTTTGGCCAATAAAGCCGCATCGCAACGACGAAAGGCCCCTTCGGTGCAGGAAGCCAGTTGGGCTCCCTGTCCTTCCCAGGCGATTCGTTTTGAACATAGAACGTCAGCCCGCCGTCGGCGTCCTTCACGAACTGCGGCAACATCGGTGAATTGAGCAGGTAACGGTCAATCGAGTTGGCGACGAGCAGGCTCTGGGGGAGTTCGTACATGGTCAGGGACCAAAAGGCGTTCACCGGTGGCAGCGTGCCGGGAGCGAAGTGGACCGTGTACCTGTTGGCGCCGTCGAGTTTCTTGCCGTCGGAATCAACGGCGTAAGCCGGGTATATCGCTTCCTGCTTCGAGTTGCCGTAGATACCGAGGACGGCAGCCGTCATTCGGTAGAGGTAGTTGTTCTTCAGATATTCACGTGTGCCGAACACGTCGCCGGAGGTCACTTCGCCGGTATCGAAGCGTTTCCGCATTGTCCCCATTTCCGCCCATGCGTCGGCCGTTCCCTGCTGGAAGGCAGTCTTCATCTCAGGCGACAGCTTGTTCGCGTCGAAGGTCTTGCCTCCGCCGATGCCGATCTTGGCAAAGCGCGCCATCAGTTCGGTTTCGGATGGATTGGTCGGGCAAAATTGCAGGACGAAATTGAGAATGCTGAAAAACTCGGGTGACGTCTTCTCTTCGTCTGGCGTGAGAGGCTTGACGAAATCGATCGCGCTCGCCGCGGCCGGGGCGGGCTGGCCGAGGAATTTGGACAGGGGCTCCGCTTTGTAGGCGGCCTGGATTTTCTTCACGTTGTCCAGATCGGCCGGATTGAAGAGCTGCGTCCGGTAGGCCGCAAGCGCAAGTTCGGTCTCCGACCGCATCACCTTCTTGATGCCTTTTGGCGTCTCGCCCTTCCAGCTCGGGCCGGCGATCAGAAAGCTCCCGCCGTCGTTGCCGGTCGCGCGACTGCCAATATAGTCGAAGTTGAAGGTATAGGCGTCGATCAGCTGGATACTGAAGTACCTGTCCTTCTCGATCGGCGGCACTGTCAGCACCATCGGTTCGGCTCGGAGATCCAGGCCGAGCATTGAATACGGCGTATCGGAGTTCGGAGTCTGCACCGCCGTGTCGGCCGGCGTATAGACACGTGGGATGTTGACCAACTGGTTCCAGGGGCCTTTGTACTCAGGGTCTTTGGTGTTGACGAAATAGGCGTATTGAATGCGGTAGCTGTCGACCATCGGGAAGCCATAGATGTAGGCTTCCTTGGCAATCGCGCGTGCCTCGGTCGCGCTGATGTCAGCGGAAATGCCCTTCGCCGGATAGAGGCTCGCGAAGCCGGTTGCCAGGATCAGTCCTTTGGTGAATTCACGTTTCGTGAGTTGCATGGCTGCCCCCATTGCTTTGATCCAAGACCGTTGATCTGCAAATCCACGAAGCAGCTTTGCGCAAAAATCGGCTCGCTGGAAGCACGTTACGGTAACATTGGTGTAAATGGCAGGCGGACGGCCGCCACGGGAGAATCCGATCGCTCTTTCAAGCCTCTAACGTCGCGGAGGTTCCTTGAACTTTATCAGGCGACGTCCATTTTCCTCCGATCGATACCCATCCAAGCGTGCTTCGTCTCTTGAAGATCGCGACCTACAACATCAACGGCGTGAACGGGCGCCTGGAAAATCTTCTTCGCTGGCTGAAGGAGGACAAGCCCGACGTCGTGTGCCTGCAGGAACTGAAAACGGAGGATGCCCGGTTTCCACGCGGCGCACTCGAGCGGGTGGGCTACGGCGCGATCTGGCATGGACAGAAGAGTTGGAACGGCGTCGCGATCCTCTCAAAAGGCTCGACGCCGATCCTGACGCGGCGCGGTCTTCCCGGCGATCCCGACGACACGCACAGCCGCTACATCGAGGCCGCCATCGAGGGTATTCTCATCGGATGCCTCTATCTTCCGAACGGAAATCCCGCGCCCGGCCCGAAATTCGACTACAAGCTCCGCTGGTTCCGACGGCTCCACGACTATGCCGCCGAACTGCACGCGCTTGACATTCCGACCCTCCTGGTCGGCGATTTCAACGTCATGCCGACGGATCTTGACGTCTACAAGCCGGAGCGATGGCGGGATGACGCCCTCTTTCGGCCGGAAGTCCGCAAGGCCTATGCCAACCTCGTCGCACAGGGCTGGACCGACGCCATAAGACATCTGCATCCGAACGAGCGAATCTATACCTTTTGGAAGTACTGGCGAAACTCGTTCGAACGCGATGCCGGCCTTCGGATCGACCACTTCCTGCTCAGCCCGATGGTCGCCCCATGGCTGAGATCGGCGAGCGTGCGCAGGAAGCCGAGGAGCTGGGAACACACGAGCGACCACGCTCCCGTGATGATCGAACTCGATATCCCCCGGCGCGAGGACGATGAGCAAGGATAACGGATGGTCTGCGAAGCAGCACCGCTCGGGGATGAAACAGACAATTCGAGGTGTCTGATGAAGTTCATAACGGGTTGGCTGACCTGCAGGCGGGGAACGCGCGAGGAGTTCCTCCTCGCCATGGAACCCCATGTCGCGTCCACGCTCAACGAGCCGGGCTGCGTATTTTTCGAGTATCATCGGCATAAGGATGACGAGGATGTGGTAGTTTTGATCGAAGGCTTTCGTGATGCCGAGGCGCACGAGTTCCATCGGCGGACACCGCACATGATCGCCATGCAGGCCGACGTTCGGCGGCTTCTCGCAAAGCTGAGTATTATTGAGACGAGTTCTGATGACGTCGCCCGTTATGATCTCGACTTTATTGCAAATCCGCCGGGCCCGTATTGTCCCTAGTCATGCCAGCGGACAGAAACCCTAGCAGGAAAGCCCACAGCCTAGGCAAAATTGGAGGAGGATAGGATGAGCGATCACGTCTACAAGAAAGTGGAACTCATTGGGAGTTCGAAGGTGTCTGTCACCGAGGCGATCGAGACCGCGGTCGCGCGAGCCTCGAAAACGATGCGCAATCTCGAATGGTTCGAAGTCGATCAAATCCGAGGCCATATCAAGGACGGCGCAGTCGCGCACTATCAGGTCGTGATGAAGGTCGGATTTCGAATCGACGACACGCCGTGACAGGCTGGGGAAGAAGAGGAGGCCGCGTGCCTTGCCTCGTCTCTGTCGGCATCCGCTCAGGCAGCCGTGACCATTGGCAGCTCTTTCCGCTCCATCGCGTCGCGCTTCGGCGGCGTGCCGAACATTCGGGAATATTCGCGGCTGAACTGCGAGGCGCTTTCATACCCAACCTGATAGGCGGCCGTCGCAACGCTTGCACCGTCCGACACCATCAGTCTCCGTGCCTCCAGCAGCCGCATGTTCTTCTGATACTGCAACGGCGTCATGGCGGTCACCTGCTTGAAATGCTGGTGGAAGGAAGACGGGCTCATGTGCGCGACGGACGCAAGCTGCTCGATCCGCACGGGCGTAGCAAAGTTCTCGCGCAGCAGATGGATGGCGTCGGTCATGCGCCTGATATGACTGCCGGGTAGCGCCAGCTTGCTGACCTCCGCCGCGTTCGGTCCTGTCAGCAGCCAGTAGCAGATTTCGCGCATGATCGCTGGATAGAGCACCGGAATGGCCTTCGGCGTGTCGGCGAGGCGCACAAGCCTCAGCACGCAATCGGCCAGCACGCCGTCGAAATTCTGCACGAAAACACCGGCCGCGCTATCGCTGGCCGGTCGTGGCGGCTGTTCCATTGCCTCCATCACTTGGCGCAGGATCGCCACATCGAAATCGATGTTGAGGCCGATATACGGCTCCTCCTTGCTGGCCTTCGTGATCTGCCCTAGGGCCGGCACCTCGAAGGTGACGATCAGCGATTGCATCTCCCCATACTTGAGGACACGGTCGCCGACCATGATTTCCTTTGCCCCCTGGACGACAATGCAGATCGTCGGCCGGTAGATCATGTGGTTCGGCATGACAGGCTGGGTAACCCGTGACACCGAGAGCGCCGGCACAGGCGTCTCAAAACGCCCGTCGGCGTCGCCGGCCGTTCGGTCGATATAGGTCTGGATGACTTGCTTCAGGGTATCGAGCATCGCCAGCGTCTCCTCGTCGTTCGGCGCCAGCTCAAGATAAGCGCCGTATCGCCTAGTCTGCAAGTTGCTTGGAGGATCAGGCAAGAAATTCGAGAGTTTCGGCATTCAACTTCGGGCACCGACGGGCGTACCGTAAGGGCATAAAATCCAGCAAAGGAAGCGACCATGCCCAACGAAACACAAGCAAATTCAGCATCTAAGGTAGCCGTCGTCACCGGCGGTAGCCGTGGACTCGGCCGCAATACGGCAATCAACCTTGCCCGTCGCGGCGTGAACGTCCTCTTCACGTATCGTGCAAATCGGGCAGAAGCGGAGACCGCTGTGGTGGAGATCAGATCACTCGGCGTCGAAGCCATCGCCCTGCAGCTGGACACCGGTCGCGTCGCCGAGTTCGAGGCCTTTGCGGGCAAGGTGAGAGATGCCTTGCAGGGTCTTGGAAAAACTCGGTTCGACTACCTCGTCAACAATGCCGGCAGCAGCTATCACGCAACAATTGCCGAAACGACGGAAGAGGCATTCGACGAACTCGTCAACGTGCATCTGAAGGGCGTCTTCTTCCTGACGCAGAAGCTGCTGCCCTTGATGGCCGATGGCGGACGCATCATCAACGTCTCGAGCGGCCTTGCCCGTTTCGCCGTCCCGGGTATCTCCGCCTATGCGTCGATGAAGGGGGCGATCGAAGTGTTCACCCGTTACCTCGCCAAGGAACTCGGCCCGCGCGGCATCACGGCCAATACGGTTGCACCAGGCGCAATCGCAACCGACTTCAGCGGCGGCATGGTGCGGGACAATCCGACCTACAACAAGATGGTCGCCGATGCGACGGCGCTCGGCCGTGCCGGCGTGCCGGACGATATCGGCCCGATGATTGCCTCGCTGCTTTCCGACGACAACCGCTGGGTCAACGGCCAGCGCATCGAAGTCTCCGGCGGCACGCACCTCTGATTGACTTAACCCGCCGCGGCAACCGGCGGGTTCGTCCACCCACTCGTCCAGAGTTGTCGCAGCCGGTCGCCGTCGCCCCGGAAATATGCGTCGGCGGTCTCGCAATGCTCGACGCGGTCGCTGCGGAAATTGCGGATCGCCTGGCGCAGCTCGCACCACGCGACGATGTTTGCGGTCTGCGAATAGTAGATGAGGGCGATCGGCTGGATCCTGCGCTCGGTCGCGCGGCCGAGTTCGTCGCGATAGTCGAGCAGCAGCTTCTGTTCGTCGCGGATGGCGCGGCGAACGAGACCAAGATCGAGCCCGACCGGGGATTGAGCCACCGATCCCCAGGCGTAAAGCGCCTTTCGTTCCATCGCCTGACGCAGCGGCGCCGGGACGGCGCCTGTTATCTTCTGGTTGACGCCCTTGGCCGCCCGCTTGAGTTCCTCGTCGCCGGTCCGGTCGAGCAACGCCAGCGACAAGACGATCGCCTCCATTTCCTCGACCGAGAACATCAGTGGCGGCAGGTCGAAGCCCGGCCGCATGATGTAGCCGATGCCGCGGCCGCCCTCGATAGGGACGCGCATCGCCTGCAAGGCGGCGATGTCGCGATAGATCGAGCGCACCGTCACCTCGAGCGTTTCCGCCATACGGGCCGCCGTCATCGGCTTGCTCGCCAGCCGCAGGATCTGGATGATCTCGAAAAGCCGTGAGGCCTTGCGCATTTTTCGGCTCCTTCAGCCTATGCTCCTGACAATACACTGTCAGTTGGGCCGTCGTATAGCACTCGCTATCGAATTGAAAATCAACCTGGTCTTTGAAATCGACCTTGAATTGGATAGCGGACAACTGACATGACCTACAGCGAAAATCTCTGGCTCTACTTCACGCTTCTCTTCGGCATCATCATCGTCCCTGGCATGGATATGCTATTCGTGCTGGCCAATTCGCTGACCGGCGGCAGGCGCACCGGCATCGCCGCGACCGCCGGCATCATGGCCGGCGGCGCCGTGCACTCGCTCTATGGCGCGGTCGGGGTCGGCGTGCTCGCCGTTCTCCTGCCGACCTTGTTCAATCCGCTGCTCTTTGCGGGGGCGGCCTACATGGCGTGGATCGGCTACACCCTGATCCGCAGTTCGATCACCGTCGATACGGTCGGGGCAGGCGGCTTGCATTCGGGTTGGCGGGCCTTTCGCCAGGGCGCAGCAACCTGCCTTATGAACCCAAAGGCGTACCTGTTCATGATCGCGGTTTACCCGCAATTCCTGAAGCCGATCTACGGTCCCATCTGGGCGCAGGGTCTTGTCATGGGCGTCATGACGATGGCGACGCAGGCCGCCGTCTACGGCACGCTGGCGCTGACGGCGGCGCGAAGCCGCACGCTGCTGGTGTCCAATCCGAAGGCGACGATCCTGGTCGGACGGATCGCCGGGGCGCTCCTCATCGCCGTTTCGATCCTCACCGCATGGCACGGCTGGCGCGTGCCGGCGTGAGGCGCGAATACGAAACGATTTAGGACTCTATTTTTCCTGAAATCTCACCCACTTGTTACTTTTTGGGGCGAAAAAATTTGCCATGATGCCGCCCGTCGGCGAGGCGCCGGGCTTCGCGGATCTTGTTATCAAAGAGGAGTGGAGACATGAGACTGAAAGCTATAGCCGCGGCAGTGCTTGTCGCCGGTCTGGGGGTCGTGGGCGTTGCCATTGCAGCGCAGGAGGATGGCACGCACGAAGCACGCTCTGCGCTGATGAAGAAGGTTGGCGGCGCGGCGGGTGCCATGGCGGCGATCGCCAAGGGCGAAAAGCCCTATGACGCCGAGGTAGTTAAGGCGTCGTTGATGACCATTGCGGAAACCGCCAAAGTTTTCCCTGATCAGTTCAAGCCTGGCACCGAAAAGGGTGACAAGGCGGCGAGCCCGAAGATCTGGGAAGATCATGCAGACTTCAAGGCCCGTGCGGCGAAGCTTTCGGATGACGCCGACAAGCTGCTCGCTCAGCTTCCGGCGGACCCGGCCGGTGTTGGCGCCGCCATGAAGGCGCTTGGCGCGAATTGCGGCGGCTGTCATGAGAAGTTCCGCATAAAGACCGAATAGCGATCCTGACCTTTCAGTCAAACGATCCGCGTCAGCCTTGCCGCTGGGGCGGATCGTTTTATGTTTGCAATGATGCGATTGGCACAGGAGCGGTGAATGGTCCGCAGGTTCGTCCGGTTTTTGCTCTGTCTTGTCGGAGTGTTCGTCATTGGCGGAGCGGTTTTCTATTTCATCACCGCACCGAATCCACTTCCTGAAAGTCACTGGGCCAACCTCGGCGAACCCGATCTGAAGAACGGCGAAATGGTCTTTTGGACCGGTGGCTGCGTCAGCTGTCATGCCGCTCCCGGATCGGAAGGCGACGCCAAGCTCACTCTGTCAGGCGGCTTGGCCTTGAAGAGCCCCTTCGGGACCTTCCATGTACCCAACATCTCGCCAGACGAGAAGGCGGGCATCGGCACATGGACGCTGGCGCAATTCGGCAATGCGATGAAGCGGGGCGTGGCGCCGAACGGCGAGCACCTCTACCCGTCCTTCCCCTACAACTCCTACGCCCGGATTAGCGACAAGGACGTCAACGATCTCTTCGGCTATCTGAAGACGCTGCCGAAAAGCGGCAATGTCGCCCCGCCGCACGAACTGCCGTTCCCCTTCAATATCCGGCTGGCGCTGGGCGGCTGGAAATTCCTCTATTTCAACGACGAGCCACGCGTCGCTCTTCCGGCCAATGCCGACGACAAGATCAAGCGCGGCCAATATCTGGTGGAAGGTGCTGGCCATTGCGGCGAATGCCATACGCCGCGTGATCGCCTTGGCGGATTTGAGGCAGACCAGTGGCTCGCGGGTGCGCCGAATCCGGAAGGGCAGGGCAGGATTCCCAACATCACGCCGGGCTCGAAAACCGTCGGTTCCTGGAGCCAGGAGGATATCGCCAACTATCTCGAGACCGGCTTTACGCCCGACTTCGATTCGGCCGGCGGCTCGATGGCGGAAGTGCAACGAAACCTTGCGCACCTGCCGAAGCCGGAGCTCGAGGCGATCGCTGCCTATTTGAAGGCGGTTCCCAACCGATAATATTAGCGATATCTCAAAAATGCCGCATTGCAGCACTCCACTTGACGCCGCGCACTGATAACCCTGTGGCGAACCCCGGTTCGCTTTCCGAATGACGCAACCAAAACGTCTTCCGAAAGGACAGCTGCATGCACAGCACGTCGATAGATCCTGCCGACGATCTCGAGACCGTTGCCCGCAAGGGCGGCAAATTGCGGCGCATGGCGGTGCGGATACCGACCTATATGGCTGATATCCGTGAAAACCCGGCTTGGCTGCCGATGTTCCTGTTGGCGCGAACGATACCGGCGCGCAAGGTGCATTGGCTGACCGCACGTCGCAGCAACGGCGCGATCGAGAAGTTGCCGACGCTCTTCAAGGGTGTGGATCACACAAGCGCAGTCGCGGCATTGAGGCGGGATGGGATATTTCCAGAGCTGACCCTGCCCGAAACGATCACCCGCGAAATCGCGAGCTTTGCCAGCGCCACCCCATGCTTCGGTAACTTCGATCGCAAGATCGAGTTTCAGGCGTCCGATCACCGCGCCGCCGAGCAGGAGTGGGGGAAGCCAATACTAAGCGGTCATCATTTCGAGCGAGCGCTCGATTGCCCGGCCGTTCGGACCGTCCAGCGCGACCCTGTTCTGTCGGAGATTGCCCGTTGCTATTTGGGGGCGCAGGCTCGCCTCATCACCACCCGCGTTTGGTGGAGCTTTCCGACGCGGGCGAGCGAAGCCGATCGCAGCCTTGCGTCGCTGGACAAGTTCCACTTCGATCTCGACGACTGGCGGATGCTGAAATTCTTCTTCTATCTCGTCGACGTCGACGAAGGTACCGGTCCGCATGTCTATGTCAGGGGCAGCCACAACAAGCGGCGCATCAAACATCAGCTGACCCTTCTGGTCGGCCATCCTGCCCACGAGATCCTGGATTTCTATGGCAAGGACAGCGTGACGACACTGACCGGAGCGGCAGGCTTCGGCTTCGTGGAAGATCCGTTCGGCTTTCATATGGGCACGGTTGCCACGACCAAGCCGCGCCTGATGATGGAGGTGGGCTTCGGCGTTTCCAAGCCCTCGCGCCGCCGCTTCCACGGCGAACCGGTGCTGCGATAAGCAGATGCCGCCTCAGGCCGCTTTGGGTTGATGCTCGGCGCCGAACATCAGGACGTATTGGTCCAACTCGTCGCCGGCATGCCCGAGGGCGCGGTAGATTTCCGCCGCAAAGGTCATCGGTGCCGAGCCCGGCGCGGTCACCAGCTTTCCATCACGCACGGCCTGCGGGCTGTCCTTGTAGCGTGCGTGGCCGGCATAGCCTGGCGCGCTGGCGATGAAATCGGCGGCGTTGCTGGTATGGTCGGTGGCATCAAGCACGCCGGCGCGGGCAAGCGCGAGTGTCGCCCCGCAAATTCCCGCGACGAGTTTGCCATGGGCGACGAAGTCGTCGATGACAGGCTTCAGATCGGGCGCTTTCTCCGTTTCCCAGATCGTTCCGCCGCAGAGCACGAGCCCGTCGAAGGCGTTGGCATGCAGGTTTTCCGCGGCGGTGTCGGAGGCGACGCGCATGCCGCCCATCGAGCGCACCTCAGCACCATCGGGCGTTGCGATCACCACGTCGAAGCCGAAATAGGAACGGGCAGAGGCCGTCAGTTGGGCGACCTCCCAGTCGGCGAATCCATCGGTTAGGACGATTGCAAGTCGGGTCATCCGTTTCTCCTTGCAGGCTGTCCGGGGCGGCCAATGCCGCTCATGCCAAAGCCTGCATATAGCGCATGCCGGTGACCGGGCGAGGAACGAAATCCATATTCTCGTAGAAGCGATGGGCCTGCACGTTGCCGGTGGCGGCGCTGACCGAGAGGTAGCCGCAGCCGGCATTGCGGGCGGTATCGCGGGCGCGGTTGACGAGATGCTGGCCGACGCCGTGGCCGCGATGGCCGTCACGCACGAAGAGGTGGTGCAAATCCATGCCGCGCGCGCCGTCCTGCGCCCTGTAAAGCGGCACGAGAATGGCGTAGCCGATCAGGCCCTCATCGCTTTCGGCAATCAGCGCGCTGATCCACGGCACCGGGCCGAACAGGTCGCGCTCGAGCTGCTCCGGGTTCGAGGCGGACGGATCGCCGTGATGTTTGGCGAGCAGGGCAATCATTTCGCTGAGTTCGGGGAGATCGCGCGGCTTGGCGGCGCGGATATTGATCACCGGCGGGCGGATCAATGAGAGTTCGCTATCTTCGATTTCAACCATGGTCTTCGCGTCCTTGTGTGGTGTTCTGCCGTCAGGACGCTGCCGATACAACAAAGCCGCCTGACGGCGGCTTGTTGACAATATGATCTGTCCGGCCGCCCCTTACAGGTACAGCCAAAAATACGAGCTGGTGATGTGCGCGTTCTTGATCATGTGCCGATAGATCATCCAGAACGCGCAGTTTGTCAATGGGGTTTACGCGCGGGCGCCGGGAAGCGCACAGCGTCGGCCGGTCAGCCGCCATCCCGTGCTTCGCCGTCGGTACTCGAAGCCGCTGTACCAGAAGAGGCCGCGCGTGCAGCGTCCGCCATGTCGTTCTCGACATCGAAAGCGCGAGCTGGCGGGCCGAACACGGCGAGGGGACTTTTCGCCAATGAGTTATTGATATAGGGTACCCCCCTATACTAAATGGATGAGGCCATGTCCCACACCACGCATCACAAGAAAAAGCTGATGGCTCGTGTCAGCCGTCTGAAAGGCCAACTGGAGGCCGTCGAGCGCGCCCTGGAGGCGGAGCAGCCTTGCGGAGAGATTCTGCAACTGCTGGCTTCGATCCGCGGCGCCCTCAACGGCCTGACCGGCGAGGTGCTGGACGATCATCTGCGCGAGCATGTCCTCCATGCCGCCGATGAGAAGGCCCGGGCGGAAGCAGTCGAAGAAATATCCGAAGTTCTGCGAACCTATATTCGCTGAGACAACCGACATGAGGAGCGTGCGATGAGCGCACAGACCGAAACACCTGAGCACGACCACGTTTTTCTGGGTGCCGATCATGACCGCAATGCTCGTCGCGTCTGGTTCGTCATTGCGCTGACAGCCGTCATGATGGTGGTCGAGATCGGTGCCGGAACCTACTACGGCTCGATGGCGCTGGTCGCTGATGGCTGGCACATGTCGACGCATGCGAGCGCGCTGCTGATCTCCGCCGTTGCCTATCTCTATGCCCGCCGCCAGGCACACAACCCGCGCTTCACCTTTGGCACCGGCAAGCTCGGTGACCTCGCCGGCTTCGCCAGCGCCATCATCCTGATGCTGATCGCCTTGCTGATGGCCTGGGAAAGCTTCCTGCGCATCACTCATCCGGTGCCGATCAGCTTCGCACAGGCGATCGGCGTTGCTGTCGTCGGTCTACTGGTCAACCTGGCAAGTGCCTGGCTCCTGAAGGATGACCATCATCACGGCCACAGCCACGGCCATTCTCACCATCACGACCACCATGATCACCACGACCACGGCGATCATGCCCACCATGGCGATCACGCGCATTCGGGACATTCCTCCGACAACAACATGCGCGCCGCCTATATCCACGTCATTGCCGACGCGCTGACCTCGGTGCTCGCCATCGCGGCACTGCTACTCGGCAGCCTGTATGGCTGGCTCTGGCTCGACCCGCTGATGGGCATCGTCGGCGGCCTTATAATCGCGCAGTGGTCCATTGGGCTGATGAGGTCGTCCGGTCGCGTGCTGCTCGATGTCGTGCCACGGGAGACGGACCTACAGGACGAGATCCGTTCGGCGCTGGAAACCGGCGGCGAGAGGATCACCGATCTGCACGTCTGGCAGGTCGGACCCGGCCATCATGCCGCAATCGTCGCTCTGGTGACGCCGCGGCCGGAAAGCCCCGCCTTCTATAAGGCGAAACTCGAACCGGTTGCCGGCCTCTCGCACGTCACCGTCGAGGTAACGCAGTCGGCTGCCGCCGCTTGACGCGACTCATCCGGGCCACAATCACTCTCTAGCCCTGTAGCCATTGATTTGAGGCAGAGGAATTTTCATGCGTGGCTTTTCGATCCGCCGCCGGACCCTTCTCGGTTCGGCATTGCTTTCACCTGCCCTGCTGCTGCCGCGCATGGCATGGTCGGAGGAGAGCGATGATGAAATCAACCGGCGGATGGAAGCGCTTGAGAAGGCGATCGGCGGTCGGATCGGTGTGTCGGCCATCGACACCGAGACCAACATTTCCTTCGGCTATCGCGAGACCGAGCGCTTTCCCCTCTGCAGCACGTTCAAGATCCTGGCTGCCGGCCTCGTGCTGGCGCGGGTCGACAAGGGACAGGAAACCCTCCAGCGCCGCGTCGTCTACGAACAGGACAACCTCGTCACCTATTCACCGGAAACGGAAAAGCACGTCGGTGGCGAGGGCATGAGTATTGGTGAGCTCTGCGAAGCCGCGATCACGCTCAGCGACAATACCGCCGGCAACCTGCTGCTGGAGAGCTTCGGCGGACCGGCCGAGCTGACCAAATGGCTGCGCACGCTCGGCGATCGCTCGACGCGGCTCGACCGCTGGGAAACGGCGCTCAACGAAGCCAAGGACGGCGACCCGCAGGATACCACCACGCCGGATGCAATGGTCGACACACTCGGCAACCTGACGCTGGGCTCGGCGCTGTCGGAGCCGTCGCGCGACAAGCTCGCAGCGTGGATGGTGTCGAATACGACAGGCGGCGCACGCCTGCGCGCCGGTCTGCCCGATACGTGGAAGATCGGCGACAAGACCGGCACCGGCAACAATGGCAGCGCCGCCGATATCGCCGTCCTCTGGCCGCCGGGCCATGGCGCGATCCTGGTTGCTGCTTACGTCACGCAGGCCAAAGCGCCGGTGTCGGAGATCAACCCTGTCTTCGCCGAAGTCGGGAAGATCGTGACCGATATGGTCGGATAGGTGTTTTCCGTCAAAGAGATGCGACGGAAACGTGAATCTCCGTCGCATCGATCTGAATCAGTTTGTGAAAGCCGGCATTTCGCCCATGCGGGTGATTAGATCACGAATTCCTCCGCGTATGTCTGTGGCTCGGGAACGACCGTAACCTCCACCGGAATGATCCAATTGGCCACGTAGCTCTCGCAGTCGGAACGCTGGAGGTCGGGCTGCATGCACCCCGCCCCGTCGGTCGCACGACATCGCAGTATATATTGCCCCACTTCTTCAGGGGTCCACATGTATTCCCACAAGCGCCATGCAAACGGACGGTCTGTTTCGAGGAGCCTTGCTTCGCGCCAGCCCCTGCCATCTCCGGTGCAGACCTGCACCTGCCGGATCGCAGCCTCTCCGCTCCAGGCGGCTCCAAAAATCCGGTACGGTTGGCCGACGATAAGACGCGCCCCCTGTACCGGACGCGCGATCTGCGCTTTGACCTCCATCTCCGCAAGGGGAACCAGCCTGGGTTCCCCGAGGCTGCGCTCCCAACGGAAATAGTCGCGCGCCTGCCAGTAGCCAAGGAACGGTTGCTCCACAACCGTGATATGCGTGATCCACTTGACCCAAGCCATGCCGAACCAGCCACCCACGACCGCGCGTAGCGGGTAGCCGTGATCGCGCGTCAACGGCTCCCCGTTCATCGAATAGGCAAGCATCGTGCTGTCAGCGATGGCCTTCTCAAGTGGTAAACTGCGTGCAAAAGCGATGGGGCCGGGAGAAGCCGTTTTCTTGTTCGCGTCGACGACGCCGCTGTCGGCGCCCGCGAGCAGAACCTCACACGCGGTTCGCTTGACGCCCGCCATTTCCAAAATCTCGCGCAGAAGAACACCTGTCCACGCGGCATTGCCGACGGCTCCATTCTGCCACTGCAACCCTTCCCTCGGAGGCACATAGTAGACGCGCCCGTTTCCTGCGCATTCGACGACGGCGGTGAAAGTCGTGCTCTGCATCGCCTTGATGGTATCGAGGTCAAGTTCGAGCGGCCGCTCCACCGCCCCGTCAACGCGCAATCTCCAGTCTCGCGCATCGAGGTCGGGCGACGGGAAATGGTTTCGCACGAAGAACAGCTCGGTTGGGATCAGCCAATCGGAGAGCGACGCAAACGGAAACTCGATGTTCTGTGGGGATTTCTGTCGAACTATTAGACTGGGTTGCTGTGGTGTCGGCATCGTCCTCGTCTCCTTCCAAGAGCACAACGTCGGCTCCTCGGTCGCGCGAATTGCGGTTCGATCACACTGGCCCTCGCAGTGCATGTGTCGCATTCCGTCTTCGGGCCCATTCTAGCACGCGGCACGTTCCTCGGGTCGTTCTCGAACGGCAGCAAAGGGCAGCAAACAGCAGTCCTTTTGTCATCTCTATCGCCATACTCACGCGATCACTGTCAGCAAAGAGATGCGACGGAAACGTGAAGTTCCGTCGCATCGATCTGAATCAGTTGGTGAAGCCTTTCGGGCGCAAAATGACCGGACCACGCCTTTTGCGGGCCTTTTGGAATAATGCCGGAGCGGCCCAACATGCGCAACACGGCCACGATCAATCGTCACGTTCGGCGAAATCCGACCAAGGTGCGGCGACCTAACCTAAAGTCGCCTTTAGGAACTCAATCGTGCGCGACCAGGCTAGCTTCGCTGCTTCGGCTGAGTAGTGCGCGCTGTTGCTGTCGTCATCAAAAGCGCGCTCCGTGTTCTCGTAGGTGAAAATCTCGGCCCTTACGCCAGTCTTTTTCACCACGTCGACAAACGCCGGAATCTCGGGATCTACGAAAGGGTCTTTGCCAGCCAGGTTGAGCAGGAGTGGCGTCTTGATAGGGCCCACATCGGCAACCGACGGCGGGTGCCCATAGAAGATAACCGCGCCACTGAGATCAGTCCCTTTGGTGACCAGGTCGTCTATCGCAGTCGCGCCCAATCCAAAACCGACTGCGCCAATCTTCCCGTTGCTCACGCCGTCGGATTTTAGCCAGACCAAGGCTACCTGGGTATCGGCAGCCATGTCTGATCTTGTCTCCATTCCCACCGTTTCGAGGGCAGGCCCGCCTTCGGCCGGCGTCCCACCAAAACGCGAAGCATAGTCAGGCGCCAATGCGACAAATCCCTCAAGGGCCAGGCGCCTTGTGACCTCCTCGAAATGCGGCGTCAGACCCAACTTGTCATGAACCACCACCACACCGGGGTGAAGCTTGGTGCTGTCCGGGCGGGCAAGATAGCATTCAAGTTTGCCCCAAGCCGTATCGAGAGCCACCCTTTCGGTGCGCAATCGCGGGTCGTCATTGGCGACTTGAGCCGCATTTGCATATTCGGACGCAAGGCACGCGGGCAGCGTTGCTACGGCTGCCACTCCGGCCAAGCATTCCACCGTATCAACAAGAAATACCCGACGCTTCATGTGTGCAAGGAAGTCCAACGACGTCGATCTCCGCTGGGGCAAGACATATTAGCGCAACTCTCCGAGTGCAGAAACCTGCAGCGGAGGGGTAGGGCTCGAACCTTGATCGAGCGAATTCGATTTCGCGAAATGGCCGCATAGGGACGCCGCGGTCTAAGGATTGTGCCGCCGCGGCCATCCGCGAGTTGAACTGGAGCCCGCGGTTTGGGTTCGACGAGGTGTTCACGCAACTGGATAGGCGAAGCCCGGGTGATGCCGTCGGGATCGCAGATGAACCGGAAGCCGGAATAGCCGGCCGCAGAATATCGTTAAGCGAGCCGGTTGCGTTGGTTGCGACGGGCAAGACAACAGTCTTGGCCGCTTCGCGCCAATTGCGGACAGCAGTATCTGGAACGGCCTAGTCGAGCGTCGGTTGCCGCAGCGCCTTTTGCGCGGCCCCTGTCGGAAGAGGGTTACTCGGGATTTGCGCCAACAATTCTGCCAATCGTTGCTGCCAATGCGGATTCCGCTGTCTCAGCGGCTCTAAAGCATCGCCTGGCGGGTTCTCCATTTCGCTCATCAATTCGCGCGATGTTCGAGCCTCTGTAAGACGCCCGACGGTCGCATAGCAGCAGGCCAGCGTTTCTTGGACCGGCCGCCATGCAGGGCGCACCTTTTGGGCTCTCACGGCGGCAGCTAGGGCGTTGGCTCCGTCGCCGGCAAACAAGTGGGCCAGCGCCAGAAAGTTCAGCCAAACGAAGTTCTGTGGGTCATTGGCATTCAACATGAGGCCGTGTTCCAGTGGCGCTATGGCACTGGATGCACTACCCCTAAAGAGCTCCGCCATTCCCAAGACAAGGTGGCCAAGGGCGAAACTCGGGCTGATCTCGATCGCCCTTTCGGCGGCAAGGACCGCCTGTTCGGGTGCATTCGCGTACGCGCTGCAGATCGCCAACGCGTAGTGTGTGTATGGGTTCTTTTCGTCGAGCCGAACTGCCGCCAAGGCGGCATCCAACCCTTCCCTGATGTCTTCGGAAGGACGCTCGCTCCATCCATAGGCGACGATGCCTGCGCTCACCCGACCAAGCCAGAGATGGGCTTCGGCAAGTTCGGGGTCGAGCCGGCACGCCTCCCTGAATAGCTCTCGTGCCATTAGGTGGGTCTCCTGGCCAACGCGGTGGAAATGCCAGGTCCCCTGCCGCACTATCTCCCACGCCGTCATATTTCCCGTGTGCCGCGCTGCCGCGGGAAGTGACGCCGTCTTCAGCAGTTCTGGCTCAATCGCACCCGCGATCCTCTCCGCGATGGCGTCTTGAACGGCGAATGCCTCTTCCAGTTCCACGTCATACCGTTCGGCCCAGACTTCACTGGCCGAAGTGGTCTCGACCAGTTGAGCGGAGACCCGAAGGCGACTGCCCGAGCGGCGCACACTTCCTTCGAGCACATAACCGACACCCAGTTCCTGGCCCACCTGCTTGGCGCTGACCGACTTGTCCCTGTAGACAAAACTTGAATTGCGCCCGATTACCCGAAACCATCGAAATCTCGTGAGCGCAGTGATCACATCTTCGGTGATGCCATCCACCAGATACGCCTGCTGCTTGTCATTGCTCAAATTGGCAAACGGTAGAACCACGATCGATGGTCTGCCGGGGTTCGCGGGCGAACCGGGCAACGCCGCGGGCGTATCAACGGCAGCAGGATGCAGGCTATTGACCCGGCCGGCAAAACGATACCCCACACGAGGCACGGTGGCGATCCACTCGTTCCCCTCTGGTTGGGGACCCAGCATCTTGCGTAAGGCCGAGATCTGAACCGAGAGATTGCTCTCCTCGATGATCGCGGTGGACCAGGCAGCTTCCATCAGTGCGGACTTGCTCACGACCTGCGTCGAGGCCCGCACGAGCGCGTGCAGCAGCAACAAGCCCTTATGGCCAATTGCCACCCGCCGTCCTTCGCAAGTCAGTGCGCCGCGCTGCATGTCGAGGATGAACGCCCCGAACGCGAACAGTTGCGGCACGACGCTAGCGGCCACGGTTTCTTCAGAAGAATTCGGGACTTTTTGGCCTCCCATTAAGGACTCCAGTCGGTCTTCTTGTGATGCTTTTGCCTAGGTCGCCAAGCTAGCACAGAGGAGATCAAAATGACGATTTCAAAAGAACGAACCGATGCAAGTCTGGGCTTCTCGCGGGGCAAGGCCTCGATATCCAAAGGGGACGCGGGATACCAAGCTGAACAGGGGCCTGATTACCTGCCCGGCATTAGTGCGGAGTCAGTTGGCTCAGCCGCATTGTGGCTCGGGATCGCTACGATCCCGCCTGGGAGACGCACCAAGGCGCATGTGCATGAGCGCCACGAGAGTGCTTTCTACATGTTGAGCGGTGAAGAGTTGGAGCTATGGAGTGGCGATGAACTACAGCATAGGGATCTGATGCACCCCGGAGATTATCTATACATCCCCGCCAACGTTTTGCACGTGGCCGTCAATCGGGGAGCCGAACCAGCCGTATTTGTCGGGGCGCGCAACGAACCAACTGCGCAGGAGAGCGTTGTTCTTTATCCTGAAATGGATTCCCGAGTGCCATGACAGACGGAAGACTGCTTGGGGCCGAAGGCCGACATTGGCGGACGGTGGCTAAGCGCCAAAAGCGGTCATTTGCGAAGCCTAAGGGGCAGGCACCAGTGGTACCCGCCACACCGCCTAAAGGCGGGCTATCAGGTCTTCACTGCTTCGATCTTTGGCGGTTGCCATGAACCGTCCAAAATGCCTTCCTTGCCCCAATAGGCGCGGATGTAGAGCGAGAACCTTCCGTCCGGTGCCGGGAGCCAGTTGGTTTCCTTGTCCTTGCCTGGAGACTTCGCACCAACGTGGAGCGTGAGCGAACCGTCGCTGTTTCGCTTAAGGTTCTTGTTCTTGGTGCCGAGAGAATGCCGCTTGAGATCATTTGCATGGAACAGATGCTTGTCGTTGTAGAGCGTCAGCGACCAGAAGCCATTGACCGGAGGTTCCTGTCCCTTCGCGAAGGTGACGGAATAACTGCCGTTCCCGGAGAGCTGTTTACCGGCAGCGTCATAGTCGGTGTAGAAATACTGCGTCTCGCTTGGCCGGTTGTCGAACATGTTCGACTTCGACGTTCCGGTCCTGTTGAAGTAGTCGAGACCGAATTGCGCATTGTTGGTCGAACGGTTCCATCCGTTGCCTGCCGGTCGGCCATTGTGCTTCCATTCGAAGAATGGGCCAATGACATTTTTCTCGGTCTCAACGGCTGTCTCCACGAGCAGTTTCTTTAGGTCCGCATCCTTGTCCGCTGTATCAAGCAGTAGCCGGAACTGGCCGTACATCGCCTCTTCGCCCGGAAGAGGATCGACCTTGGCAAGGACTTCGCCAAATTGATCGAAAAACTTTTCCGGAATGACCCATTTCGTCTCCCCACCACCGCCATCAGGGTCGGACGACTGCGGCACGGGAATTTCCTTGGCTGAGGCCCATTTGATCGTTTTCATCTCGCCGCTGAAGTCCTTCAGCGGATAGAATACGACCTGGTCGATTGCTGACTGGATCGCTTTCTTGTCCTCGGGCGTATCGTCCTGGAAGATACGCGGTATGGCGTTTGCCAGTGCTGTCGGGCAACGGATGATGTCAGTAATTCCATTCGGCTTCAGGCCGTTCCATCTAGGGCCGACCAGCAGATAAAATCCCGGTTTCGTTCCATATGGTTTGCCGACATGACCGAACTGGTCGGTGCGGTGGTCGTACAGGGCGTAGACCCAGAAGCGGTCTCCAAAGTCAGGTACCTGTGCGACCACCGGCTCATCGTCGAGCGAAAAGAAGCCGAGGCCATAGACGACATCCTGATTGGGGCACGTGACAAAGGTTTCGGACGGTTCGATGTAGTCGTGAAGCATGCCCACCTGTCCGCGCGGAGCGGCTGGCAGGATGCCGCCCAACAGGCCCGGATATGGAGCCTGCGTGATCTTGGCATTGCGGTTCAGCATGTTGACCATCGGCCAACCCCAGACATATGCCATCTGCGCAATGGTCTTGGCGTACCCCGGCTGCATCAGAACCCCGGTGGCTGGCATGGTGATATCGGGAGCCGCGCCAACCGACTGAGCTTGGACGCTTTCTGCTGTGGCGATGATGGGTGCTGCTGCGAAGGCCACCGGTGCTGCCACCCGCGTCCCCAGGGCAGCTAGTGCCGCCGCTCCAATACTGCTCTTCATGGCGTTTCGGCGGGTGACTTGTAGTAGGCTATCTGGTGTCCTGCTCATGATGGGCTCCGGTCAATTCGAAGGCGAACGGCAACAATGCTCGCCGACCGAGCACACCATTCCTTTCAAGCACCGGTAAGTACGTTACGGTAAATGTTACATCTGTTGCCGGCATATCGGCCCGGATTTCATGGCTCCTTTGGGCCGCCAGCTGCCCCTCTTCGCTCGACCGCCCTTGCGCCAGACGCGGACAAATACGAAGTGACTAGGCGCGCCCAAACGATACAATCATGATTTGCCTGCCTATATAATCGTGCGCAGCTGAACCGGTGGAAAAGGGCCCTGTATGTCTCCGCAGATCAAGACCGACGCGCGCGACGATGCTTTTGCGGTGCGACGCGCTGTCTTTATGGACGAGCAGGGCTATGAGAATGAGTTCGACGGCATCGACGACAGCCCCGCCTGCGTGCACGTGACGCTCTATATCGATGGCGAGCTTGCCGGCTGCTCACGCCTGTTCCCCGAGCAAGTGGAGCGAGCACTTGCGCCCGAGAGCCCGCAGTCGCCCACATGCATCCTCGACGAGGGCGTGACAGCAGGGGAGACGTACCTGCTGGGCCGCGTAGCCGTGATGCCGGCGTTTCGCCGCCGGGGCTTGGCGAGTGTCATCGTCGCTGCGAGCGACGAGGCGGCGCGCAAGGTCGGCGCCAAACTGGTGAAGCTGCATGCCCAGGAGTACGCGCACGATCTGTACGCCAAGCAGGGCTATACGCGGATCAGCGATGTCGATTACCAGGACGAGGGCCAGCCGCACCTTTGGATGGCCAAGCGGCTGTGATCGCGGACAGTTCCCTCAGCAGCGGTGCAGACATTCCGTGTCCCTCGTCCCCCCCGCGTCAACGTAAGGCACCTTGAATAGAGGGGATCCGGCGCCCAGATGGGCTTTGGGCTCGAAGTTGCAAGGCAACGTCTGCATCGGGCCAATGCCGCCTTCACGGCATGTGCCATCTGTGTTTTCGACAAGGCCGAAGCGATCGGCACAGGGAACTCGAAGCTACGTCCGAGTCGATCGCCTCTCGACCCTGAACGGTCTAGGCGCTGACAATTGTATCGGCGCTCGGCTTGTCCTTGCTGTCATCGCCGGTCAGCTGCCGCTTCAGCTCATCGGCAATCTGCTTTTCGATGGCCTCGCGCTGTTCCGGCGGCATTGACGCCAGCTCATCTTCGGTGATCCCAAGACTCTTGAGAATGCTGTCGCGGATCCGCTCCGCCGGAGTCTTGTTGGCGAGATCGGTAAACTCGGAGACAACAGCGTCATGGCGTGCCTTCGCGGGATCTTCCGTGCCGTCCATGGTCACGGTGCCGCTTGCCTGCAGCGCCCACATCGTGCTGGAGATCGAGGTCGGCGTGCTGCTTGGCTGCAGCGCCGCGCCGCTTTGGCGAACGCTGACCTCGGTATCACTGGTCTGTTGCTTGTTGCGCTGGCCCGACTGGGAAAAGAGGTTGCTCAGTCCGTAGGTGCTGGAAATGCTGCTGCCGATCTTCATGAAAATTTCTCCTTTAAACAATGCGCAGGAGAATGGCGCAGCAGTCCTGCCTGGAGCTTGCGGAAGCGGGACTGGGATGGCCGTCGTCAACGGCGGCCATCCGGCAGGGCTTCAGGGAAGCGCGTAGCCGATCACATAGCAGCGGCGCCGAGGAAGGCGACGCCGCCCTTGGTCAGCATCGGGCCGCCGATGCCGGGCACGCCGACCTTGAAGGGCAGCGGCAGCGGCGTCATGTCATGCACCGTGCCGTTCTTCAGCTTGTAGACCGTCTTGCTGGTGAGGAGATCGACGCCGGCGACATAGCCCCAAGGCGGTGCCTGGCAGGGGATCTTCAGCGGTCCGAGGAACGGTCCCATGAACACGCCGTAGGGAGCGCCGTCGTTGCGGTTGAGGCCCTGTTCGCTGCCCTTCTCATCCTTGCTCTTCGGCGGGGTACGGCCGGAACCAGTCGCGAGGCGAAGGCGAGATAGGTCTGCATGCCGAACATGATCTGCCGCTCGGGATCGACCACGAGGCTGCCCCAGTTGAAGGTGCCGAAATTACCGGGATATATGATCGACCCCACCAGTGACGGCGGCGTGTAGCAGCCCTCGTACTTGTATCGATGGAAATCGATGCGGCAGGCGAGCTGGTCGAGCAGCGTCAGCCCCACATGTCCTTCTCCTGCAGCGGCGGTGGCGAGAAAGTGAGGTCGGAGATCGGCTGCGTCGGTGCCGTGCGATCCTCGGGGATTGCGCCCGATGGTGCCGGGAAAACGCTGCTAATCAGCGAGATAGAGCGACCGCAGTCAGCGTCAACTGCGACCATAGGTGTCAGGCTTGGGAGGGTTTCACCCGATCACGTGCCGCAGAAGGTCTGCAGCACACGTTCCTCCGGCTTCGGCGGCTCCATGTACGCCGCAAATGCGGGCTGGTCCTCATAGGGCTTGGCGAGAACCGCAAGGAGTGCCTCGAAGAGCGAAAAATCCGCTTCCTCGACGGCCGCGCTGATCGCCTGCTCGATGCGATGGTTGCGTGGAACGAAGGCGGGATTGACCGCGCGCATCGCCGCTCTACGGTCGGGTTCGGTCCGGCCCTCATCGCGGGTCAGGCGGTCGCGCCAGCGGCCAAGCCATTCGCGCGCGCCATCCGGTTCGCGGAAGGCCGAGAGGAACAAAGCCTCGCCATCACCGGCAATGACAGCGTCGGAAAGACGGCGGAAGGCGAGGGTGAAGTCGGCCTGTTGCGCCTGCATCGCGGCAAGCAGCGACTGGATGAGCTCCAGATCGCCATCCTCGACGGTCGCGAGGCCGATCTTCTCGCGCATGCCGCGCAGCCAATGGATCTGGAAACGCTCGCCATACTGCTGGATCACCGCGTTGGCGAGTTCGAGCGCCTTTTCGGCATCCGTATCGAACAGCGGCAGCAGCGTTTCGCCGAGCCGCGCCAGGTTCCATTGGCCGATGCCGGGCTGATTGGCATAGGCATAGCGGCCACCCTGGTCGATCGAGGAAAAGACGGTGCCGGGATGGTATTCATCAATGAAGGCGCAGGGGCCGAAATCGATCGTCTCGCCCGAAATGGTCATGTTGTCGGTGTTCATGACGCCGTGGATGAAGCCGATGTGCAGCCACCTGGCGATCAACGCCGCCTGTCGCTCGCAGACGGCCTCGTAGAGCGCGAGGTAGGGATTGTCTCTGTCCCTAAGTTCCGGATAGTGCCGGTTGATCACATAGTCGGCTAGTGCCCGCACGCCGTCGGTATCACCGCGCGCAGCAAAGAACTGGAAGGTGCCGACACGGATATGGCTTGCGGCAACACGGGTAAACACAGCGCCGGGCAGAATGTTTTCGCGATAGACGGGTTGCCCGGTCGAAACCGCAGCAAGCGCCCGGGTCGCCGGGATGCCGAGCGCATACATTGCCTCGCTGACGATATACTCCCGAAGCACCGGACCAAGCGCGGCGCGGCCGTCGCCGCGGCGGGAATAGGCCGTCTGGCCGGCACCCTTTAACTGGATGTCGCGACGCTGGCCGTTGCGATCGATCACCTCGCCGAGCAGGATCGCCCGCCCGTCGCCGAGCAACGGCACGAAGGAGCCGAACTGGTGCCCGGCATAGGCCATCGCCAAGGGATCGGCGCCTTCAGGCACGAGGTTGCCCGAGAAGATCGCCGCGCCGTCACGCTTCATCGCCTCGACATCAAGGCCGAGTTCTTCCGCAAGCGGCTCGTTCAGCTTGATCAGCCACGGCTCGGCGGCCTGCGAGGGAGCCTGGCGCGTAAAGAACTGTTGCGGCAGCCGCGCATAGCTGTTGTCGAAGGAGAAGGGCCGGGAGCTGGAGGCGTTCGAAGCTAAGGTCATAAGCTTTAGGTAGGGCTCGGGCGCGCATGACGCAAGCTGAGGCCGCTTGCCCGTGAGCCTTTCGGCTGGTCGTGTGGCGCTCCAGTACCGCAGCCATTCCCTGGCGGCACGGCTGCCCTGCCATATCAGCATAACGACGCCACATTTGCGGGCGTATACAAAGATCTCTAATCCCCTTTTGGCATTACGCCATACCATACCGCGGCCATCGCTTCCGCGCCGGCCACGCCACTGCGAGTGATCCCTGACGATGTCGGATCAGATCTACCAGGCGGCTGCCATCGGGCGCGCCAAGCCGAACTTCCGCGTGATAGCGATGATCGTCGCGAGCGCCATGTTCATGGAGCAACTCGACGCCACCGTCCTGGCAACGGCGCTGCCGACCATGGCGCGGGATTTCGGCGTCAGCGCCCCGTCGATGAGTATCACGCTGACTTCGTATCTCCTCAGTCTCGCGATCTTCATTCCCGCAAGCGGCCTGATTGCCGATCGCTTCGGCTCGCGCACCGTCTTCCGCTCGGCGATCGCTGTCTTCGTCACGGGTTCCATCTTCTGCGCGCTGTCACCGAACCTCCTCTGTCTCGTGCTGGCGCGACTGCTGCAGGGGCTAGGCGGCGCGATGATGCTGCCGGTCGGGCGCCTCGTGCTGCTCCGCAGCGTCTCCCGCAAGGACATGGTCAACGCCATGTCGTGGCTGCTGGTGCCGGCGCTGATCGGCCCGATCCTTGGCCCTCCGGTCGGCGGTCTGATCGTCACCTATCTCGACTGGCGCTGGATCTTCTACATCAACGTACCGATCGGCATCATCGGCTTCACGCTGGTCTCGATCTTCATCGAAGACTTCAAAGGCGAGGCGAAGCGCCGGTTTGATACGATTGGTTTCATCCTCTCCGGTATTGCGCTCGGCTCCCTGCTGTTCGGTTTCGAAAGCTCCAGCCGACCGGGCGAGGGCGCGTTCTCGCTGTTCCTGATCGCCGTCGGTCTGCTCTTCGGCGTCGCCTATCTCAGGCACGCCCGTCGCCATCCGTCGCCGATCATGGATTTCTCGCTGATGAAGGTGCCGAGCTTCGGCACATCGGTCATCGCCGGTTCGCTGACCCGCATCACACAGGGCGCGCAGCCCTTCCTGCTGCCGCTCTATTTCCAGCTTGGCTTCGGCCTGTCCGCGGCCAAGGCCGGTCAGCTCGTCACCGCCGCAGCCCTCGGCTCGATGGCGATGAAAGCCGTAGCGCCCCGGGTGCTGCGCCGCTTCGGCTTCCGCAGCAGCTTGGTCGCGAACGGCATCATCGCCACCTTCGGCTATGCCCTCTGTGCCGCCTTCCGGCCCGACTGGCCGCTCGGCCTGATCTTCGCGATCCTCGTCATGTGCGGCTTCTTCATGTCGTTCCAGTTCACGGCCTACAACACCGTCGCCTACGACGAGATCGACCGCGACCGCATGAGCTCGGCCACCAGCTTCTACACGACGTTCCAACAGCTGATGCTGTCGCTCGGCATCTGCGTCGGTGCGCTGGCGCTGCACACGTCGATGACGCTCAACGGCAGCGAGACGCCACAGCTGCGCGATTTCTCCGCCGCCTTCCTCTTTGTCACCGCGATCTCGATCACCGCGACGTTCTGGAACCTGCGCTTCTCCAGAAGCGCCGGCGCCGATATCAGCGGCCATGATGCCGGCAAGGCCGCGCACGCTTCCGAGCACTGACCGTCAGGCGGCACTCGGAAGTGCCGGCAGGCAGGCGTCGCAGATCGCGGCCACATGCCGATGATCGGTGCCGCAGCAGCCGCCGACGATCCTGATCTGCGGCATCTTGCACATCAGCTGCCGGTAGCGTTGTCCGAGATCGACGGGATCGCCCGCATCCAGTGTCTCGCTCTCGTCGAGCTCTGCATGGCTCATGCTTGAGGCATTCGCGCGTAGTCCATGGATGCGTTTCGTCCACTCGGCGTGGTGATCGAGCGCCTCGGCAAAGTGCGTCGGATGCGCGCAATTGATCATGTAATAAGCCACCGAGCCGCCGGTCGCCGCATCCGTCGTCTCGATCGCCTCCTGCATGCTGCGGCCGGTCACCAGCTTGCCGTCGGTCTCGACAGTGAAGGAGATCGCGCAGGGCATATCCCGGGCAGCGGCGGCCCGCGCGACGCCGATGGCCTCGTCGATGTTGTTCAGCGTGACGGCGGATATCATGTCCGCATCGCTCTCGGCAAAGCTGCCGATCTGGACGCTGTGATAGTCCTCGGCCTCAGTCGCATTCATCCGGCCGGCCTTGTACCCATCGCCGCGTGGCCCCATGGCGCCGCTGAGCACGATCGGCCGCCCCGGCTCCTCGTGCCGCTCGCGCAGGCCTGCAAGCAGGGCAATGCTTTGAACGTTTGCGTCATGCAGCGCCTCCGGCGTGTAGCCGAGCTTTTCCGCCCAATCCGGGCTCGCCCGCCATGTCGGGCTGTCGAGAATGAAGCCGGCGCCATGCTTGCGGGCAATGTCGAGGTAGCGGCGGTAGTAGGCGCGCAGCCGGTCGCGGCCCTCTTCGGACGCCATCATCACGAAGGACGCGAAATGCTGAAGCTGCAGTCCGTCGTGAAAGATGAAGGTCGTTTCCATGCCGCCGTCGGTGACGAATGTGCCGCCCTTGAGCTGCGGCAGGCTATGTCTGTACTTGGCCATGACGATCCCCCTGTTTCGGGGCCCTCTATTTGCGAGCAATTCTCATGAACAAGTTCTCCGCTTCCGGGCTGCGAAACTAGCCGACTTGCGGTATAGTTCGGCATCGCATGATGTTTGCCTTTGTTTTCAACCGCTTCCGTGGAGCGGTTGATGAGACGGCCTCCATCGAGATCAGAGCGGGCGGACGAAAACCGTACCGGCGGTACAGGGGATCTAATGCGCAAGGGAGAGGAGACAAGAACCCGCATCCTGGATGTGGCCGAAGCCGCCGTCCTGCAGAAGGGCTTCGGCGGCACCTCGATCGAAGAGCTGATCGCCGAGACAGGCATCACCAAGAGCGGCTTCTTCTACCATTTCCGGGACAAGAACGCGCTCGCCAAGGCGCTGCTCGAGCGCTACATCGAAAACGACGAACGCATCTACGACGAGATCTTCAGCCGCGCCCACCAACTCGCCGACGATCCGCTGCAATCCTTCCTGCTCGGCCTGAAGCTGCTCGCAGAACTGTTGTCAGACCTTCCGAACGGCCACCCCGGCTGCCTCGTCGCCACCGTCTGCTACTATGAGCGCCTGTTCGACCGCGACATCCAGGAAACCAACAAGCAGGCAGTGCTCGCCTGGCGCCGGCGCTTCCGCGGCATGTTCGAGGAGATCATGGTGGTCTACGCTCCGCGCGAACCGATCGAGATCGACCAGCTGGCCGACATGGTCTCGACGGTGCTGGAAGGCGGCATCGTGCTATCCAAGGCGCTGAAGGAACCGCAGGGGCTCGCCGATCAGGTCCTTGTGCTGCGCAGCTTTGTGAAGCTCCTGTTTCAGCCGCCGATCGTCCGCCAGTGATCAGCCGCTAGCCCCCATCCTCCATTGCTCCAGCCATTTCGGCGAGCTTGCGCACCGTGTTGAGGTTGCGCGTCGTTCCCGGCTTCAAAGCCGGCAGCTTGAGCTTAGATTTGCCGGAACCGATAGGGAAGTGGACGTAGATTTCGCGCCCGGCGACAACCGCCTCTTCGCCATCGGGCGCGACCATCCTGTCCAGAGCGTCATCGGGCGCTGCTTCCGGCAGGAAGCTTACGAGGAGATAGTTGGGCTTTGCGTCAGGGAAGGGCGCGTTGGCGGCGATCGCTTCCAGTTCCTTGCGGCTGCGCAGCATCACGCCGGGTTCCTTGCCGAGCAACTTTCCGAGTGCGTCGTCCAGCTTTTGCTCGACGTCGGCTTCCGCTTCGTCGGCGCGAAACAGCACGTTGCCGCTCTGGATGTAGGTCTTCACATCGCTGAAGCCGAGCCCTTCGCAGACCGCCTTCAGCTCCGCCATGGGCAGCTTGCCCGTGCCGCCGACATTGATCGCCCTCAGGAGCGCCACATAGACCGTCACGGGCTCCTCCCAACCGTTACATCTTGCCCGCGACCTTGATCGCGAAGGCATATTCGAAGGCGATCTCCTCGAGACGCTGGAAGCGTCCCGAGGCGCCGCCGTGGCCGGCATCCATGTTGGTCTTCAACAGGATCGGCGCGGAGCCCGTCGTCTTTTCGCGCAGCCGTGCAACCCACTTTGCCGGCTCCCAATAGGTGACGCGCGGATCGGTGAGGCCACCGAGCGCCAGGATCGGCGGATAGGCTTTCGCGCCGACATTGTCGTAAGGCGAATAGGCGGCGATGTGGTCGTAGTCTTCCTTGCTCTCGATCGGGTTGCCCCATTCCGGCCATTCCGGCGGAGTCAGCGGCAGCGTGTCGTCGAGCATGGTGTTCAGCACATCCACGAAAGGAACGGCGGCGATCAGGCCGGCGAATTTTTCTGGCGCCATGTTGGCAACGGCGCCCATCAGCATGCCGCCTGCCGAGCCGCCCTCTGCGATGATGTTGGCATAGGAGGTGAACTTCTGCTGATTCAGATAGTCAGCGGCTGATATGAAGTCCTTGAAGGTGTTGGTCTTCTTTTCCATCTTGCCGTCTTCGTACCAGGCAAAGCCCTTGTCCTTGCCGCCGCGGATATGGGCGATGGCATAGACGAAGCCGCGATCGGCAAGCGACAAGCAGTTGGTGTTGAAGCCGGCCGGAATGGTGATGCCGTAGGCGCCATAGCCGTAGAGCAAGCAGGGCGCGGAACCGTCGAGCGGCGTGTCCTTGCGATAGAGCAGGGTCACCGGCACCTCAACGCCGTCCCAGCCGGGCGCGAAGACGCGGCGGGTGACGTAGTCATCCGGATTGTGGCCGGAAGGCACTTCCTGGGTCTTCAACAGCGTGCGCTCGCGCGTCACCATGTTGTAGTCATAAAGCTGGCTCGGTGTCGTCATCGAGGAGTAGGAGAAGCGGATGATGTCGCTCTCGTATTCCGCGGCACCCTGCAGGCCGAGCGAATAGGCTTCCTCGGCAAAGGCGATCGCGTGTTCCTCGCCGGTCTTGCGGTCGCGGATCATGATCTGCGGCAGGCCGTCCTTGCGCTCCAGCCACAGCAGGTGGCGGGCATAGGCCATGTGGCTGATGATGAGTGTGCCCGGCTTGTGCGGCACGACCTCGCGCCAGTACGCCTTGCCCGGGTTTTCAACCGGCGCTTCCATGATCTTGAAATCCTTGGCGTCGCCGTCGTTCGTCAGGATGTAGAAGACGTCGCCGCCTTCCGTCATCGAGTATTCGATGCCTTCCTCGCGCTCGGCCACCAGTTTGGGCTCGGCCGTCAGGTCCTTGGTAGAGAGCAGGCGGTATTCCGAGGTCTCGTGATCGTGGATGTCGATGTAGATGAAGTCGTCGAGCAGCGAACCCCCGACGCCCATGAAGAAGCCCGCATCCTTCTCCTCATAGACCAACCGGTCTTGCCCTTGCGGCGTGCCGAGAATGTGGTGGAACACCTTCGAGGGGCGGTGGTTCTCGTCGAGCGCCGAGTAGAAGAAGCTCTTGCCGTCGGGCGCCCAGACACCGCCACCGCCGGTGTTCTCGATCACGTCGGCCATATCCTCGCTGGTCGCCAGATCGCGCACGCGCAGCGTATAGAACTCGGAGCCCTTGTCGTCGTAGCCCCAGATGCCGCGGCTGTGGTCGGTCGAGTGGTCGAGGCCGGCAAGCCGGAAATAGGCCTTGCCGGCGGCCTCCTTGTCGCCGTCGAGCAGGACGGTGCGGATCGTCTCGTCCTTGACGTCGCCATTGCGCGGAATGCGGAAATAACGAGGCTGTTCGCCTCCGGTGACGAAGAAGGTGCCGTAGGCGTAATCGCCGTCCTTCATCGGCACGGAGCTGTCGTCTTCCTTGATGCGCCCACGCATCTCCGAAAACAGCGTCTTCTGCAGCGCCTTGGTGTCTTCCATCGCCGCGTTCATGTAGACGTTTTCGGCTTCCAGATGTTGCCGGATCGCGGGGTCGAGGATCGACGGATCCTTGAACATCGCCTGCCAGTTGTCGGCGCGCAGCCAGGCGTAGTCATCGGTGCGCGTGATGCCGTGGCGCGTATCCGAGATCGGCTTCTTGGCGGCGACGGGCGGGTTCGGCAGGTTCTTGAAGACGGTCAAGGAAGGCTCCGGAAACGTGATGTCAGGTCGGCAAGAGATAGAGGCGCGCATGCGCCGGATCAAGCGCCGAAGACAGCTCTGCGGCAAAACCGAAGGAATACTCACGTTGCCTTGATGTCACCATATTGTTTAAGAAAGTCCGCTACGTCGCCCGGAATTTGCACCTTGTTCGACCGTCAAAACCTCGGTTCTTCACAGGTGATTCCGGAATGAGAATGCAAAGGAATCCCACCGTAATGCCAAAACGTCTCGTGTTGCTTCTGTCCGCATTTAGCCTTGCTGTTCCGGCCTTCGCAGTTGATCCCGCCATTAAGAAGCAACTCGAAAAGCTCGATCCCGCGACCCGTCTCGAACAGAGCTGCGACACCGAGGCGATGAGCCGAATCAACAAGGACGCGACCGGTTACAAGCCCGACAAAGTCATTGCCTACACGTTCAAGGATCCGGTTCCCAGCGATGACAAGCTGGAGGCGCCAGGCGCGGTGTTCCGCAGCAAGGGCGACTGGTATCACCTTTCCTATACCTGCATTACCGGTCCGCAGCACATGAATGTCCGCGAGCTTTCCTACAAGATCGGCGACAAGGTCCCGCGTGAAAAGTGGGAAAAATACTATCTCTATGATTGATCCGAGGCCAAGCCGGCAGGGGTTGCAGGCGTTGCCTTTGTGAGGCCTTAGTCCTCGGGCATCAGCTCTGTGGGTGAAGCCGACGGCGAATCGCAGAAGCGGCCGCAAGCGGCATCAAACCACATGGCGTCCGAACGCCACGTGCATTATGCAGCGCTTGAACCACGAACGGCTTCTCTTTGGTATGAATCGTCTTTTTCTCGTTCCGGCGTTGCTGATCGCCTCTGCCTCTCTAGCCGCAGCTGCGGCGCTTCCGCTTGAGGATGCTCCGGCCACCACGCCCTCGAAGGTTGTGCAGGCACCAGGGACGGCGGCCGGACCGAGGCTGGTGGAGCCGCATCTGCGCATCGCCAGTTCGGGCCTCAAGGGTCATCCACGCGTGGCGCTGACCTTCGATGCCTGCATGGGCAAGGCCGACGACCGCATTCTCTCGGTGCTGGTGCGCGAGCGGATTCCGGCGACGATCTTCGTTACCGCCCGCTGGTTGAAGCACAATCCGCAGGCACTGCAGGTCTTCCTGCAGAATCCCGATCTCTTCGAACTCGAGAACCACGGCCAGAACCATGTTCCCGCGGTCGATAAGCCGGTATCGATTTACGGCATTCCGTCAGCCGGCTCGCCGGAGGCCGTTCGCCAGGAAGTGCAGGGCGGCGCCGACGCAATGGTCGCGGCCGGCATTGCTCCACCGCATTGGTTCCGCGGCTCGACAGCCAAATACGACCGTTCCTCGATCGTGCAGATTCGGGAAATGGGATACCGCATAGCCGGCTACTCGGTGAACGGCGACGGTGGCTCGCTACTCGGCGCTAACGTCACGGAAAAGCGGATAGCGTCGGCCAAGGACGGCGACGTGGTCATCTCCCACATCAACCAGCCGACCCACGCGGCCGGCGAGGGCGTCGCCAAGGCGATCCTCGACCTGAAGGCCAAGGGCGTCGAATTCGTCCGGCTGCAGGATGTCGAGGACATGGGCGACGACCAGACAACGCAGTAAGTCGGGCGGGACAAAGCTCCGGCGAGGGCTTGCGGGACAGAACGAATTAATTCACGGCACTTTGCCGGCGCTCGTCGGTCTTGATCGGACGTTCAAGGAACGCCGGTGCGTCGCGATCGAGGGCGAAATCATCGAACCAGTCGCGGTATACGCCGCCGATCATTGCACCGATGACCTGGGCTGCAAGATAGGAGAAGGTGATACCGTTGCCGCCGTAGCCATAGGCGGCATAGACCTGCGGCATGGAGGGAACCGGACCGATCAGCGGCAGTCCGTCCGACGTCTCGCCGAAGGTGCCGCACCATGCCGTCGCAACGCTCGTATCGGCCCTCGACCAGAGCCGTTTCATCTTTTCCCGGATCGTCATGACCTTTGCGGCAAGCTTGGCGTCGCGGGTGGCTGGATCGACGGTGTCGTCATCCTCGCCGCCGGCGATGATCCGCCCATCAGGCGTCGTCCGCATGTAGAGATAGGGGTGGCTGTCTTCCCAGATCAGCACTTGGTCGCGCCAGAGTGCTGCCGGATCTTGTGGGATCGTCGCCAGAGCCCAGCTCGACGTCGTCCGGTGCAGTTTCGGCATGTCGATGCCCGGCATGGCGTAGCCGGTGGCAAGCACTGCCGTTTCCGCTTCGATGACGAACGGGCCTTTGGTCTCGGCCGTCACATGCCCGCCTTCGCAATGGAGCTTAGTCGCCGAGGCTCCGATGAGACGTGCGCCCTGCTTCACGGCAATGTCCAGCAACCCCCAGGTCAGGAGCAGCGGATCGGCCTCCGCGGAGCCGCGCGACAGGATGCCCGCATCGCGATCGAGCTCGAACTCGGTGAAGAGATCGCAGTGCTCCAGATATCGGCTTGGCAGGCCCGCCCGGCGACGAAGCTCGACTTCCCGGAGCAGATCACCAGCGCCTTCTTGGTTGCTGGTCAGAAACAGCGATTGCCGCGGCAGCAAATTGCAGGCGATTCGGTTGGCGACGATCAGTTTGGAGAGACCGGCGACCGAGGCGGCACTGCGCCTGTAGATACCGACGGCGCGCTCGAAGCCATAGAAGTGCTCGAGTTCGCCCAGCGTCCGGTCGGTTTCCCATTGCAGCATGGCCGTGCTCGCAACCGTACTGCCGAGACCGGGCGTCTCGCGGTCGACGATGACCACGGACAGGCCGCGTTCCGAAAGGAGCTGGCCCATCAACGCACCGGTAATCCCGCCGCCGATCACCATGGCGTCGACTTTGAGATTGTCCTGAAGTGGTTGGTAGGTGGGTTTCGGCCCGGCGTGGCTCCAAGGGGGGATGCCGCTCTTCAGCCGGTTCTGGCGGGACTCTGCAAGATCGATTTCTGCCATCTGACGCGTCTTACCTCAATTATTTCGGCAATTGCGGTTGCAGTCTCTCTTCGATGAAAAGTTCATCGATGATGGTCATGACAATCAGCGATAGTGGTAGCGCCAGCATAGCACCAACCGCGCCCCACATCCAAGTCCAGAACAGAATTGCGAGGAACACGACGAAGGGATTGATTTCCAATCGTTTTCCCATCACCGCCGGGAAAATCAGGTTTTCCATGACGAGGTGCACGATAAAGAAGGCCGCAGCCGGCATCAGGCCAAATACAAGGCTGTCGTGTGTGATGATGCCGGCGATCGCGACGGCCAGCGTCATCATCGTGATGCCGAGATAGGGGACAAAACTGGACAGGAAGGCGAAGAAGCCCCAAAGCACGGGAGCCGACAGGCCCCCCACGTATGCGATGATCATCATCGTGATGCCAAGGCAGGCGTAGATCAACGATGCCGTCGCAAAGTAGAAGCCGAGCACCTGTTCCACGCCGTTGATCACGCGGATGGCCGCCAGTCGCTGCGACCGCGACCGGAATACCATGATGATCGATTTGCGCAGGGTGATGCGCCCGGCCAGAAAGAGCAGAAGCGCGGCAAAAAAGATCAGCGCTTGTACAAGCGCGGGGGTCAGATTGGCGCTGACCAGGTGCAGCACGTTGCCGGTATTCTCCAGGAGTTTGTCGGTCGACATCGGCCCGCTCTGGAAGGTTTCGGGCGTGATGTGCAGCCATTTGATCCGCTCGAGGTACGGCATCAGGCGACTGAAGGTCTTTTCGACGAAGGCCGGCCCTTCGTTGACGAGCGTCGCTACCGGCCCGGAAAGTGAATTGGCAACGAGGGCGATGACGAGCGCGACACCGGTAGACAGGATCACCGCGTTGGTGACGCGCGGCACGCCGAGCTTGCTGAGCTTTTCCGCGAGCAGGCCGAGGATCATGCCGACGACGATGGCAAGCGTTACCGGAATGAGGATCAGCGACATCATGTAAATGGCCGAAAAGGCGAGCACGCCGAAGATGCCGATCACGGCCCAGGCCATGCTGATATCAAGACCGTCCTTTTCGAGGCGGCGGACCGGCGCTTGCGGTGGCAGCTCTTCTGTCGCCTGCGTCAGTTTCTCGGCCCAAGCGCTGACATGGCGCTCGCCCATTGCGATCTTGCTTGCCTTCTTGCGGATGCCGTTGGCAATTCCCATGGAAATACGATCCCCCGGAAGCCCTGATGCTTCGCGCAAACAACGCACAAGAGGCGATTGAGGTTCCGTAGGGCAGCCCTTGGCCTTGCATCTTGGGGGATGTTCGGCGGGGAGGCAGGGCCGCTTCTCGGATCGCTTGCGGCGGGCTCCGTTGCGGCCCTGTCGGTCGGCTTAATTCCAGCTGCTGTTCGCGCGTCAGGCTGACAGTGTCAGACCGATGCCCCAGGGATCGTGCAGGAAGGTCCCGCCATTGCGCTTCTCGCTCTTGATCTCGAGTTCGTCGAGCTTTGCGACGGCCTTGTCGAGCGAGGCTTTGTCGTTGAAGCGAAGCGTATAGTCCGAAAGCCCGGTCATGCGGTCGGCGCGCGTTCCGGCGCCGCGGCTGTTCCAGATGTTGGCAGCGACGTGGTGGTGATAGTCGCCCGTCGCAAAGAAGCTGGCGCCGGGATAACGCGCCATCAGCTTCAGCCCGAGCACATCCCGGTAGAAGGCGTCCGCTTCCGGAATGTCGCCGACCTGCAGGTGGATGTGGCCGATTGCGGTGCCGTCAGCCATGCCGTTCCAGGCATCATCGGGCGCGCTGTTGTAAAGCGCCTGCAAATCCAGTCGATGCGTCGCCATTTCCACTTGGCCATCCGGGTGGAACTTCCACTCGTCGTGCGGTCGGTCGGCATAGATCTCGATGCCGTTGCCCTCGGGGTCGGAGAGGTAGATTGCCTCGCTGACGAGGTGATCGGATGCACCTTCCAGGACGACGTTGTGGTGTGCAGCGTGGCGTAGCCAGCGTGCAAGCTCGGTGCGGCTGGGCATCAGGAAGGCCGTATGGAAGAGGCCCGCGGCATTGCGGGGCGCGACGCGGACACCCTTGCCCGTCGTCAGCGTCAGAAGCGGCGTGCCATCGACGCCGAGGACTTCGCCGCTGGCACTCTTCTCGATGACATCAAGGCCGAGCATGGACTGATAGAAGCTGGAAACCAGCGGCAGGTCGGTGACGACGAGATGCGACTGGTCGACATAGGCAGGGCGTGTCAGGGCGTAGGACGTTTCGGTGGTCATGTGTCTATCTCCTGCCGTGGATGGGCGAGGCGTACCGGCGGTGGCGGCAAGAGCGCCGCCCGTAGCGAAACCAAGGAATTTGCGCCGGTCCATTTTCCTCAGAAGTCCCCCCGGTCGCTGTACTTGAATTCTATATGGCGGATTCCAATTGTTCACAGAAGTCCTTATTTTGGCGATTCAGCGTTCGACGATTGTTGACGAAATCCGCGGCGATCTTGATCTTGATCAAAGCGCCTTATTTATCTCCTGAGAGGATGTGGCCGTTGAAAACGGTTATGCTGGAGGGCCTGAATGTACAAGAAAATCATCGTTCCGATCGAAATAGGCGCGTTGGACAGTGGCGAGCGGGCTTTCCGCAAGGCATCCACGCTCCTTGATACGGGCGGCGAGATCGTTTTGCTCAACGTCGTCGAGGACGTTCCCACCTATGTTGCGATCGATTTGCCCGCTGAACTGATCCAGAACGCGATCGATGATGCCGAGGAAAAGCTTGGCATGTTGATCCGCACCAGCGGCATACCTGCATCCATCGAAATCGGTCATGGCCGCCCGGCGCACAGCATCCTCGCCGCCGCAGAAGCGCATGATGCGGATCTCATCATCGTCGCTTCGCATATCCCCGACTTCAGCAACTACTTCATCGGCGCCACCGCCGACCGTGTCGTCAGGCATGCCAAATGCTCTGTGCTGGTCGACAGGCAGCGCTAAGGAGAAAGATGGCACAGGACCGATGGAGGAATTTCCATGACTGACACGCAGACCTACGAGACGATCCTACGCGACCGCCAGCGCGAGCTTGAATCGCGGCTGACCCGCATCGACGTCGATCTCGGACGCACCAAGGAGCAGGACAGCGACGACCGCGCGACCGAGAGCGAGAACGACGAAGTGCTGGAAGGGCTTGGGCAGGCCGGCCAGGAAGAGCTGCGCGCCATCGGCGCCGCCCTCGATCGGATCGCGAAAGGCACGTATGGCATCTGCGTTCGCTGCGGCGAGCCGATTTCCAAACAGCGTCTCGGCGCGGTGCCGTACGCCCCTCTTTGCGAGGATTGCATGAGCTGATTTGTCTGCCACGTCGTCAAGGGATGGCCGTCTTTGGGACTACCTTTTTCCTTCGCGTCTGTATATCTCCGCATTGAAACCGGAAGGCGTCGGAAGCTCACGAAGATTTAACGGCGTGCCATCGCTGTTGTGTTGCCCGGAGACCGGTTCAGTGCGACGATCTGGTGGAGAGGTGAGGGGTTCCCGGCATGGCAGAGTTCAACGGCATCCGCTGGGCTTACGACAAGTACGAACTGATCGCCGACGGCGTCGTTCACGGTGTCGGCTTGGCGTTCGCGCTTATCGGTGCAACCGTTCTGATCTTTTACGCCACGGTCTGGAGTTCCCATGGCGAACTCGCCGCCGCGTGGATCTACAGCGTCGGACTTGTTCTGACCATCGGTATCTCCTTCTCCTACAATGCTTGGCCTGTTTCACGCACCAAGTGGTACCTTCGCCGCCTCGATCATTCGTCGATTTTCATCCTGATTGCCGCCACCTACACTCCTTTCCTGGAGCGCGGCGCCGATAGTCCGCTTCTGTTCGGGATGCTGATCGGGATCTGGGTGACCGCGGCGCTTGGCATCCTCCTGAAATGCGCCTTTCCCGGTCGTTTCGACAAGCTTACCATCCTGCTTTATCTCGGGATGGGGTGGAGCGGCATCTTCGTGGCCGGACCGGTGGCCGAGCGTATCCCGTTCGTATCGATGCTGCTGATCGTCGTTGGTGGTGTTATCTACTCTCTCGGCGTTATCTTTCACGTCTGGGAAAAGCTGCGCTTCCAGAACGCCATCTGGCACGGTTTCGTGGTGGCCGCGGCGGCCGTGCACTATTCGGCCGTGCTTACCTGCTTCAGCATGGCGAACGCCGGGCTCTGAGCCAATATCAACGGGTTTCCCCTGACAGCGGCGCCTCACTCCGGTCGGGAGGGATGGTTTCGGTCGCACGATTTCGTCGGTTTACAACGCCGATTGCGGGGCGTATGCCGCTTGGCGGAACCGAACTGAAACTGGACCTGATATGACCGACGCCGTTCTCGTGCGCGACGCCACCGAAGCCGATCTCCCTGTCATCCGCGATATCTACAATCACGCCGTCGAGCACACGACGGCGATCTGGAACGAGATGCTGGTTGACCTTGACAACCGCGTCGAGTGGTTCAAGGCGCGAAAGGCAAGAGGCTTTCCGGTCATCGTAGCGGAGAGGGATGGCAAGGTCGCAGGCTATGCCTCCTATGGCGATTGGCGGACCTTCGACGGCTACCGCCACACGGTCGAGCACTCGGTCTACGTCGACAAGGATTGCCGCGGTGCCGGCATCGGCGAAATGCTGATGCGGGGGCTGATCGAGCGGGCGGCCGGGGCCAACATCCACGTGATGATCGCCGGCATCGAGGCTGAGAACGCCGCTTCCATCAAGCTGCATGAAAAGCTGGGATTCCGCGTTGCCGGAACCTTTTTGGAGGTGGGCACGAAGTTCGGCCGCTGGCTGGATCTGACCTGCATGGAGCTTAGGGTCACGAAGTGAGCCTCATCGTTCTCACAGGCGCTTCCGGATCGGGCAAAACGGCGATCTCCAAGGCGGTCGCCGACCGGGGTGAGATCGACGTCTACCATTTTGATGACATCGGCGTCCCCCCGCTCTCCCGGATGACGGCCGACTACGGCTCGCCGGCGGGCTGGCAGCGGGCCATGACCTTCAAGTGGTTTGAGAGCCTCGCGGAGGCACAGCACGCCGGCCGCAATCAACTGCTCGAAGGCCAGATGCGCCTTGCATTTCTGGAAGAGGCGGCGACGGCAACGGGCATTGCCTATTTGCCCCTGCTTATCGATTGCGATGACGAAACAAGAACGCATCGCCTGTCAGTCGAGCGCCGGCAGCCGGAGCTTGCCAACGCCGAAATGATGATCTGGGCGACCTTCCTCCGCCGCGAGGCCTTGGCGAAAAAATGCGCGATATTGGATACATCGCGCCTGTCGCTAGATGAAAGCGTCCGCGCGGTCGTCGAACGCTTCTAGGAGGATCAGTGGAGGCAGACCCTCGGGCCTGCGCCTTATTTGTCCGGCTCGAACACCATCGCGTGGCCGTTGATGCAGTACCGCAGGCCGGTCGGCGGCGGGCCGTCGGGAAATACGTGGCCCAGATGGGCATCGCAGGTGCCGCAGCGGATTTCCGTGCGGACCATCCCGTAGGTCGTGTCGCGATGTTCGGTTACAGCGTCGGGCGAGACCGCCTCGAAATAGCTTGGCCAGCCGCAACCGGCGTCAAATTTCGTATCGGAGCGGAACAGCGGTGAATTGCAACCAACGCAGCGATAGAGCCCGGTTTCGAACGAATCCCAATAGGGCCCGGTGAAGGCACGTTCGGTACCGTGCTGCCGGGTGATCCGGTATTGCTCGGGCGTCAGCTGTTCCTTCCACTCCGCGTCGGTCTTGTGAACTTTGGCGATTGTCGTATCGGCCATGGTTTGATCCTTTCGCGCCTGGGGGACGGCATGTTTTTTCGCCAGCAATGTGGTGCGGAATGCCGGCTGGATCAAGGGGATGCGGATCACGGTAAAGCGGCACCCGGCCTAGCGAAACGGCAATCCCTTTGTTGCTTTTAAGAGGGCCGGTCGTGCGCGAAGGCCTAAAGCGTCCTGTGCCGCCCAGCGTGAAATCGCTTCAAGAAATGCCTCGAGGACGCTGCAAGCGATGTCTATGGACACGGATGAGCGGTTCCCTGTGAGTATCCACCGCTGGTGGCGGCTCTCGGTCGAACAAGACTTGTGACCGCGCCGCTGTTCTCGTACACCTGACGGGACTTCCGGCGTTTGCCGGCTCCACGAAGCGTTGCCAGCAGGGGAGGGCACATGGCCGGTGTCACGGCTTTGACATTTGCGGCCTTGTGTCTGCCACTTCTCGGCGCCGTCCTCGCTCCCTTTGCCGTCCGCGCCTTTGGTGCAAACGCCGCCTGGCCATTGGCGCTTGCGCCGTTGCTCGCCTTTGCGCACTTCGCCAGCCTGTTGCCGGTCATCGCGGGCGGCGAGGTGATAACAGGCGGCTATGCCTGGGTGCCAAGCTTTGACCTCCGCTTTTCCTGGCTGCTCGACGGTCTTTCGCTGACTTTCGCGCTGCTGATCACCGGGATCGGCACGCTCATCGTCCTTTACGCCGGCGGATACCTCAAGGGGCACCCGGATCAGGGGCGTTTCTTCTCGTTTATCTTCCTGTTCATGGGCGCCATGCTCGGCCTCGTCGTCTCGGACAGCCTGCTGATGCTCTTCATCTTCTGGGAACTGACGTCGATCACGTCGTTCCTCTTGATCGGGTTCGACCATGAGCGCGAGGCCGCCCGTCGTGCCGCCCTGCAGGCGCTCGTCGTCACCGGCGGTGGCGGCCTTCTGCTGCTGGCCGGCCTGCTCCTGATCTGGAGCACGACAAACGCGACCGACCTGTCGACGCTGCTGCAGTCCGGCGATCTCTTGCGCGCCAATCCATACTATCTGGCGATCCTGATCCTTGTTCTCGGCGGCGCGTTCACCAAATCGGCGCAGTTTCCGTTTCATTTCTGGCTGCCGAACGCGATGGAGGCGCCGACGCCGGTCTCCGCCTACCTGCATTCGGCAACGATGGTGAAGGCGGGCGTCTATCTTCTGATGCGGCTCAATCCCGTCATGGGCGGGACATCGGCCTGGGAGACCTTGCTGCCGCTCTTCGGCGGCGTGACCTTGATCGTCGGTACGCTGCTTGCGATCCGCCAGACCGATCTCAAGCTGCAACTTGCCTATACCACCGTTTCCTCGCTCGGGCTGCTTGTGCTGCTGACCGGCTTCGGAGCGCCCTATGCCGTCGAGGCCGCAGCGCTCTACCTCGTGGCGCATTCGCTCTTCAAGGGCGCGCTGTTCATGGTTGCTGGCATCATCGACCATGAAACCGGCACGCGCGACATCACAAAGCTGCGCGGCTTGCGGACGGCGATGCCGCTGACCTTTGCGGCCGCACTTGCCGCGGCGATCTCCATGGGCGGTCTGCCGCCGTTCTTCGGCTTCCTCGCCAAGGAGGAAATCTATGCCGCCCTGGCACATACGGACCCACGGTCGATCGTCTTTACAGTGGTTGCGGTAAGCGGCAATACGCTGATGTTTGCGATCGGCTTCGCCGTGGCGCTGAAGCCGTTCCTCGGGCCGGTCCTTGCAACGCCCAAACATCCGCACGAGGCACCGCCGTTGCTGTGGGTCGGCCCAGTCGTGCTGGCGCTGTTGGGACTGATGGCCGCGGTGTTCTCCGCGACTGCGCATCACTACATCTCGTCTCCGACGGCATCCGCCGTTCGCGGAACGGCGAGCGTGATCGAGATTTCCCTGATCCCGCATGTCGGTGTGCCGTTGCTTCTGTCGGTTCTAACGATCGCGCTCGGCACTCTTGTCTATTGCCGGATAGACCAGGCGCGTCTGCTCATGGCGAGTGTACTGCGCAAGCTCGGACCGGGACCGGATCGTGGGTTTGACGCCTTTATCACCGGCCTGACCAGATTGGCGGTTCGCGTAACGCGGTTCATCCAGCCGGGCCGGCTTGAACTCTACATCACCTGCACCTTCCTCTGCCTCGCCGCGATCCTGCTCGTTCCGCTCTGGCTCTACGGCGAAATGCCGGCGTTGCCTGTCTGGCCACGTGAGGTCCAGATCCACGAAGGGGCGATCTTCCTGCTCGCCGTCCTTGGTCTGTTAAGCGTCGTTGTCGCGCGCGACCGGCTGACGGCGATCGTCTCGCTCGGCATCCAGGGCTTCTCCGTCGCCATTATATTCCTGCTGTTTGGCGCGCCCGACCTGTCTTTCACGCAGTTCATGGTGGAGACGCTATCGGTCGTCATCCTGGCGCTGGTCATGACCCGCCTTCAATTGTCGCCGACCGACCGGAGACCGCTTGGCCAGAAGATATTCGACGGCTGCATCGCGATTGCCTGCGGCTCCGGCTTCGCGCTGCTCCTGATGAAAGCCACGCAGACACCGTTCAACAATGCGCTGACCGAGTTCTTCAACACCTACTCGAAGACCATCGCTCACGGCGCCAACGTCGTGAACGTCATCATCGTCGATTTCCGCGGTACCGACACGCTGGGCGAGATCGCCGTTGTTGCCATCACCGGCCTTGCGATCCTCGCCCTCATTCGCATCCGCGCGCAGACCGAGCGCAAGCTTGCCGAAAACGATCCTGATGCTCCTGAGGCTCTCGGAGTCGAGCGCCCATGAACACGCTGATCTTCCGTACGATCGCGCCGGTGCTGACGGCCCTGATGCTGCTGTTTTCCGTCTTCGTCCTGCTGCGCGGCCACAACGAGCCGGGCGGCGGCTTCATCGGCGGGCTGATTGCCGCCTCGGCGCTGGCGATCTTCGGCATTGCCCGCGGTGTCGGCGCCGTGCGCCGCGCCATCGTCTTCCATCCGCTGTCGATATCGGGCGCCGGTCTTCTTATGGCGACTTGCGCCGGCCTGCTGTCGATCGTCTTTGCAGTGCCGTTCATGACCGGGCTTTGGATCTATCCTGAAATAGCAGGTGTCGAAGTACCGCTCTCGACCGTCATGCTGTTTGATATCGGGGTCTATCTGGTCGTCGTCGGCGCCATCACGTCGATCGCATTGGCGCTTGAGGAAAGGGAGGTCGAGTGATGGAGCCGCTGTTTGCAATTCTCGTCGGCCTGTTCTTCGCTGCCGCGATCTATCTGATGCTGTCGAAATTCTCGATCCGGATCATGCTCGGCATCGCCGTCCTCGGCAACGCCGTGAATCTCTTGCTGTTTACGGCTGGGCGGTTGACGCGAGAGGTGCCGCCGATCATCCCGGCAAACCTCGATACGCTCCCGGACGGCGCCGCCAACCCACTGCCGCAGGCCCTGATCCTGACGGCGATCGTCATCTCGTTTTCCTTCCTCGCCTTCCTGCTGGTGCTGACCTATCGCGCCTATCAGGACATCGGCACCGACAACACCGACGAAATGCGTGTCGCCGAACCCGTCGATCCACCGCTGCCGCCGATGGGGTACTAGATGGCGGCTCCGTCAAGCACGATCACCGATCTCTCGGCTGCGATGGTCACGGCACCATTGCCGCTCGCCAGCTGGCTCGTCATTGCACCCGTGGCGCTCTGTATTACACTCGGCGCCGCGCTGCTGATGATGCGCGGTTCGCTGCGGCTGCAGGCGCAGGTCGCCATTCCGGGCCTCGCCGTTCTGGTCCTGCTGGATGCCGCGCTGTTGGCAGAGGTCGTCGCGCATGGTCCGCTGACCATGGTCATGGGGCGTTGGCTTCCGCCGTTCGGCATCGCCTTCACGGTCGATCTCTTTGGCGCTTTGATGGCCCTGGCCGCTGCCATCGCCGCGCTTGCCGGCGGCCTCTTCGCACTGAAGGACGTGACCGAAAGCGGCCGCCGATACGGTTTCTTTCCCTTCCTTTTGCTTCTGATGGCAGGCGTTTCCGGTGCGTTCCTGACAGGCGACGTCTTCAACCTCTATGTCTGGTTCGAGGTGCTTCTCATTTCGTCCTTCGGCATGTTGATCCTCGGCTCCGAGCGCGGGCAGATCGATGGAGCCATGAAATATGCGGTGCTGAACCTGATCGGCACGACGCTGTTCCTGATCTCGGTCGGCATCGTCTACGCTGTCTTCGGCACGCTCAACATGGCCGATATCGCTGGCAAGGTGGAGAGTGTGCGCGACACCGCGCCGCTGATGACCCTGTCGGCCCTCTTGCTGCTGGCCTTTGCCATGAAGGCCGCTGCCTTTCCTGTCAATTTCTGGCTGCCGGCCTCCTATCATACCCCGCGCATCGTCGTGTCGGCACTGTTTGCCGGTCTGCTGACCAAGGTCGGCGTCTACGCCCTCATTCGCGTCATGGTCATGCTGCTGCCGATCGAGCGCGAACAATTGAGCCTTCTGATTGCGGCAACCGGGGCAGCGACCATTGTCGTCGGCGCACTTGGGGCGCTGGCGCAGGACGATATCCGCAAGCTCCTCGGCTACGTCGTGATCTCGGGCATCGGCAACATGCTGGTCGGGATAGCGCTCGGCACGCCGGGCGGCCTGTCCGGCGCAATCTTCTACGCGCTGCATTCGATGGTCCTGATGACGGCGTTATACCTTCTGGCTGGACAGGCGGCCGCCCTTGCCGGCGGTTTCTCGCTGGCCGGGCTCGGCGGCCTCTACCGTCGCAGTAGCGGTTTTGCGGCGATCTCTTTCATCCTCTTCGTCGCCGCGTGCGGATTGCCGCCCTTTTCCGGCTTCTGGCCGAAGGTGATTTTGGTCAGAGCATCGATCGACGTCGGCGCCTGGTGGCTGGCCGCCGCGATCCTCATCGGCGGCTTCCTGCTGACCGTCGTATTCGGACGCGTCTTCCTGCTCGCCTACTGGCGACCGGCAACGGCACCGCCGGCTGCAGCCTCCATCCGCTGGCAAACGGGACTGCCGCTCATCATCCTGACCGCTCTTGTCGTCGCTTTCGGCATTTTGCCCGAGCAGTTGTTGGAGATGGCACAGGCCGCAGCGACCGGCCTCATTGACCCGACGTCCTATCTGCAATCGGTCTTCCCGGACGGAGGGATGCCATGATTGCCCTGCTGTTGAACGTCCTTTTGGCCATCGCCTGGGCTACCGTCACCGGCAGTGCCTCGCCGCACAATCTCCTGTTCGGATTTGTTGTGGCCGCCTTGTGCCTGTCTGTCGTTCGCGAACCCTACGGCAGCCGGGGGTATCTTCGCCGCTCACGGTCGATCATGCTCCTCGGCCTGCTGTTTCTGAAGGAACTGGCGATCTCGGCGTTGAAGGTCGCCGCTACGGTGCTGACGCCCACTATGCGGCTGCAGCCTGGCATTTTTGCCTTTCCGCTCACCGTCGACCGCGATTTCGAGATCACGCTTCTCGCCAACATGATTACGCTGACGCCGGGTACGCTGTCCGTCGATGTGTCAGACGACCGCAAGACGCTATACGTCCACGCGCTGGACTGCTCAGATCCGGAGGGAACCAAGCGCGACATCGCCAACGGCTTTGAGCGGCGGATCCTGGAGGCGTTCCGATGATTTCCCCTGTTGCCATCGTTTCTACCGCCGCCGCGATCGCCCTCATCATCCTCGGCGTCGCCTTTCTGCTGGCGGGCTGGCGGGTCGTTGCCGGCCCGACACTGCCCGATCGGATCCTGGCTCTCGACACGCTCTCGGGCACGGCGATCGGCTTCATCGCTGTATTGGCGGTCAAGACCGGCTTCAGCCTCTACATCGACATCGCCATCTCGCTAGGTCTGGTCGGCTTTCTGGCGACGGTCGCCTTTGCGCGTTTCGTGATGTCTCGCGGCACTGTTGCAGGACGGCACAGCGAAAAAACGGTACGTGCCCCGAAAAAGCCCCAAGTGGCAGCCAAACGCAGCCGCGCGAACGGAAGAAAGGGTAGGGCATGATGGACTATGCGGTAGCACTTGCCGTCACATTCCTGCTGCTTGCCGGCTCCTCTTTCGCACTTGTCGCCGCTCTCGGCATCGTGCGCCTGCCCGACCTCTATACGCGGATGCATGCCGCTTCCAAGGCGGGAACGGTCGGTTCCGGCATGCTGCTCGTTGCTGCGGGGATCGCCTCGGGCGAGGTTGCAGTCTTTGCGCGAGCGCTGGCCGGTTTCGTCTTTTTTCTGTTAACGGCACCGGTCGCCGCACATCTTCTGGCGAAGGCAGCACATCAAACAGGGTACCGTCTCGGGCCTCAATCGGTGCGTGATGATCTAGTTGAAAGATGAGAGCGCTTCCGATTCAGTATTTTAAGTTGATTTTTGCACCCTTTTGCAGATTTCTTAATGGTTAATGTTTGGGTCTTGTGCAGACAATTCTTGCGAGTTGGGCATTTTTCGGTAGATATATACGAAATAATAATTGGCGTTTTCGCAAAACGGTGATATTTGGATGTCCAAGTAGAGTTCTGATATTGAATTAGAATCACGTTGCTTATTTCCTCGTTGGCTTTGCATTTCACTGTTTAATTGAGGAAGTAGCCTGCGTGACAACGTACTAATTCGAAATCGGGCAGTATAAGAAACGGGTTTCGGCCTCAGGAATCTAGGGGTGGATTTCAGTTTTTCGAAACAGGTAGCCGTAGCCTGAGTTTTTTGCTGTTGGCTCTACGATGACGGTCTTGGCTGACGAGGCTTGGACCTTTGGAGCATTGAAACAGGAGAAACGTATTATGACGGATACTGCAGCCGGTAGCGGGCCGGAATTGCTGGTGGAGCTTACCGCAGATATTGTTGCCGCCTATGTCAGCAATCATGTGGTCCCAGTTGGCGATCTGGCTAACCTGATCTCGGATGTGCATTCAGCACTGAGCAATACGTCGGCGCCAACACCTGCAACGGCCATTGTCGAAAAGCAGAAGCCGGCGGTATCGGTGCGTAAGTCTGTTCAGGATGAGCAGATCACCTGCCTGGAATGCGGCGGCAACTTCAAGTCGCTGAAGCGTCACCTGATGACCCACCATAGCCTGTCGCCCGAAGAGTACCGCGAAAAGTGGGAACTTCCTGTCGATTACCCGATGGTAGCTCCAGCTTATGCTGAAGCGCGTTCGCGCCTCGCAAAGGAAATGGGGCTCGGCCAGCGCCGCAAGCGCGGCCGCGTCTGATCGTTGCCAAGGATTGATTTAATCCTGTAGAGCCGGGCGGAAGCCCGGCTTTTGTGCTTTTGGGATGGGAATGAATGTGGAAAATAATCCTATTTATTCCGCCTCTTAAGGAAATCGACGAGGAAGATCAACAGAAAGTTGCGCGATAACGCTTTTGTTCGTTCTCGTTGCCGTGTAAGGTGTATGAATTAATTCCTATTTTATGGGAGTATTCATATGCCGATTGCCAATTTCACTTTGCCGGGCGCTTCTGCGCCGTCCTTCCCCGAGGCGATAACAAGTCAAAGCGCTTCCGGTTTCGTTCCCCCTCCCGCAACGGTGCCGGTCCGTATTGTCTGCCGCATCTGCGCACAGATCACCACCGAGATGGTCATGCTTGCCAGCCATCGCATCCAGATGCGTCGGGATCGCCGCCGCACGCTATGCCATATCAGGCAGATCGCCATGTATGTTTGCCACGTCGCCCTTCAGATCCCCCTTTGCGAGATCGCCAAAGCCTTCGGACGCGACCGCACGACGGTCGGTCATGCCTGCCACGTGGTCGAGGATCGTCGTGATGATCCGGCGTTCGATGAATTCGTCGCTGTCGTCGAACGGACGGTCGTTTCTGTTTTCCGATCGAATGGAGTGTTTGGAAATGAGTGATGCGCATAAGGCCATGGTGAAGCTTTTGAGGTTCCTTGCGCGTGGCGAGGCCCGTGAGCAGGCATGCGAGGGCTCGGCCCTGTTGCTGCATTTGGGCGATGGCGCGCTTCACATCGTGTCTCAATCCCTGTTGGCTGCGGCGGTGTCGGCAGGGCTCGTTAGCCGGACGGGCGGTTGGATTTGCCTCGCCCCCGCCGCGCGCTCTTATCTTAGGCGGGCCGCGTCCCTGAGAGAGGAAGCCTTCATCGAACAACACGGCGCAATCGACCATGCCGTGGCCGAGGTCGGCGACGGACGGCGGCAGCCAGTACGGATCAATCGGGAGGAATCGCCGCTATCGGGCCTTGCGCGGTTGAAGGAAAAGACCGGCGGGCCTTTCCTGTCGGCGGCGGCACTCGCCGCCGGCGAGCGGCTGCTTGCGGATTTTACGCGCGGTCAGTTGCAGCCGCGGGTCACCGCTTCCTGGGAACCGCACCACGCAAGCCGCGCGAAAGGAGAGCGTGGCGGCATGGCTGATCTGACCGACAGTGCAATTGCCGCGCGGGTCGCGGTCAATCGTGCGCTCGAGGCCATGGGACCGGAGCTTGCCGGAGTGGCACTCGATGTCTGCTGCTTCATGAAGGGGTTGGAGACTGTGGAGCGAGAGCGTCAGTGGCCGGCACGCTCCGCCAAACTGATGCTGCGCACCGCGCTGATGGTGCTCTCACGGCACTACAATCCGCCCATGCCCGCACGCCGGGCCCGCGTGGAGCATTGGGGTGCCGAGGGATATCGACCCGAACTCTATTCGTGATGAGGAGGTCGCAGCTAAAGCGCGTCGCGATCTTTCGGATTCGCTCATGCGCTTCAGCCAGTTGTTTCTCGCATGTCTTATCCCGAAACCGGTGACCACTTTCGGGAGGCATGCTTTAAGCCACCGCGCGCACGCGCGCTTCCTCGCGGATGCGGTTGACCATCGAGCGCAGGCCGTTGGCGCGCTGCGAGGAAAGGTGCTCGACAAGGCCGATCTTCGAGAACACGTCGAAAGCGTCGAGCGCGGCGATCTCGGAGGCGGTTTTGCCGGAATAGGTCGCCAGCACGATCGCCACCAGCCCGCGCACGATATGCGCGTCGGAATCTCCCTCGAAGGTCATGAGGGGATTATCAGGGTCCCCATCGGTGTGCGTAACGAGCCAGACTTGGCTGGCGCAGCCCATCACCTTGTTGGCCGACGTCTTTTTGTCGTCGGGAAGGTCGGGAAGCGCCTTGCCGAGCTCGATCACATAGCGATAGCGGTCTTCCCAATCGTCGAGGAAGGAGAAATCTTCGAGGATCTGCTCGAGGGACGTCATGCATTCTGGCCTTTCGTTATCAGGATTTCATATAGGTGAAACGCAGCCAGATTTGAACCATTAAAAAGAAACGCCGCGAAGGATGGGCATCCTCGCGGCGCAGCAAAAGCTGAAAATAAACAGGGCAGGCACGTCAGGCACGGGACTTTCCGCAGCTTCGCGGATCGCCGGTGCAAGCTTGGTTGCGGGAAAGCCCGCGAAATTCTCAGGTGGCCGGGCGCGGTGTCGGCAGCGGAATCGTGCCTGTCGTCACGGTGTCGGAAAGGCCTTCATCGGCATCGTCAAGCGGCGGGCGGTAAGGCATCGGCTGGTTCAGCGCTGCCGTCCGTTCCTGCACCTGCGATTCCGTATGCGACGGCGCCAGTGCCACGACAGGAGCGACCGGGGCGTTCGCAGCGACAGCAGCCTTGGAGGTCGTGTCGTCGCCAAAGCGGCTGTCGAGGAGTTCGTAGGCAACACGGGCGCCTTCACGGGCCCGCTGACCGAGCGCGGCCATTGTCTCAGCACCCTTGACGCAGACCTCCGGCTTCTCGCCGCACATGCCGGTCACGTAGTCATAGGCGCCAGTCGCAGCGACAAAGGCGTCGGAAAACTGCAATTTCGGTTGCGAGCTGGTCGGGCTTTCGCCGCTGAAGAACGACAAGAGCACGAGCACAAGTCCGAACCAGAATGATCCTTTGATCAGAAACCACATCGTCGTTGCCCATCCTGTTTTCCCGTTCGGTCTTGCTGCCGAATCGGTCCGGCCTTCCGGTGTGCTTTGACCTTAGAGCAGAGTTGCGAATGCCAGTTTTCGAAACTCGTCGGCATTTGCGGCAAATTTAGCTCGAATTTTAATGAACGGGATTTGCGCCGCATTTCAGTCAAATTGTAGCGACCCTCGTTAAGCATGTAACGGGCCACCTCCTGTAATTGCAGGCAAACCTTGCGGCGAAGCTGCCACAAAGGTTAACGACGAGCTGAAATATGAGCGAAATCCGTCGCTTACCGCCCGTTAACCGTAAAAATCAAAGCCGCCTCCAGATGCTCGAAAACGGGACATTTCGCCCTTTTGAGGTGTGGAGGCGGCTTTTCCCTTATCCTTTCCTTAAGCGCCCAAGGCCTATTGTCCGCCTTGGTAAAGAGCCTTTTTTGGGCGGGTATTGCGTGCGTGTAATGAGTAAGATCGCAGAGCGGGCGGCAGCCCTCGTGGACCGGGCGGCTGGAAGCTGGCTCTCCCGGACGGGAGGCGGTGCAGCCGCGCGCCAGCGCGAACTGATGATCCTGCGCCGATTGGCGTTGCTCTCGTCGGCCGCTCTCGTTGCGGCGCCCTTTGGACTCTCCTTCGTTACCAGTCCCGCGATCGCGCTGCCTGTCGGCGTCACGACGGTTTGCGCAGCCTTCCTGTTCTCCGCTGTGGGCAGCATTGCCCTGTCGCGCCAGAGCACCGCAACGGCGGCAGCCGCCGCGCCCGTTGCCGAAGAATTCTTCATGGAGGCAATCGCCGGTCTTGCCTTCTTCATGGATCCGCAGGGCAACGTCACCACTGTTGGCGGTCGCGACAAGCGGGAGTATCTCGCCTGGATGCGCGATCCGATCGGCAAGGGCTTTGTCGATCAGATCCATGTCTCCGACCGCATCCTCTTTCTGCAGGCGCTGGACCAGCTCCGCCAGGGCGAGGAGGCTGCGACCGTCGACGTGCGCCTCGAACGGCCATCCGTTTCGCGCGACAACAGACAGTTTGCCTACCTGCGTATCGACCTGACAGCGCGTCAGGATAGTGACGGCGTGCTCTTCAGCGTGATTGCCCAGCTGCGCGATGTCTCGTTGGAGCAGCAGTTGCGGCAGGAGGCGCAGAACCGCGCCGCCGACGCCCGCTCGGCCAACGATGCAAAATCGCGGTTTCTTGCCGCCGTCAGCCACGAACTGCGCACGCCGCTCAATGCCATCCTCGGCTTCTCCGACATCCTGCTCGGCGAGTATTTCGGCAAGTTCGAGAACGAACGTCAGCGGGAGTATGTCGGCCTTGTCCGGGATTCTGGCGCGCATCTGCTCTCGGTCGTCAACACCATGCTGGATATGAGCAAGATCGAAGCCGGTCGCTACGAACTCTGCCTCGAACCGTTCGACATTGCGTCGGTCGTTCGTTCCTGCGAGGCGATGCTGGCGCTGCAGGCGAAAACCAAGGGCGTATCGCTGACGAGCCGCGTCCAGCGCGGTCTTGACGAGGTGATCGCGGACCAGCGCGCGATCCAGCAGATCCTCATCAATCTCGTCGGCAACGCCGTGAAATTCACCGATGCGGGCGGTGCGATCTCGATCGATGCGTCGATGCGCGACGGCGTTCTGAACCTCTGCGTCAGCGACACCGGCATCGGCATTCCGGGCGACAAGCTGGAAATGCTCGGCCAACCTTTTGTCCAGATCCAGAACGACTATAGCCGCAGATTCGAAGGGACGGGGCTCGGTCTGTCGCTGGTGAAGGGCTTGGTGGCGCTGCATGGCGGCGACTTCGCAATCGCCAGCACGCCGGGCGCCGGCACCATCATCACGATTTCGATTGCAGCGGACGGATCCGGCATTCCGGCTGCGGGCACGGCCCGCAACGATCTTGTCGAGTTCCCGCCGCGACTGAAGGCTGCACCGACGTCGGTCGGTGTTTTGGAAGAGGGGCTTTTCGATGGCCACGAGCAAGCGAAAATCGCCTAAGGGAAGGCGGGGCCGGCAAAAACGGCCGGGCCTGCTTCTCACCGGGGCGTCCGTCGTTGGCGGATTGGGGCTGCAGGGCGCAAGCGCGCTTGGCGGCGTGATTGGCCGCAACCCGTCGGTCGCCGGCGGCACCGCAGCCTTCCTGGTCATCTTCAGTTTCGTTGCTGCCAACGCCCTCTGGTATCAGCCGGGCGCGCACCCACACCCCTTTCTGCGCACACGCGATCCGCTGTTCCCGAACGTGCTCGGCGCGCGTCCGGCCGTTGAGGAGCACAGCGGCAACGTCACCACCTTCAAGATCGAACGACAGGACGAGGCCGACGCCACGCAGACGAACGCGACGCCGGTAGCGCCTGGTGGTCAGCAACCGAGCCAGATCGTCATGGACATCCAGACTGAGCTGGTGCGGCGAGGACTCTACAACGGCACGCCGGATGGGGTCATCGGTCCACGCACCAGCGCGGCGATCCTGTTCTTCGAGGAAACCGTCGGCATGCCGCAAACGGGCGATGCGACGCCCGTGGTGCTGGCAGCGCTCAGGACCGACTCGGTCGGGCCCTCTGCGGTGCCGCTGGAAAAGCCGCCCGCGGACGTCACGTCGAAAGCGTCGGCCGAGGATCCGGTCGCCGCTGCCATCCGCAGCGCCGAGAAGACCATCAAGACCGCTCCGACACCGGCGAAGAAAATGGCGCAGTCGGCCGAGCTGTCGACCGTCGATCTCGTGCTGAAGATCCAGAAGGGTCTGAGCAACATGGCCTACGCCAACGTCGGGGTAGACGGCGTGCCCGGCGAACAGACCCGCACCGCCATCCGGCATTTCCAGAAGCACTACAACCTGCCGGAGAATGGCGAGCCAAGCGAGGCCGTTCTGAAGAAGCTCAAGGAAATCGGAGCACTCTGAAGGGCCGTCGCAGCATTGCGGCCGGCGGTTTGTCTGCTATAGCTCGCGAATGAGATTGCGCACCGACATCTTCGTTTCCGCCCTCGTGCGTCGTGTGTTCGGCAAGGGCGACTTCGCCGCTGTCGAGGCAAAGGGCGCCGACGAGGCAGGCGCCGTTTTTATCCGCCAGCATTTTCGCGATGGACTCGAAACGCTTTATGGCCCGGCGCCGCAAAGCGTCTTCGACGACGAAACGAGCGGTGAGCGACTGTTCGAGCAGCGCTTGATGCGGGCTGAGCCTGATAAGGTGAGGGAGATGCTTGAGCGGGAACGGAAGTTCGACCCGGATCTCTGGATTGTCGAGCTTGAAGCCGAAGACCTCGGAGATATCGTCCCACTCGCCGGCGGGCGCGAGAACCCGCTATAGCCAAGATCAGCGGGTGCGGCCGATAACGCGCCGGTCGCGGGTGGGAGGAACCTCGTGGCCCGAGCGGGCCGTTTCTGCCTCGTCCGGCAGGTAGGTATAGCTGTCTGCGCGGCGCCACGCTTCGACGCGGGCATTGCACTCTTCCGGATCGAGTCCGTCCAGCACCATCCAGGCCCGCGTTACACCATGCTGCGGTTCGGCGAGGTGCGGATACAGCTTCTCGAGAACGAAGACGGCGTCGAGGAAATCCATGCCGAGACTGATAAGCGTGGTCGCAAGCTGCTGTCCCGAGATATCGAGCAAGATGCGCTCGGCTAGCCAGCGGCTGGCGGAAAGCCCATCGGCGAGCGCCTTGGCGAAAAGCGTTGCCTCCCGGTTGCGGGCAAAGCGGACGAGGAGGGCAGCCTGGATTGGGGAGAGGTGCCGCAGTCCGAGCCGATCGCCTTCAGGGCTGGCGACGTGACGAGCGAGCTCCCGGATCCGGTTGCGCATTTCCTCTTCGCTGGCGCGGCGGGCGGCAGCTTCGATATCCTCGAGCGAGGTCGCAGCCGGTGGTTCCGGCGCCACACTGGGTGGTTCGGCTTCCGGCGGGGCCGCCAGCCGCTGTTCGGCTTGCCGCAGCCCGACCAGGGCATCGATGACCCGCGGGGAGAGAGCCTCTCTGCTGACGATGGCCTTCATGTGCGCGCTGCCCTGCGTGCGCGCAATCGTGATCAGGGTTTCGTCGTCAATCGCCGGCGAGGAGGTGAGGAAAGGCGCGGCGATATCGATCGCCTGGCAGCCAACGAAGAGCGCAACGGCTGCCGGAATCTGCGGGCATTGCGAAAGGGCGGCCACTGCCTGCCGCCGCGCCTCGTCGGAGGAAGCCTGAAACAGTGGCGTGAAGAGTTCGGCGAATTGGCGCAGTTCCGAACGGGTGGGCGGCTGCAAGCCCTCGAAGCTGCTGACTGTCGCCATGAGCACCACGTCCTTCTTCCGGCTGGCGGAGGGGGTCTCTAGGTCTCTGAACCGGTCACGCACAAGAACACACCCTGGAAACGCAAAAAGGGATGTCGCAGGACTGGACGCGGAGGGACGCCCCTTACCCCACATAGGTTATGAACAAATCCTACACGGGCAGGGTTAATGGTTACTGAAGACTTTATTAAAATTGTGCCAGAAGGTGCCACGTCGTCCGGCGCGCGACAGTGGCCTTCATTAGGTTCGATATCTGAGGGAAACTACAATCCCTTATGCCCGCGAAGCGCCGCCAGAAGTCTTTCGGCGCTGTTATTTCCGGACTGATAGAGGTCCAGTGCCGCGGATGCTGCCAACTGGGCTTCGGCGCTCTTGATGTCGATCCGCTTCTCCAGGCACCAGGCATCGAGTGCATGGCGAAGCACATCCAGGTCCTCGGGGGAAAATGTCGAACCGATAAGCAAAGACATTTCAGCCCCTTCCTTGTTCGCTGTGAATGGAACAGTGCCCAGCCGGCCGGCTCAGATTTGCCGACGATGCCACAACCATACCGGTATTGCCGGCGACCGCAATTGATATTTTCGTGACACGAATCCGTCGACGGAGGTCGAACCGGCCTTGCCGGCACAACCTGCGTTAAGTATATGAATTAATGCTAATATCATTGCGCCGTTGTGGACCGAATCTTCTTGTGCGACGTTTGAAACCAAAACACGGCACAGCGCGTTTATATCGTGTCGTAGAAGAAGCTAATGTTCACGCATGAAATTAACCATCTGTTAACCGTCATATGTCTCAATTCGGAAATGAACACGGCGGTCGAGTGCTTCGGTCGTCGAGTTTCACATCACGGTATTTCGAACAGTGCCGTGAGAAAGGCGCGGATGCCTCGGGGGCCTGATCGGGCTTTATAGGACGCGCTGGCTCGCATAGGCGGGCAGGGTGAGATTTCGCAGTTCATCCGTCTCGGGCCGTGCATGGAGACGAGAATGGCAATAGTCGTCGCATTGGCGGACCGTCTGTCCCAGACGCGCCGCCGCAAGGGCAGAAAACCAGTCGAGGCGCAGATCCTGCTTTTCACCGGCGTTCGCTACGAGCGCCTGACCGAGAGTTCGAAGCGCGCGTCCGGAGATCGGGTTTCGCGAGTCAAGAAATAGCTAGATTGCTTCAGTTCGAGGAGCCGGCATATTCGTCGCAGCCGGCCTCCGCGAGGAAGTTGCGCGCGGCTGCATCGAAGCTCGTCTGGGGCGCCAACGTCCTCAACACCGCATAGCCCTCTGAGCGAGGGCTTTCCACGAGAATGGTCTTTTGCAGATCCGGCGGCAAAGCCTTGCGAAGCTCGGTCAGCTGGATCGGCGTTCCGATCAGAATATCGAGCGCGCCTCCCACCGACGTCCTGTCATTCATACTGAAGACCTCGTTCGACGCGCCATCATAGAGTGCGATCGACCAGAACGGCACGTTGCCTCTGGCGGTCAGCCGAACCGGCGCCTCCTCGATGTCGAACGAGCAGACGGCGGTGCGGACAAAGGGATCGTCGTTGGAAAGGCCCGCGGCGTCATCGGTGGCGCCAAGCAGGTAGAACTTGTCGAGGTCGCCCTCGGAGGCGACGCGGGTCGCGGCGTCCTTGCCGGTAAAGTGCGGCAGTGACAGGATGATCACCAGGTGCAGCAGCGCCGCCCCGAAAAGTCCCGCAAGGATGGCGAACAAGATCCTAAGCATTACCGCACCCGGTCTTCTCTAGCTTGGGCATCGCAAGGTCGATGACACCGGAGCTGCCGGCGGTCGGGGTATCGAACAGGGTCAGGACGAGTTGGAAGGTGCCCGCGGCCGGCAGCGCCAGCCAGTTTCCAGGGCGCGCATGCGCTGATATCTCGACCGTAAAGCTGCTGTCGGCCTGCCGCAGTACCGTCCAGGAATTCATCGCACCCGGAAGCCCAGGTCGCAGCGACGCCGGGTTGCCGCTGTTGTCGGCAGTAAACAGCGTCCAGATACGGGCGGGCGGCGTCTGTCCCGTAATGCGGTAGCTGCAGGCGGCGTTCAGCCGGTCGCCGTTATCGTCGACCTTGGCGGTGAACATCAGGCCTTCGGCATTTCCATAAAGCAGGCGCCCGGCACGCGCCCGGTGCGACTTCGCATAGGGGTCGGCGCTTTCTGTTTGCAGTTCGGGAAAAGCCTCCCAGGCGCCGAGCTTGATCGCGCCGAAACCGGCCGTCGCGTTCAGCGCGTAGAGCGAAATCATGATCCCGCCACCAAAGGCGATAATCAGCGTCATCGCTATGAAGAGAGGAAACCGAAACACTATGCGCCCTTGAGAAACAAATCAGTTGAAAGGGTTACCACTGATTCTAGCTATGCGGAATGCCGCAGGCGGAACGGGGCGGCATATCCCAGCCAAAACGAACTGGCGGGCTGCCCTTGCGCGGCGTGGCTGAATGGTCCCTTGAGGTTGTTGCGTCGAATTTACCGTAACGTACTTCCAATTCCCTTATCTCGGTGGAAGGCTTGCTCCGAGTGAAGAACCAATGGAGGAACTGACATATGGGGCAGCAGGCAGTCATCACGGCGTTGCTTTTGGTGCTGGGCACCAACGGCGTTCTCGCGCAGGCCGCTACCAAGGACGCCGTTCCGGTGACGCCCGACAACTTCCCGCGGGCTGAATCTGATCTCTATTTCGGGAACATCGTCAAGGACGACGGTTTCGCAAAGTTCAAGCATCATCGCGAACTCAGTCCGATCGATCATCAGCTCGTCATCCGGACAAACCGCGACACGCTCTATTCGGCCGCTGTCTTCGATCTCGGTGCCGGGCCAGTAACGGTAACACTTCCGGGCGCCGGCAAGCGCTTCATGTCGATGCAGGTCATCGATGAAGATCAGTACACGCATGATGTCATTTACGAACCGGGGAGTTACACCCTCGTCAAGGACAAGATCGGAACGCGATATGTGGTTGTCGCCGTTCGGACGCTTGTAAATCCGCATGACGCCGAAGACGTAAAACAGGCGCATGCCCTCCAGGACGCGATCAAGGTGGAACAGAAGTCACCTGGCAGTTTCGAGGTTCCCCATTGGGATCAGGCAAGCCAGACGAAAGTGAGAAAGGCGCTGCTGGAACTGGCTGCCACGCTGCCTGACACAAACCGGATGTTTGGGACGAAGGAAGACGTTGACCCGGTTCGACGCCTTATCGGCGCAGCTTCGGCCTGGGGCGGAAATCCACAGAAGGATGCGACCTATCTCAATGTCACGCCCGAGAAGAACGACGGCAAAACCATCTACAAGCTCGAGGTCAAGGATGTGCCAGTTGAAGGATTCTGGTCCATCAGCGTCTACAACGAGAAAGGCTATTACCAGCCGAACAAGCTGAACGCCTACACGCTCAACAATGTCACCGCCAAGAAGGACGATGACGGCTCCGTGCATGTTCAGTTCGGCGGATGTGACGGAAAGACCGCCAACTGCCTGCCGATAACAGAAGGCTGGAACTACATGGTTCGCCTGTATCGGCCGAGCGCCGATATCCTGGACGGAAAGTGGCAGTTCCCAAAGGCAATGCAATAGCGGATCGGGTCGTCACGACCGCGCGGGGATAGATGGCAACATCCGTCACCCGCAACATGTGCTGGAGGAATGACGCCATGAGATTCGTCGCGTTGCTGTGCCTGTTGCTGCTTGGGGTTCCTGCCATTGCAGCGGACCGAACCACGCAGCAGGTGTTCGACAGGGAGATCGAGCGAAAGGCCGTGCAGGCGGTCGTCTGGGGTATGCCTGTGGTCAACTATGACCTGATGCGCCAGGAAATGCTGGCCAAGACACCGGGGAAGGTGGGCCAGGTCATCTACTGGGGTCGCCCGCTGGATTGGCGGAACCAGACCCTGACCCCCAATCCGGACGCGCTCTACTTCATGGTGTTCTTCACCACCAAGGATGGCCCGGTGGTTCTGGATCTGCCGCCTGCGGAGGCCAAAGCATCCTTCAACGCCAACATCGTTACGGCATGGCAGTTGCCTTTGGAGGATGCCGGCCTGCTCGGCATCGACAAGGGCAAGGGCGGGAAGTTCGTGGTGCTGCCGCCGGGCTACAAGGAAAAGCTTCCGGACGGGTTCATTCCGCTTCAGTCTGAGGTGGACGGCGGCTACATGCTGCTTCGCTCCAACCTTCCGAGCCACGCCGATGCGGATGTTCAGGCTTCAATCGAATATGGCAAGAAGCTGAAAATCTATCCGCTGTCGGCCTCCGGCAATCCGCCGGAAACGGTCTTCAGCGACGTAAAGGATGTTCTGTTCGATTCCACGATCAAATGGGATACGAGCTTCTTCGAGAACCTCAACCGCGTCGTTCAGGAAGAACCATGGATCGTGCGCGATCGCGTGATGATCGACCAGCTGAAATCCCTCGGTATCGAGAAGGGCAAACCGTTCGAACCGGATCAGCATATGAAATCGCTGCTGAGCAAGGGCATGAAGGACGCGCAGTTGCTGCTCGAAGCAAAGTATGATGCCGGATTTCCACCGTTCTTCAGCGACAAGAGCCGCTGGACCTTTCCAACCTATCCGGACCTGATCCAGGCGGGCGGACGTGGCTTCGACGAGGAAAATGCCTATCCGGTCGATCATCGCGGCGTCGCCTACAGCTACGCCTATATCGGTCTCAAACGGCTTGGCGCGGGGCAATTCTATTCGATCTCGATCCGCGACAAGGATGGCCGCGAGTTCGACGGTCGCGCCACCTATCGGCTGAACGTCCCGCCGCATGTCCCTGTTCAGCAGTACTGGTCGGTGACGGCCTATGACCGGCAGACGCACGCCTTGATCAAGAACGTGTCGCGTGCCAGCCGCTCGTCGCAAATTCCCGAGCTTGCCAAGAACGGCAACGGTTCCATCGATCTCTATTTTGGTCCCAAGGCGCCGAAAGGCAAAGAGGCGAACTGGGTCCCGACGGATCCGAAAAGGAGGTTCGAGCTGATGTTCCGCGCCTATGGCCCGACCAAGGAGTTCTTTGACAAGAAATGGGTACTGGCGGATGTCGTCCGCGTGGACAAATAGTGTCGTTCAAGGCATGCGGATGGCTCACCTCGCTTGGAGGATGGATGCATGACCAATGGATTCAGGTTCGCAAAATGGGGACTTGGTCTCTTCATCTCCTGTGCGCGGGTCTAACACAGACGGGGCCGCCCGACCGTGGCGGTGAGTGTCGGGCCCTCTTCGAACGGTCTGGCGTGGGCGCGGTTGCCCTGGCGCACCAAATGTCATGGCTGGGGAGCGGTTAATTCTCCGCGGTTGCAGGCGTGTGTAGAGTGCTATGATCGCCATTGTATGTACCTATGGGGGGAGAATGCAGCATGTCCGATTTCAACCTCGGCTTCGTGATCTTTCCCGGGATTACGCAGCTTGACTTCACCGGGCCGTTCGAGGTCTTGAGCAGGCTCGGAACTCCGCCCTCGCTTTCAGTCCCAAGCAAATTCCCTGACGTTAAGGCCCACGTTGTCGCAAAGACCTTGCAGCCGATTTCGAGTGATCGCGGTCTTGCTTTCTTGCCGACCGACACATTTGAGACTTGCCCCGCGCTCGACTTGCTTTGCGTGCCGGGTGGCTCCGGCGTCATGGAGGCGCTTGCGGATTCCGAACTGGTCGATTTCGTTGGGCGGCAGGGGAGGCAGGCAACCTACGTAACGTCGGTCTGCACCGGCGCCTTTCTGCTCGGCGCAGCCGGATTGCTGGAGGGGCGGCGGGCGACGACGCATTGGGCCTATGTCGACCTGCTTCCACTGGTCGGCGCGATCCACGAAGAAGGGCGTATTGTGCGCGATGGCAACGTTGTCACCTCAGGCGGTGTCACGGCGGGGATCGATTTCGCTTTCAGTGTCGTTGCGGAAGTCGCCGGGCCCGAGGTCGCCCAGGCCATTCAGCTGGGGATCGAATATGATCCTTCACCCCCGTTTGACGCGGGCCATCCCGACAAGGCAAGCGCAGCGGCAACGTCGCTGATGGTGCAGCGAAATGAGAGCAGCCATACGGCGATCAGAAAGGCACTGGAGAAGCGGGCAGCGACGGGCGTTCCCTGAGGCGGCGCCCTTTCCGCCGAAGTTTTGCCAACGCCTGCCGGATGCTTTGCGGTAATGCATGCGCAGACCCAAGAGCGCTGACGGGCGGCCCGTTCGGGCCACCTGTTGTCACCGTTCCGGCAGGCCGGCCCTTCGGAAGCCGTCGACAAAGTGGTCTCGTACAGATGCATCGCGTAGCGGCTGGGAGTTGAGCCAATGGCTGATCGTGAAATGAGGGTGGGCGATCAGGAACAATTCTGCTTCTCGTCGCGCCTCTTCACGGTGGCCCAACTGCGCAAGCGTCGCAGCCAGGAATTTGCGTGAGTTGGTACGATACGTGTCTTCCCTGCGGAGTGTAGCGGCTGCCGCCTCATAGTCACGCGCGGCGTATTGCGCCTGCCCGAGATGACAGAGATACCAGCAGGTTGGATGGGGATTGAGCCGCAGAGCTTTTTCGATCTGCGCTAGTCCGTCGGCAACCCTGCCGTCCAGCACGGACACGTCCGACATGGCGGCCCAGGTGTCGGCGTGGTTGGGGTCCAGCTCCAGGGCCTTGGCGAAGGCGGCCTCCGATTCTTCCCATCGCTGCTCATAAGCCAAAATGGTCCCCAGAACGTAACGGCAGCCGGCATCGTTGGGATCTAGTTCGACCGCCTCCTGTGCGAACGTCGCCGCCATCCGACGGTTAGGATCTTCGGGCTCGCCGAAATGAGTCCAGGCAAGCCAACGGTTATAGGCGAGCAGGCCGAGGGCCTCAGCATATGATGGCTCGAGCTCAACCGCGCGTTGGAGCAGCATATAGGCCTCACGCTCGGTTTGCGGCGATTCTTCCGTCAGGCGGCGGGCGCGCACGCATAGATCGTAGGCCTCAAAGTTCTTCGGCCGATTACGCTGCGCCGGGATGGTCAGCCGGCCGACGAGGGCTTCAACAATCTTGGCGTTAACTTCATCCTGTAGTTCGAAAACATCTTCCACCGTCCTGTCAAACCGGTCGGCCCACAATTGCTGGCCGCCAAGCGCGTCGATCAATTTGGCATTGATACGGACACGGCCCATTGCACGTCTGGCGCTCCCCTCAAGGATGTAGCGGACGCCGAGCTCCTGGGCGACCAACCGTACATCAACCGGCTTGCCCTTGTAGCCGTTCACGGAATTGCGCGCGATGACGAACAGGCCAGCCGTACGGGAAAGGTCGATGATGAGGTCTTCGGTCAAGCCGTCGACGAAAGGCGCGTCCGCTTCATCCCCACTCGTATTCGTGAAAGGCAATACAGCGATCGAGGGACACTCGGGCAGCGGCAACATGCTCTGCAGCGCATCCGGCCAATGCCACACGTGGACCGGGCGGGTCAGGTTCTTCAGGTAGCGTTCGCCTCCATCAAAGAACCGATCGCCGATCTTGCCGACAATCTCGCCGTGAACGTTGGCTGAAATGCAGATACCTCCCGGTGCGGCCTGCGTCTCGAGGCGCGCCGCGACATTGACGCCGTCGCCGAGGACGTCTGAACCGTCGTCAACGACATCTCCCAGATTGACGCCTACACGCAAAAGCAAGCGCCGGTCACCGGAAACAGCAGAGGTGGCCCGCTGCATTTCCAATGCTGCAGCGACCGCGTGCACCGCGCTACTGAATTCGATTAGGAATCCGTCGCCCATGACCTTGAAGATGCGACCGTTGTTACGCATCACCGCCGGCTCGATGACGCCAGAACGAAGTTCCTTGAGGCTCGCCAGCGTTGCGACTTCATCAGCCTCCATCAGGCGTGAAAATCCCACCACATCGGCAACGACGATGGCGGCAAGGCGACGCTGAAGAGATTGATCCGTCATGTGAGGACAAGCCTAACGACTGAGTTAGCAAATTATTGTTCAACTGCGGGTGAGTCAACAAGTGGTAAGTGGCGATCTCCACCTCCATCGAGCCCTCATCCTTCTTGTGAACGACGGCGTCGAGGTGGACGACACGGACATGACTGTCCACGGAAAGCGGACGGTTCCATCGATCTCTATTTTGGTCCCTAGGCGCGCCGAAAGGCAAAGAGGCCAACTGGGTCCCGACTGATCCGAAAAGGAAGTTCGAGCTGATGTTCCGCGCCTGTGGCCCGACCAAGGAATTCCTTGACAAGAAATGGGTGCTCGCGGATGCCGTCCGGTCTGCTCGGATACAGACGGGTAGCCTGATTGGGGCCACCCGTCCTTTTGAGCAGGGTCGATCAGTTGCCCGGCTTGTTTTTGATCGCAGCGTCGATCTGCCGCTTTACAGCATCCAGATTGAACGAGGCCGGATCCTGCATCGGGGGATAGTCGACCGCCGTGAGAGCAAGCTTGGCGACTTCCTGCTGAACGCTGACGAACCGCCAGAACTCGCGCGCAAAGAAGTCGTTCATGTAGCCTCCACCTTGATCATTGAGGCTTTGCTGACCAATCGATGGTGTCCGCTCGAACGGATCCTGACGGATGTTGACCATGGTGGGCATGTCAGTCGTTACCTTGCCGCCGGGCCAGCCCTGCGGCTGTTGGAAGAACTGGAACTTGAAGTTATCGAGGCGAACTGCCCCCAGGGCAGGGCCACCGAAGTAGAAGAATTCATGTCGTGCGGAGGGTGATTTGCCCAGCAACAAGTCCAACTGATTGTAGCCATCAAGATGGTTCTTGTAGGTCTTGTCGCCGAGCTTCACACCCTTGAGCAACTGGTCGGTGATCTCGGTATTGCCGGCTGCTGCCGCTAGCGTCGGAAACCAATCCAGGGCCGAGAAAATGCCGTTCTCGACTGATCCCGGCTTGACCTTCCCCGTCCAGCGGATGATGGCCGGCGCGCGGAAGCCTCCCTCCATGACTGTGCCTTTGGTGCCCTTGAATGGCGTCATGCCACCGTCCGGCCAGGTAAAGACCTCCGCCCCATTGTCGGTCGTGAAAACGACGATGGTGTTATCGGCTTGGCCTGCGTCTTCGACACATTTCATGAGGGCGCCGACACTGTCGTCGAGCTGCGCCACGCCGGCTTCCTCAAGACCATAGTTGGTGTCGCTGTTCATGAGGGCCTGGTACTTGGGCGACAGATAGGTCCAGACATGCATGCGCGTCGTGTTGTGCCAGACAAAAAACGGCTTTCCGTCGGTCTTGGCCTTGTCCATGAAGTCGCACGAAGCCTTGACCAGCACTTCGTCGAATGTGCCCATGTCGTACTTGGCCTTGGGTACTATGTCATGCATGTTCGGGACGTTGGACATGTCGGGATATGGTGCGAGGGGACCCTCGTCTATGATCCGCTGCTTGCCGACCTTGCCCCAACGGGGCAGCTCGCTTGTATCGTCAGTGTCCGTTGCAAAGCTGTGGACCAAATTGCGCGGCCCGAATTTATCTCGGTACGATTGGTCATTAGGAAACGAATACCAATAGGGGTCTGACATCGCATCGAGGTGATAGAGGTAGCCAAAGAATTCATCGAAGCCATGCAGCGTCGGCAGATACTTGTTCAGATCGCCAAGATGGTTCTTTCCAAATTGGCCGGTAGCGTATCCTTCGGCCTTCAGCACGGTGGCCAGGGTGGCAGCTTTGTCGGGCATGCCGACATCGGCGCCCGCCTGGCCGACGGTCGTCAGGCCGGTCCGCAAAGGAATTTCCCCGGTGATGAAGCTCGCCCGGCCGGCAGTGCAACTCGCCTCCGCATAATAGTCGGTGAACATCATGCCCTCAGACGCCAGCTTGTCGAGGTTAGGGGTCTTTCCGGACATGATTCCGCGGTGATAGGCGCCTAGGTTGAACCAGCCGACATCGTCACCCATGATGACGACAATGTTCGGCTTTGGCTGCTGTTGCTGCGCAACTGCTGGCGGGGCCAGCGCGGTCGCCAACGCGGAAGCCAGCAGACCAAAGCAAAGGTTTCTCGTGCTACTCATGATTGATGCCCTCCGTTTCACTGATCTAATCGCGATTGTTTTCTCACAGCAAAAGGGTGCCCTCATGCCTGTGACGATCTGAGTTTGTGAAACTGCGCGGCACGACGCCGCCACAGCGGGATATGCTGAGTTGTGTGAATGCAGCTCTGATTGCTCGCCATAGGGTGACGAGAGGCCCACCCGCCATCGAAACGTCAATGGCTAGCGATGAAATGCTCGCTCTGGCGTTTGCCTGAGTGTTGGCAACCGTCCCGGGCGCGAATATCGCATATCTTCACTTTCGCCGCCAGATTGAAGTGCGACGCCGACACTAGGCCCCAATGCGCAAGACGCGTGTTCCGGATTGTCCGGCGGCGGCTAAGGTCAAGCCAGTGGATCTCAGTCGGCGCTCGCCACCTTCTGCGCCGCCAGCGGCGGGGCCGTCTTCAGCGCTTGCCCAAGATCCTTGATAATGCGGGTTGACTCGACCGAGAGCATCCGCGGACGAACGAGGGGAGCCGGGCTGCCTTCCTCCGGCTTGGCTGCGGCAACGGTCTTGGCGTTCTTGTCGGGCGGCAGCGGCTGCGTGCCGGGGATCTGCCGAAGCGTGATGCCCTGATGGGCATAATCCATGGCGCGCTTGAAGGTCATGGCGGGCAGCGAGCCGCCGGTCATCTTGTTGGTCGAGGTGTAGTCGTCGTTGCCGAACCAGACGGCGGCCGTGTAGTTGCCGGTATAGCCGATGAACCAGGCGTCACGATAAGCCTGCGTCGTGCCGGTCTTGCCGGCGGTGAGGATGCCGTTGTCGAGCGCGGCCTTTCGCGCCGTGCCGACATAGGGCACCCGCGACAGCATCTGGTTCATGTAGGTATCGGCCTTTTCGGAGAGCACCCGCTTGGCGGGCGGCTCGTCACGGTCGAAGTCGTAGAGAACGTCGCCGCCGTAGTCGAGGACCTGGGTGATGCCGTGGCGGCGAGACTGGTAGCCGCCTGCCGGGAAGACGGCATAGGCGGTCGCCTGGTCGAGCACGGTCACCTCGGAGGTGCCGATCGGGATGGTCACGTCGTCACGCACCGGCGATTCCACGCCGAGGTTCTTCGCCATGGCGCGGATCGGCTGGATTCCGAGCTTCTCCTTGGCAAGCCGCACCGGAATGGTGTTGATCGACTGGGCGATGGCGGTCGCGATGGTGACGCGGCCGGCATATTTGTTGGCGTAGTTGTGCGGGCTCCAGTTGCCCCAGTAGATCGGCGCATCGACGACGATGGTATCCGGCGTCATGCCGCTCTCCATCGCCACCGAATAGGTATAGACCTTGAACGACGAGCCCGGCTGGCGCAGCGCCTTGGTGGCGCGATTGAACTGGCTCTCGCCATAATCACGGCCGCCGACCATGGCGCGCACAGCGCCACCGTTCTCGAGCACGACCATCGCGCCCTGCTTGGCGTGGTAGCTCTCGCCATATTCACGCAGCGACGTCTCGACGGAATCTTCGGCCGCGCTCTGCAGGCCCATGTCGATCGTGGTCCGAACGACGAGCGAATGCTGGTGGAAGCGCGGCGATAGTCGCATCACCTCGTCGAAGGCCCAGTCGAGGAAGAAGTCGGGCGATTCCACCTGGTTGCGGTCGACGACTGTCGCCGGGTTGCGTCGGGCGGCGATCACCTGGCCCTCGGTCATCAACCCGCTTTGCACGAGGTTGGTCAGCACCTCGTTGGCGCGGCCGCGCGCTGCCGGCAGGTTGACGTGCGGCGCGTATTTGGCCGGCGCCTTGAACAGGCCGGCGAGCATGGCGGATTCGGCCAGATTGACGTCGGTGATGCTCTTGCCAAAATAGAACTGCGCCGCCGCCGCCGCACCGAACGTGCCGCCACCCATATAGGCGCGGTCGAGATAGGTGGAGAGGATCTCCTTCTTGGAAAGGTTGGCTTCGAGCCACAGCGCCAGGAAGGCTTCGGTGATCTTTCGGTCGATCGAGCGTTCGTTGGAAAGGAACAGGTTCTTGGCGAGTTGCTGCGTGAGCGTCGAACCGCCCTGCACGACTTCGCCGGCCTGGGCGTTGGTCACAACCGCACGGAAGAGGCCGATGACGTCGATGCCGAAATGGTCGAAGAAGCGCCGGTCCTCGGTTGCAAGCACCGATTTGATCAGCGCGTCAGGCAACTCGTCGATCGGCACGGAATTCTGGTGGATGACGCCGCGATGGCCGATGACGTTGCCATAGCGATCGAGGAAGGTAACGGCGTAGTCGCCGCGATTGCGCCAATCTTCCTTGGTAGCCTCGAAGGCAGGCTGGGCAAGGGCAAGCATCAGCACGGCGCCGACGGAGCCCCATGTCAGACCTTCGCCGGCCAGTTCGAAGACGATGCGCTTCCAGCCGCGAACGCGGAAGCGGCGGAAGAAGATGGTGATGTCTTCCCAGATCTCGGCGGAGCGGAAACCGGCGTTCCAGATGGTCGAATCGATCCACGAGTCGATCTTCAAAAGCAGGTGGCGTTGCTTGCGCGGCCGTTTTTCTGGATTGTCCGGATCCGTCACGTCTTATATTCCCGCCCGATCAGTTCGACGCCGGACGAACCTGACGCCGGACTATGGCAAATCTGCCGACAGTGCCCCGGAGTAACCGGAGCTTGGTGAATCATTGGTTGATTTGCCTGACAAGAACAAGAGAAATGGAAGCTCTCACGCGATTTTGCGCGGAGCTGTTGCAAGAACGGAATGATGGACGAAATACCCTTCTGGAAGACGAAGACGCTCGCCGAGATGACGATGGCCGAATGGGAGAGCGTATGTGACGGCTGTGGCCTCTGTTGTCTCAACAAACTCGAGGAGTGGGATAGCGGCGATATCTACTTCACCTCGATCCGCTGCAAGCTGCTCGACGATCAAAGCTGTCGCTGTTCGTCCTACGAGAACCGGTGGGACTTCGTGCCCGATTGCGTCCAGCTCACCAAGGAAAACGTCGACGAGATCGCCTGGCTGCCGCCGACCTGCGGTTACCGGCTGATCAACGAGGGCCGCGATCTCTACTGGTGGCATCCGCTGGTGTCGGGCGATCCCGAGACCGTGCATGCCGCCGGTATTTCGGCGCGAGGCCGGACGATCAGCGAAACCGAGGTCAAGGTCGACGACTTCGAGGATTACGTGGTGGATTGGCCGCTGACGGTGGGCGACGAAGTGCAAGCGCAGGCGCCGGAGACTGCCAAGTAGCACCGAGCTAGGTGAGCGAGCTAAGAAATCGCCTTAGCTCGCCGCGCACATAGTCCTCGATCGAGCCCTGTGGCTCGAAACCCCACCAGAGCAGGCAGCCCTGCCATTGGGAGAGCATCAGCCGTCCAACACGAGTTTTACCTTGGGCGCCGAGGCATCGGTCGAGCGCTGTGGCCAGTGTCTTTCCCCAGGCCGCGCCGCGGGCGCGCAACGCGGGATCGCGCAGATCCTCCCTAAGGACGAGCAGGCCTTCCGCGTAAGATGCGGCATCCTCGCCGTAATCCTTGGAAAGTCCGGCGAGCAGGTCGATGGCGCCCTCGGGCGTTTGGGGAACAGACTGGACCAGCCGGGCCGTTTCCATGTCCAGCCGGTCCCAGGCACGCAACAGGCAGGCCCGCAGCATTGCTGCCTTGGTGCCGAAGCGCTGCACCAACGTCGAGCCCGAGAGACCGCTGATCTTCGCCACCGCGCCGAAGCTTGCCGCATCGGGGCCTTCCGCATGGACGAGCCCGAGCACCATGTCGAGAAGCTGTTCGTCCGAAAGCGTGCGGGGGCGCGGCATGAAGTTTCCTCTTGCGTTCACGATGAATATGAACGAACGTTCGTTTATATTCAAGCTGAATGGTGAAAATCCAGTGGCGTGCTCTGGTGTGGAGGACAAGCAATGGCAGTGCTTTCAGGAAAGATTGCCCTCGTGGCCGGCGGCACGCGCGGTGCCGGTCGCGGCATTGCCGTGGAACTCGGCGCCGCCGGCGCCACCGTCTACGTTACCGGCCGCACGACGCGGGCACAGCAGTCGGAATATGGCCGCCCGGAGACGATCGAGGAGACGGCGGAGATGGTGACCGCTGCGGGCGGGGAGGGGATCGCCGTTCGCGTCGATCATACCGTGCCGGCCGAGGTCGAGATGCTGGTCGAGCGCATCCGCCGCGAACAGGGTTGGCTCGATATCCTGGTCAACGATATCTGGGGCGGCGAGCACCTGACGGAATGGAACAAGCCGGTCTGGGAGCACTCGCTGGACAAGGGGCTGCACATGCTGCGGCTGGCGATCGACACGCATCTGATCACCGCGCATTTTGCGCTGGCGCTGATGATCGAGCGTCCCGGAGGGGTGCTGGTCGAACTGACCGACGGCACCGCCGAATACAACGCGACCCACTACCGCCTCTGCCCCTATTACGATCTCGTCAAGACGGGCGTGATCCGCATGGCCTGGGCGCACGCCAAGGATCTCGCCCCGCATGGCGCAACCGCGGTGGCGTTGACGCCCGGCTGGATGCGTTCGGAAATGATGCTCGATATCTTCAGCGTCACCGAGGAGAACTGGCGCGACGCGACATCAGTGCAGCCGCATTTCGTCATCTCCGAGACGCCGCGCTTCACTGGCCGGGCGGTGGCAGCCCTTGCCGCCGATCCGGAACGCGCGCGTTGGAACGGCCAGTCGCTGTCGAGCGGCGGGCTTGCGAAGGTCTACGGCTTTGACGACCTGGACGGCTCCAGACCGGACTGCTGGCGCTACATGGAAGAGGTGATGGAGGCGGGCAAACCCGCCGACGCCACCGGCTACCGTTGAATCAGTTTAGCCGGAGGGGATGATAACGAACTGTCTTTGCAGCGTTTTCGGCGCCGCGTTCTGCCACGACCTGCGTACCAGATCCTGCACCAGTTCGTCGCTCGCCTTGCCGTAGAAGAGCCGGGTCGAGCCGCGCTGCCCCCAGCCGCCCGGGACGGCGGCCGTATCGTCGGGCGCCACCGCTAACGTCATATGCTGCTGGTCCGGCGTCAGGCGGACGACACAGTAGTCCTGCTCCGGCATCGTCAGGAATATCTTGCTGCGCACGCGGAAATCGCGGGTGCCATGATGCGTGCTCTCCACCGCCTCCGGCAGGCTGAGCGCAAAGGAAATGAGCTCTTCCTGGTTCATGACGTTAAAATTAGCACATGCTGATGGAGGCAGACCAATCAGAAAAACTCAAGCAGCCGGTACTTTCGGAAAATTTTCAGCAGATAGGAAAATAATCCTTGACGGCGTGACGGTCGCTTGATAGGGTTATGGCATAGTCGGAAAGTTGCGGGCGCGGCGAAGTGCTGGCCCCAAGCTTTCCGGATCTGCAAGCCGGGCGTTCGACCCGGCTTTTGTATTTCTGGCCGCCAGGCAGCCGTCAGCGAGGGTCCCGATGATCGATATCGAGAGTTTCGAACCAGAGCTTTACGGCTTCTGGCCGCAGAGACGTGCTTATGGCGATCTGCTGCATCATGAAGCGGATGACGCCCAGGCGAGGGCGGCGGCTGAGGCCTATTTCCTTGAGATCAAGTCCGGTCCGGCCTCACCTGCCGAGGAGCTGCGGGTCCTGCTCAACGAGATGACGGCGGAGATGCGCGACCAGTTCATCGCTTTCCGCGAATTGCGACGGGCTGCGGAAGCGACTTGCTCAGGCGGCGACGAGGCAGCGGCAAAGCTTGCGCGGGCCGATCTGAAGGCGGCGACCGATGCGATGTCGCTGATCGTGCGCACGCTGGAGAAGGTCGATCAGCTGCAGCGGCAGACCGCGCGCGACCGCGAGCTGGCCGCGGAAGAGAATGACGCTGCGATGGGGCTTGAAGATGCGAAGAAGCGGTTTCTTGAGCGCATCGACGAGCTGGCGGAACAGCGGGCGCGGCAACTGCTTGCCGAGTGGCAGGTTACCGGTCCTCCCGGTCAAGGTGACGCCGCTGCCGGCGACGCTCGCCAAGCCGATACCGGCTAAGGGTCAAGTGTCGCGGTCTCTCCGGCGCCGGCTTGAGAAAACCATGGCACGGCATGGCAAGGAGATGACCTTCATCGCAGCGGAACGGACAACGGTTCGGACGGTCGTGGCGGCCGGTGTGCAGCAGGGCGCGACCCTGGCGACGGAGATGAGCCCAGCGGCGATGCCGCTCGCAACCTCCGGGCCCTCGTGTCCGACCGAGGTTGATCGGCTGGACGGGGCTGCGGGACCGGCGGAGCGGATGCCCATGGATGACCCCCTGGTTCGCTTTGCCGACGAGCGTGGGCTCTGGAACCCGCTCGACGGTCTCTGGAGTTTTTCCGGCCGTCTCGAACAGCAGCCGCCGGCGGGCGACTGGCGCACCTGGCTGATCCTCGGTGGGCGCGGCTCCGGCAAGACGCGGGCAGGGGCCGAATGGATTCATGCGCTGGCGAGCGCGGAACGGCGTTCCGATCTGCGCATCGCCTTGATTGCCGAAACGCTCGGCGACGCGCGCGAGGTGATGATCGATGGTGTCTCCGGTATCTGCCGAATCGCGCGGCGGGGATGCCCGGAGTTCGAGATTTCCCGGCGCAGGCTCGTCTGGCCGAATGGCGCGGTGGCACAGATCTTCTCGTCCGAGGATCCGGAAAGTCTGCGCGGCCCGCAATTTCATTTTGCCTGGTGCGACGAGCTGGCGAAATGGAAGCATGGGCAGGAGACATGGGACATGCTGCAGTTCGGCCTGCGCCTCGGCAGTTTTCCGCGCCAGCTGGTGACGACGACGCCGAGGCCGGTGCCGCTGCTGAAGGAATTGATCGCTGATGCAGGCACGCGGCTGACACGGATCAGCACGCTTGCCAATGCGGCCAATCTGGCGCCGGGTTTTATCGATGCGCTGGCGCACCGCTACGGCGGCACGCGGCTCGGGCGTCAGGAACTCGACGGTGAACTGATTGAGGATCGCGAAGACGCGCTGTGGCGGCGCGAGATGATCGAGGCTGCCACGATCCGCTTCACTGGAGAGTTGAGACGTGTCGTGGTGGCGGTCGATCCGCCGGCGGCGGCCGGCGCGCAGTCCTGCTGCGGCATTGTCGTGGCGGGGCTGGAGGCGTCGGGGCGTGCGGTGGTGCTTGCCGATTGTTCGGTTCAGGGCGCAAGCCCGGCCGGTTGGGCGAGCGCGGTGGTCCGCGCCTACAGGCGCTTTTCGGCGGACCGGGTCGTGGCCGAAATCAACCAGGGCGGTGACATGGTGGCATCGATGCTAAGGAGTATCGACGAGAGCCTGCCGGTCTCGACCGTGCGCGCGACGCGCGGTAAATACTTGAGGGCTGAACCAGTCGCGGCACTCTACGAGCAGGGGCGGGTTGCCCATGCCGGGAGGTTTGTCGCGCTGGAAGACCAGATGTGCGACTTTGGTCCGGACGGGCTTTCGTCGGGCCGTTCGCCAGACCGGCTGGACGCGCTGGTCTGGGCGTTGACGGCACTGATGCTGGAGGGACATGGAGAGCCCCGGGTGAGGGGCGTCTGAAGGACTAGCGTTGAGGTTGCTGTTGTGCCGGGCGCGGCGCTTGCTGCTCCGGGCGAACCTGACGCCATTCGTTTTCGAGCTGGTCGACGACATGCTGGGGAATGGTCGGCTGATTGCTGTTGGCCGGCTGCTGCATGCTCTCCTCCAAGGGCTTGATTTAACGGTGAGTTAATCACTGGCACGGCTTAAACTGCGTGTAAATCAGGCGCTTAAACACTTTAAACGATTGAATTAATTTTAATCGATTGAGGCGTACAACGCCGTACCACTTTTTGAGGCGGTTACTATGGTTATCCACATCGACAGGCCCTTCTTCTTCGACACGGTGCGCGACGCGCTGTTCAAGGGAACGCTTAATCAGCCTCAGGTGGAGGGGATGACGGCGATTCTCGATTTCTGGGAATCGCGGATGCCGGATGCCGATCCGCGTTGGCTCGCCTACATCCTGGCGACGGCCTACCACGAGACGGCCTTTACGATGCAGCCGGTGCGCGAGACACTGGCGGCTACCGACGCCCGGGCGATCGAGATCCTGGAGAACGCCTATGCGTCAGGCAAGCTCTCCTGGGTGAAGACGCCTTACTGGCGCCCTGACGAGGACGGCAAGAGCTGGCTTGGCCGCGGCCTGGTGCAGCTCACTCACAAGCGGAATTACGAGGCCATGAGCAAACTGACAGGCATCGACCTGGTCGCGGAGCCGGACCGGGCGATGGAGATGGATGCCGCCGTTTCGATCCTGATCGAAGGCATGGTGCGGGGCTCCTTTGCCAATCACAAGCTCGCCGACCACCTGAACGAGACGACGGATGATTGGGTTAATGCCCGCCGCATCGTCAATGGCACCGATAGGGCGGAAAAGCTCGCCGGCTACGGCAAGACGTTCCTTGCTGCCATCCGCCACGAACAGCCGGCGGGATGGCTTGCGCGGTTGAAGGGCTGGCTCCCGCGTGCTATCGCGCGGGTCTTCGGCTAGACCCTGACAGGAGTTCCGCGTGATCCGCCACATCGTCTTCTTCACAGCGCCCGCGGAGCAACTGGAAAAGGTGCGCGCCGGCCTGTCGATCCTGACGGCGATCCCGCATGCGCGGCTGCTGGAGATCGGAACCAACATCAAGACCGACCAGCTCGGCACTGACGTCGACCTCGTGGTCTACGGCGAATTCGACGATGAAGCCGCGCTTGCAGCCTACAAGGCGCATCCAGACTACCAGCGCTCCATCGACCTCGTGCGCCCGATCCGCGAAATGCGGATGGCGGCGGATTACGAGAGCGACGCGGCGGTGAAGCGGCCGCTGCGGTAATGCCGCTGCGGCCTGCTCTTCACGTTACAGAGGCGGAAGGCAACAAACGAGCCTAGCCAAGAGCACTCTGCTCGGCGCAAATCCTGTCGATCAGAACATCGAGTTCACCCTTCGGCGGGCGATTTTGGGCGAGGCGCTGCTTCAGGTGCATGATCGGTTCCGCAAGGATCTCATCCAGACTTTCGGCACAGGTGAAGTCACCCGCCACCTTCTTGACCTTGGAGTTGTCGAAGATCGCAGTCCAGGCCTTGTCGCCGATCAGGGGACCTTCCCAGGCCGGATTATACTTGATCAGGGTCTCGGTCGGTACGTGAACGATCTTGGCCTCGACGCCGAGCAGTCTGCCGATCGCCCTTTGGATATCGTTCCAGATGTGCGCACGGTCGGACGTAATGTGGAAGATCTCGCGAAGTGCGGCCTGCTTGCCGAAAAGTCCGACGAAAGGTACCGCGAAATCGACAGAGCGGGTCAGCGTCCAGGGCGTGTGGCCATCGCCGGCGACAATGGTGGGGTCGCCGTCCAGCATGCGTCTTGCCATGACGTCGCTATCGCCCATCATGATCGGCAGTCCGGTGCGGACGGTGTGGCTGGGGCGAACGATCGTCCAGGCGAGGTTCTCGGATTGCTTGAGCAATTCCTCACAGGCGATCTTGGCCTGGCTGTAGGGCCAGTACGGATTGATCGCCGGCGTCTTCTCGGTGATCACGTAATGACGAGCCGGCTTCTCGTAGACCGAGGCCGAGGAGATGAAAATGTACTGGCCGCAATGGCCTGAAAACACTTCGATATCGCGCGCAATCTGGTCGGGCGTGAAGGCGATGAACTGGCACACGACATCGTAGTTGGCCTTGGCGAGCTCCGCGTATTCCGGCGACCCAAGTTCGCCGACGATCGAGGTCACGCCTGCAGGCAAGGGGTCTTGTCTCAGGCCGCGGTTGAAGATGCTGACATGATGACCCTCGGCAACGGCGCGCTCGACGCACGGGTAAGAGATTTGGCCGGTGCCGCCAATGAAAAGAACATTCAAAGCCATGTGGGGACCTCAGTAGGTGACGGGCGGGATCAGGGTCACCTTCATAGCGCGAAAGGGCGTGGGCGTCTTGCGCAAATCTGGCGAGGCTATGGCGTCCCGGACGGCAAGCAGGCAGGCCTGCCTCTCCCGTCCCACTCTGACAAGCCATCGATATTGTGATGGGGAAAGCGGTATTGAATTTCTTCACGAATGTATGAGACGCATGCTATCTCAGCTGGGCTAGGAGCGATGCTGCATGGTGGTTGTGAGGGCTTTCGGGACATCGTCCTTGGACGCGAAAAAGCGGGAAATCGAGCGTCTCGCGGCGCTGGAGCAGCTTGACCTCCTCGATACCCCGAAGGACGAAGGCTTCGAGCGCATCGTGCGCCTGATAAAGGAGATCTTCGCGGTCGACATCGGCCTGGTGTCTCTCATCGACGCGCATCGGCAATGGTACAAGGCGTGTTCCGGTCTGGCGGCGGACGAGGTTCCGCTTGAAGATACCTTCTGCCGCTACGTGGTCGACCGCGAGGAGCCGATTGTCGTGCAGGACGCTACGCGCGATCCGCGGTTCGCGCACAATCCGGCCGTAACGGGAGAAAGCCACGTTCGGTTTTACGCTGGCGTGCCTTTGAAAACCAAGGGTGGCCACGTTATCGGAACGGTATGTGCGATCGATCGCCGCCCCAGATCATTCAGTTCCAGGGACCTTTTTGTTCTCCACGAACTGGCGGGCGTCGCGATGGACCGGATCGAGCTGCTGCAGTCGGCAGCAACCGACAGCCTCACGGGCACGCTTACCCGCCGCGCCTTCCGGCAGGAGGCCGATCAACTTCTGTCGCTTGCCTTGAGACATCAGCATGACCTGTCCTGCATTGTTCTGGACATCGACCGCTTCAAGAGCGTCAACGACACCCATGGCCACGCCGTGGGGGATCAGGTGCTTCATGCGGTCACTGAAACGTGCAAGGCGAACCTGCGGGTGGGAGATCTGTTCGGCCGGCTCGGGGGCGAGGAGTTTGCCATTCTCCTTCCGCATATCAATCGCGAAGGGGCAGTCGCCGTCGCCGAAAAGGTAAGGATGGCGATCGCGTGCCTGCCGATCCGAGGAGCTTTCGGCGAATTGAACGTGACGGCAAGTTTCGGCGTTTCGGCGCTTTCGATCATCACCAGGGATATCGAGACGCTGTTGGCTCAGGCCGATGCCGCGATGTACCACGCCAAGCACAACGGTCGAAACCGATGCGTGTCGTGGAACTCCATCGGTGCTGATGGTCCGACCGGCTCTCGCCGTCGCGTTCTGAAAGCAGGGTCCATCATGTTCAATGACCGCCGCTCGACGATCGATTGCACCATAAGGTCGCTCGGCACCGACAGCGCGGGGCTCTCCGTCTCCAGTTCCGCTGGCATACCTCCGGAATTCGTCCTGATGATCAAGGGCGAGGGTTTCGAGACCAAATGCCGGATCGTGGCGCAGGACCGGCAAACCATAGAAGTCGCCTTCAAGGCCTGATCGGGCTTCACCTGCGATTGGCTGTCATCACGCCACAGGCTCGAGAGTCCGCCTAACTCCAGGATACCAACCATGAGATTGAGATCATTGCTGCCGTGGGGCTCCGCGGCGGGTCGCAAAGCCGTGCCTGAGACGAAGACCGCGGGCGGCTTCATGTCGTTGACCGCGGAAGGGCGGGCGAGCTGGACTGGCCGCTCATACGCCGCCCTGTCGCGCGAGGGCTTCATGAAGAACCCGGTCGCGCATCGCAGCGTCCGGCTGATTGCTGAAGCCGCCGCCTCGGTGCCGTGGCTGCTCTACGAGGGCGATCGCGAGCGACCGGATCATGCGGTGCAGTCGCTGCTTGGGCAGCCGAACGGGCGCATGAGTGGGCCTGATTTCTTCGAGGCGCTCTACGGACATCTGCTTCTGTCAGGCAACGCCTATGTCGAGCCGCTGCTGGTCGGCGGCAGCCTGCGCGAACTGCATCTGCTGCGGCCTGATCGCATCGGCATCGTCGAAGGCAGGGACGGGTGGCCCGAGGCCTATGATTATCGTGCCGGCGGTTCCGTGCGCCGATTTCCGGCCGAGACGGAAGGGCTGGGTCTGCTGCACCTGAAGCTCTTCCATCCGCTCGACGATCATCTCGGTTTCCCGCCGCTGGCAGCGGCTCAGGTGGCGCTCGATCTCTCCAATGCAGCCGCGACATGGAACAAGGCGCTGCTCGATAATTCGGCCCGCCCGTCAGGCGCGCTGGTCTACCAGCCGAAGGAGGGCGGCAATCTCTCGCCCGACCAGTACGAGCGGCTGAAACAGGAACTCGACGAGGGCTATTCCGGCCCGATGCGCGCCGGACGTCCGCTGCTTTTGGAAGGCGGGCTCGACTGGAAGTCGATGGGGTTGTCACCGAAGGACATGGATTTCGTCGAGGCGCGCAATGGCGCCGCCCGCGACATCGCACTCGCCTTCGGCGTGCCGCCAATGCTGCTCGGCATTCCCGGCGACAACACCTACGCCAATTATCAGGAAGCGAACCGCGCCTTCTACCGGCTGACGGTGCTGCCGATGCTGACGCGCACCGCCGCCTCGCTCTCGGCCTGGCTCTCCGGCCACTACGAGGATCGTCTGCGGCTGGAGCCCGATCTCGACAAGGTCGCCGGGCTGGCGGCCGAGCGCGATCAGCTGTGGACGCGGGTGGGAAGCGCAGCCTTCCTGACCGACGAGGAGAAGCGGCAGGCAGTGGGGTACTGAACGCCTGCGCCGGCGCATGAATCAAACTCTGAGCGCCTGGACTCAATATTCAAACAAACCCACCCAAGCGGTTCAAAAGATTCGCTGAAATGCGGGGACGACACGCTGAAATCGGCGGCGCCAAGTCGCGACTGCGGCTGATTTTTCCTGCCTTCAACCAAGGATCCCTGCGATGACAGACCTTTCCAACGATGCCGGGCTCTGGGCGACCAGGGCGCTCGGTGCGTCGGCGGGGGCGGCGGTGTCGCTCGTCTACCTCCTGCCGAAAAGCCGGCGGGAGGCCGCCAGCCGCTTCTTCACCGGCCTTGCCTGCGGCACGATCTTCGGCGGGCCGACCGGTATCTGGATTGCCGAAAGGCTGGCGCTGGCGGATCGCCTCTCGGCCTCCGAGATCGTGCTGTCTGGATCAGCGGCGGCAAGCCTCTGCGCCTGGTGGGGTCTCGGCATCCTGTCGCGCATCGCCGGGCGATACGGTGCCCGCGGGCGCTAGCCCGCAAGCCCATTCCAACAAACGAGGAGAGCATCATGACCGCAAGCCGCGCGCTGGCGCGATCACCCATGGGCGCGGATACGCGCAAGTTCGCCAATCTGGAGCTCAGGGGGCTGAAGCGCGACGGCAGCTTTTCCGGCTATGCCAGCGTCTTCGGCGAAGTCGATCTCGGCAAGGATGCGATCGAGCGCGGCGCCTTTCGCAAGTCCTTGGCCGAGCGCGGTGCGGGCGGGGTGCGTATGCTCTTCCAGCATGACCCGGCCGAACCGATCGGCGCGTGGAAGACGATCCGCGAGGACAGCCGCGGCCTCTATGTCGAGGGCATGCTCGCCGAGGGTGTCTCCCGGGCACGCGAGGTGCATCAGCTCCTGAAGAACGGCGCGCTCGACGGGCTTTCGATCGGTTTCCGCACCGTGCGCGCCAAGACCGATGCGAAGTCGGGCGTGCGCCGCATCCTCGAAGCCGACCTCTGGGAGATCTCTGTTGTGACTTTCCCGATGCTGCCTTCGGCGCGCGTCCAGAACATCAAGAATGCGCGGTGGTTCCGCGACAAGGAGACCGAGCTTGTCCGCGCCATGCGCCGGGCCGCCCGGATGATGCTGACAGAAACCTTCAGATAGGAAAACGGGACATGACCGACATGCATGAGACAGGTTCGCGGATCGCGCCGGAGATCAAGGCGGCGCCTGAGATGACGGCTGCCTTCGACGAGTTCATGGAGGCGTTCGAAGCCTTCAAGGATACCAATGACCGCCGCCTCGGTGAGATCGAGGAAAAGCTGACGGCCGATGTCGTCACCCGCGACAAGATGGACCGCATCACGAGGGCGATGGACGAGCAGAAGAAGGTGCTCGACCAGCTGGCGCTGAAGAAGGCGCGGCCGCCGCTCGGGCGTGGCAGCGCAAACGGCGTCGAGGCCAACGAGCACAAGGCGGCGTTCGAGCAGTATATCCGCCGCGGCGACGAGGCCGGCTTGCGCGAGCTCGAGGCCAAGGCGATGTCGGCGGGATCAGGGAGCGACGGCGGCTATTTCGTGCCGCCCGAGACGGACACCGAGATCGGCCGTCGCCTCTCCGTCGTCTCGCCGATCCGCTCGCTTGCGACCGTCCGCCAGGTCTCCTGCTCGGTTCTGAAGAAGCCGTTCGCGACCTCGGGCATGGCGGCCGGCTGGGTGGCCGAAGCGGCGGCCCGCCCGCAGACATCAAGCGCGCAGCTTGCCGAACTCTCCTTCCCGACCATGGAACTGTACGCCATGCCGGCGGCAACGCAGGCGCTGCTCGACGATGTCGCCGTCGATATCGAGGCCTGGATCTCGAGCGAGGTCGATACCGTCTTTGCCGAGCAGGAGGGCACGGCCTTCGTCAATGGCGACGGCACCAACAAGCCGAAGGGCTTCCTCGCCTATACCGCGGTCGCCGACAGCGCCTGGAGCTGGGGCAATCTCGGCTATATCGCGACGGGTGCCGCGGGCGCCTTCAAGACGACGGGTGCCTCCGACACCCTGATCGATACGATCTACTCGCTGAAGGCCGGACATCGCCAGAACGCCAACTTCGTCATGAACCGCAAGACGCAGGCCGAAGTCCGCAAGCTGAAGGATGGCGACGGCCGCTATCTCTGGCAGCCGCCGGCAACGGCGGGCGAGGCGGCTTCGCTCGTTGGCTTCCCTGTTGTCGAGGCCGAGGACATGCCCGATATCGCAGCCAATGCGCTGTCGATCGCCTTCGGCGACTTCCGCGCCGGCTATCTCGTCGTCGACCGCACCGGCGTTCGCGTGCTGCGCGATCCCTATTCCGCCAAGCCCTATGTGCTCTTCTACACGACCAAGCGTGTCGGTGGTGGGGTGCAGAACTTCGAGGCGATCAAGCTCATCAAGTTCGCCGTGAGCTGATCCTAGGCAAGGCGGGTGCGGCTGCCCGCATCCGCCTGCCGAAAATGCCTGCGCCACACCAATCCAGGATCGTCAATGACCTATGCACTGATTACCCCGCCTGACGCGGAAGCGCTGACGCTTGCCGAAGTGAAGGCCCATCTGCGGCTCGACGACGGCAGCGAAGACGCGCTGCTGGCCTCGCTGATCCGCGTCGCCCGCGAGCATCTGGAGCGCACGACGGGCCTCTGCCTGATCACGCAGGTCTGGCGGCTCCATCTTGAATCGATACATGAAGATCGTGTGATTCAGATTGCCAAGGGGCCTGTGCAAGCCATTGAAAGCCTGAATGTTTACGATGAAGCGGGCGAGGAAGTGGTCTTGCCCGCGACCGGCCATGTGCTCGACGGCAATGCCCGGCCGGCGCGTCTGGTGCTTGATCGGAATGTGGATTCTGCCATCGCCGCGAACGGCATCGAGATCGATTTTTCCGCCGGCTTCGGCGAGAGCGGTGCCGAGGTGCCTGATACGCTGAAGCGGGCGATGCTGATGCATGTCGCCCAGATGTTCGCCTTCAGGGGTGCCGTGGCAGTCGAGGATCAGCCGGCGGACATTCCTGTCGGTTATGACCGGCTGGTCGCACCGTTCTTGATCCGGAGGCTCTGATGCGATCCGTCTTCTTCGATCCGGGGCAGATGACGGCTCGGCTTGAACTGGAGGCACCGGAAGAAGCGCCGGACGGACAGGGCGGTGCCAACGTTGCCTTTACCGCTGTTGCCTCGGTGTGGGCGCGGATCGAGCCGCTGGCCGAAGTACGGGAAGAGCGGGCCGGTTCAGATGTCTTCACGCTGACACATCGCATCTGGCTACGGTTCCGCACCGACATAAGGGCCGGGATGCGACTGCGCAAGGGCGACCGGCTGTTCGCCATAGGCACCTGGCGCGACCCTGATGAAACCGGCCGCTATCTCTGCTGCCTCTGCGAGGAGGAAGGACGATGAACACCGCCATGGCGATCACACTCCGCGATTTGGCGGAGATCCTGGCGCGGCTGTCGCGAGGGGGGTGCCGCAAGGCCGCGGGCAAAGAGAGGTGGGAGCGATGAGCGCAGCCAATGAACTGCTGACGGCGATCCATGCACGCCTGACCGGCGATGCCGAGCTTCTCGGCATGATCGGTGAGGACGGTATCCGCGATCGGCTGGTGACCGGACGAAAGCTTCCTTGCGTGCTGATTGGAGAACTCGTCAGCAACGACTATTCGACCTCGACCGAGAGAGGCGAGGAGCATCTGTTGTCGCTCGAAATCTGGGTCGACGTGGGTGGGCGAAGGCAGGCGCAGCTGGTGGCCTCGCGTCTCCACGCCCTGCTGCAGGATGCGGCGCTCGATCCTGGCGAGCACCACCTCGTCAGCCTGTTGCATGTCAGGACACAGAGCCGGCGGGAACCGAAGACGAAGCTGTATGTTGCCGAACTGCGCTTTCGGGCTGTCACGGAGCCGATTGCCGCCGTTACGGCGTAGCGGGCTACTCCTCGAAACGGCTCGTGGCGTCGCGATCGCGTTCGTAATGTCTCGACAACGGAAAAGGTGGCAGCCACGACTCGCGGCGGATGGTCCAGAGTTCGTAAGTTGGCTGCAACTGGTCGGGAGCATCGAGCGATCCGAGGTTCACCTCGACTTCATCTCCGGAGCGCCCGAAAACCGGGGAGCCGCAGTGGGGGCAGAAGAACCGCCCGTCGTACGCACCTGTTTCGCCTTCGATCGTCACCGCATCTTGGGGAAAGATCGCCGATGCATGGAAAAGCGCGCCGTGATGCTTGCGGCAGTCGAGACAATGGCAAATGCCGACCCGATAGGGGCGTCCGGTTGCGACAAGGCGGACATTGCCGCAGCGGCAGCCGCCGGTGAAACGGTCCATGTTGCTTCTCCTCCACGATCAGGCGGTGGACCGCCTTGCAATGAAGATGGAGTGGCGGCTGCAAATGTCCCGTCCATTGCGGCAGCTGCCTTCATCACTCAGGCCGGTTGGTACACCCTGGTCGCCGCTTTGACCTGTGCAGCCAGCATCAGCACGAAGCCCAGCGAGATGACGGCGAGCGCGGCGCAGGTGGCGATTGCGGTTCCGGCACCGGCGCGATCGAGGATCGCCGTGAAAACGACGGGCGCGATGGCGTTGGCGAGGTTCTGCGGCAGCGACAGGCGGGCCGATTGCAGCCCGAATTCGCGCGGCGAGAACAGCGCGAGCGGCAGCAGCGCGCGGGCGACGGTCATGACACCGGAGCCGAAGCCGTAGAGCAGGATGAAGCTGATCAGAAGCGGCGTCGAGGGCGGTATCACCAGCATCATCAGGAAGCTCGATACCATCAGGCTCACGCCCATCGCGGCGCTGAGGATCGGATTGCCGCGACGCCCGAGGAGCATGTCCAGAAAGCGGGCCGAGACGCCGATCACGCCGCGCGCCGAACCGAGCTGCAGCGCCAGCGCCGGTGAGGCGCCGGACTGGCGCAGTATTTCAAGCAGCGATGGCGATACGCCGAAAGTCACGAAAGTCGATATCGTCGTTGCGGCGGCAATCAGCAGGAAGGCCTTGCGTTGTCCCGCTGGCGAAAGCGGCACCGGCGTTTCCTGTGCGGCGGCGCCGTCGGCGGTGAAGGCGATCGGCTTCGGCAGGGCGAAAACATGCAGCGGCAGGCAGACAAAGAGCTGCAGAGCCGCGCAGATGAGAAACGTCATGCGCCAACCGGCGGTCGCGTTGAGCTGGCTGAGGATCGGCCAGAAGATCGCGCTCGAAAGGCCGGTGAACAGCATCAGGATGGCAATCACCCGTTTGCTGTCGGGGCCGGCGCGCTCGACGACGGCGGTATAGGCCGGAGCGGAAAGGCCGAAGGCGCCACCGGCGCCGATGGCGATCCAGGCAAGCCCATAGAGGACGATGCCGTGCGCGGCTGACAACAGCAACAGGCCGATCGTGAAGGTAATCGAGGCGGCGGCGAGCACGCGCGCGGCTCCATGTCGGACGAGCAGGCGGCCGGTCGTCGGGCCGGCGAGGGCACTGACAACCATCATGATGCTGAGCCCACCGAAGACCACCTCGTTCGGCAAGCCGAGATCCGGCGCGATGACGCGCCCCATGACACCGAGCATGTCGAAGGTGGTGCCCCAGCCAATCAGCTGCGTGACGGCAAGCACGGCAATCGTCTGCACCGAGCGCAGGGGGATGGATCGAGACATGAGGCGGGCTTTGACGCGAATGGGGTAGGGGCGGGCAAGGTCGTAGCAGCTTCGCCGACTGGTTGAAAGTGACAAGTGGATGACACCTACGGGCGCCGGCTGCGCCTGTTTTCTCTGTCGGAGCTGCCGCTCAGGAGGGAACCGATCGCAGCGTCGAGCACAATCGACCATTGTGGTTGCGTGGCGGTACTATTGGCGTAAGTTGTGTTGGATTGCGATTCAACAAAGCGAGTGGGCGGTGAAAATCTTCTTCGATGTCGACGGTGTGCTGATCGATGGATGGCACGCCAATCCGGAACTGCGCAAGCCTTGGGATATGACAATCGAAGACGATCTGGGTGTGGATCGCGATGCGTTCCAACAGCTCTTTTTCGGAACGCCTGGCGATCGCTCCCAAAGCCGGATGTTTGCATGCGTGACTGGGCAAAGCGATTTGAAGACAGCGCTTGCCGAAGTGCTTCCGCAGGTTGGCTATGCCGGCAGCGTGAGCTCTTTCATGCCGTATTGGTTTGAAAAAGATTCAAATCTCAATGCATCGGTTATTGAGCTGGTGTCCGAGCTGCGCCGGGCAGCCGATATGAAGCTGTATCTGGCAACCGGCCAGGAACATTTCCGCGCACGATATTTGTGGAACGACCTTGGCCTTTCCAGGCTCTTCGACGGCATTTTCTACAGCGCCGAGATCGGTCATCCCAAAAAGGATATCCGTTTCTTCGAGGCTATCAACGCCGCATTGGGGATTTCCGGCGATGAGCGCCCGCTGTTTTTCGACGATCAGCCCGAGATTGTAGCGCTGGCGGCGCAGGCGGGATGGGACGGCACGGCCTACTGCAGTGAGCAGGACATCCGGCGCCATCCGCGCCTGCGCGAATGGTGGCTGTAAGGGACAACACACCGGAGCGAGGCTCCCATTTGGAACTGCACGACGGCGCCTTCGGGCGCCATGTCGAAAGGATCGGACGATGGTGGCGCAGAAGGGCAAGGACCTGCTCCTGAAGATATTCAACGGCACGGCTTACGAAACGGTAGCAGGGCTGCGGTCGAAACGGCTGGCATTCAACGCTGAAACCGTCGACGTCACCGACGCCGAGAGCGCCGGGCGCTGGCGTGAGCTGCTGGGTGGCGCCGGCGTGCAGCGCGCGTCGGTCTCGGGCGCCGGCATCTTCAAGGATGCAGCCTCCGATGGCCTGGTGCGGAATGCCTTCTTCAACGCGTCGATCCTGAGCTGGCAGATCATCGTCCCCGGTTTCGGCATGGTGACGGGACCGTTCCAGGCGAGCGCGCTCGAATATTCCGGCCAGTATAACGGCGAGGTGATGTTCGAGCTGGCGCTGGAGTCGGCCGGCGCCATCAGCTTCGAGGCGCTCTGACGCGGGCGGCGGGTGCAAGGGCGAACCGGCGCCGCGGCGAGATCGAGGCTGTCATCGATGGTGAACAGCGGATCCTTTGCCTGACGCTCGGCGCGTTGGCGGAACTGGAGACAGCGTTTTCCGCGGACAATCTCGTGGGTCTGGCCGAGCGCTTCTCGCGCGGACAGCTGAAGGCAGCCGACATGATCCGCATCATCGGCGCCGGCCTTCGCGGCGGCGGCAATCTCTATTCCGATCAGGAAGTGGCGGAGGCCAGCATCGATGGCGGCATTGCCGGTTGCGCTGTTGTCGTCGGCAACCTGCTTGCCGCGACATTCATCGGGGAGAGCGCGGAGATTGCCGCGCGCCCCCTTTAGCCGCAGCAGATATCGAGGCCGATCGCGCGACGCCTTTCCCCTGGGCGCGCGTCCTCCACGTCGGCCTCTGTCTGCTGCGGCTGCCTCCCGCAATCTTCTGGACAATGACACCCGTCGAATTTCACGCCGTTGCCGGTGGATTGGCGCCGCGCAGCGCCGTCGCCCGGGCCGATCTCGGCGCGCTGATGGCGCAATTTCCGGACGGCCTGACACCCTCGAAACGAAGGAACGATCATGGAGACTGACGACGCCGACCTCTCCGCCATGGCCGTGCAGGCCGAAACCCTGCAACGTACGCTCGATGGCCTAGAGACCCGCTCGCGCTCGTTCGGCTCGGCGCTGTCGAGCGCGCTGCGCAGTGCTGCCGATGGCGGCAAGGGCCTCGATGATGTGCTGCGCAGCCTCGGCAATCGGCTCGCCGATATCGCGCTGTCGGCCGGATTGAAGCCGCTGGAGACGATGATCTCGGGCGCTGCGTCGAACCTTCTCGGCGGTTTCGGCAAGCTCCTGCCTTTCGCCGATGGCGGCGTGGTTTCGCAGCCGACCTACTTCCCGATGGGCGGCAACATGGGCCTGATGGGCGAGGCTGGCAGCGAGGCGATCCTGCCGCTGAAACGGGGCGCCGATGGTGCGCTCGGCGTTGCTGCGTCAGGCGGATCGGCCGGCCCGCAGATCGTCTTCAACGTCACGACTTCGGATGCGCAGAGCTTTCAGAAGAGCGAAGCGCAGATCTCTGCGATGCTGGCGCGCACGGCGATGCGCGGCCAGCGCAACCTTTGAGGCAATCATGGCAAACGGCTTCCACGAGGTGCGCTTTCCGCTGCGCCTGTCGCTCTCGACGAGCGGCGGCCCTGTCAGGCGCACCGACATCGTCAACCTTTCCAACGGCCGCGAAAGCCGCAACAGCCGCTGGCGCGATGCGCGGCGCAGCTACGATGCGGGCTCTGGGCTGCGCTCTTTCACCGATCTCTATGAGGTCCTGGAGTTTTTCGAGGCGCGCAGCGGTGAACTCTATGGGTTTCGCTTTCGCGATCCGGTCGATTGGACGACTGGGCGACCGGATGTGCCGGTGACGGCATTCGATCAGCTTATCGGCACCGGAGACGGCACGACGGCGAGCTTTCAGCTTGCCAAGACCTACGGAGACGCGGCCGCGAGCACCGTTCGAACCATCCGCAAGCCGGCGGCAGACTCGGTGATCGTTGCCGTGGATGGCGTCGAGCAAGGCCCTTCCGCCTTTGCCTGCGATGCCGCGACTGGCCTCGTCAGCTTTGCTGCCGGTCATATTCCTGCTGCGGGTGCTGCCATTACCGCAGGCTTCGAATTCGATGTGCCGGTTCGCTTCGCGACGGGTCGGATCGACGTCAATCTGTCGGCCTTCAACACCGGACGGATCCCGACAATTCCGCTGACGGAGATTGTACCGTGAGAACCATCGACCCATCTCTGGCGATGCATCTCGATTGCGACGCGACGACACTTTGCCATGCCTGGCGAGTGATGAGGCGAGATGGCGTCGTCCTCGGTTTTACCGAGCATGACCACGACCTCGCCTTCGCCGATACCAGCTTCACCGCTGCCAGTGGCTTCTCTGCAAGTGCGACCGAGGAGGAGGCCGGTCTCCCGGAGGCGACCAGCGACGTTGCGGGCGGCTTCTCCAGCGATGCGATCACCGAGGACGACCTTCAACGCGGCGCCTATGACGGCGCCCGCGTGGAGGTTTTCCTCGTCAACTGGTCGGTGCCCGCGCAGCACTTGCTGATCAAGGTGCAGGAAATCGGCGAGGTCGTTCGCGATGCCGGTCAGTTTCGTGCCGAGCTTCGAAGCTTTGCCCATCGCCTGAACCAGCCGCAGGGGCGCGTCTACGGCAGGCGTTGTGATGCGGCGCTTGGGGACGGCAGGTGCGGTGTCGATCTGGCCCAGCCGCAGTTTCGCGCTGAAGGCATCGTGGTGCTGGTGCGTGATGAAAGCCATATCCAGGTTTCCGGTATCGGCAGCTTGGGCGACGGCTTCTTCCGTTTCGGGGAACTGGCTTTTCTTGATGGCGTAGCCGAGGGGCAAGGCGGGATCGCCGAGTCGTATTCTGAGACGGAAGGCGAGGTGACATTGTGGCTGCCGCTGACCGTCCTGCCTGAGATCGGCGACCGGGTCCGGTTGACGGCCGGATGCGACAAGGCTTTTGCCACCTGCCGAACAAAGTTTTCCAACCAACTGAATTTTCAAGGGTTTCCGCACATACCAGGTGCAGACTTCGCGTACACCTACGCCGATGACGAGACCGTTCACGACGGGAGCGCGCTGTTCAAATGAGACCCTTTGCAGAGAAGGTGCTGAACGCTGCCGAGAGCTGGATCGGAACGCCCTATCGCCACCAGGCGTCGACCAAAAGCGTCGGGTGCGATTGTCTCGGCTTGATCCGTGGCGTGTGGCGGGACGTCTATGGCGACGAACCGGAACTCCCGCCGCCCTATGCGCCTGACTGGGCCGAGCGCAGCGGCACGGACCGCCTGATGGCTGCGGCGCTGAAACACTTCGGAACGCCGCTGCCGCTGACGCAAGCGCAGCCGGGCGATGTGCTGCTGTTCCGCTGGCGGCCGGATATGGCGGCGAAGCATGCCGGCATTCTCGCCGGCGAACGGCAATTCATCCATGCCTATGAGCAGGCTTCGGTCGTCTGTTCGCCGCTGGTGCCGAGTTGGCGCAGGCGGATTGTGGCTGTGTTTCGCTTTCCCGAACGTTGCTCCGTTTCCGGCTGAAGCCGGCAATTCCTCTTCATTTTCCGGTGGTTCATGGCAACACTTCTCTTTCAAGCGGCCGGCGCTGCTCTCGGCAGTGTCTTCGGCCCGGTTGGCGCTGTCATCGGCCGCGCAGCCGGCGCGCTCGCCGGAAGCGTCGTCGATCACGCCTTGCTTTCCCGCAGCTCGACGGTTCGCGGGGCGCACCTTTCGACGGCGCGCATCCCCGGCGCAGACGAAGGGACGGCGATCAACAGGGTTTACGGAACGGCACGCGTGGGCGGAACGCTGATCTGGGCGACACGCTTCGAGGAGCAGGTGACGAGCGAGCGCAGGGGCGGAAAGTCGTCGAGTGGCGCGCGGGTCGAGACATTCCGCTACTTTGCCAATCTGGCGATCGGGCTTAGCGAGGGACCTGTCGCCTGTGTTCGCCGGGTCTGGGCTGATGGCAAGGAGCTCGACCTGACGCAGATCGAGATGCGGTTCTATCCCGGGGATCGTGATCAGCAGCCGGATCCCTTGATCGAGGCGAAGCAGGGAGCGGGCATGGCGCCCGCCTATCGCGGGCTTGCCTATGTCGTCTTCGAGCGGTTGCCGTTGGATTCCTATGGTAACCGCATTCCTTTGCTGCAGTTCGAGGTGATCCGCCCGATCGGCACGCTGGAAAACCAGATCAAGGCTGTCTGCATCATTCCCGGCGCGACCGAGCATGGTTATCGCACGGTCGCCGTCTCCGAAAGCACCGGGGCAGGCAGCGCGCGAGTCCTGAACCGCAACAGCCTGCAGGGGCTGACCGACTGGGAGGTCTCGATCGACGAGCTGACGGCGCTCTGCCCAAATCTCGAGCGTGTTGCGCTTGTCGTCTCATGGTTCGGGACCGACCTGCGCGCGGGCGAATGTCAGATCCTGCCGGGCGTGGAAGTGTCGGCGCGCAACGAAAGCAGCCCATGGTCGGTCTCCGGCTACTTGCGCGGAACCGCTCACCTTGTCAGCAGGAGCGGCGGCGGTCCCGCCTATGGCGGCACGCCCGACGACGCGAGTGTTGTCTCGGCAATTGCCGATCTCAAGGCGCGTGGGTTGGCGGTCTACCTCTATCCCTTCGTGATGATGGATATTCCAGCCGGCAACAGCCTCCCGGATCCCTATGGGGCTTCGGCTCAGCCTTCCTATCCCTGGCGAGGGCGGATCACCTGCTATCCGGCGATTGGCCAGGTGGAAACCGTGGACCGGACCGCAGAGGCTGCAGGCCAACTGTCCGCCTTCACCGGGGCGGCGCAGGCAACCGATTTTTTCGTTGACGGGCAGCGTGTGACCTATGTCGGCGGCGAGGCCAGTTACCGCCGCTTCATCCTGCACTACGCGCAACTGGCAAAGGCGGCGGGTGGTGTCGACGGGTTCATTGTCGGATCGGAATTGCGCGGGCTGACGCAGGTGCGCGATGGAGCCAACAGCTTTCCATTCGTCGCGGCGCTGACGGCTCTCGCAGCCGATGTGAAGTCGCTCCTGCCGGCGACGAAACTGACTTACGGTGCCGATTGGAGCGAATACTTCGGCTACCATCCGCAGGATGGAAGCGGCGACGTCTATTTCAACCTCGATCCGCTCTGGTCGTCGCCGGCGATCGATGCCATCGGCATCGACAACTACATGCCACTGGCGGACTGGCGGGACGACGATCTCGCGAACGCCAATCCTGATGGTTTCCGGACCGGCGATGACTTCCGGGCGTTGACCACCGCGATCACTGCAGGCGAGGGTTTCGATTGGTATTACGCGAGCGATGCGGCTCGCCGGGCGAGGCAGCGTAGTCCGATTTCGGACGAGCTTGTCGGAAAGCCTTGGGTTTTCCGCTACAAGGATATCGCGGGTTGGTGGTCCGATCAGCATCATGAGCGGATCGGCGGCGTGGAAATCCCGACGCCGACATCGTGGCTTCCGCGCAGCAAGCCTGTCTGGTTCACCGAACTAGGCTGCGGTGCCATCGACAAGGGCGCAAACCAACCGAACATCTTTGCCGATCCCAAGTCCGCGGAAAGTGCTGTTCCCTACTTTTCCAACCGTACGCGCGCCGACACCATGCAGCGGCGTTTTCTGGAGGCCCATCACACGTGGTGGGGCGGTGGCGGTCCTCTGGCCGGAATGGTCGATCCGGCGCACCTTTTCGTCTGGTCGTGGGACGCGCGGCCCTTTCCTGCCTTTCCGCAGAATACCTCGACATGGAACGACGGTGCCAACTGGCGTATCGGACATTGGCTGAACGGCAGGCTCGGCAGCGGCACGCTGGCTGAGGTGGTGGCTGCTCTGCTGCGAGATCACGGCTTTGACAATTTCGACGTGTCTGAGGTGAGCGGCGATCTGTTGGGATATGTGCAGGGGGATATCGCATCCGCGCGCAGGCTGATCGAGCCGCTCCTGGAAGCGTTTCAGATCGATGCGATCGAGGATGCGGGGCGTCTGCGCTTCCGGTCGCGCATGTGGGCGAGCCTGCCGGCGCTGCCGGTCGACATTCTTGTGGACCGCGAAGACGAGCCGCTATGGCAGGAAACGCGTGGTCATGACAGTGATTTTGCGGCTGAAGCCCTGCTGAGCTTCTACAATCCCGACCTCGATTACGAGCAGGCAAGCGCTCGCTCCCATCGCGTGTCGCAATCGACAAATCGGATCATTGAGCAGGACCTCAATGCCGTCATGCCCGAGGAGACGGCGCTTGCCGCCGCCGAGGCATTGCTGCGCGACAATCGCGTTGCCCGGCGGTCCATCCGGTTCTCGCTTCCGCCGAATGAGGTGCGTATCCAGACTGGCGACGTAATTGCGCTGCCCGGACCACCGGGCCGGTTCCTGATCAGCCGCGTCGAGGATGGTGAGGCACGCCGGGTGGAGGCGCGCGAATTCGCCTCGTCTGTCGGCAGTACGGCGGGGACGATTGCCGCCGGAAAGCCGAGCGGCGAGGGCGGCTCGAACCTGTTTTCCCCGATCGTCCACTTGATTGACCTGCCGCGGTTCGATGGCAACGATCCGTCGAGCTATGCCCGGGGCGCAGTCTTTGCAAAACCGTGGACGACGGTCGGGCTGTCGTCGTCTCCCACGAGCGAAGGTTACAAGGGTAGGGTGCTGCTCGATCGGCCGGCGCGGATCGGCACGTTGACAAGTGCGCTTGCGGCAGGGGTTATCGGCCGCTTCGACTGGTCGCGACCGCTTGAACTCGATCTGTCCTATGGCGGCCTCGCCTCGGCACCTGCGACTTCAGTCCTGAACGGCGCCAACCTTCTGGCGGTCTTGTCGGTCCGCAATGTCTGGGAAGTCCTGGCGTTCCGAGAGGCCGAGGAGATATCGCGCGGGCGTTGGGCGCTGCGCGGCTTGCTGCGGGGGCTTGCCGGCACGGAGGATGCGATGTTTTCGGGGGCAGCAGTCGGATCGGCCGTTGTGCTGCTCGACGAGGCGGTGAAACCGCTTGGCCTCGGCAGCGACGAAATGGGCCTGCGATTGAATTGGATTGCCGAAACGGCCTCATCGACGGGGAAGACAGGTCCCTTCGCCTTCGAGGGCGGGTTGCGGGCGCAGACGCCGCTTGCCCCCGTCCACATCCGATGCGCACGCGGCGACAACGGCGTGAAGATCACCTGGATCAGGCGCGGGCGCGACAGCGCCGACAGTTGGCTCGCAGCCGATATTCCCCTCGACGAGCCGTTCGAGCGGTATCGTGTCGAAATTCTGGATGGCGACGTCGTTCTGAGAGCGAACGAATCCGACAGAGCGCAGTGGATCTATCCGTCCGCCGACGAACTTGCCGATTTCGGACAACCGCAAAACAGTCTCAGCCTGCGTATTCGGCAACTGGGCGAACGCGTGCCGCTCGGCATTCCTGCACGCGTGACATGTGCTTTCTAAATTTCATCGTGAAGGAGAGAAGATGATAGATCTGAAGGATTGGTACAGTTCGAAGACCATTTGGGGCGCGCTGATCTCGATCGTCGCATCCGTGTTGCATTTTGCCGGTATCGACCTTGCTGCGGCAGACAAGAGCCAGTTGGTCGACTCGGTCGTCAACATAGCCGGCGCGCTGGGTGGCCTACTTGCCATTTACGGGCGTGTCACTGCCAAGGCGGCGATCAAATCCGCCCCTTAAAGCCGGCGCGGCGAGCGGAAGACATCGTTCGCCGACCCACAGTTTTGAACACGCGTGGCGCGAATTCAAAACTGTTCTAAACATCAGGGATTACAAGGCATTCATTTGCCATTCAGGTGGCTTGAGTACATAGTCTGGGCCAAGTTGGTATCCATTGAAAGCATTGCACATGGCCTCTCCCTTGAGCGTCGCAGCGCTAGCCGCAGGGCTGGCGGTAACGTCGCCCTCACCGGATAATCCGCGTACCCTGACGGTGCGCGTTGCAGGCGATTGCAGCGAGGCCGCACGCGAGGTTGTGGAAAAAACGGGAGGGCAGCTCCTTTCCGTCCAGCCTCTGGGCGATAGCTGCATTATCACCGTCCTCGTCCAAGGTAACGGACAGCGCCCGCGCAAAGTAACCGTCAAGGTTCCGATGTAGGCAGAATCGCCCTATCTAGACGCCGAAGAAATCAAGCGGAGCAAAGCGGACCGATGCGCATTCTGGTAGTCGAAGACGATGTCAACCTGAACCGGCAGCTCAGCGACACGTTGAAGGAAGCCGGTTACGTCGTCGATCAGGCCTTTGATGGCGAGGAGGGCCACTTCCTTGGCGATACCGAGCCTTATGACGCGATCATTCTCGATATCGGCCTGCCGGAACTGGACGGCGTGACGGTGCTCGAGAAGTGGCGCGGCGCAGGGCGCGGCATGCCGGTATTGATTCTCACCGCGCGCGACCGCTGGAGCGACAAGGTCGCGGGCATCGACGCCGGTGCCGACGATTACGTCACCAAACCTTTCCACGTCGAGGAAGTGCTGGCGCGCATCCGTGCCTTGATCCGCCGTGCGGCGGGGCATTCGTCCTCCGAGATCATTTGTGGCCCGGTGCGCCTCGACATCAAGAGCTCGAAGGCGACAGTCAATGGCGTCGCGTTGAAACTCACCTCGCACGAATACCGGCTGCTTTCCTATCTCATGCACCATATGGGCGAAGTGGTTTCGCGCACCGAGCTGGTCGAGCACATGTACGACCAGGATTTCGATCGCGATTCCAATACGATCGAGGTTTTCGTCGGGCGCCTTCGAAAGAAGATGGGCGTTGATTTGATCGAAACGGTGCGCGGGCTTGGCTACCGCATCCAAGCGCCGAAAAATGCGAATTAAGTCGCTTACTGCACGCGTTCTACTGCTGACCACGATCTGGTCGACCGTCGCGCTTGTCGTCATCGGGTTGTTGATCTCGACGCTTTACCGGAAAAGCGCTGAGCGCGGCTTTCAAGACCTGCTGCGCGCCCAGCTCTATAATGTTGTCAATTCGGTGACGATCGGCGACCAAGGGGCGTTGAACGGCAGTCCGCAGCTCGGCGACCTGCGCTTCGCGCAGCCAAAGACCGGCTGGTATTGGCTCGTAGAGCCGCTCGGCACTTATACCGCGCAACCGCTGGTCTCACCCTCGCTTGGTTCGGCTTCGATCCCTGTTCCGTCCGTTCTCGAAGCGCCCTTCGACAAGAACTATGAGCGCTACTATCAGGTGACTGATGCCTCGGGGAACCGGATCCAGGTTGCTGAAACCGAGGTTGTGCTGGATACCGACGGTCGTGCCGCGCGCTTCCGCGTCAGCGGCAACGTCGACGTGGTCGAGGATGACGTCCGCAATTTCTCCCACAGTCTCTATCTGGCGTTGGCTGGCTTCGGCGTCGGCAGTCTGATCGTCAACGCCTTGGCCATTCTCTATGGCTTGAAGCCGCTCGACAAGGCGCGCGCGGCGCTTGAGCGCATTCGCGCCGGTGAGAGCGAGGCTTTGAAAGGCGATTTTCCGCGCGAAATCCTGCCGCTCGCCAACGAAGTCAATGCTCTGATCGACAGCAACCGCCGTATCGTCGAGCGGGCGCGCATGCAGGTCGGCAATCTCGCGCATTCTCTGAAGACACCGATCGCGGTGCTGCTCAACGAGGCACGCGTGCTGGAACGTTCGCACGGCGATCTCGTGCGCAACCAGGCTGAGGCGATGCAGGGGCAGGTGCAATCATATTTGAACCGCGCCCGCATTGCCGCGCAGCGCGAATCCGTGCTCGCCCGCACCGATGCCGAGCCCGCTCTCGAACGGCTCGTGCGCGTTATGCGGCGTTTGAACGTCGACAAGGAATTCGAACTGACCGTGACACCGCCGCACCTCGCGGTCGCGATGGAACAGCAGGACCTTGAAGAGGTCGTCGGCAACCTGCTTGAGAACGCCGCTCGTTTTGCTGCCACCAAGGTTCGCCTCTCCGTTTCAGAGGCGCCCGATGAGGTGAAGGGCGCGGAAGGCAGCGGGCGTCGCCATTGGGTCGAGCTCGTCGTCGAGGACGACGGACCGGGGCTGGAGCCCGATCAGATTCGCGAGGCGCTGAAGCGCGGCAAGCGGCTGGATGAAAGCAAGCCCGGCACGGGGCTCGGACTCTCGATCGTGACGGAGATTTCCAATGAATACCAAGGGCGGCTCGAATTGTCCCGCGGCGAATGGCAGGGACTGAAGGCCCGCCTTATTTTGCCAGGCATCACAAAGGATGTTGCGTGAGCAACTGCTTGATGTCACATAGACCCAGGCGTTTGCATAGCATGCTTTGCCTTGTTGCCGACACGGCGTGGTGCGTGTGTGGCTGCGTTGATTGACACCTGATTCTGGTTCGGCTGAATGATGCTACGTTCGCAAGGCATGATCGTTTCCTCGCTTCTCGTCGCCATGACGCTTTCCGGGTGCCAATCGACGAAAAGCAGCTCGGGCGGTCTTTTCTCGAGGAAGCCGCCAGCTTCGGCTACATACATTGCTGCTTTGCAGGGCGGTATCATCGGTCGCAGCGGTGTGGAACTCAGCAGTAGCGACCGTCAGCGTGCACTTGAGGCGGAATATCGTGCTCTGGAAGGTGCCGCTGTGGGGCAGCCGGTTGTCTGGAGCGGACGCAACGTCAGCGGCAGAGTGGTGGCGGCTGCGCCCTACCAGGTAGGCTCGCAGAATTGCCGTCAGTATACCCACAGCGTCACGATCGACGGCAAGGAGACGGTGGCGCGCGGTTCCGCCTGCCGAAACGACAATGGCAGTTGGTCGCCCCTCGGCTAAGCTGCGTAGAATTGACCGCCGGCGAAATGTTGCGGCCAAACGCCTCAAATAATCGTCATTGCGGCTTTGCTTGTTGGAATAGACGTTTGCTTCGAGTATTTGGCGGCTATGCTTTTCTGGATTCTTGTGGCCGTTCTGACGGCGGCAATTGCCGCCATTCTGCTTTACCCGCTTTTGCGTGGCGCAAGAGCGGTTGATGACACGCGCGCCGGGGAGTCCGCGGTCTATCGCGATCAATTGCGAGAACTCGATCGCGACCTCGCCGGCGGGCTGATTTCCGCCGACGAAGCGGATTATGCGCGGGCCGAAATCGGCCGGCGCCTGATTACAGTCTCCACCGCGCCTGTCGCCGATCGGAAGGTTTCCAAGCACCACCGTCTGTCCGAAGCCTTCGTGCTGCTGCTCCTGCCGATCTTGGGGCTCTGTCTTTACATTCTGGTAGGGCGGCCGGATTTGCCGTCACAGCCGCTGCAAGCTCGACTTGAGAACCCCGGCAACGATATGGCGATCCTCGTCGCCAAGGCCGAGCGCCACTTGGCGCAGAATCCTGAGGACGGCAAGGGCTGGGACGTCCTGGCGCCGATCTACTTCAACACCATGCGCGTTGACGACGCAGAGAACGCGTATCGGAATGCGATCCGGCTGCTTGGCCCGAGCGCCGCACGCCTCGATGGGCTCGCCGAGACGCTGATGGCGACCTCGAACGGTGTCGTCACCGAGGATGTGCGCAAAGTGCTGGAGCAGTCGCTTCAGTTGCAGGCGGACAATCCAAAGGCAAGCTTCTATCTGGCGCTCGGCTTGGAGCAGGCCGGTCGGACTGCTGATGCCAAGGCGGCCTTCGAGACGCTCGCCAAGCAGTCGCCGGCCGATGCACCATGGCTGCCGCTGGTCGCCGAGCACGTTGCCAAGAATGGCGGCGCGGCACCGAACGCACTAGGCAACCCAACTGCGGCGGACGTTGCGGCTGCCGAGGGCATGAACGCCGGCGATCAGCAACAAATGATAAAGGGCATGGTCGAAAGCCTTGATGCCAAGCTTACCGAAGACCCGAACAATCTCGAGGGCTGGTTGCGGCTCGTTCGCTCTTATGCCGTATTGAGGGACAAGGATCGTGCGGTTGGAGCTCTGAAACGCGGATTGGCAGCGTTTCCCGCAAGCAGCGAGCAAGGCAAGAAGCTGCTGGCGGTGGCGCGAGAGCTCGACATCGCGACAGAAGGAATGACGGAATGACGCGCAAGCAGAAGCGCTTGGCAATCATCGCTGGCGGCATGAGTTTCATCATTGCCGCCGTGCTGCTCGTCATGTTCGCCTTCAGCCAGTCCGTGGCCTATTTCTATATGCCGGCAGATATAGCCAAGAACCCGGTGCCGCCGGGAACCCGGATTCGGCTCGGCGGTCTAGTCGGTGAGGGCAGCATCATCCGCGGCGCCGGATCGACGGTGCAGTTTGCCGTGACCGACGCGACCGGCGATCTCGTCCGGGTGCGATATACCGGCATTCTCCCGGATCTTTTTCGCGAGGGGCAGGGAGTGGTAACCGAGGGCCGCTTCGAAACCGGCAGCGACGTATTCACGGCCGATACGGTCCTCGCCAAGCATGACGAGAAATACATGCCGAAGGAAGTCGCCGACAAGCTGAAGGCGCAAGGCCTTTGGAAAGAAGGGGAAGCAGTGCAATGATCATCGAGATCGGCCACTACGCGCTCATCCTGGCGCTTGCGACAGCACTTGTCGTTTCCGTCGTTCCGATTATCGGTGCAAGGCGCCTTGACCGCGCGATGATGGATGTGGCCTCCGTCGGCTCCCTGGCAATGTTCGCGCTGGTGGCCTTCTCCTTCGCCGTGTTGACCTACGCTCACGTCGTCTCCGACTTTTCGGTGGCGAACGTCTGGGAAAATTCGCACTCGCTGGTGCCGTTGCTTTTCAAGTTTTCCGGGGTTTGGGGCAATCACGAAGGCTCGATGATGCTCTGGCTGCTGATCCTGGTGCTCTTCAGCGCTTTGGTGGCTGCCTTTGGGCGCAACCTGCCCGACACGCTGCGGGCGAATGTGCTTTCTGTGCAGGCGTGGATTTCGGTGGCCTTCATTCTCTTCATCCTCCTAACCTCCAACCCGTTCATGCGTCTGGATCCTGCACCGGCCGAGGGGAAGGATCTGAACCCTGTCCTGCAGGATGTCGGTCTCGCGATCCATCCGCCGCTGCTTTATCTCGGCTATGTCGGCTTCTCGGTTTGCTTCTCCTTTGCTGTGGCAGCTCTCCTCGAAGGCCGCATCGATGCCGCCTGGGCGCGTTGGGTGCGACCCTGGACGCTGGCCGCGTGGACGTTCCTGACGCTAGGCATCGCCATGGGTTCGTACTGGGCTTACTACGAACTCGGTTGGGGCGGCTGGTGGTTTTGGGATCCGGTCGAGAACGCATCGTTCATGCCTTGGCTTGCCGGGACGGCGCTGTTGCATTCGGCGCTTGTCATGGAAAAGCGCGAGGCCCTGAAGATCTGGACGGTCCTGCTCGCGATCCTGACGTTCTCGCTGTCCCTGATGGGCACCTTTCTTGTGCGATCGGGCGTTTTGACCTCGGTGCACGCCTTTGCCAGCGATCCTTCGCGTGGCGTCTTCATCCTGTGCATCCTGTTGATCTTCATCGGCGGGGCGTTGTCACTGTTCGCGTTCCGCGCGCCGCTGCTCTCGGCGGGCGGCCTGTTTGCGCCGATCTCTCGCGAAGGGGCGCTTGTCCTGAACAATCTCATTCTGACGGTCGCTTGCGGCACCGTCCTGACCGGCACGCTCTATCCGCTGCTGCTGGAGACGCTGACCGGCGATAAGATCTCGGTTGGACCGCCTTTCTTCAATATGACCTTCGGCTTGCTGATGGCACCGTTGCTGGTCATCGTTCCTTTCGGCCCGCTCATGGCATGGAAGCGCGGTGATTTGCTCGCTGTTCTGCAGCGGCTCTATCTGGTCGCGATCCTGGCCTTCATTGCGGCAGTCGCGTTCTTCTATGTCGAGCACGGCGGCCCTGTGCTTGCCGTGGTTGGGCTGGCCGCAGGGTTATTCCTGGTCTTCGGGGCGATTGCTGATCTTTGGTATCGGGCTGGCGTGGGCAAGGTCGCTGCGTCCGTTGCCTGGAAACGCCTGGCCGGCCTGCCGCGCTCGGCGTTCGGGACGGCGCTCGCTCATGCCGGGCTCGGCGTTGCGGTCCTCGGCATCGTCGCGGTCACCACCTTCGAAACCGAACATGTCATCGAGATGAAGCCCGGCCAGGGCGTCGAGGCGGGTGGTTACTTCGTGCGCTTCGACGGTATGAAGCCAGCCACAGGACCAAACTACAGTGAAGAGCGGGGCCACTTCACCATCAGCCGCGGCGGTGTCGAGGTTGCTGATGTCTGGTCGTCGAAGCGCGTCTACACGGCGCGCCAGATGCCGACGACCGAGGCCGGGATCCTAACTTTTGGGCTCAGCCAACTCTACATGTCCCTCGGCGATGTGACGAACGATGGCGGCATCGTGGTGCGCATCTGGTGGAAGCCTTTCATTCTCTGCATTTGGGGCGGCGCGGTGATCATGGCGACCGGCGGGTTCGTTTCGCTGAGCGATCGGCGACTGCGCGTCGGCGCGCCGAGCCGAAGAGCAAAGCCCGCGCGTCCGGCGATGGAGCCGGCAGAATGATCCGGGCTATCCTCCTCGTGCTGGCAGTGCTTCTTTCCTCCGTTCCTGCGTTTGCCGTCAATCCGGATGAGGTTCTTGCCGATCCGAAGCTGGAGGCGCGGGCGCGCGCGATTTCGGCGGAACTGCGCTGCATGGTCTGCCAGAACCAGTCGATCGACGACTCCAATGCCGAGCTTGCCAAGGATTTGCGCCTGCTGGTGCGTGAGCGGCTGACCGGTGGTGATACCGACGAGCAGGTCGTGAACTACATCGTCTCGCGATACGGCGAGTTCGTGCTGTTGAAGCCGCGCTTTGAAACGAAAACGATCCTGCTTTGGGGCGCGCCGATCCTGCTTGTTGTCGCAGGCGGCATCTCGCTGATCGTCTTCGCGCGGAAGAGGGCAGGCAGACCGACAGGTTCCAAGCTGACCGCCGAAGAGCAGGCCCGCTTGAGTCAATTGCTCGACGAATGACCTAGAGCCGTCCCCGGAGTCGGTTGCGCACTACGGACGCAACAAGCACTGCGGTAAACATCAGAACCACGCAGCCGGCCGCGATTGGCCCGGCCGACGGGGAGTATAGATCCATCACCGCGCCGACGGACGATGAGCCCGCAGCGCTACCGACGGCATAGGCAAGGGCGAAGGCCGCACTTCCCGCGACAAGCGTATCGCCGGCGTAGCGCTCGCCAAGGATCGTCAAGGCGCAGGTATAGAGCGAAAAGCTCGCCGCGCCCATGATGCCGAACATCACCAAAATCGCTGCCTGCGACTGAAGAAACGGGATCGCGATGAAGGTTAACCCCGCCAGCAAGCCGGAGCAGATGGCGACGCCGAAGCGCGAGGTCTTGTCGAGAAACCAGCCGACGACCGGTTGGGCAAGGGCGGTCGGCAGCGCAAGCACGGTCACGCTGATTGCGGCGAACGCCTCGGAATAGCCGAGGCGGACGAAATAGACGGGCATAGCCGCGATTGCGGCAATATCGGCGAATGCGAATGCGACCACCATGCAGATGAGCATTGGCGCGGTTCTGACAAAGGTGAAGAGCGCCCCCGATGCGGCCTGCTCGGGAAGCGTCCGGGCTCTCCGAGTGAGGATGATGGTCAGGAAGGCGACACAGGCGACGTAAACGGCAAGCAGCGCGAAGGCAAAACCCTGTTCCGTCCCGAAGATGGGGATCACGAGCGGGCCGGCTGCAAAACCGCCGCACATGCCCGCGCCATAGAGACCGGAAACGCGCCCGCGCAGGCGATCTGGGCAGGCGGTGTTCAGCCAGGCTTCGCTCAACATGAAAATCAGGCTGACGAAGAAGCCGAGACAAAAGCGGGCGATGCACCACACCCAGAAAATATCGAAAGTCGCGAAGGTGGCGAGGCTGATGGCACAGCCGATCAGTCCTGCGACGATCAGGCGATCGCCGCGCACCTTTCGCGACAGCCACGTCACCGCGAAAGTTGCAACTGCAAGGCCCGCCGCGAAACAACCGGCGTTGAAACCGATAAGGCTCGGCGAAACATTGCGATGCTCAAGGACAAGGGAAATCAAGGGATAAGTCAGGCCCTGCGCAACGGCAAACGCAGTGACCCCGAAGATAACGGCGGCAAGCGCGGCGGTATCCGGCGCAAAATCTTCCACCGTGACCACATGGGCCATTGTCTCGTCCTCCCCGGTTGTGGGAAGGAGGATTATCGGCTTCCCGCGCATTAGTCGAGGGCGAGAATGCTGCTGCCGATTGCAGCGCCTCTGTTGCACATTACGAATTTTTCATCGCTCGGACAGTTCGCAGTAAGGTGTGTCGTCCTATATCTTTGGTCATCAACCGATCCGATCACTAACGATCCTGTAGATGTTGAAGTCAAAGAAGGTGCCACTCATGTTCAAGAATATCAAAGCTCCGTCGCTCAATACCGCGCTGAAGGCTTCGACCGTCGCGGGTCTTGCCGCTGCGGTGCTTGCGACCGGTATTCCCCTCGAAATCACACGTTCTTATGCAGAGGCCGTAAAGGTTCAGGCGCCGTCCGTTCCGAGCTTCGCGAATGTTGTCGATGCCGTTTCGCCGGCAGTCGTTTCCGTGCGTGTCGAAAACCGTGTGAACCCGGTGTCCGATGACGACGCCAATGGCTTCGCGTTCGATTTCAACGGCCGCGGCTTGGATGATCTTCCGGATGCCCTGAAGCCGTTCTTCCGCCAGTTCGGTGAGCAGGGCCAGCAGGGCCGCCGCGGTCCGCAGGGCCATCATGGCCCGCAGGACGGCAAGGGTCGCCTGCGTCCGGTTGCCCAGGGCTCCGGCTTCTTCATTTCTGAAGATGGCTACATCGTCACCAACAACCACGTCGTATCTGACGGCGCGGCATTCGTTGCCGTCATGAATGATGGCACCGAACTCGATGCCAAGCTGATCGGCAAGGATCCCCGTACGGATCTCGCCGTCCTCAAGGTCGATGGGAAGGGCCGCAAGTTCACCTACGTCAACTGGGCTAATGACGACGGCGTTCGCGTCGGCGACTGGGTTGTCGCGGTCGGTAACCCGTTCGGTCTCGGTGGTACGGTGACCGCTGGTATCGTTTCGGCCCGTGGTCGCGACATCGGCTCTGGCCCGTATGACGATTATCTGCAGGTTGACGCTGCGGTGAACCGCGGTAACTCCGGTGGCCCGACCTTCAATCTCAATGGCGAAGTCGTCGGCATCAACACCGCGATCTTCTCGCCGTCCGGTGGCAGTGTGGGTATTGCGTTTGCCATCCCGGCGTCTACGGCCAAGGATGTTGTTGCTGACCTGATGAAGGACGGCCAGGTATCCCGCGGTTACCTCGGCGTCCAGATCCAGCCGGTAACCAAGGACATCGCTGACTCGCTCGGCCTTTCCGAGGCAAACGGCGCGCTCGTGGTTTCCGCTCAGGCTGGCACGCCGGGTGAGAAGGCCGGCATGAAGGCAGGCGACGTCGTGACGGCAGTCAACGGCGAAACCATCAAGGATGCCCGTGATCTCAGCCGCCGTATCGGTGCGATGACGCCAGGCAAGAAGGTCGAACTGTCCGTCTGGCGATCCGGCAAGGCCCAGTCTTTGACGGTCGAACTCGGAACTCTGCCTGCTGAACAGAAGGATGCTTCCGCTGATGACGGCGATCAGGCACCGGAAAGCCAGGCTCCTGCTTCGGAAAAGGCACTTGCTGATCTCGGCTTGACGGTCGGTCCTTCCGACGATGGCAAGGGCCTGCAGATCACCGGTATCGATCCGGACTCCGACGCTGCCGATAAGGGCATCAAGGAAGGCGAGAAGATCACCTCGGTCAACAACCAGGAAGTCTCGAATGCCGACGACGTCGTCAAGGTCCTGAACCAGGCGAAGAAGGATGGCCGCACGCGGGCACTCTTCCAGATCCAGTCGAAGGACGGCAGCCGTTTCGTTGCTCTCCCGATCAACGGCCAGGGTTAATCCTCCCAACCCTGACAGAGTGGGAGCCGCGCCTTCTGGGCGCGGCTCTTTTCGCCAATATCCCTGGGATGATTGCAATGACCTCTGTACAACAGGAAGAAGCTTTGAGCCTTGCCGAAACGCAACCGGCAGGTAATGTCGGCCGCATGAAGATTCTGATCATAGAAGACGACCTGGAAGCAGCGGTCTATCTCACCAAGGCGTTTCGTGAGGCTGGCATCGTGGCCGATCACGCAAGCGATGGCGAAAGCGGGCTCTTCATGGGCTCGGAAAACACCTACGATGTGATCGTCATCGATCGCATGCTGCCGCGTCGGGATGGTCTCTCCGTCATCAGCGAATTGCGCCGTAAGGGCATCCATACGCCCGTTCTCATTCTCTCTGCCCTCGGTCAGGTCGATGACCGTGTGACTGGCCTGAGAGCTGGTGGTGATGACTATCTTCCAAAGCCCTACGCGTTCAGTGAGCTTCTCGCCCGGGTCGAGGTGCTCGGTCGCCGCAAGGGCACACCGGACCAGGACGTTATCTATCGTGTGGGTGACCTTGAGCTCGACAGGCTTGCGCATGAGGTTCGCCGCGGCGGCAAGGAAATACCGCTGCAGCCGCGCGAGTTTCGTCTTCTCGAATATCTGATGAAGAACGCCGGCCAGGTCGTCACTCGCACGATGCTTCTCGAGAACGTGTGGGACTACCACTTCGATCCGCAGACCAACGTCATCGACGTCCACGTTTCGCGGTTGCGGTCCAAGATCGAGAAGGATTTCAGCCAGCCGCTTCTCAAGACCATTCGCGGCGCGGGGTATATGATCAAGGACGAGGGATGAACCGTTTCTGGTTTCTCTTCAAGTCCACGGCAGTCCGCCTTTCGGCACTCTACATCCTGCTTTTCGCCATCTGCGCCGCGACGCTGGTCTTCTATGTCACGGCAATGTCCGAGCGGCTTCTGACGAATCAGATCCGCGAAGCAGTTCAGCAGGAAGTCGATCAGGTGAAGCGGGCCTATGACGCCGGCGGTATGAACCTCCTCCTGCGCACGATGGAACGTCGGGCCCGTCAGCCGGGCGCCAATCTCTACATCATCGCCGGCCCTTCCGGAGATATCCTCGCCGGCAACGTCGCATCCGTGCAGCCTGGCGTGCTGGATGAGGAGGGGTGGACATCCTTGCCCTTCATGTACCAGCGCTACGCCGAGAGCGGTCTTAGCCGACGACACATGGCAGTCGCCAACATCTTCGTGCTGGACAATGGACTGCGATTGCTGATCGGCCGCGACCTCGGCGAGCCGGAAGCCTTCCGCGGGTTGGTGCGGCAAGCACTGATGATCGCGCTGGCGATCATGGGTCTCGGCGCTATCATCATCTGGTTCGGCATCGGTCGAAACGCCCTGAAGCGGATCGACCGCATGTCCGATGCGAGCAAGAAGATCATGGCCGGTGATCTCTCGCAGCGTCTTCCCGTCGGCGGCTCCGGCGACGAGTTCGATCGCCTGTCGGCCTCACTCAACGCGATGCTTGGGCGGATAGAGAAGCTGAACGAAGGCCTGCGGCAGGTATCCGACAATATTGCGCATGACCTGAAGACGCCGCTGACCCGGCTGCGCAACAAGGCCGCCGACGCTCTGGACACCACGGACGGCGAGGTTCGACGTGTCGCGCTTGAGGGGATCATCTCCGAGTCCGATCAGTTGATCCGCACCTTCAATGCCCTGCTGATGATTTCGCGCGTCGAAGCCGGTTCTGTCGCCGCTGAAATGTCGGCTGTTGACTTGTCGGCCATCGTTTCAGATAGCGCCGAACTTTACGAACCCGTCGCCGACGAGGCGGGGCTGGCACTGACGTCATCGATCGAGGCCGATATCGAGGTAAAGGGTAACCGCGAACTGATCGGACAAGCGATCTTCAATCTGATCGACAATGCCATCAAGTATTCCTCGGATCCGGACGGCCACGGCGATATCACGCTGAAGCTACTCCGCCGTGCCGACGGCATCTGCCTTTCCGTCGCGGATCGTGGCTCAGGCATTCCCGCGGAGAAACGGGAAGATGTGCTGAAGCGCTTCGTGCGGCTGGATGAAAGTCGCTCCAAGCCCGGCACTGGTCTCGGCCTCTCCCTGGTCGAAGCCGTTATGGAATTGCATGGCGGGAAGCTGGAACTCTCCGATACCGATCCGCAAAATCAGGAGAGGCGAGGTCTCACGGTTAGCATGATCTTTCCAGCGAAGTAACATCACCGGAGCACGACCGCTGCGGATCGAATTCGGTGTTGGCCATCGCCTCCGCAGGCCCTACCTTAGATCGTAATTGCCGGAAGTTGCTGTGATTCTCCCCGGCGTTTTTCCGATCTGGTCGCCAGGAGGGTGCATGCTGACGAGTTCCAGGCATAGCCTCGTTGATGTCGCCGAAGGGCTCTTGAAGCCGCTGAACAAGAGCGAACTTAAGCTCGCGCAGGCTGATCTCCAGCGGATCAGCAAAAGCGAGCCTAGCGTGGCCGAGATCCTTAAAGCGGACGGCGCCCTTCGCGACTTCATCACAGCCGCGCTCACCCTGTCTCCCTATCTGCGTGACATTGCGAATATCGACACCGCGATCCTTTCCGCCGCGATTTCGGAACCTCTGGAACCCGAGATCGAAGCGCTGATCGCTGAAGCGAGGGCCTGCTGGAAGCCGGGAGCAACTGGTGAGTTGCCGACCGAAGCCGACGTGATGAGCCGTTTGCGGATCATCAAGCGCAAGGTCGCGTTTCTTGTCGCCCTCGCGGATCTCGCCCGGATATTCGACGGTCGGGTGACCACCGCGTGGCTGAGCCGGCTTGCGGAGGCGTCAGTTGCTGCGGCGATCGACCACCTCCTGCTCGCGGCTCACGAAAGCCGCAAGGTCACGCTCAAGGATGTCGCCGCTCCGAGTGAGGGGTCAGGGGTAATCGTCCTTGGCATGGGCAAGCTTGGAGCCTCTGAGCTCAACTATTCCTCCGATATCGATCTGGTCGTGTTCTTCGACGAACAGGCAGGGATCGTCCCGGATCCCGACGACGCGATCGAGATCTTCCCGCGATTGATGCGACGGCTGGTAAGGATCATGCAGGAGCGCACAGCGGATGGATACGTCTTCCGCACCGACCTGCGACTGCGGCCTGATCCAGGCTCAACGCCGCTTGCAATCCCAGTCGACGCGGCGATGATCTATTACGAGGGCAGGGGGCAGAACTGGGAACGCGCCGCCTTCATCAAGGCGCGCGCCGTGGCTGGCGATATCCAGGCGGGCGAGCAGTTTCTACGCGGGCTCGTTCCGTTCGTCTTTCGCAAATATCTCGACTACGCGGCAATCGCCGACATTCACTCCATCAAGCGGCAGATTCATGCTCACAAGGGGCATGGCGCTATCGCGGTGAAGGGGCACAACGTCAAGCTCGGTCGCGGTGGAATCCGAGAGATCGAGTTTTTCGCGCAGACGCAACAGCTGATCGCCGGTGGCCGGATGGTGGCGCTGCGTTGCCGTGGCACCGAAGAGACGCTGGCTGAGCTGACAAAGGCTAAATGGATCGATGAGGACACGCGCGACGAACTGACCGAGGCCTATTGGTTCCTTCGTGACGTTGAGCATCGGATTCAGATGGTGCACGACGAACAAACGCATCTCCTCCCTGAGAGCGAGACTGATCTGAAGCGCATCGCCTTCATGATGGGGTTCGACGATACGTCGAGTTTCGCCGCCCGCTTGGTTGAGGTCTTCAAGACGGTCGAGCGGCGTTATGCGCGCTTGTTCGAACAGGAGACCAAGCTTTCCACGGAAACCGGCAATCTGGTTTTCACCGGCCAGGGTGATGATCCCGATACGCTGAAGACACTACGCAATCTAGGCTTCGAACGACCGTCCGACATCTCCCGGGTTATCCGCACATGGCACTATGGTCGCTACAAGGCGACGCAGTCCGTTGAGGCGCGTGAGCGGTTGACGGAACTAACGCCGCAATTGCTCCGCGTATTCGGCGAAAGTAAACGCGCCGATGAGGCGATCCTGCGCTTCGACAGCTTTCTCTCGGGCCTACCCGCAGGCATTCAGCTGTTTTCCCTCCTTGGCAGCAACCCGGCGCTGTTGTCGCTCATCGTCAACATCATGTCCTCGGCTCCGAAGCTAGCGGAAGTGATTGCCGCCAAGCCACATGTCTTCGACGGCATGCTCGATCCCGGTCTGATGGCGGAACTGCCGACGCGCGCCTACCTTGCCGAACGCATCCGCAGCTTCCTCGCGCCCGCGCGATACTATGAAGAGGTGCTCGATCGGCTGCGCATCTTCGCCGACGAACAGCGTTTTCTCATAGGCATCCGGCTGCTAACCGGTGCGATCCGCGGCGCCATGGCTGGCCGCGCCTTCACGCATCTCGCCGATCTCGTCGTCGAAGCGGCGCTCGATGCCGTCATGAGGGAGATCAGGACGGCTCACGGCGACTTTCCGGGTGGCCGCGTGGCGGTCGTCGGCATGGGCAAACTCGGCAGCTTCGAGCTGACCGCCGGTTCTGACATCGATATCATCCTGCTCTATGACTACGACGATGAGGCGGCCGAATCCACAGGCCCCAAGCCGCTCGATGCAACCCGCTATTTTACGCGTGTGACCCAACGGTTGATCTCGGCACTGTCTGCACCGATGGCCGAGGGTGTACTCTATGAGGTCGACATGCGCCTCAGGCCGTCGGGAAACAAGGGGCCCGTTGCTACCCGCATCAAGTCGTTCGAAAAATATCAACGGGAAGAGGCGTGGACCTGGGAACACATGGCGCTGACCCGGGCCCGCCTCGTGTGCGGTGACAGGGAACTCATCAGCGAAGCCGAACGGATTATCGCTGACGTGCTGCTTTCCAAGACCGACGCGCAGAAAATCGCCAAGGACGTATCCGAAATGCGGGCCTTAATCGAGCAGGAAAAGCCGCCGGCGAGTATCTGGGATCTGAAGCTTATTCCGGGGGGGCTGATCGATATCGAATTCATCGCGCAATATCTGCGGCTGGTGGCCTCCACGAGCGGCATCGCTATTGAGGACGATGATTTCAATACGGCGGGACAAGTGAAGCTCATCGGCGCTGAGCTGATGGACCGCGATGACATGGAACTCTGCCTCGCGGCGCTTTCGCTCTACACGGATATTTCGCAGCTCATCCGGCTCTGCATCGACGGCCTGTTCGACCCGAAGGAGGCACCGGCCGGCCTCACTGATCTTGTCGCCCGGGCAGGCGATTGCCCTGATATCAAGACGCTGGAGGGAGAGATCAAACGGCTCTCGAAAGCCGTCAGGAAGATATTCCAGACGGTAGTGAAGTCTTAGCGGCCGTCATTCGGGATGTGCAGGGAAATGACGGTGCCGATCGCTTCGCGCGACCGAATTTTCATCTTGCCCCCGTGCAGCGTCGTCAGCGACCGCGAGATCGCAAGGCCGAGGCCAGAGCCGCCTTTGCTCTTCGCGTACTGGTTTTGCACCTGCTCGAAAGGCTGGCCGATCTTGCCAAGCGCGGCGCGGGGGATGCCGATGCCGGTGTCTGCGATGGTCAGCATGACACCGCTGTTGGTGCGGCGCGTCCGCACGGCGATGCGACCGCCTTCGTTGGTGAACTTCACTGCATTGGAAAGCAGGTTAAGCAGGATCTGCTTCATGGCCCGGCGATCGGCGGTCAGGCGCATGCCATCACAAATGCGTTGTTCGACGAAGATGTTCTTCTGTGCGGCAGGGATTGCCGTGAAACGAAGGCTTTCCTCGATCAGCGGCGCAAGATCGATCGTTTCACACTCGAGCTTCATATGACCGGCTTCGATCTTCGACATGTCAAGAATGTCGCTGATGACGTTGAGAAGATGTTTGCCGCTGTCGTGGATGTCGCGGGCATATTCATTGTACTTCGATGAGCCGAGCGGGCCGAACATTTGGTCTTGAAGTATCTCCGAGAAGCCGAGGATGGCGTTGAGCGGCGTGCGAAGCTCGTGGGACATGTTTGCCAGGAACTCGCTTTTTGCGCGGTTGGCCGCTTCGGCGCGTTCCTTCTCGACCAGATAGTTGGAGTTCGCGACAGAGAGCGCGGCTTTCTGGCTTTCCAGAGTCTGGCGGGACGAGGAGAGGTCACCGATCGTTGCCATGAGCCGGCGCTCGGAATCGCGCAGGCGTTCCTGGTTGCGCTTCAATAGCGTGATATCGGTGCCGACCGAAACCATGCCGCCGTCGCGCGTGCGGCGCTCGTTGATCTGCAGCCAGCGTTCGTCGGCAAGCTGCACTTCGGTCGTCCGCGAGTAGCCCGAGCCATCCGCATCGGCGATGCGGCGTTCGATCACCGGACGCGCGGCGGCGGCGTTGACGACGCTGCGCTCGGTGCCGGGAACCAGGACGCTATCGGGGAGGCCATATGCCTGCTGGAAGTGCGCGTTGCACATGACAAGGCGGTCGTTCTTGTCCCAGAGAACGAAAGCTTCCGATGTGCACTCGATGGCGTCCGCCAGCCGCTGATCGGCCTCGGCATAACGCTGCGCGAGACGATGCTGCTCGGTCACGTCCATCGCAATGCCGATCATGTGGACGCGGCCAGAATTGGTGCGGATCACTTGGGCGCGGGCGCGCATCCAGACGTAATGACCGCCGGCGTGCCGCATGCGGAAGATCTGGTCGACCTGACCGGCATCGCCGCGAGCAATCGACCGGGCAATTTCGTAAACGCCGCCGTCATCCGGATGCATCAGGCGGGCTGCGTCGCTGAAGCACATCGTTCGGTCCGAGCCGGGAAGGCCAAGCATCTCGTACATCGAGCGCGACCAGTAGAATTCGCGGCGGTCGAAATCGAAGTCCCAGAGGCCACAGCGGCCACGCGACAGTGCCGTCTCGACGCGGAGATTCGACTCCAGAAAGATGTCGTCGGCGTCGCGGGCACGCTTCACCTGCATGTAGTAGGCGTAGAGAATGACGAGCAGAATCGACGAGATGCCGGCAAAGAGCGTTACATTGAGCGTAACCTCATCTCTCCAAAGCTGGCTGATCCGTTCAAGGGACGTCGCCGCGATGACATATCCGCCGGAGTTTCCGATGAGGGTGATTTCCGCATAGTGCGGAAGCCCGCTGATCGTTGTCTCGATGACGCCGGCGCGATCGCCAAACCGGCGAACTGCCGAGACTTCGGAGAAGAAATCACCGACGCTGGCACCGAGGTAAGCCGAGCCGGCGGCGGTTGCCGCAAACACCTTGCCGCTTGGCTGAACCAGCAGCACGAAGGCATCATCGTCCAGCCGGTCCTGCGGCAGGAAACGTGCTAGGCGCGCCTGCGCCTGCATCACATCCGCAGTTTCGAATATCTGGTTGGCGTCGGCGAAAGCCGCAGCAGCGGTTGCGGCGGCAAGCGCTGTGGAATGGCGGGCGGCGGCTTCCGTGCGCCCGTATTCGGAAACCATTCCGAAGAAGTGCGATGCCGCTACAACCGTAAGGAAGGCTACGATCAGGATCGGAATAATTCGCTTCAGGACGATTTCGACCTGCGATAGGTTGCGCGAGGACGAGGAGGAAACGGTGGAGCGTCGAGCTGAAAAGCTGTCCCGCCAGGCCAGGAGGCCGTCGAAATCGACACGCAGCCGTCCCTCGGCTGCGGTTGCCCGCCGCACGTTCATCATCTCTTCAGCCTTGATCCCTCGTGTGATTCGCAGCGCCGCTCGCTGGAACTAACTCAATGAATCACTGGTGATTCGCCTTGTCCAGAGGAAAAGGTAAAAATTTGTTAACTGATTCAAGATGCTGAATTTTCTATAGCGGCCAGATTGCCGCTGAGAGCGTCGCAGCGGCAGCCGACGGCAAATCATCCCTTTAGGGTGCGCTCGACGATGTCGCGAACGTCGGTCGAGAGCTCCGCGGTCCGTTCAATTTCCAACAGGGAGGCGCGGGCGTGATCCTGTCGAACTGGCTCCAGAGAGCGCCAGGAACGCATCGATGTCAGGATGCGGGCCGCCAACTGAGGGTTGCGCCGGTCGATGTCGAGGATCTCACGGGCTAGGAATGCGTAGCCTTCGCCGTCGGCCCGGCCAAAGCCGGTTGGATTGGCAAAGGCAAAGGTGCCGATCAGCGAGCGGACGCGGTTGGGATTGGTCCTCTTGAACAGCGGGTTCTCCGTCAGCTTTTGCACTCGGTCGAGCGTGTCGGCACCCGGTATGGTGGCCTGGACGGAAAACCATTTGTCGACCACCAGTGCGTTCTCTGAAAAGCGATCCTTGAAGGCCGACAGCGCTTCGGCAGCTTCCGGGCTGTCCGGGAAGCGATGCGCAAGAAGCGTCAATGCATGCAACAGATCCGTCATGTTGTTAGCAGCATCGAAAGCAGTCTTCGCGCGTGCCGGTGAGCTTTCTGCATATGACAGGTAGGTCAGCGCGGCGTTGCGCAAAGCGCGGCGACCGGCACTGGTCGCGTCTGGGCTGAAGGCACCCGGCGTTGTCATGGAGTCATAGAGCGCGAGGAACGTATCACGTCCGGCGTCAGCGACTTGCTTCATCACCGCCTGGCGCCCGGCATGGATCGCATCCGGATCGTTGTTGCCTCCAAGCTCGCGGGCGATATCGGCTTCGCTCGGCAGGGCCAGGGCTTGGGCGCGGAAGGCCGGCTCAAGGCTTTCGTCGGCGGCGGCGGCGACGAGCGTGTCGATGAAGGTTGTTTCGGAACTGACTGACTTTCCTTCTCGGGTATCACGTGCGGCGTTGAGCAGGTTCGGAAGCGCAAGACCAGTCAGGGCCTGCCAGCGCGCGAAATGGTCCGTCTCGTAGCGGGCAAGCAGCGCCAAATCGGCAGGCGACTGATCGAAATGGAGATTGATAGGCGCCGAGAAGCTGCGATTGATCGAGACTACAGGCCGCGTCTGGATGTCGTGGAATACTGACGTTTGCGTACGCTCTGTGAGATGCAGGACGCTGCTAGTATATTCCGCACCGTCGACGGAAGTCGGCGTGATCGCCGCTCCGTCCTCAGCGAAGAGCTGCAAGCTCAACGGTATGTGCATCGGCTTCTTGTCGGACTGACCGGGCGTCGCCGGGATCATCTGCTCCAACGAAAGGCTGAAAGTCTTCGCGACCGCATCATAGGCGCCCGATACCGTGACGAGCGGCGTGCCGGCCTGATGGTACCAGAGCGAGAACTGTGTGAGGTCGCGCCCGCTGGCGTTCTCGAAGCATTTGACGAAGTCCTCGATCGTCACGGCTTGGCCGTCGTGCCGGTCGAAATAGAGGTCCATACCCTGCTTGAAGGTGTCCCTGCCTAGCAGCGTCGCGATCATGCGCGTGACTTCGCTGCCCTTCTCGTAAACAGTGGTAGTGTAGAAGTTGTTGATCTCGCGATACTTCGTGGGCCGCACCGGATGAGCGAGCGGACCCGCATCCTCCGGGAACTGCTCGGATTTCAGGTGGCGGACCTCCGCGATGCGCTTGACGGGGCGTGAGCGCTGGTCGGCCGAGAATTCGTGATCGCGATAGACGGTCAGGCCTTCCTTCAGGCATAGCTGGAACCAGTCACGGCAGGTGATTCGGTTGCCGGTCCAGTTGTGGAAATATTCGTGGGCGATGATCGCTTCGATGTTGGCATAGTCCCCGTCGGTGGCCGTTTCCGGATCGGCCAGGACGTACTTGTCGTTGAAGACGTTGAGACCTTTGTTCTCCATGGCGCCCATGTTGAAATCGGAGACGGCGACGATCATGAAGATGTCGAGATCATATTCGCGTCCGAAGACCTCCTCGTCCCACTTCATCGAGCGCTTCAATGCGTCCATTGCGTAGGCGGCGCGCGGCTCCTTGCCGTGCTCGACATAGATTTTCAGGGCTACCTCGCGGCCGGACATCGTCGTGAATGTGTCTTCGATGACGCCGAGATCGCCAGCGACCAGTGCGAATAGATAGCTTGGCTTGGGGTGCGGATCGAACCAGGCGGCAAAGTGCTTACCTTCGCCATAGCCGGCGCCACCGAGGAAATTGCCGTTCGACAGCAGCAGCGGATTGGCGGCCTTGTCGGCAATGATGTTGACGGTGAACGGCGCGAGCACATCGGGGCGGTCGGGAAAATAGGTGATGCGCCGGAACCCTTCGGCTTCGCACTGGGTGCAATAGATACCGCCGGTGCGATAGAGACCCATCAGTTGGGTATTGGCCTCGGGGTTGATGATCGTGGTGATCGTCAGTTCAAAGGGCTCGGATGCCGGCAGGGCGCGGACGGTCAGCCTTTCAGGCGTGACAGTGTATTGATCTGCCGGCATTTCCATCTGGTCGAACAGCAGCCCGGAGAGCGTCAACTCATCACCGTCGAGTACCAGCGGCGCCTTGGGATCGACGCCTTCTCGGCGATGGAAAATCAGTCGCGCCTCAACCTTGGTTTCAGTGGGATCGAGTTCGAAGGTAAGATCCACGCGTTCCAGAACGAAGTCGGTGGGCTGGTAGTCTGCCAGATTGATGACCTGGCCGGTATCTGTACGCATGGTGTTCCCTGAAGGCCTTGAGCGGGTGAGTGCTTCGTATGCAGAGTAAGTACTCCGCCACAAATTTTGACGGGCATGATTACATTAAAGTCTGAACCAAACTTAAAGCGAAATCGCGGCAAAGGAAGATTTGAAGGCGCTGGAACCGGCTAAATTTGGGCGAATCGACAAACGGGATTTTGAGGTCACTACGGGCGCGAGCGCGGCGTCGCAGGGCATTGGCTTCATGGGAGGTTCGCAAGTTTTCCAATTTTCTGTCTGTTCATTCAATGCGACGGCTGTCACAGTCTCGGTGCGTCGAGTCTGGCGCGTCCTCCTGCATCAAACTAGCAATCCAAGAGTTCAAGACATGCGATCGGCTATCGGAAACCCGATGAGGGGCATTGCGTTCAAGGTCGGTTCGGTCATCGTCTTCCTGGCAATGCAGACCTTCATCAAGCTTGCCGGCAGCGACATCCAACCGGGGCAGGTGACCTTCTGCCGTTCGTTTTTCGCGCTGTTTCCGATCATGGGATACCTCGCCTATCAAGGGCAGTTGCGGTCGGCGTTCTACACGGCCAATCCTATCGGACATTTGAAGCGGGGAACGCTCGGCATCATATCGATGGGGCTAGGGTTTTACGGGCTGTTGCACCTGCCACTGCCGGAAGCGATTGCACTCGGCTATGCAATGCCGCTGGTCGCGGTGATTTTTGCGGCGCTGTTTCTCGGGGAGACTGTCCGAATTTACCGCTGGAGCGCAGTACTTTTCGGTATGGTGGGCGTGGCCATCATATCTTGGCCGAAGCTCACGCTCTTTCGCGAGGGGGGCATTCACGCCGAACAGGCGATCGGGGCGATCACCGTTCTGCTGGCCTCGGTACTCGGCGGCATGGCGATGATTCAGGTGCGGCGATTGGTCGAGGAAGAAAAAACGGCAACAATCGTTCTCTATTTTTCGATCACAGCCACGGTATTCTCACTCGTAACGGTTCCGTTCGGCTGGCAGGTTCTTGATATGAGGCCGCAATTGTTTCTCGTTGCGGCCGGCTTTTGCGGTGGCATAGCGCAGATCCTGCTGACCGAGAGCTATCGGCATGCGGACGTCTCGACGGTTGCGCCATTCGAGTACACATCAATCGTCATCGGCGGCGTTGTTGCCTATTTTGTGTTTGGTGATGTGCCGAGTGGCGCCACGCTGCTTGGCACGGCGATTGTCGTCGCTGCGGGGATATTCATCATCTACCGCGAACACCAGCTCAATCTGGAGCGAAGGGCGGCGCGGCAAGCCGGTTCATGAGGACCTTCGTCTCAGCATTGCGGCCGCCGAGCTGAGATTTTCTCGCCATGCGCGAGAAATTCAACGAAATAGTGAACGCTATTCGAACGCTTATCGTACGTTATGAACTTGACGAAGCTTCATTTATTCGCGAATGCGCATGTTACGAAGTGACCGTCCTGCCTTGTCCTGAGCAGTGACGACGTCGAATGAGCATGCGTCGGGAGAGAAATGCCTTTCAGTGCAGAAGACTTGGTCGCGAACCCGAAATTCATTGACGCCATCCGCTTTCACGCGGGGCGCATGCGCGGCATGTTCGACGCCGGTCCGCGAGTGGCGCGACTGCTCGCGTCCCAACAGCGCTGGTTGCTGACGCAAACTGCTTACGCCCTTGCAATGGAGCGAGATCCTGCGGACTCGACGTCTGGCTTTACCGCTGTCCGGCTGACGCGCGAGATCACCTCCCGCAAGGTAGCGAGCCGTAACACTGTGTTGAGCTTCATCGACGAACTCTTCACGTACCGCTTCATCGCCTACGAGCCTGGTGCGGAGCGACGGCGGCCCCGCCAGTTCGAGCCGGCGGAAATCAGTCATCAGGCAATGTTTGGGTGGCTGCTATCGAACCTGGGGGGGCTTGATCTGCTCGATGGTGGGAGCCGGGTGGCGCATGTTGAAGCCCGTCCGGAATTGATTCGGATTCTTCAGCCGCGGATCGCGCGCAACTGCCTTCAGGATTCGCGATGGAGGGAGCCCGCGGAGCATGTGGCGCTTTTCCTGTGGAACGATGCTGGCGGGCTGATCGTCGACCACTTTGTTTCACGTATCGATCTGGCGGGAGATGATACGGAGCGTTTGGTCATTGGTCATGTTGACAGCCGCGCCCTGGCAGCCGATTTCCTGATCTCGCGCACGCACCTACAGCGACTTCTTGCGAAGGCAGCACAGCAGGGATGCCTCGGATGGGAGGCTGGCGCCAAAAGGCCCGGGCTTTGGATCTCGCGCTCGTTCCTGGGGCAGTACAGCCAGTGGCAGGCCATCAAGTTCGCGTATGTCGATGAGGCGTTCCACTGGGCGACGCAGTAGACACAATAAGTCGCGACCTGCTGCGAAGGGCTAACGAAAAGCCTCGTCGTCAGACAGCAGTGCACGAGGCCAGCAGATGCCAGCCTCGACCTTAGTACTGCTGAAAATCCGCAAAGATCGCGGCGGGACGGGCGATGCGTCCGCTCGCACCAGTGCCGCGAGCAACCATTTGCTCGTTTGTGGCAAAGCCGATGCGGCTGTAGCTTTGCGTTGTGCGGCCCTGCTCGGTGGCAAGGCGAAGGGTTTCAAACCCACAGTGGATAGGACGAAAACGTGTAGTCATTGCCTTGGTTCCTGTTGATTCCTCCCAAGACACATTGAAATATTGCACTGCAGCATGAGCTTTTCAATGGATTAGAATGAACAACAGGTATGTGAAAATCGCATGGGTTGTTTCATAAAAGATTTAGATTTGCCTATTTTGAAAGCATATTAGAGTTCGGCAAGCTTGGCGTGAAAAGCTAAAAGATCGTTCCAGGCCAATCGCTTGTTGACTGGTGCCGTCAGTAGATCCTGCGGATGCAGCGTAGCAATCGCAGGGATAGTGCGGTTTTCGGCCGCGATCTCCCGCCATTGTCCGCGCAGCCCGTGAATCGTGTCACTCTCGCCGAAAAACACCCGCGCTGCAAAATTGCCAAGCACGAGAATTGCCTTCGGTGCGGCAAGCGCAATTTGGCGCTCGATGAACGGGCGGCAGATATCCATCTCAGCGGTGGACGCAATGCGATTGCCCGGGGGGCGCCAAGGAATAACCTGCGTCAGCAAGATGGCATCCCGCTGTAAGCCGATCGCCGCGAGCATTTTGTCCAGCAGTTGCCCCGGTCGGCCGGCGAAGGGTTGTCCTTCGCGGTCATCGTCGGCCCCAGGTGCCGAACCGATCACCATGATCCCACTTGTCGCGTCTCCGCTGGCGAAGATCGTCGAGCGGGCGCTGTGCTTGAGATTGCACCCGTTGAATGCCTCGATTGCCGTTTTCAGCTCCGGCAGCGAGCGGGCGCTCTCAGCCGCAAAGCGTGCCTGCTGCACGGCCTCGCCGTCGGGAATCGAAGGTTGCGGCCGCGGCGCGGGGCGCTCCGGCTCAGGGGTGCTCTTCTGTGCCGTTTGAGCAGTGGCACGCGGCGAGGCCTCCCGTGATTCGGACTGCGTGCCGGCGGCTGCGTTCCGTCGTGCCGCCTTCATCGCATCGAACTCGGCAAAGCGGTCGACAGCTTCCTCCTCAAGCAGCCATTCCACGCCGGCTTCCGCATGGAAATGCAGGAGCGCCGCGAGTTCGCCTGGAGAAAGTTCGTTGACGGAGATCATGACGCCAACCTTAGCGAAGCGAAGGTGTCAATGAAAGAGCACGCGGGCCGCAAGCCGAGCTATTGCACCGTCCATTGCATGATGTCGTCGCGTTCGCCGATCAGTGCCAGGCCGTGCGCGATGGACAGAAGCTCACCGCCGGTCTCGATCCGGCCCTTGTCGAAGCGTTCGGTGAAGATGCGGCGCACGGCGGGCACAAACGACGTACCTCCGGTGAGGAACACCTTGTCGATCATATCAGACGTCGTGTTTGTCTTTTCCAGGACGTCATCGAGCGCACCTTCGATCCTTGCGAGGTCATCCGCAATCCAGCTTTCGAAGTCAGCCCGTCGGATCGTCCGGTGACCACCGCGACCGAGAGGTGCAAAATCAAATGCGGCCTCGTCCGCGGCCGACAGCGCCATCTTCGTCGCCGATACGGCCTGATAGAGCGGATAACCCTCGTCGTGGTCGACCAAATCGATGAAGGTCTCGAGCTTTTCGGGCTCAAGGGCTGTGCGCACCAGCTTCTTCAGATCCTCGAATTCGCGTGATGTCTTGAAGATGGAGAGCTGGTTCCAGCGGCCGAAGCTTGAATAGTAGTTGGTTGGAACTTCAAGGATCTTGTCGAAGCTTTTGAAATGACTCCCCTTGCCGATCTGCGGGGCAACGATGTTGTCGATCATGCGGTAGTCGAAATGATCGCCGGCGATCCCGACACCCGAATGACCGATCGGGGTGGCGGTCAGCTTGCCGGCCACGGTTTCAAACCGGATAAGCGAATAGTCGGTCGTACCGCCGCCGAAGTCGGCAACGAGAACCGTGGCGTCGGACTTGAGATTCTGCGCGAAGTAGAATGCGGCAGCGACGGGTTCATACACGTAGTGAACCTCCGGGAAGCCGAAGCGCGATAGCGCCTCGTTGTAACGCTCGGTCGCCAGCGCAGGATCGGGATTCGCACCGGCGAAATGCACGGGACGACCGGTAACGATCCGTTTGACCTCGGACGGCCAGCTGTCGCCGGCATAGTTGCGCAAGCGCCTGATGAACACCTCCATCAGATCCTCGAAGCTGTGACGCTTCGCATAGATCAGCGTGCCCTGGAACAGTGCGCTTGCCGCAAAGGTCTTGATCGACTGGAGGAACCGACAGTCACCAGGATTGTCGATGAATTGCCGGATTGCCGCGTGGCCGGCCTCGACCTTCAGGGCGGACGCGCCGAGTTGCCGATCCTTCATGAAGGACAGGGCGGTGCGCATACTGTCGTCGCTGCCGGCGGCACTGGTGAAGGCCATCGAATGTGTTGTCTGCCCGTCGGCCGTGGCCAATACCGTGTTCGTTGTGCCGAAGTCGAATCCCAGCGCCTGAGCCATGCTCGCACCTCATCTTGCCGATTGTGTTTTGAGATCGGAGGCCAGCCTCCGCAAAGGCGCGGAAATGGCGCGCCCGAATTCAAGGAGGCGCGTGATGCCACAGGGGGCGTCGTTATTCAAGGCTTGCAACGAAAAATGCTGCGGGCGCCATTGGCGCCCGCATTTCTGTTACTCGGCGGCCAACGCCTGAGGTATCTCTTCCTCGTGCTCGGTCTTCTTCTTGCCTCCGAGGCTGAGCAGCCAATCGTTTAGCCTGCCCATTTCGACGAAGATGACCGGGGTGATGAACAGCGTCAGCGCTTGCGACACTATAAGACCGCCGACGACGGCAATGCCGAGCGGCTGACGCAGTTCCGAGCTTGCGCCGGTCCCCAGCGCGATCGGAAGCGCGCCGAGGAGGGCGCAGAAGGTCGTCATCATGATCGGCCGGAAGCGTCGCACGCAGGCTTCGTGGATCGCCTCCGATGGCGACATGCCGTTACCGGAACGCAGGTTCTCAAGCGCCACGTCGATCATCATGATTGCGTTCTTCTTGACGATGCCGATCAGCATTAAGAGGCCGATGAGCGCGATGATCGAAAGATCGAAGCCCATCACCTTCAGCGCCAGCAACGCGCCGAGTGCCGCAGCCGGTAGGCCGGAAAGGATCGTCAACGGGTGGATGAAACTCTCGTAGAGGACACCCAACACAACGTAGATCGTCAGTACCGCCGCCAAGATCAGCAGCGGGGTGTTGCCCTGGGACTGCTGGAATATCTGCGCGGTGCCGCCATAGGACGTGAAGACGTCCGCTGGCATATTGATATCCTTCTTGATCTGGTCGATCGCAGCTGTGGCGTCGCCGAGCGCTTCGCCCGCCGGCAGGTTGAAGGAGATGGTCGTCGAGACCAGCTGACCGGTCTGGTTGATCGTCACCGGCCCCGTCGTGCGCTGCACCTTCGCGAAGTTCGACAGGGGAACCAGAGCGCCGCTGTCTGAAGCGACGCGGATTTCCTGAAGCTTCTGATCGTCCCACGGCTTACTCGTGTCGTATTCCACGATCACGTCATAACTGTCGCCGGTCGATTGGATCTGGGCGGCGGTGTATCCGCCAAACGATTCCTGCAGGGTCGTCCGCAATTGCCCATCGGTGATGCCGAAGGCCGCCGCCTTCTCCGTATCGACAACGATATTGGCTTGCAGTGCGTTGTTCTGCGCGTCCGAAGCGACGTCAGTGAAGCGCGGATCGGCATGCATCGCCTGCTGGATCTTGTTCGCCCAAACGTTTGTCTGATCAGCGCTGAGCGCCTGAACGACCAGCTGATATTGGCTCGCGGTCTGGCGGCCGCCGAAGCGGAGGCTCTGCTGCGGCGTTATATACGCTTGAAGGCCGGGGATCTTCCCGATGCTCGTCCTCAATTCCCGCAGTGTCTGGTCAAGCGGCGGACGCTGATCCTTGTCCTTGAGCTCGACGTACATGGTGCCGTTGTTGAGTGGACTGCGCGCATTGCCGCCGACGATCGACATGACATGGTTGACGGCAGGGTTTTGTTTCACGAGTTCCGCCGCCTGGTTCTGCAATGCCTGCATCGCGGGATAGGAGATATCCTGACGAGCGCGCGTCGAGATGTTCAGGCGACCGATGTCTTCGGTAGGGAAGAAGCTCGATGGCAGCGTCATGAAGAGATAGACGGTCAGGCCGATCGACGCCACGAACAGGGTGAGGATGGCGGGACGATGCTTCAGGCACCAACCGACCGATCGCTCGTAGCCTCTGAGGGTTCGTTCAAAGCCGGCATCGAACCAGCGGATGAAGAAGGGCGGCCGATCGTGGCCGCTGCCTAGCCGCGACGCCAGCATCGGTGTCACCGTGAGCGAAACGATTGCAGAGGCAACAATCGCGATTGCAACGACCATGCCGAACTCATTGAAGATGCGGCCGACGACACCGCCCATCAACAGGATCGGGATAAAGACGGCTATCAGAGACACCGACATCGAAATGATGGTGTAGCTGACTTCGCCGGCACCTTTGATCGCCGCGTCGAGAACCGGCATGCCTTCCTCGACATGCCGGAGGATGTTTTCCAACATGACGATCGCGTCGTCGACGACGAGGCCGACCGCAAGCGTCAATCCGAGCAGCGAAATGTTGTCGATGCTGTATCCGAGCACGTACATCATGCCGAAGGTGGAAATCAGCGACAGCGGCACGGCGAGCCCGGGAATGATCGTCGCCGTCAGATGGCCTGTGAAGAGGTAGATGACCAGGACGACGAGGCCGATCGTCAGCATCAGAGTGAACTTCACGTCGCTGATCGCATCTTTGATCGGCTGGGCGGAGTCGTTCATGACCTTTGTTGAAACAGAGGCGGGAATCTCTGCGTGCAGACCCGGCAGCTTCGCTCTGATTGCGTCGACGACCTCCACGGTATTGGCATCGGGCTGGCGTTGAATGGCGAGGATGATGCTGCGGTTGCCGTCATACCAGCTGCCGGTATTTTGGTTCTCGACGCTGTCTTGCACGTCGGCGACATCGCCGAGGTGGATCGGCGCGCCGTTCGGGTTGGCAATGACGAGTGTCCGGAATTCATCGGCATTGGTCCGCTGCGTATTCGCATTGATCGTCATGCTCTGTGTATCGTTTTGCAGAGAGCCGACAGGAACCTGACTGTTGGCCGCGACCAGCGCCTTGTTGACGGTATCGATACCGATGCCGCGGTTGAGAAGCTTGTTGGGATCGACTTCAACTCGCACCGCGTAGGTTTGCGCGCCGAAAACCGAAACCTCAGCGACGCCGGGAAGCGTCGAAAGGGACGGGGAGATGATGTCCTCGGCGATCTCGTCGAGCTTGCTACGGGGCATGGTGTCGCTCTGCACCGCAAGCAACATGACCGGCGCGTCGGCAGGGTTCGTTTTCCGATAGCTCGGCGGAGTCGTCATGTTATCCGGTAGCTGGCGGGTCGCGTGCGAGATCGCCGCTTGAACGTCTGCCGCCGCTGCATCGATGTTGCGGTTGAGGTCGAACTGCAGAACGATGCTGGTGTTGCCGAGCGAGTTGGTGGCACTGATCTCGCTGATGCCGGGAATGGTCTGGAACTGCTTGATCAGCGGCGTGGCGACCGACGTTGCCATCGTCTGCGGCGAAGCGCCGGTCAGCGCGGCCGACACATTGATCGTCGGGAAATCGACCTGCGGCAGTGCTGCCACCGGCACGAGCTGATAGCCGGCAAGGCCGGCAAGCACGACGCCGATGGCAATCAGCGTCGTTGCGACAGGACGTCGGATACAGAAATTCGGTATCATTCTTCCGTGCCCGCTGTAATGATTTCGGTCTTGCCTGCGGCTTGATCAGCCGAAGCAACGTTCAATGCCTTGTCGTCGAATTGTTCCTTGACCGGCTGCTGATCGACGAGCTGCGCCTGTCCTTCGATGATGACGTGGTCGCCTTCCGAGAGGCCATCCGAGATTGCCGTGAAGCCGCCGTTTGCTCGCGCCACGGTGACAGGCGTCACGCGTGCCTTCCCATCGCGGGCGACAATTGCGAAGAAGCCGTCCGCACCGGGGCTCACCGCAACGGTCGGGACTACGACCTGCTGTTCGTTGTTGTTGAAGTGGACCACAATGTTGACTGACTGTCCGGGCCACAGCGCACCGGAAGCATTCTCGAACTTTGCCTTGGCAAGGATAGTGCCAGATGCCGGATCCACGGTGTTGTCGTAGAAGCTGATATGGCCCTGGCGCGGTTTTGCCTTGTCGGACTGGGGAACTGTGCTGACGTCCACTGGCCCTGCGGCGAGGGCAAGCTTCAGTTGCCGGAGGTCGCGCTCCTGCAGGTGGAACTTCACATAGATCGGATCATATTTTGCGATCGTTACGATCGCCGAGCCGGCGTTCACGAAGGCGCCAGGGCTTACCGAGATATCGCCGAGGCGCCCGTCGAACGGAGCGCGGATATCCGTATGCTCCAGCATTACCTGATCGGCGGCCAGTCCTGCTTTGTCGGCCTCGACAGTAGCCGCTGCCGTGTCGCGTGCCGCCTTTGCCTGATCATAGCTCTGCTGCGTGCCGGCCTTTGACGTCAGCAAGTCGTTGGCGCGTGCCAGCGCGGTTTCGGATTCCGCCAGGGTTGCCTGGTCACGGACGACCATGGCGCTGTCCTTGTTGACCGTTGCCTGGGCGGTGCGGGCATCAAGCTCGACGATCAGATCTCCCCGTTTGACGGTGGCTCCATCCGACGCGAGGATCTTTGTAACAATGCCCTGTTCCTGGGCGGCGATCGTCGTGTTGTCATCCGCGTCGGCCCAGCCAGAAGCCGTTACGTCCCGGGGCAGGGTAGTCTTCACCGCTGCGACCGTCTTGACCAATGTTGGTCCGCCGTTGCGATTGCGGCCTTTGCCGCCGTTCTTCTGATCACCGGACTTCTGCGATGCATCGCCTGTCGTTTGGCGACCACCATCGGCGGTATCGGCCTGTTGTGACTTGGGTAAAAATTGCGAAAGATAAGGGATGCGCTCCCTGTATTGCCATGCGCCGACGCTGGCAGCAGCGAGGATGCAGACCGTGACAAATAGTTTCTTCATAAGCGAGACCGGGTTGGTGCAAATTGCGCGGAAATCGAGGCTCTATTGAACCACGCTTATTACGGCGCAAAAAAGACACAATTGCCGAACCGACCATCACTAAGTGGTTATAATGGCTTAAATTTTTGTAATGAAAGAATGTGCTGAATGACATTTATTGAGCATCGGCGATGTGCCGCTGCCCGCGCTTTTGCAATTTCTTCTTTTCGATCAGACGGATCGCGCCGCCCCACCATCGCAGCGCACAAGACTGCCGGTGATGTAACTCGCCTGCTGGCTGCAGAGGAAAGCGGCGGTTGCCGCAAACTCTTCGACCGTTCCGTAGCGGCCGACGGGAATCGCAGCTTGCTTTGCGGCGCGGATTTCTTCGAGGCTTTTGCCAGTCCGTTTGGCGGCGGCTCCATCGAGGTCATCGGTCCGGCTAGTCAGAATGCTCCCGGGAAGTAGGAGATTCGATGTGATTCCAAAGCGCGCGACCTCTGTTGCCAGCGTTTTGCTCCAGCCGGCGAGGGCGGGGCGTAGGGTGTTTGAAAGGGCCAGATTGCCAATGGGCTCAATGACACCCGATGATGCGACGGTGAGGATACGTCCCCAGCCCTGTTCCTTCATGGATGGCAAAAGCACATTGGTGAGGGTAATGACCCGCAGAACCATCGAAAAGAAATAGGTTTCCAGCTTCTCGGACGTCATATCCTGCGTCGTCCCCGGAGTTGGGCCGCCGGTGTTGTTGACTAGAATATCGACCCCGCCAAGCTTGGCTTGTACCGCGGCGGTCACTGTTTCCACGAAATTCTCATCGGAAAGGTCAGCCCAGATCCAATCGGCTTTGCCGTTTCCTTCAGCATTGATGGCGCGGCAGTTCGCCTCCAGCGTCTCGCCGCTGCGGCCACACAGGAGAACGTGTGCTCCCTCACGCGCCAAAGCCACGGCGATGCCATGACCCAATCCGCGCGACGACGCCAGCACCAGCGCGCGTCTACCCTTGATGCCGAGATCCATGCCAAATTCCTCCAATCGCTCCTCTCTCTATACGGCGCTGCGACCGGAGACGAAAGCGGTGTCGGTCATTTGTTTATCATTTGACGTTTACGTAAACGGTATATAATTATTTGATCCTAGAAATGCTGTTGCGCGAATTGGGGGATTCGCTGTCGTTTCCCGGCTCGACAATACGCCCCTGTTTTGACAAGAGATAACCCCATCAAGGGGAATATGGCCGCAATGTCGGCCAAGCGGAGATGGATGCATGACCGATACGACTGAGCTGCCCGAACGCGAAAGCATGGAATTCGACGTGGTGATCGTCGGTGGTGGTCCTGCGGGGTTGTCGGCTGCGATCCGTCTGAAGCAGGTCAATCCGGAGCTGTCGGTCGTCGTGCTCGAAAAGGGGGCTGAAGTCGGCGCGCACATTCTGTCGGGTGCCGTGGTCGATCCTATCGGCATCGATCGTCTGCTGCCCGGCTGGCGCAACGAAGCCGACCATCCGTTCAAGACCGAGGTGACAGACGACCACTTCCTAGTGCTCGGTCCGGCCGGCTCTGTGCGTCTGCCGAACATCCTGATGCCGCCGCTGATGAGCAACCATGGGAACTATATCGTCTCGCTCGGCAATGTCTGTCGTTGGCTGGCCACCAAGGCTGAGGAACTCGGCGTCGAGATCTATCCGGGCTTCGCCGCAACCGAAGTCCTCTACAATGACGAAGGTGCGGTGATCGGTGTTGCCACCGGCGACATGGGCATCGAGAAGAACGGTGAGCCCGGCCCGAACTATACCCGCGGCATGGCACTGCTTGGCAAATACGTTTTGATCGGCGAAGGCGTGCGTGGTTCGCTCGCCAAGCAGCTGATCGCCAAGTTCGATCTGTCGAGGGATCGTGAGCCGCAGAAGTTCGGCATCGGCATCAAGGAACTCTGGCAAGTGAAGCCTGAGCACCACAAGCAGGGTCTGGTGCAGCACTCCTTCGGCTGGCCGCTCGGCATGAAGACCGGAGGCGGCTCCTTCCTTTACCACCTCGAGGACAATCTTGTCGCCGTCGGCTTTGTCGTCCACCTGAACTACAAGAATCCCTACCTCTATCCCTTCGAGGAATTCCAGCGCTTCAAGACGCATCCGGCCATTCGCACCACTTTCGAGGGCGGCAAGCGGCTTTCCTACGGCGCGCGTGCCATCACCGAAGGCGGCTATCAGTCGGTGCCGAAGCTTAGCTTCCCTGGCGGCGCGCTGATCGGCTGTTCGGCGGGTTTCGTCAACGTGCCGCGCATCAAGGGCAGCCACAACGCCGTGCTGTCGGGCATGATGGCGGCGAACCGCATCGCGGCGGCGATCGCCGCTGGTCGCGCCAATGATGAGGTTGTCGAGATCGAGAACGACTGGCGTTCAAGCGACATCGGCAAGGACCTGAAGAAGGTGCGTAACGTCAAGCCGCTGTGGTCGAAGTTCGGCACGGCGGTCGGCGTCGCACTCGGCGGGATCGACATGTGGACGAACCAGCTCTTCGGTTTGTCGATCTTCGGCACGCTGAAGCACGGAAAGACCGACGCGGCCTCGCTGGAGCCGGCCTCGCAGCACAAGCCGATCGCTTACCCGAAACCCGATGGTGTCCTCACCTTCGATCGTCTGTCCTCGGTGTTCCTGTCGAACACCAATCATGAGGAAGATCAGCCGGTGCATCTGCAGGTCAAGGACATGGCGCTGCAGGTCTCGTCCGAGCACGACATTTTTGCCGGTCCCTCGACCCGCTACTGTCCGGCCGGTGTTTACGAGTGGGTAGAGAAGGACGGTAAGGAAACCTTTGTCATCAACGCCCAGAACTGCGTCCACTGCAAAACCTGCGACATCAAGGATCCCAACCAGAACATCAACTGGGTGCCGCCGCAGGGCGGCGAGGGCCCTGTTTACCCGAATATGTAAGAGGCCGGCATGGGCAGCGCCTGCGTCATACGTCAGGCGCGTCTCGATGAACTGCCGCGCTTGACGGAGGTCGAAATCGACGCCTTCGCAACGCTGGCGGAGGCGCTTGGCGTGGTCGGGGAAGCGCACACGCTACCGCTGGATGTGCTGCGAGGGTCGCTCGATGCGGGCCTGCTGCTCGTTGCCGTCGATGATGGTGATCGTCCGGTCGGTTTTCTAGCGGCGGAGGAGATCGAAGGTACGCTCTATGTCATCGAACTGGACGTCTGCCGGGAAACGCAGCGTAAGGGAATTGGGCGGCGCTTGATGGGGGCTGCGGTCGAGATCGCCGAGGCGCGCCGGCTGCCGGCTCTGACGCTGACAACGGATCGCTACGTTCCCTTCAATGCTCCCTTCTACGCCTCCCTCGGCTTTACGTTGCCGAAGGTGGAGGCCGTGCCGCAGTTCCTGCAGAAAAAGCTGGATCACGAACTCGCTGTCGGGATGGATCCGGAACGGCGGGTTGCCATGATTCTTGCGCTTTGAAGCGGCAATCACCAGCGCAAAGAGGCAATGCATTGCCAAAAACTGGAAACAGGTCGGCGGAGTGACCGCCGACCCGTGGGCCGAGCTATCGGCGCGAAGCGATGCCGGTCGAGAGTGCCACGCCGAGGCCTGTGATAACGGCAGCTGCAATCTCTGCGATACCGATCTCCTCCCCAAGCAGCAGGCCGCCGCCGATCGTTGCGAGCACCGGTGTGATCGCCGTAAAGGCGGCAGCCTGTGTGCCGCCCAGTGCATGAACAGCAAGCCCATAGGCGACAGTCGCAACAAGGCCGGACAGGATGCCTTGGCTCAGGATCTGCAGGCCGACTTCGGTTAACGGAGCGCTGGCGATCGAGGTGCCGAACATGACCGCGAAGCCGACATGGATCAGGAAGGACCAGATGGCGATGAGCGCACTGGCCTGCAGTGCCGTCAGACCGGAGCGGCGGAAGGCATGAGTGTAGCTTGCCCAAAGAATTGCTCCCATCGGCAAGAGGACAAAGCTGCTCCAGGGTAGAGCCGCACCGGCGAGGCTGCAGACCAGCAAGATGGCCACGCCCGCAACGATTGCGACAAGACCGAGTGCACGCATGGGGTCCGGCCGTTCCCGGAAGACAAGGACGCCAATGAGCGCGGTGGCGAGCGGCATCGAGCCGCCGAGCAGGATACCGGCAGCCGAAGCCGGCGTGGAGTGAATGGCGGACGTGGTCAGCTGGAAGAACGCCGCGCCCGCGCCGGCGACCATCGTGACGAGCAGCCCGACCGGCACGCCCTTCGGCAGCAGTCCCGTCTTCAACCAGACAGGCGCGAGAACCAATGCCGGAATGCCGTAGCGGATTAGACCAATATCGATCGTGGTAAGTTGCGTTGCTGCGCTGTGGCGGGTTGCGAGGATCCATGCAGCCCAGATCAGAACCGTGACGACGGCACCGGCATATCCGACCGTCGTCGAGGTGGCCTTTTCGTTGTTGGCAAAGGTTACGGCACTCATCGATGTCTCCTCTCATGATCGTCCGGAGGTGGCCCGGTTGAGAGAAGATTAGGCGGAAATGGTCAGGCATGTCCTTGCTATCTCTGCCCTCAGAAGGTTAGCGTGAGCAACTATCTGCCAAAATTCCATAAGGATTTTATCGAGCATGCCAAATCTGGATAAATTCGATCTGGCGATCCTCAAGTGCCTGCAGGAGGATGCGCGAGCGACCAACGTGGATATTGCCGAAAAGGTCAATCTCTCGCCGTCGCCTTGCCTGCGTCGCATCCGCAACCTCGAAAAGACGGGCGTCATTCGCGGCTACCGCGCCGACATCGATCGCAAGGAAGTCGGCCTCGGCCTGACGGTTTTCGTCGAACTCAAGGTCGCCCACCACAGCCGCGAGAACGCGCGGGCGCAGGAGGCAGCGTTGCTCGCCATCCCGGAAGTGGTTTCCTGCTTTCTGATTTCTGGAACGGCAGACTTCCTGGCGGAGGTCGTGGTCGAGGATCTGGCGGCCTATGAGCGGCTGCTGACCGACACGCTGCTGACCTTGCCGAATGTCAGCGACATCCGCTCGAACTTCGCCATTCGAAGCATGAAAACCCACGGAGCGCTGAAGTTGCCGGAGCCGAAATAAGAAACGGGGCCGATCAGGCCCCGCTTCATGCTTACAGCAGCGTCCCGCTGAGGATCAGCAGCGCGACCGAGAAATAGATCACCAGCCCGCTCACATCGACGAGCGTCGCGACGAACGGAGCCGAAGCGCTTGCCGGATCAAGCCGCAGCCTCTGCAGCACGAAGGGCAGCATCGAGCCAGCCAGCGAACCAAAAGTGACGATGCCGATCAATGCAGCGAAGATCGTTACACCGACAAGGACCCAATGCTCGCCGTAGTCATAGAGTCCGATATTCTGCCAGAGCAGAATGCGGACGAAGCCGACGAGGCCAAGGATCGCCCCGAGCACGATGCCGGTCGGCAGTTCGCGCAGCAGCACACGCCACCAGTCGGAGAGCTTGAGCTCCCCGAGCGCCAGCGCCCGGATGATCAGCGACGTTGCCTGCGACCCGCTATTGCCGCCCGAGCTCATGATCAGCGGCACGAACAGGGTCAGCACGATTGCCTTCTCCAGTTCGCCTTCGAAGTGCTGCATGGCGCTTGCCGTCAGCATTTCGCCGAGAAACAGGGCGCAGAGCCAGCCAGCACGCTTGCGGATCATCCCGGCGAAGCCGATCTTCATGTACGGCTTGCCAAGCGCTTCCATGCCGCCGAACTTCTGGGCATCTTCTGTCTGGTCGGCGATCATCGTGTCGATCACGTCGTCGACCGTGACGATGCCGAGCATGTGGCCGTCATCGCTTACGACGGGCAGGGCGAGCAGATTATGCTTGCGGATCAGCCGGGCGACATCTTCCTGCGTCATCAGCGGATCGGCACGCACAACCCCTTCCTTCTGCGCAACAGTCAGCACGGATGCACCGGGATCGCCGGTGATGAGGCGGCGGAGCGTGACGACGCTGGTCAGCACGCGGCTGACGGCATCGAGCACATAGATGGCATAGACTGTCTCCCGCGACCGCTCGACCTTGCGCACATGTTCCAGCGTCTGCTCGACCGTCCAGGTGTCCGGCACGCTGACGAACTCCGTCGTCATGATGCTGCCAGCCGTGCGGGGCGGGTAGGCCATCAGGTGCTGGACGGCGAGACAGGTCGTGCGGTCGAGCCGCAAAAAGAGATGGGCCCGAGCTTCCTCGTTCATTTCCTGAAAGAGGTCGGCAACACGGTCGTTCGCAAGAGCGTTCAGCAGCCGTGAGGCGTGCTCGACCGGCATGTCGGCAAGGATTGCTGCTGCGTGATGCAACTCGGGTCGGCCCAGGATACGCACGGCCTTTTGCTGCGGCAGCGTAACCAGGATTGCTGCGGCTTCGGATATTTCAAGTGTGTTCAGCTGCTCGACACGCTCCGCCGTGGTGATCGGTCCGAGGTGATCGCTGCTGAAGAAACGAGCGGCATGGCCCGCCCGCAGTGGGAAGCGATTGATGTTCATAAGCTCGCCTTTCCGTCGATCCGCCGTAGCGTCCAACGGGCGAGCCCGACAGAGTCAGGTCAGCGCACGAGGGCCGCGTACGGCAAAGGCAATCGACTGCTACTGTCGCTTGGCATCGTGATGATGGCTCCGTTGATATCCGCGGAAAACGGGCGTAATCCGCGTAAGGCTGTAGGTGGTCTCAATCGGCAAAAAAGTCAAGCGCTTGAGGTGCTTGGTGCCAGAATGCCGCACCCTCGGCGCGGCACCCGTTTGGCACTCTCCGCCGGTCGATGACCGGTGTTAAAAACCTTCCAGGACAAGTTTTCCTTTCGTCCGTCCGCTTTCGATCATTGCATGCGCCTTTTTCAGGTTGGTGGCGTTGATCGGGCCAAGTGTCTCGCTGAGCGTCGTGCGGATCTTGCCGGCATCGACCAGCTCGGCGACCTTCTCGAGCAGCTTGTGTTGCTCGATCATGTCGGGGGTGCCGAAGAGCGGCCGTGTGAACATCAGCTCCCAATGGATCGATGCGGCCTTGCGCTTGAACGGCATGATGTCGAGCATCTTCGGATCATCGATCAGAACGAAGCGGCCCTGCGGCGCGATCACTTCCACGATCTCCTTGATGTGCTGGTCGGTGTTCGTCGTTGAGAACACAAAGCCGGGATCGCCAAGGCCAAGCGCTGCGACCTGTGCCGCGATCGGCCGCGCATGATCGATCACGTGGTGAGCGCCGAGTTCCTTGATCCATGCGCTCGTCTCGGGACGGGACGCCGTCGCGATGACGGTCAGGTCGGTCAGGGCGCGTGCGATCTGGATTGCGATCGATCCGACGCCGCCGGCGCCGCCGACAATGAGAACGGCACGAGCGGCCCCAGGAACCGGATCATGCACTCTCAGCCGGTCGAAGAGCGCCTCGTAGGCGGTGATCGACGTCAGGGGCAAAGCGGCAGCCGACGCGAAGCCAAGGCTCTTCGGTTTATGCCCCACGATCCGCTCATCGACGAGATGGAATTCGGCATTGGTGCCGGCCCGGCTGATCACACCGGAGTAGAAGACCTCGTCGCCTACCTTGAAAAGCGTCACTTCTGGGCCGATTGCCTTCACGACGCCGGCAGCATCCCAGCCAAGCACCTTCAGTTCCTCACTGGTCGGCGCCACGCCGGCGCGCACCTTCACGTCGACCGGGTTGACGGAAACCGCCCTGATCTCGACCAGGAGGTCGCGGCCTTTCGCTTCCGGGACTGGCAGATCGACGTCGATCAGAGAGGTCTCAGCGGAAATAGGCTGGGGAACCTTGTAGGCGACTGCGCGCATGGGAAACTCCTGTGTTCGTTTGCACAGAGGCTAGATGCGTCTTATGTTCGATACCTGCAAGAATGCACAAATTCTGTACGTAGTACCAAAAAGGATACTGTCAAATGTCGCTTCCCCGCGCCAAGCTGACCCGCAATTTTCCGGGTTGCCCGGTTGAGGCGACATTGAGTTTTCTCGATGGAAAGTGGAAGGGGGTGATCCTCTTCCATCTGATGGGCGGGACGTTGCGCTTCAATGAGCTGCGCCGCAAATTGCCCTCCGTCACTCAGCGGATGCTCACCAAGCAGCTGCGTGAACTCGAGGGCTCGGGCCTTGTTTCGCGGACGGTCTTTGCGGTCGTTCCGCCGCGCGTCGACTATGCGTTGACGCCACTTGGCCTGACGTTGAAGCCTGTCATCAAGGCGCTTGCCGTCTGGGGTGAGGAAAACGTCTTCTGCCTGCCCGATGGTCGCTATCTTCGGGATGTCTCGGCCGACTCAACGACTGCGGCGATCAAGGCTTAGGGACGCAGCGAACACAAAGATGCCGATGAACGACAGGATCGCGCCGACATAGCCGGTCGCGGCGAACCCGTAGCCCCCTGCAATCACGAGGCCGCCCAGCCAGGCGCCTAGCGCGTTCGCAATGTTGAACGCCGAGTGATGCGATGCCGCGGCGAGCGTCTGGGCATCGGCGGCGACATCCATCAGGCGGGTCTGAACGGCAGGACCAGCGGCAAAGCCGCAGCCGATGCAGAAGACGCAGAGCGCCAGCATGAACGGATTGGCGGCGGTCAGGGAGAACAAGGTCAGCACGACGATGTTGAAGACGAGGCTGCCGCCGATCGTGCCCATCAGCGATTTGTCGGCCAGCCAGGAGCCGACGACATTGCCGACATTCATACCGATGCCGAAGATGATCAGCATCACGGCGACCATGCTCTCGGGCAGCATGGCGACCTGTGTCGTTGTGGGCGCGATGTAGCTGAACATGGCAAACATCCCGCCGAAACCGACGGATGCCGTCGCAAGCGTTAGCAGTACTTGTGGGCGCTTGAAGGCGCCGAGCTCGCGTTTGAAGCTTGCGCCTTCGGCGACGCGGTCGCGCGGCACGTAGTACCAGATCAGGGCGACCGTCAGAAGGCCGATGATACCGACGATCGTAAAGGCAAGGCGCCAGTTGAGTGACTGCCCGAACACGGTCGCAAGTGGTGTCCCGAGCAGGGTCGCAACCGTCAATCCGAGCATGACGCGACCGACGGCGCGGGCGCGCTTGTGCGTCGGCACCATCGAGGCCGCCACGATCGCTGCAACACCGAAGTAGGCTCCGTGCGGCAAGCCGGTGATGAAGCGCATCAGCGTGAAGCTTTCGAAGGTCGGCGCCATCGCGCTCAAGATGTTGCCGATCGCAAAGATGCCCATCACCAGCAGGAGCAGCGAGCGGCGGGCCATCTTCGCGGCAAGCACGGCAATGATGGGTGCGCCGACGACGACGCCCAGTGCATAGGCGCTGATCACGTAGCCTGCCTGCGGCGTCGTGACCGCGAAGGTGTCGGCAACGTTGGGCAGGAGGCCCATGATCGCGAATTCGCCGGTGCCGATACCAAAGCCGCCGCAAGCAAGCGCCAATTGCACGAGCGCGATAGCCATTGGCGACGGGGCGGTGTCTACCGGATTGACGTCGATGGAATCGTTTACGGCGACCTGGCTCAAGAGGCACTCCTTGGCATTCGATGCGTGACGTACGGACAAGGCGCGGGCGCAGCCAGAACCGGTCGGCCAGAGATGAAGGGAAATGGAGGCATCCTCCACTATCCCATCTATCGATGATTGACCGCCAGGCGTCGAGTGCATTTTCTGCAGTGCAGCGTCGCCCGATATGCATACGTCCCTTGCAAATTCGGCGGTGCTGCTACCGATCTCGGCGTTCGTAAAACAGGCTTTAGCTTGAAATCGTGGGTGTAAGAACCATCTCTTAGCAGCGCTGGACAGGTCGTCGCTTCTTGCTGCGGACAACGGGAACCATATGAAACTTATTGGCTTTTTCAATCGCGATGGCGGGACTTTCAGGACCACCGATATGGAAGCCTATGAAAACCGGGCCGAAGCCGTGTTCAGGGAGGCCGGCCACGATTTCAATGCGATCGTCTTTTCCGGCAAGGAGATCGTGCCAGCCATGGAACGGGCCGCCCGCCGTGACGATATCGATGGCATCGTCGCCGGTGGCGGCGACGGGACGATTTCCGCGGCAGCTTCGATAGCCTGGAAGAATGGAATTGCACTTGGCGTCGTGCCGGCCGGGACAATGAACCTCTTCGCACGCTCGCTGCGCGTTCCGCTCGACATTTGGATGGCGTTGGAGACGCTGGCCTTTGGCGAAGTCGATCACGTCGACATCGCCAGCGCGAATGGTCGGCCATTCATTCACCAATTTTCAGCCGGACTTCATGCGCGCATGGTGCGCTATCGAAATTCCTATACCTACCGCTCGCGTTTTGGAAAGATCGGGGCAAGCGCTCGTGCCGCTCTTGGCGTCGTGTTCAATCCGCCCGAATTCGAGGTGGAGTTTGCAGCGGGGGGCGTCTATGAGCGTCGCCGAGTTTCCGCGGTGTCGATTTCGAACAACCCCTTCGGTCAGAACGCCTTGCTCTATGCAGACTGCCTCACCAGCGGCGAACTGGGGTTCTATACCGCCAAGCCGCTGAAACCGATCGGCGTCGCGCGTCTCGCGGTTGACCTCTTGCGAGGCAAGGTGAGGGAGAACGCAGACGTCATGGTCATGCATCCCGCGGAGGTGCATTTGCACTTTCCGAAGCTGCCTTCAAAGGCGAACTGCGTGATGGATGGCGAATTGCGTCCGCTAGAGCGTGACGTCACGCTGAAACTGCATCCCGGCGAACTCAAGGTATTGGTCCGGCAAGGACTTGCAGCGCAGGTTGATGAGGCCGAGCGACGCGAGATTGCTCCCTAGCAGTTGCAATCATCTGCCGGATTCGGGTCGGCCGCCTTGCGGTCGGTTCAAATGAACCCTCGGCCCGCTTCCAGGGGTGACCATTACAGACGAGACAGGTAGGTGCGGTAGTCGAAATCCGAGACTGTGCGCAGGTAGGTGATGGCCTCCTTGCGCTTCGTGTCGCCGTAGAGTTTCTGATAGGGCTCGCCGAATATGTCGGCGATGAACGGCGAGAGACGGAAAGCGTCGACTGCCGTCAGGAAGTCGTGCGTCAGTTGTGCCGTGTGTCCAGGTGTATGGGATGGCGTCGTCTCCTCGCCGGGGTCAAGCTCGAAATCGATGCCGAGCAATATACCCCCGAGGATAGCGGCAAGCAGCAAGTAGGGATTTGCATCGGCGCCTGCCACGCGGTGTTCGATACGAGCGGCTGGGCCGTTCAGATCGGGTATGCGGACAGCGGTGCCTCGATGGCCGTATCCCCAGGTGAGGTCGACGGGAGCGAACGAGCCGGGCTGGAAGCGGCGATAGGAGTTGGCAAACGGCGCAAAAACGAGCTGCGCCTCGCGCATGGTTTGAAGCAGGCCGGCGCAGACGGATTTCAGCTTGCGCGGTTCACCATGTTTGGCATCCAGAATATTCCGTCCGTCCTTGTCGATGACGCTGGCATGTACATGAAGGCCGGAGCCGGCATGATCGGAGTATGGCTTGGCCATGCAGGTGGATTTCAGCCCGTGCTTGCGTGCAGCCTGTTCCACAATGCGCTTCAGATAGATGCAGTCGTCGGCTGCCGCGAGCGCGTCTGGTCGATGCAGCAAGTTGATCTCGAACTGTCCGGGGCCGAATTCCGCCGTCGTCGCATCGGCCGGCAGCCCTTGCGCCTTTGCATAGGCGCGCACGGTCTGCAGATAGTCATCGAGCGCATCAACAGCGCTCATGTCGTAGAGTTGAAAGCCGTTCGCTTCCCCTTGATAGGTGAGGCTGACCGGCGGCGAGGGGCGGCCAGTCTCACGCCAGTTCGGATCGACTACGTAGAACTCCAGCTCAGTCGCCACAACCGGTGTGAGGTCGCGCTCATCATACCGCTTCAGCACTGAGGCAAGAATCGCTCGAGGGTCCATGAAGCTTGGCGTGCCGTCGAATTCATGCATCGTTGCAAGGACCTGCATTGACCCTTCCGGCGCCCATGGCATTGGCGTCAGGCTGCGTTCGTCCGGAATGCAATTGCCGTCCGGGTCGCCGACGGAAAGCGAGAGGCCAGTGATGTCATCGTTGTCATCGCCCCAGATGTCGAGCGACTGCGTGGAGGAGGGAAGGCGGACTTCGCCGGCCCAGATTTTGTTCTGGGCGTCGAGTGGAATCTGCTTGCCGCGCAGGTCGCCATTCATGCCGACGAGCAGGAGCTCGATGCGCGCGTTACCGCTCGCTGCTGTACCGTGATCCGTGTCCTCTGCCATGATCTTGAAAATCCCCTCGGAGAAGGCCAAGCTCGTAGCCTATTGAGATGAGGCTTTCAATTCCGAAGGTGTTTTGCAAATCATGTCCGATACTTACGCACGCTCAAACCTCGCTGCCATCGACGCGGCGCATCACCTCCATCCTTTCTCGGACATGCGGAAGCTGAATACTGACGGCACGCGCATCATCCAACGCGGCGAGGGTGTCTACATCTGGGATAATCAGGGCAAACGGTATCTGGACGGATTTGCCGGATTGTGGTGCGTCAACGTCGGCTATGGCCGCAAGGAAATCGCCGACGCCGTCGCACGGCAGATGAACGAGCTGCCCTACTACAACACGTTCTTCGGCACGACGACGACACCAACGACGCTGCTTGCCGAAAAAGTCACATCCTATGCCGGGCCGCATTTCAATCACGTGTTTTTCACCGGTTCGGGTTCCGAGGCAAACGACACATGGTTCCGGATGGCGCGCGTCTATTGGAGCGCGGTCGGCAAACCCTCGAAGAAGGCCGTCATTGCTCGTAAGAACGGCTATCACGGTTCGACCGTCGCGGGCGCTAGCCTCGGTGGCATGAAATACATGCACGAACAGGGCGACCTGCCGATACCGGGCATCGTCCATATCGGACAGCCTTATTGGTACGGCGAGGGCGGTGACCTCTCACCGGCTGAGTTCGGCCTCAAGGTGGCCCGCGAGCTGGAAGTGAAGATCGACGAACTCGGCGAGGAGAATGTCGCGGCCTTCGTGGCAGAGCCGATCCAAGGGGCTGCAGGTGTCATCATCCCGCCGGCGACCTATTGGCCGGAGATCGCCCGCATCTGCAAGTCACGCAACATCCTGCTTGTTTGCGATGAAGTGATCTGTGGCTTCGGCCGTCTCGGGGAGTGGTTCGGCCACCAGTATTTCGGCGTCGAGCCTGATTTGGCGCCGATCGCCAAGGGGCTTTCGTCGGGCTATCTTCCGATTGGTGGCGTCCTCGTCGGTGACCGCATCGCTAAGGTGCTGATCAACGAGGTCGGAGACTTCAACCACGGCTTTACCTATTCCGGCCACCCTGTCTGTGCCGCCGCAGCCCTCGAAAATCTCCGTATCATCGAGGATGAAAAGCTCGTCGAACGCGTTCGAAGCGACATTGGCCCCTATTTTGGCAAGGTCTGGGGAGCGCTTGGCGAGCACCATCTCGTCGGAGAGGCCGTCAATGTCGGCCTCATGGGAGCGCTTCAGTTGACAGCCGACAAGGCAAGCCGCACCCGCTTCGAAAAGCCGGATGCGATTGGCGCGCTGGTCCGCAATCATGCTCTCGCAAGTGGACTTGTCCTGCGCGCCACGGGAGACAGGATGCTTGCTTCGCCGCCGCTTGTCATCACCCACGAGGAGGTGGACGAAATGGTGCGCATCGCGAAGATCGCGCTTGATGCAGCATGGCGGGAACTGCGCAGCTAAGCGCAGACGTCAGCGAGGATAAATCCAGGCGTAACCAAAGAGGCGTTGGTCCTGTGGTCGCCCGCCGATGTATCCGATGCTCGTGTTCTTCACGGTGACTGTACCGTATTGCGGACCAAGGTTTTGTTGGATCCACTCAACCAGTTCCGGCGGCGGCGTGGTGGTCTCCCGGGATGGGAGCCAAACAGCGAGGATCGGCTTGTCAGCTGTCCACTCGTAGTCAACAAGCAGATTGCCAAAGAACGTGCATAGTGTCGGAACATCGGGCAGTTGCAGGCGCAGGTTTCCTGAAGCGAGCCACCCATCGGTCAACACCAGCCCCGGGCGCTTGCCTTCCTCCGCGACGATCTTGCCGACAAACTCTTCGTAAGGCGCGTTGTAGGCCTCAGGTCGACCGAACAGCGTCGGTGCGTGCGCTCGGACTAAAATAAGCGACGGGACGACGATCATCACCGCGAGCGGGACGATAAAGAAGCGTTTTGCGAAGTCTTCCGGCCGAATATCCCGTGCCTGCATCTTGAGGCAAAAGGCGATCGGCATCAGGAAGAGAAGGGGCAGCACCCACCTGTCGCGCATGGATGTTATGCCGATGGCGAAGACCAGCAGTAGAACCTGCAAGCCAATCACCAGGAATATGGTGTCGAAAAAGTGAGCCCAAACGGTGGTCGGTCGCAGGCTGCGGAGAAACTTTTTGCCGAAGATGATTGCATAAACCGCGACGAGCGGCGCCAAGATCACCAGGACCTGACCAAAGAACTCGGTCGGCCCCTTGATCAGCTTCGCGAGCGCACTGGTCGGCGCTTCTTGTGCCATGGTATGGAGCGTGCGGGTTGCGGCCAGGCCGAGATTGTCGATCAGCCAAAGGCCATGTGGCAGGAAGATGAGGCCCGCAATCGCCACCGACAACAGGAAGCGCCAGTCGAGTAGTCGCCTCAGTCCGACCGGATGCAGGAATACCGCAACCAGTGCTGCGAGCACGACGAGAGTGAAGTTGTACTTCGTCAGCATGCCGAGGCCAAGCGTGACGCCGATCATCGCGTAGGAAAGCAGCGACGGTGCCTTCAGCGTCTTGATGATGCTGTAGAGCAGCAGGTTGATCATCAGCATCTGGGCGACCGTATGGGTCAGGTCCCTTTGAGCTTGCCAGAAAACCTGCGGAATCGCGAACAGCGAGAGCGTCGCGATGGCGGCAAACAACCGATCGTCGAGTACGAGTTTTGCGAGCTTGTAGTAGCTCAGGAAAAGAAAAAACAGGATCAGGTTCTTGGCTGCGGCAATCGTTACGACAGACAGCCCAAACGCCGACACGACGATGGCCTGAAACCAGTTGTAGAGCGGCGGCTGAGTGTCGTATCCAGCCACGAGCCATTGAGAGAAGAACGCTTGTTGGGATTCATCCACTCGCAGCCCGTTTGGCACGAGCAGGCGAACGACAAAACTGATAACAAAATATGCCGCCAGCAGTAGGACAACAGTGTCCGGCTTGCGAGCCAGCAGACTACGCATTCTCACTTCCATCGAAGATCTGGCGGACGATGTAGTTCGGTGACGTGTCGTCGCGGTAGTAGGTACGGGCGATCATTTCGGCGAGGATGCCGGTCGTAATCAGCTGGACCGAGGAAAGCATGAAGACGATGCCAACCATCAGCAGCGGACGTGTACCAATATCGTCACCCATGACGAACTTGTCGAAGAGCAGGTAAAGCATGACAAGGACTGAGATTGCACCGAGGCCAAGACCTAGCGAGCCGAAGAAGTGACCCGGCCGTGCCTTGTACCGCATGAAGAACATGACCGAGAGCAGATCGAGGATCACGCGGAATGTTCGTGAGATGCCGTACTTGGACTGGCCGTGCTGACGTGCATGGTGCGTTACGACCATCTCGCCGATACGCGAGCTCGGTACGACGCCGGCAACCCAGGCCGGGATGAAGCGGTGCATTTCGCCCATCAGCTTCACCTGTTTGATGACCGAGGCACGATAGATCTTCAGGCTGCAGCCGTAGTCGTGAAGCTTCACGCCGGTAATCCGGCCGATGAGATAGTTGGCGCACCATGATGGGATCTTGCGCAGCAGAAGACCATCTTGCCGGTTCTTGCGCCAGCCGACGAGAAGATCAAGCTGGCGGCGTTCGAGTTCGGCGACCATCGACGGAATGTCTTTCGGATCATTCTGCAGGTCGCCGTCCATCGTGGCGATAAGTCGCCCGGTCGCGGCGTCGATGCCGGCCTGCATTGCGGCGGTCTGGCCAAAATTGCGCTGCAGCTCGACAATCCTCAGGGTAAGCCCCTCGCGGCCGATATGCTTGCGTGCATTGGCGAGCGTTGCGTCCGTGCTGCCATCGTCGATCAGGATGAGCTCCCAGCCATCAGCGTAATTTGCCATTGCCAGGCAAATGCGATCGATCAGTGGGCCGACGCTCTCCTCCTCGTTGAAGACGGGCACCACCAGCGACAATTCGACCGGCCGTATCGCTTCCGCGAGGCCTTGACGCGAGTCTACCGTTGTCTGCACGTTTGATTTCTCCTACAAGGCGCACGGCCGCAGGCGGCTTTCGCCGCGATAGTCAGGAAAGCCTACTATATGAAGTTTCCGGTTGTTGCCAGCCGACAATCCTGGTTTATCCGCAATCGAATGACGTTGCTGACGATCGCAATCGTCGTGGCTTATGCTCTTTTCATCCAGTGGTTCTGGGGCTGGCCGGTCATTCTCGGACAATGGGCCGAGGTGGGGGTAATCCCGGTTGTCGGCGCTCTGGTCATGCTTACCAGCACCTACTTCCTCCGGACCTGGCGCATTTACGATTATTTCCCGCGCGAGACGGCGGGTCGTTTCAAGGTGCTTTTCCGCATTACGCAGATCCACAATCTCCTGAACATCATGCTGCCGTTTCGAACTGGCGAGACGAGTTTTCCGGTGTTGATGCGCACCGAGTTCGGCATCCCTCTGGCGCGTGGCACCTCGGCGCTCCTCGTCATGCGTCTGCTTGACTTGCACGCCTTGCTGGCGGCAGCCGGCATAGGCTTCGCAATCGCATCACCCCACAAGGTGATTGCGTGGATGATATGGACAGCGTTTCTGGCGATTCCAGTCGTTGCTTTTACTCTGAGGCGGCCGCTGCTTCGGCTTGCCGGCAGGCTCCTGCCAGTCAAGGCTCAGAAACTCGTCATAGAAATCGAGAGGGGCCTTCCCATCGACGCGGCTGCTTTTGGGCGTGCTTGGGCGATGACCGTCATCAACTGGCTCGTGAAGGTTCTGGTGCTCGCCTGGGCGCTCAGCTTGATGGGCGTCTTGCCGATGGCCGCGAGCTTCGGAGGGGCGCTTGGCGGCGAGCTTTCCTCGGTGCTCCCAGTGCATGCTCCAGGCGGCGTTGGGACGTATCCCGCTGGGATCACAGCCGGGGCTGTCGCCCTTGGCGCATCCGGCGAGAAGACAGCCCTCGCTGCCTTGGCACAAGCAAGCATCAACGCACATCTGCTGATCATCGTTTCGGCCCTGACCGGCACGGCGATCTCGCTACCTCTGGGCCGCACCCGAAAGCTCTGAGATGCGGTTTCTCAGGAAGGCCTGCTCCGGCGCCTGCTGGCACAGGCGCAACGCCGCCTCATAGGCCGCAATTGCGGCCTCCTTCCGGCCGAGCCGCCGCAGCAAGTCGGCGCGGGCAGAGTGCGCGAGGTGATAGTTCTCCAGTTCTCCAGCCTGCAGAATCGCATCGACCAACTGCAGTCCCTTTTCTGGTCCTTCGACCATCGCCACCGCAACGGCTCTATTAAGCTCAGCAATCGGCGACGAATGGGCAGAGAGCAACAGATCGTAGTAGCCGACGATGCGTCGCCAATCTGTCTTCTCCGGCGCCTCGGCCCGGGCGTGCTCCGCGGCAATGGCTGCCTGCAGCGTATAGATACCGACCTCTCCATTCCGCATGGCACCGTCGAGACGTCCAAGACCTTCACGAACCTTTTCATGATCCCAAAGGCTGCGATCCTGATTGGCAAGCAGAATGAGACTTCCCCCTGGGCTTCGCCTGGCGGCACGACGCGAATCCTGCAGGAGGAGCAGGGCAAGCAGCCCCGAGACGTCAGGATGTGGCAGGAGCCCCGCGAGCAACCGCGCAAGGCGGATGGCTTCCGAGGTGAGATCTGCCCGGACGATCTCATCGCCCGAGGACGCGGAATAGCCCTCGTTGAAGACGAGGTAGATGACATGCAACACCCGGTCCAACCGTTCCGGCAATTCGTCCCGTTCGGGGACCTCGTAGGGAATTTTCGCCGACCGGATCTTGTTCTTCGCACGAACGATGCGCTGCGCCACAGTCGGGGCGGGGACGAGAAACGCGTGGGCGATCTCCTCGGTCGTAAGCCCGCATATTTCTCTAAGAGCCATCGCCATCTGCGCGTCAGCTGGTATGGCTGGATGGCAGCACGTGAAGATCAAGCGGAGCATGTCGTCTTCGATCAGTTCCACGTCGCCGATCTCCGTTTCGTCGAAAGACCCATAGAGGCTGTCCTCGATGTCCTTCACCGACATATCAAATCGTGACCGGCGCCTGATATGATCGATCGCGCGAAACCGCCCCGCCGAAACCAGCCAGCCGAAGGGGTTCGCCGGTACGCCATCGCGTGGCCACGTCCGCGCGGCGGCTGCAAACGCGTCGTGCAAGGCTTCCTCGGCCCTGTCGAAGTCGCCGAGGAGACGGATGAGGGTCGCAAGCACCCGGCGAGACTGCGTCCGGTAGATATCCTCGATCAGATGTTCCAACCTTCACTCCCGCAGTGTCAAAATCCTCACGGGGCGGACTTCCACAGTTCCAATTCGGGCGCAGGGAATTCCAGCGGCAATGGCTATTGCCTCACTCATATCAGAGGCATCGATGACGTAGAGACCGGCCAGATGCTCCTTGGTCTCGACATACGGGCCGTCCGTCATGCTGATCTCATTGTTGCGCACCCGAAGGACAACGGCCTTGTCGGGCGTTTCGAGGGCATCGGCGTGGATCAGCGTCCCACGATCGCGCAAATCTTCGTCGAAGCCGAAGTGAGCACGAACGACTGCCTCCGTTTCAGCCACCGTCTGGCGACCATCTACATCAGCTGAATTGTAGATCAGGCAAACAAAGCGCATAGCATCATCTCCCGTCCTTGATGGAATAGCCGGGACGGATCTCGATCGAGGCATACCTCAGTATCGGAAGCGTGGAGACGATCGTCTTGGCTTCTTCCATATCCGCAGCTTCGATCAGTACGAAGCCACCGAGGTGTTCCTTGATTTCGGCGAAGGGGCCGTCGGTTGCGGTGGTGACGCCTTGCTTGCTACGGACAGTGACGGCCGTTTCGGGCGCGCGCAACGCCAATGCGGCCTGGAAGACCCCTCGCTCCTCCCAATGATTGTCGCTTGCGATGCACTCCTGCGTGAGCGCATCCCACTCTTCCTGCAGGACGAGTTTGCTCTTTTCCGTGTCGAACCAGATCTGGCAGAGATATTTCATGACGTCTCCCTCATTTGTGAACTGGAATGTCGTAGATCGGCCTGACTTCGATCGATCCGAGTTTCGCAAGTGGAATGCCGGCGGCGACGCGAATGGCATCATTCAGATCTTTTGCTTCGATGAGAATGAAGCCGCCGAGTTGTTCTTTTGTTTCCGCAAAGGGACCGTCCGTCACAGACATCTCACCGTTGCGAACGCGGACAGTCATGGCGCTCCTTGGCGATTGCAGAGCGTGGGCGGCAAGCATGTGCCCGCTCGCGATCAGATCATCGTCGTAGGCAAGGGACGCCTTGTCGAGGTTCCTTTTCTCGTCGTCGGTCATGGTCTCAAGCGTCACAGGCTCGAACCAGACCTGGCAGAGATATTTCATCGTTGGCTCTCCGTTGGCTGCGTCAATCACTAGACGGCCAGCCTAGGGCGATTTCGACAGCAAGCGAAAAAAATCTTTTTGGGGGAGGTCGCGTCGAAACGAACCGGCCAGCTTCGACAAAGTGTCGTCAACAACAAGGAGTGACGACGATGAATCTTTTCGAGATTGCACTGGCGAACTGCATCACGGCGACTCGCCTACAGGACAAGCGTCAACGCCTCGGTGCGACGACGTCAACGAAGCGGAGCATAATCACCCGGCTCACCGCGATTGCTGTCGTTCTTTCAGTCGCTATCCTGGCGCTGGATACCGCCGGCGAACGTTACGAGCAGCAACTCGCCATCGCGGTTGCCGCCACGCGCCAGTAAGGAAACGGCCTATTGGAAGGCCGTTTCGAAGAAGCTTCTGAGTTTGCGTGAATGCAGCGCTTCCGGCGGCATTGCTGCGAGCTTCTGGATCGCCCGAATGCCGATCTGCAGATGCTGGTTGACCTGCGTCCGGTAGAAGGCAGTGGCCATGCCCGGCAGCTTCAATTCGCCGTGCAGCGGCTTGTCCGATACGCAAAGCAAAGTGCCGTAGGGCACGCGGAAGCGGAAGCCGTTTGCAGCAATCGTGGCCGATTCCATATCGAGCGCGATGGCACGTGCCTGGGACAAACGCTTCACCGGGCCACGCTGGTCACGCAGCTCCCAGTTCCGGTTGTCGATCGTACCAACCGTACCGGTGCGCATGATCCGCTTCAGCTCGAAGCCCTCGTAGCCGGTAATCTCTGCGACGGCACCCTCAAGCGCGACCTGTACTTCTGCGAGCGCCGGGATCGGCACCCAGACCGGCAGGTCGTCGTCCAGAACGTGGTCCTCGCGCATATAGGCATGCGCCAGGACATAATCGCCGAGACGCTGGCTGTTGCGCAGACCAGCGCAATGGCCGAGCATCAGCCAGGCATGCGGACGAAGCACGGCCACGTGGTCGGTAATCGTCTTGGCATTGGACGGGCCGACGCCGATGTTGATCATCGTGATGCCGGCATGCCCCTTTTTCTTCAGATGGTAGGCGGGCATCTGCGGCAGGCGTGAAAGCGCAACGTCCGTCTCCGGCCGACTGGATCCGGCATGCGTAATAATGTTGCCGGGCTCGACGAAGGCCGTGTATCCATCGCCACCTTCGGCCATCAGCTTGCGTGCCCAGAGGCAGAATTCGTCCATGTAGAACTGATAGTTCGTGAACAGCACGAAATTCTGGAAGTGCTGGGCGCTGGTCGCGGTGTAGTGCGAAAGCCGGGCGAGGGAGTAGTCGATGCGCTGAGCCGTAAAGGCAGCAAGCGGCGAAGGTTCGCCGGGCGGCGGAATGTATTCGCCGTTGGCGATTTCATCGTCCGTCGTATTCAGATCCGGCGTGTCGAACAGATCGCGCATCGGAATGTCCAGGAACGCTGCAGCCGATGCCTCGACATGCGCGCCCTCGCCGAAAGCGAAATGCAGGGGAATAGGCGTCGCCGATTCCGAGACGACGACCGGTACGTCATGGTTCTTCATCAGCAAGCCGAGCTGTTGCTTCAGATAGTGACGGAAGAGCTGCGGCCGCGTGATGGTCGTCGTGTAGATCCCGGGAGCGGTGACATGGCCGTAGGAGAGCCGCGTATCGACGTGGCCGTAGCTGGTCGTCTCGATGCTCACCTGCGGATAGAAGGCACGATACCGCGACGTGATCGGCGCGCCCTTGGCAAGGCTGGCAAAGCTCTCGATCAGGAAGTTGGTATTGCGCTCATAGAGTTCCGTCAGCACATCGACAGCCTTGACCGGATCGTCAAAGGTTTGCGGAACGAAGGGGGACGGGGACAGAATGTCGAGGGGTGAAGAGATTCGTTTGCTCATGCGCCATTATAGGGTGTTGTTTTTAACAAGCAAACGACGCATCGGAGGGGGCTGCACAGGTTTGAGGCGCGGCCGATGTCACTCGCGCCGATGGATTAGCGGATTGTCCTGCAGAACGGGGTGCTGGTGTCGAAGCACGTATAGTTGGCTCCGAAGTGAGACTGCGCACCGCCGCCTGCGTTGCGGCTGACGGCCGCTGAGAAGCTGACGGCGAAGACCGCAGCAAACAGTGTAATGATGGTGAAACGTCTTGCCAAAATGAGCATATCCATGACTTTGCCCCGGTATCGCCTTAGCGTTGAGACAGTTTTGCCACGCTATGGCTGAACCGGTGCTGAGATCCCGGTTCATCCGCCGTTCAGGAAGTCGGCGAGCTTGAAGCGTGGCTACCACTGCTTATCTCTTGAGTCCCCAAAGGAGATTTTCATGACGGCACCGATTGAGCTTTATTACTGGCCCACCCCGAATGGCTGGAAGATCAGCATCATGCTCGAGGAACTCGGCGTTCCCTACGAGGTCAAATACATCAACATCGGACGCGGCGAGCAATTCGCGCCGGAGTTTCTGAAGATCGCGCCAAACAACCGTATGCCGGCGATCATCGATCCGGATGGTCCTGGGGGTGATCCGATCTCTGTGTTCGAATCCGGCGCTATTCTCCAGTACCTCGGCCGCAAGTTCGGGAAGTTCTATTCGACGGACGAGCGCATACGCGTGCAGATCGAGGAATGGCTTTTCTGGCAGGTGGGCGGCTTAGGCCCAATGGCCGGACAGGCGCACCACTTCCGCGGTTATGCGCCGGAGAAGATCGAATACGGCATCAACCGCTACACCAACGAAGTAAACCGCCTGTATGGCGTGATGAACAAGCGGTTGGCGGATCGTGAATATCTCGCCGGCGACTATTCGATTGCTGATATGGCCAGTATCGGCTGGGTCATTCCCTACGAGAAGCAGGGGCAGGACCTCAATGAGTTTCCTCACCTCAAGCGCTGGTTCGATACGATGATGGCGCGTCCGGCGGTGATCCGCGGGACGGCGGTCGGCAAGGAAGAGCGCGAACGCAGCAACCTTGCCGAAGACAAGGAAGCACAGAAGATCCTCTTCAATCAGCGCGCCCGATGAAATAAGAAGCGCCCGGCCATCGTCCGGGCGCTTCTTTTCGCGATTCATCTTGCTACAGGCGCGTCCAGGTCTGGGATTTGCAGAGCACGTTGAGGACGCAGCCCTTCATTTTCAGTGAGTTTCCGAGAACGTTGCCCGATCCGCTGTAGGTCTTGTCGTTGGCGGGATCGGTGATCTGGCCGCTGTAGCTCACGCCGCTGCCTGCAAGTGTTCCGATCTTCTTGCCGGCATATTTGCCCGTCTTCAGCACGATGCAGTAGCTGCCGCCGCAGGATGCAATATGCGCCGTGTCACCGGAAGCCGTTTTCCAATTGCCGACGATCGGTTCGTCTGCAAAGGCCGTCCCGGTAGCAAGCGCCAACGCTCCAGCGAAAATAAGCGTGCGGATCATTCGTTCCTCCCTAATGTCCCGGCGGGAAAATATATGACGCGAACGTAAACGTAAATCTGTTTCTTGTGGTTCGCGACAACCGCGTTTGATGAGCCAGAGGCGACAAAATCTTCCGTTTCAGACATGCGATGCTGATTTCGTGGTGAACGGAAGGTTGATTTCGAGATCTGAATATTCCGTAAAATTGTGTCGAAAATCCTTAATCGGCAGGCATCGCGATGTTTAACAAAAATCCAATTTTACCAAGTGTTTGCACTTTGTTTGTTTCAAATTAATCATGCATTTTAGGCGTTTTTTGAAAAGGTATTGGCATAGTGGAGCTATCAAACGAGCGGGGCAAACCCGCCGAACCGAAGGGCACTTAAAGCCGCGATAGACGGCAAGGCCCGGAAGGTAAAACAGGGTAAGTCGACAACAGGCTAAACAGGGATAAACCGATGGCACGCTTTGAAATGCACAATGCTGAAATGGCCACCATGGGTGGCGAAAACAACGCCGATATCTTCTGCGAGATGGGTCTGATGTATGCGACCGGTCGCGGTTGCGCCGTCGATCTGGTCGCCGCGCACAAGTGGCTGAACATTGCGGCGATCAAGGGCAACGACCGCGCCGCCGAGCTTCGCGCCGATGTCGCCGCAAACATGGACAAGATGCAGATCGTCGAGGCGCTCCGGGCCGCTCGCGAGTGGATGACGATCCACTAAAAACCGGCTGGCCGCCAACACGCGAGCGAGAATCAATAACAACCTCAAAAGAGGGGCGGCGGGAGCTTTTTGAAGAAGTCGATGCCACGAACATGAACCGCGACCGGCAGGAACAAGGCCGGCGCGGTTCTTTGCTTTGCGCTAGCCCAGCGCCTTGAGCACTTCCGGTAGTGCTTCTTCGAAAAGCGCCATCTCGGCTTCCGGTCCGACACTGACGCGGATGCAACGATTGAGTGGAGCAACACCCGGCATCCGGATGAAGACACCATGCTGCATCAGCCCGTCGACGATGGCGCGGGCATAAGTGCCGTCGCGTCCGGCGTCGATAGCAACGAAGTTGGTCGCGGACGCAAGTGGAACCAGGTTGTTCGCCTTGGCAATTGCGGTGATCCGGTCGCGTGCCATGCGGATGTTGCTCACGACTTCGGCAAGATAGGCCCGATCCTTGAGTGCCGCCAGAGCCGCCACCGTCGCCAGCCTGTTCATCCCGAAATGATTGCGGATCTTGTCGAACGCGCGTGCGGTGCCTGGTGTCGAGATGACATAGCCGACCCTGGCGCCAGCTAGGCCGTAGGCCTTCGAGAATGTCCTCGTGCGCACGATATTGGGAAGGTCGATGAGCGCCTCGATCGCTGGCAGAGATCCGGCCGGCCCGGTTTCGCTGTAGGCCTCGTCGAGGACCAGCATCGTGGTTTCCGGGAGCGCGCGGGCAAAGGCGACGATGCTATCGGCATCCCACCAGCTTCCCATCGGATTGTCCGGGTTGGCGAAATAGACCAGAGGCGCGTTCTCGCGCTTAGCGGCCTCCAGAAGGCCGTCGAGGTCTTCGCGATCGTTGACATAGGGCACGGTGACGAGCCGGCCGCCGAAGCCGGCAACGTGGAAGTTGAAGGTCGGATAGCCACCGAGCGAGGTCACGACAGGCGCCCCAGGCTCGATCACGAGCCGCACGATCTGACCGAGCAATTCATCGATGCCGCCACCGATCGCGATGGAGTCGATTCCGACGCCCAGATGCCTGGCGAGTGCCTCCCTGAGTGCATAGTTTTCGGGGTCGTTGTATTTCCAGATATCACCAGCCTGCTCGCGCATGGCGGCAAGCACGGATGGGGCTGGGCCGAAGCCGTTCTCGTTGGCGCCGATACGCGCCTTGACCAAAAGGCCGCGCTGGCGCTCGATCGCTTCTGGACCGACGAAGGGAACGGTGGAGGGAAGGGCGCTAGCAAGCGGCGTGAAGCGCGAAAAGGCGGACATGCTGGAGCAGTTTCCTGGATGCTGTGGAAAATCGGACCGAGAATAGGCTCTGCTGCCGCCAAGGCAAGAAACATTATTCCGCGGTGAACGCGATTTACATGCGTACAGCTCCGCGGGCTTCGAGTGCTTCCACGTTGCCGGCCATGAAATCCGCACGCACGACGCGACGTAGAACCTCCGGCTCGATTGTATTGATGAACCGCACGCCAATGCGCTCGTTATTGCGATAGACCTCGGCGCAACCAATCCGATAGGCAAGGCCAAGAATACTAAGGTAGTAGTGCTTTGGCAGGCCCGCTGTGGATGAAACGACAAACGTGGCACCCCCGCGCGAGATGTCGATGATCTCTGCGCTGCGGATGGAGATACCGGTAAGGCAGGGCCGCACCGCGATGATACGCGCAGGGCGTCTAACACTGAACTGTTCCCAGCGCGTCTCGTAAACCGCAGATTTTACGGTCGCAAGGTGCGTGGCGCGAAGCATCGACATTTCCGCGTGTCTCCCTGGAACCAAGGTCGTCCCGGTCCTCTTCGACTGGAGCTTCACACGAATGCTTTGCTCAATTGTCAAGGAACCAAATACAATTTTAACGACGCAGTCGTTTTCCGGGCGTCCCACCTTGGAAGACGCGAATTCAGATCGAGCGGCCAGGGCTGCGAGCACCGCGATGCGCCGCAATTGTCGTAAAAAAGTCATCGAACTCTTTTCGACTCTGCACGTTTTTCTGATTGTCGGGGGCGCCGATGGCGCTTCAAAATTACAAAGCGAGGAAATCACAATGACTGATGTCAGAGTTCCGTCGAAATCGTGGGTGGTCGTTTGCGATGGTGCCAAGGCATTGATCCTGCAGAACGCAGGCGACATAGAATTGATGAACCTCAAGGTTGAGGAAACCTTGAGCCAGCCCAATGAGCCGGATCGCGAAATAGGAGCCGACAAACCGGGTCGAACGCACGCGGCCAATGGGCAGAGCGTTAGTGCCGTCGAGCAAACAGATTGGCATGAGCAGGCCGAGGCACAGTTTCTGAAACAGGTTGCCGTGAAAATGGACCTGTTGGTGCGCGAAAAGAATGCTCGCAACATCATTTTGGTCGCGCCGCCAAAGGCACTCGGCACCCTGCGGAGCAGCCTGACACCTCAAGTTCAGGCTGCGATTTCGGCTGAAGTGCCGAAGGACTACATCAATCTGCCTGTCGACCAGATAGAGCGACACCTTGCTGCTTGAGACACTATCGCCAAACCCGGATCTGCGCCGGCGGCTTCTATGGTCCCGGCGCCTCACCGGCAAAGAGCGTTTCGTTCTCGGAAAAAAGCCCGACCAGTCGGTCAATGACGGTGCGCACTTCCGGGCGTTGACGCTCGTCGTCGTGAGCCGTGACCCACATCTCGTAAGTCAACTCTTCGATAAGCGGCCCAGCGCGAACGAGGCTCTGGTCAGAATCCCCGATGAAGCACGGTAGGACGCCGCGTCCGGCACCGCCGCGGATGAGATAGAAGAGCATATGCGGCGTATTCGTCCAGCCGGTGATCCAGTAGTCCGGATGCTCGAAGGTCCACTTGTCGGCCGGCGTGATGGCGATGTCTGTGCCGAGTGAGATCCAGTTGCGGTTGCGATCGTCGAAGCTGCGCGCCTGGTAAACGGCATGTGCAACGCCGACGGATCGCCGAATTGCAACGTTGCCGGTGTCGGGGCGGTCATGGCGAATAGCGATGTGGGCCTCGCGGTAGGTGAAGTCGACGCCGCCGTCGCAGGTCTTGTAGCACATCCGAAAGGCGTCCTTCGGCGTCCAGATGGCTGCAAGGTGGGAGGCGACAAAGCGTGACTCCAACTGTCGGCGGCCATCGAGACGATGGGAAGCGTCAACACTTCGCCTCGCCAATCCGCAATGGATTGGGCTGCGTCCTGCATCAAGCGAACCCGCTCGAGAAGCGCAACTCCGTCGTTTGCCAGCAGGTATCCCGTCGGTCCGCGGTTGAAGAGCGCGCGTCCCGTCGCACGCTCCAGTGCCAGCATGCGACGGCCTATCGTCGGTGCGCTGAGGCCGGTTTGCGTTGCCGCAGCCGAAAGCCCACCGCCAGTCGCCACATGGAAGAACAACTGCAGGTCGTCCCAGTTCGCATCTTTCATGGATGAAAACCCTCTTTCTCCCATGCATCTACATCGAGAGTGCGGGGAGACTTAGCTCAGTCACATCAGCAATAGATGGAGGCCCGAGCAATGGATCTCAACTGGGTGGTTCTCTGGAGTGTCTTTCAGGATCGCAATCGAAAAGTTCACCGGGATCGGTTTAGCGATCCGCTCGAAGGCCCGGAATGGCAGAGCCTTCAGCTGATCGTGCGGCTCTTCGTTTGGCGGGCCGCGAGACGCAGTGCCACCAGGACAGCGGCGTTGTCGCGAGCGGAATGCGAGAGCGGTCGCACGCCGGCTACGCTTCGAAATTCAGTCGCAAGACGTGATGCAGGAATTCCGGGTTGATCAGCATGTTGAAGCTAATTGTCACGAGGTCGCCCTCGCGCTTGACGACCGTCGAGCCGATCTCGTCGTGAATGCCGAGGATCTCGAGGAAGAAATGATTCGGCACCTCGAGGTTAGGGTTGACCTCGATGACCGCGCCCGCAAGCGTAATGGTGCGGATCAAGCAGCGGACCTGCGTTCCCGTGCTGAGGTGGTGTCCGACAAAGATGATCTTGCCGGGGCGATCGAGCGAAAATTCCCGGTAGGCCTGTTCGGGCTGCGGGTGTTCTGTGTCGAGGTGCATCTGAAAGGCCACGGTAGCCTCCGCTTGTTGTACGCTTCGAGATTAGCGCAAGATTGCTGACAACTTCTGAACAATCTCCCTACAATCTGAAGCTTATGCCTGTCTGGAGAGCAAAATGGCTCATTCTTGGGCAAGACGGGCCTGCTTGACAGTCCGTCGCCCTTCAAGCATATCGGACATGGCTCGAGGCGCCGGCCGCTCGCGGACGAAAAGTCCATGGTGAAGTCCTCGGCAAGATTCAGTCACAGCCATTTGGTGCATGCTGACTGCAGGCAATGCGAGCTCCCTTGTAACGGTCGAAATGGCATGCCTTCCGAAAGGCTGAATCCGTGACCACTGCATATCCAACGATCGAAGAACTGAAATCGCAGGCGAAGCGTCTTCGTCAGGCGATGGAAACACGCGGCACCGCGATCTCCCACAGCGCCGCCCTTGAGCTTGTCGCGCAACAGCACGGCCTGCGTGACTGGAACACGCTTTCCGCGCTTGCGACGCGGCCAAACGAAGAGCCGATCGCCGCGCTTTCCGTCGGCGCCCAAGTCCGCGGCCGGTATCTGAACCAGGCGTTCAGCGGCAAGATCCTGGCGCTTTCGGCGCACGGTGGAGGGCTCCACAAGATCACCATCCACTTCGACGAGCCTGTCGATGTCGTGACCTTCGAGAGTTTCTCGGCGTTCCGGCAGCGCATCAATGCACAGGTCGACGGCAACGGCGTGTCGCCGCGCAAGACGTCGAACGGCGTTCCCCACCTCGTTCTCGACATCTGAGCCGTTCCCGGTTTTCCGTCCCACACGGCCCGCAGCCGCGTGCCGTAGCTCTTCGGTATCCCTATGAAAAACAATGCTGAAAAGAACACGTTTCTGACCGCCCCGCTTGCCGTCGTCTTCGCGCGGACGGCAGCGCCGATCATCATGATCACCACGATCAATGGGCTCTTCGCCGTGGTCGACGCCTACTTTCTCGGTGCCTATGTCGGGCCGGCAGCGCTCTCGGCAGTCACGCTCATCTTTCCCGGGCTGATGATGGTCATCGCCCTGCAATCCCTCGTATCGAACGGCATGGCAAGCATCCTTGCGCGCCAGCTCGGTGCAGGAGACAGGCCGACCGCGCGCCGGACGTTTGCCACTGCGCATCTCCTGGCGATCGCAGTCGTGGCCGCACTCAATCTCGTCTATTGGAGTATCGGCTGGCGGATCGTCGAGGCGGCCGCCGAAGGCAACGCGACGGTGGCCGCGAACGCCACGCTCTTCATGGCGATCATGATCGGCTCGGCGGTCATCGCCTTCTTCCTGTCGCTGAACATCGATGCCCTGCGCTGCGAAGGTCGGATCGCCTTCATGACCGCCGTGACGCTCGCCGCATCGCTCCTCAACATCGCAGCCAACTGGTTTTTCATGGCGGTGATGCAGTGGGGCGTTGCCGGTTCCGCGATCGGCACCGTCTCGGCGCAAGCGATCTGCCTTGCCGCAATCCTCGCCTATCGCTGGCTCAAGGCAGACGCCTTGCGACCGGCAGGTCGCGGCGCGGCTGGCGAATGGAAAACCATCCTCGCATTGGGCATGCCCATGAGTCTCGGTTTCATCGGGATTTCGTTGAGCTCGGCCGCGGTGATCTTCAATCTTTCGCTCTGGGGCAGGTCCGACTACGTGGCGACGATCGGCGCCTACGGCATCATCACGCGGATCATGACCTTCGCCTATCTGCCGCTGCTCGGCCTCAACGTCGCCTTCCAGACCATCTCAGGCAACAATTTCGGGGCAGGGCTCTCCGATCGAGTTGGCCGCAGCCTGCGGATCGCGATGGTCTCGGCGCTCGTCTATTGCGCATCCATCGAGCTGGTCGTCGAATTGCTGGCCGGACGGTTCGGGGCGATCTTCGTTAGCGATCCTGCTGTGGTGAGCGAGGTGGCGCGCATCCTGCCCTGGAGGGTCGGCTGCTATTTCCTCTTCGGCCAGATGATCGTGCTCTCGGGCTATTTCCAGTCGATCGGGGATGCAAAGCGCGCGGCGATCTTCGGCCTCTCAAGGCCCTATCTCTTCACGCTGCCCCTGACTTTCCTGCTGCCGCATCTCTTCGGCGAGATGGGCATCTGGATGGTGCCGGTCTATGCGGAATTGTGCATGCTGCTGCTCGCTGCCTGGGTGCTTGTTCGCTTGGCGAAAAGCAGGGGCTGGCGCTACGGCCTGCTTCCCGCCTGAAAGACGAGAGCCGCGCCTCATGGGCGCGGCTCTCCTGTTCACTCATTGTTGCTCGCCTGGCCGTGGTCGCTGCAGCATCGGCTTCCTTGAGCGCCTCGGCGCATTCCTGGCAGCACACCTCGACGGTCTTTCCGCCGAGCTTGACACTGATGACATCCGGCCCGAGTTCGCAGTCGCAGGCGGCACAGGTGGTTTTCTTCACGGCAATGATCCTCCGGTTTCATGTCCCATTTGGGACCGGACCATCAGAGCACTTTCGCCGCGGCCGCCGCTGTCGAATTCTTTAGCAACTTGTCAGCGCCGAAGCCGCGCCGCGCGCTGGAATTCCGCGGGCGTCTGACCATAGTTCTGGCGGAACGAGGAGGTGAAGTGGCTGTGGCTGGAAAAGCCCAGTTCCAGGCCGAGCGCCGTCAGGTCGTCGTATTGTCCGAGCAGGTCGAGCGCTCTGGCAAGGCGGAGCCGCAGTTGGTAGCGGTAAAGCGGGGTGGCCTCGACCTGCTGGAAGACCTGCGTGAGATAAACCGGCGAAACGCCGACTTCGCTGGCAATTTCGGCAAGCGTCCACCGCCGCGCGAGATCCGAGGAGAGAGCGAGCTTTGCCCGGTCGACAAGCTTCTGCCGCCCGACGCTGGCACCTGCTGCATGTGATGTTCGTTCTCCGAGCGACCGGCGGACGAGCGTCAATGCCAGCGTTTCGGCTTCCAATGTCTCGGCAGCCTTGCGATGCAGGCCGTGACGCAACAGCGCCACGAGCGCCTGCGCCCGTGGGTCGATCCGCCGCCGCTGCCGGCGGAAGCCGAAAAGCTCTCCCGGCTGCATCTGATCTTTCGGCGCCAGCTCGGCAAGCAATGCTTCGTCGATGGATAGGTCGATACAGGCATCGCCGCCTTCGACTGGGTGGCTGATCCGATAGCCTTGCGCGGTATTGAAGAACAGCATCTGGTTCGCCTCCGCCACGGTGTCGTTGCGCCCGACGTGACGCATGAAAACACCGCGGTAAGGATAGACCAGGCTCGTCCTGTGGGCGCATTCCTCGTCGCTTTTATGCCGGCACGCGCCATTACAGATGACGTCACGGATCGTGACCGTCTTCGTCTTCAGCAGCAGCTCGGTCGAGAATTGCGTCATGACGGTTCCGGAAGTTGCATGCATGAAGCCTGCTATCGGCATCCTAGCACAGTTCAGTCCCGGCAATAGACGTGCACATCGCTTTCGGTCTGATAGCGCGACAGGCCGATATCTTTCAGCTGCTCGTCGGAAAGCTCCATGACAGCGTTCAGGTCGCGCCGCTGTCTCAATTTGTGAGCCGTCCAGTGATAAAAGGAGAGAAGCGCGGTTGGGAGCCGCGATGGCTTGGCCGAACGGCTGCCGGCCGCAAGAATGGTGGTTGAGCCGTGCATGGTAGTCCTCCATCGGTTGATTTCGATGGAGGCAGTGAACCATCCGCACGGCTCGCCCGCTGTCAGATTATTTAGCGATTCTACGTCGTCTTATTTCAGCAGCCACTCGTGCTCCGGCGCATTGTGGAACTTCCACACACGCTTCGGCCCGGCCATGACGTTGAGATAGTAGAGGTCGTAGCCGTGAATGGTGGCGCAGGGGTGATAGCCCTTCGGCACCAGCGTCACATCGCCATTTTCCACCGCCATCGCCTCATCGAGCGAGCGATCGTCGGTGTAGATACGCTGGAACGCAAAGCCCTGCGGCGGGTTCATGCGGTGATAATAGGTTTCTTCCAGCAGGCTCTCATTCGGAAGATTGTCCTGATCGTGCTTGTGCGACGGATAGGACGAGGTGTTTCCGCTCGGCGTGATGACCTCGACAACCAGCAGCGAATGGGCGGAATTGTCGTCTTCGGGCATGATGTTGGTCACGAGACGCACATTCGAGCCCTTGCCGCGCTGGAACTGCGGGTGCACGCCGGGCGAAATCAGCTTTGCTTTATAGTCACCACCGCCAGGCGCAGAGCAGACGGCGAGCTCGAGGTCCGTTTCGGCCGTTACCGACCAGCTGGAGCCGGCCGGTACATAGAGCGAGTGTGGCGCACCCTCGAACGGGCTCATACGCCCGCCGACGGAGCCGAAATCCTCGCCTGCGGCATTTGCCTTGCCCTTGCCTGACACCCAGACAAGGCAGACTTCGCGGTCGCTTGCCTCGCCTGAGACGGTTTCATCAGGCTTGAGCCGATGCATATCGAAGCCAACGTAAGTCCAGCCCGCGCTTTCAGGCGTCACATGAGTGACGCGGCCATGCGTGCTGGATGGTTTCACTTTCAGGTTTGGCATCGGTACTCTCCATTGCCTGCAAATTTCCCCATAGGGGGAGAAGTTGGTGCCCCGTCCTCAGACGGAGCACCTCTCGTCACCCCTTCGGGAAACCTTCTGTCTCGACCGTATAGCCAGCCGCCGTCATCACCCGCATCAGCTCGGCATGACCGATCTCAGCCATCTTCTGCGGCGGCGCCTTGCGCGGATCCTGTTCGGCCTCGACGACAAACCAGCCTTCGTATCCGTAACCGGCAAACCGCTTGACGATGGCGCCGAAATCGAGCGAACCGTCGCCCGGTACGGTAAACGCGCCGAGCGCCACCGCGTCGAGGAAGGATTGCTTGCTACGGTCCAATCCATCGACGACCGACTTGCGGATGTCCTTGACGTGAACGTGGTTGATACGGGCGTGGTGATTGTCGACGGCGCGCAAAACGTCGCCGCCGGCAAAAGCCAGGTGCCCAGCGTCGAGCAGGAGCGGAATGCCTTCGCCCGAATTGCGCATGAAGGCGTCGAGTTCCGGCTCGGTCTCGACGACGGCGGCCATATGGTGGTGATAGGAAAGCGGCATGCCCTGCTCGGCGCACCATTCGCCGAACTGCGTGACCTTGCGCGCATAGGCCTTCATCTCGTCATCCGAGAGGCGCGGCTTGGTGGCGAGTGGCATGGAGCGGTCGCCCTGGATGGAGCGGCCAACTTCGCCATAGACGATGCAGGGCGCGTTGACAGCCTTGAACAGCTCGATCATCGGCGCGATGCGATCCTTGTTGGCCGCGAGCTCCTCGTCGACGAGCGTGCCAGAGAACCAGCCGCCGCAAAGCGTCACGTCGGCGGCGCGCAGGATCGGCAACATCTCGGCCGGATTGTTCGGAAAGCGGCGGCCCTGTTCCATGCCGGTAAAGCCGGCGCCGCGCGACTGGCGCAGGCATTCTTCCAGGGATACGTCGTCGCTGAGCTCGGGAAGATCGTCGTTCCACCAGGCGATCGGCGACATGCCAAGTTTGGCCTTCATCAATAGTCTCCTCAAAAGCATTGTCGGAAGAGCGTCGCCGCTCTTCCAGAAGATGAAATCAGTCGATCAGCCGATGCGCTGGGCGGCGCGCGCCTTGACGTAAGCCGCGTGCGCCTTGTTGACCTGCTCGCGCGGGCTGACTTCGGGAACGGCAACGTCCCACCAGTAGCCACCTGCATCCGTGGTGATCAGCGGATCGGTGTCGATCACGAAGACCGAGGTGCGATCGTTCTTCTTCGAGTCGGCAATTGCCTTCTCCAGCTCGGCGATCGACGCAACCTTGACCGCGATGGCGCCCATGCTCTCGGCATGTGCGCGGAAGTCGATCTCGGGCATGACTTCGTAGTGCGCGTCCTTCAGCAGATTGTTGAAGTTCGCACCACCGGTCGCCATCTGCAGCCGGTTGATGCAGCCATAACCACGGTTGTCGAGCAGGACGATGTTGAGCTTCAGCCCGAGCATGACCGACGTCGCGAGCTCGGAATTCAGCATCATGTAGGACCCGTCGCCGACAAGGACGAAGACTTCCTTCTCAGGATGCGCCATCTTGGCGCCAAGGCCGCCGGCAATCTCGTAGCCCATGCAGGAGAAGCCATATTCCATGTGGTAGCTGCCGGGCGCGGTCGCCGGCCAGAGCTTGTGCATCTCGCCCGGCAGACCGCCGGCAGCACATAGGCCGATGGCCTTTTCGAGATCGATCGAACGGGTAACAGCGCCGATCACCTGGGCGTCGGAGGGTAGGGCGGCATTGGTGCTCGCCATCGCCTTGGCGGCGGCGTCCATCCAGACCTTCTTTTCCCGTTCGGCCTTCTCGGTGAGCCCAGCGGGTGCCTTCCAGCCGGCAAGCCCGCTCGAAACGGCCTTCAATCCTTCGCGGGCATCGGCCACCAGCGTCTGGCCGTCATGCTTGGCTGCGTCGTAGGCGGCAATGTTGAGGCCGAGGATCTTGAGCTTGTCGTTCTGGAAAAGCGCCCAAGAGCCCGTCGTGAAGTCCTGGCAACGTGTGCCGACCGCGATGATAAGGTCCGTTTCCGTTGCAATGGCATTGGCGGCCGATGTCCCGGTCACACCGACGGAGCCAAGCGCCAGCGGATGCCGCTCGTCGATCGCCGACTTACCGGCCTGCGTGACGACGACGGGGATCCGGTGTTCCTCGGCAAACGCCGTGAGCTCCTTGGTGGCCTGCGAATAGAGCACGCCGCCGCCGGCAATGATGACCGGCTTTTCTGATTTCTTGATGAGCGCGATGGCGCTTGCCAACTCATCGGCATCCGGGCGAGGGCGGCGCGTGGTCCAGACACGCTCCTCGAAGAAGCTCTCGGGATAATCGAAGGCTTCGGCCTGCACGTCCTGGCACAATGACAGCGTCACCGGGCCGCAATCATAGGGATCGGTCAGCACCTGCATGGCGCGCTTCAGCGCCGAGATGATTTGCTCCGGCCGTGTGATGCGGTCGAAATACCGGGAAACAGAACGGAAAGCATCGTTCGCCGAAACCGTGCCGTCGCCGAAATCCTCGATCTGCTGCAACACCGGATCGGGCGCGCGATTGGCGAAGACGTCGCCGGGCAGGTAGAGAACCGGGATGCGGTTGACGTGGGCAACACCGGCTGCCGTCACCATGTTGAGTGCGCCTGGACCGATCGACGTCGTGCACGCCATGAAACGCTGGCGAAAATTCGCCTTGGCATAGGCAATTGCTGCATGCGCCATGCCTTGCTCGTTATGGGCGCGATAAGTCGGCAGTTCGCCACGCACCTGATAGAGCGCCTCGCCGATGCCGGCGACATTGCCGTGCCCGAAGATTGCCCAGACGCCGCCGAAGATCGGCACCTTCTTGCCGTCGACCACGGTCATCTGCTTCTTGAGGAAATGCGTGACGGCCTGAGCCATCGTCAATCGTACAGTCTTGCCCATGGGGCACCTCCCAAATGCTTTAACTAATTCAGGCCGCGGGTTTTCAACCAGGCGTCGGTCAATTGGCGGAAGCGTCCGGCCATGTCTGATATCGCTTCCTCATCGTTCAGCTTGCCGGAAAGCCAGCCGCGGGCCGCTTCGGTAAAGATCGTGCGACCGACCGCAAAGCCCTTGACGGACGGAGCAGCGAGCGTCGCCTCGAAGCCCTTCACCAGTTCGTCCGCCGGAGCCTCGAGACCGAGGAGCACGATACCGCGGCACCATGGATCGTTCTTGGCAATCACGGCCTCGATCTTTTTCCAGGCGGCCGTCGAAGCCTGAGGTTCGAGCTTCCACCAGTCGGGCTTGATGCCGAGCGCATAGAGTTCTTCCATTGCCGTCGAAATGGTGCCGTCGGTCAGCGGCCCGTTTTTGCTGGCGATGATTTCGATCAGCAGTTCGCGGCCAACCTTGCGTGCGGCTTCGAAGAGCGTACGCAACTTCTCCTGCTGTTCGCTCTTCAGCGCTGCCGGGTCGTCCGGGTGATAGAAGCACAGGCACTTGATGCAATGATCGAGCGGCCACTCGACGAGCTGCGAACCGATGTCCTGGCTGAACTCGAAGCGCAGCGGCTTGGACCCTGGCAGTTCCACCGGGCGGCCGATCCAAGCAAAATTCTTGCTTGCCGCATCGAAGAAGGCGTCGCGTCCGAAGCGCTCGTCGATCAGCATGCCGTAGCCGCTGCGGCCATCGGCAACGCGGGCAGCAGCTTCCACAGCAAGGCGCTTGAAGGCCACAATCTTCTTGTAGTCGACGCCAAGCTCATCGCAGACACTGGTGAGCTGCGAACGGTGGTCGATCGCAAGCGCCATGAGAAGCGGAATATCGCCCTTGCGCGTCGAAGCCCAGTGGATGTGATTGATCGCCTCGTCCTTTCGCAGCGCACGATGCTGGCTTCCGTGCTTCAGGAAGAAATCGAGCTCGGCCCAGGTCGGATACTCAGGCGAGCAGAGGAGGCGGGAGACGGCGAAGGCGCCGCAGGCATTCGCCCAGGTGGCACAGGTCTTCAACGGCTCGTCCTTCAGCCAGCCGCGCAGCAGGCCCGACATGAAGGCATCGCCGGCGCCGAGCACGTTGAACACCTCGATGGGGAAGCCTTCGCCGACAATGCCGTCTTCCAGATTGTCGCTGATCGGACCATCGTAGACGATGCAGCCCATGGCACCACGCTTGAGAACGATGGTCGCCGGCGACAGGCGACGGATTTCCTTGAGAGCACCGAGCACGTCATCGGCACCTGAGGCAATGAGGATTTCTTCTTCGGTTCCGACGATCAGGTCGCAATCGGGAAGCGTCTCCTTCATCTTGGAGGAGACGCGATCGGACTTCACATAGCGCTCGAAACCTTCCGCGTGGCCGGCAAGGCCCCAGAGATTCGGCCGATAGTCGATGTCGAAGATAACCTTGCGGCCGTTGGCCTTGGCGATGCGGATCGCCTTGCGCTGTGCGGCTTCCGTATTCGGCCGGGAGAAATGCGTGCCCGACACCAGCACGGCGCGCGATGATTTTATGAAGCTCTCATCGATGTCGCCCTCGTCGAGCGCCATGTCGGCGCAATCCGAACGATAGAAGATCATCGGCGAGACGCCTTCGGCCTCGACGGCGAGCAGCACCAGTGCCGTAAGACGTTCCTTGTCGGTCTTGATGCCCTTCGTCTCGACGCCTTCACGCGCCGACTGCTCGATGATGAAGCGGCCCATCTGTTCGTCGCCGACCCGGGTGATCAGGCCTGACTTGAGGCCTAGACGCGCCGTTCCGATTGCGATGTTGGCAGGGCAGCCGCCGACGGACTTCGCAAAGGAGCCGATGTCCTCAAGCCGCGAGCCGATCTGCTGGCCGTAGAGATCGACCGAGGATCGGCCGATCGTGATCACGTCAAGCGACGGTTCCGGCTGCGAGCCCGGGTTCGGTTGTGCCATGATGTCCTCCCGCTAGATTTTAGCTACGGCTTGGCGCCTGCTGATTGCGAGTAATGAAACATCGGTTCCGTATTGTTGTCAATTCGGAATGTTTATTCCATTTTTGATTTTGTCGATTTTACCTGGGTTCGCTTCCGCCGCCGCTCGGCGATCGCAACCGGGAGCGCCATCGTCAGGGCCATCGACGCTGAGAGCGAGCGGAAACCGGCAAAGTCCGCCTCCGCCACTTCGAACCAGCAGGTGGCGCGGGCGGCGAGCGGCGAGAAGGCCGAATCGGTAATAGCAACAACGGGCACCCCTCGATCTGCGAGCGCTTCCGCCTGGCTCAGGCTGTCGGCGGCATAAGGCGAGAAGCTCGCCGCGATTGCCGCATCTTTGTGAGTCGCGAATTGCACCATTTCCGGATCGACGCCATTTGGCGACGCGACGATCTGGTGCCGGATGTTCAGCTTCGAGAAGGCATAGGTCATGTGTGCTGTCAGCGGATAGGAGCGGCGCTTGGCGATCAGGTAGATCGTCTCGGCAGCCGCGAGAATATCGACCGCCTTGGTGAAGGTATCGGTCTGCACAGTGGCAGCCAGTCGGTTGACCGACTGGCTTGCAGCCGAAATGAAGCCGGAAAGCAGGTTGGCATCCTCGTCATCGCCGCTGGCCTGCTCCAGCGTGACCAGGCGCTCTTCATAGCTCAGCGTCCGATCGCGCAGGCGCTCGCGAAAGATGCTCTGCAGATCGGAGAACCCCTCGTAGCCTAAATGATGCGCGAGACGCACCAGCGTCGACGGCTGCACGTCAGAGGCCGCAGCGATGCTCGCCGTTGTGCCGAACGCGATCTCGTCGGGGTTGCCGAGGGCGAAAGCGGCGACCTGTGCCAGCCGCTTCGGCATGTTTGCTTTGCGCTCGATAATCGTGCTGCGTAGACTCTCGAAGTCGCGCGGCACGCGTATGGGCGTCTTGGTGTCACTATCCATAGGCACGATCCGGTGAATGAAATAAACATTCCATAATTCGGACCATAAATGATTTCCATCCGCGTGCCTAACTGTTTTTATTTCGCTGGAATTTAAGGGGTTTGGTCAAAAAAACCAAGCGTGCGGCGAAAAGTGGCCATCAACGGCGCTTGTCAAAATGATCTAAATATTCCAAAAAATCGGCGAGGAACGCGGAGGAGACAAGATGAAGCCACTCGGAATTGGCCTGATCGGCACCGGCTATATGGGCAAATGCCACGCATTGGCATGGAACGCAGTGAAGACGGTGTTCGGGGACGTCGAGCGTCCACGCCTGATTCATTTGGCCGAGGCCAATGCAGACCTTGCGGCCAAGCGCGCCTCCGAATTCGGCTTCGAAAAGGCAACCGCCGATTGGCACAAGCTGATCGCTGATCCTGAGGTCGACGTCGTGTCGGTCACCACGCCGAACCAGTTCCACGCGGAGATGGCAATTGCTGCGCTCGAAGCGGGCAAGCATGTCTGGTGTGAGAAGCCGATGGCGCCGGCATATGCCGATGCCGAGCGCATGCTGAAGACAGCAAAGGCTGCGGGCAAGGTCGCAGTTCTCGGCTACAACTACATCCAGAATCCGGTCATGCGCCACATCAAGACGTTGATCGAGGAAGGTGCGATCGGCGCCGTCAACCACATCCGCGTCGAAATGGACGAGGACTTCATGGCCGATCCCGACGCCTTCTTCTATTGGAAGAGCGAGTTTTCCTCCGGCTACGGCGCCCTGGATGATTTCGCCGTGCATCCGCTGTCGCTGCTCTGGTACCTGTTCGGTCACGTCGAGGCGGTCACTACCGATATGGTGAAGCCTTATGCCGATCGTCCGGTGAAGGAAGGCGGGCGTCGCGACGTCGAGAATCACGACGCCGCCAACGTCCTGATGCGACTTGGTGGCGGGATCTCCGCTGTCCTGATGGCGAACCGCGCCGCCTGGGGGCGCAAGGGTCGAATCGCGCTGCAGATCTTTGGCTCGAAGGGTTCGATCGCCTATGATCAGGAACGCATGAACGAGTTCGAGATCTATCAGGCGGCGGGCCGCGGCTCAGAACAGGGCTTCCGCAAGATACTGGCCGGCCCGGCGCATCGCCCATACGACCGCTTCATTCCGGCGCCTGGTCATGGTCTTGGCTTCAACGATCTGAAGATCATCGAATGCCGCGAACTGATCCGTGCAATTTCCGGCGAGCCGTCGTCGATCGTGACATTCGAAGACGGTCTTAGGATAGAGAAGTCTGTTCACGCCATGGCACAGTCATTCCACGAGCGCCGCTGGATCGAGATCGATTGAGGTCGACCCCTTCCGGTTGACGGCGCTGGGGGCAGGGGGTAGGCCTTTGCTGGAACGCGCGGCTGCGGGCTGGGAGTGAGAACGTGACGGACAGACTGGTGATCATCGGCGCGGGGCAGGCCGGCTTTGCATTGGCCGCGAAACTGCGTGCGCTCAAGGATACGCGCCCAATCACCATCATCGGTGCCGAAGATGCGCTGCCTTACCAGCGTCCGCCGCTTACGAAGAAATATCTGCTCGGCGAGATGACGTTCGATCGTCTGCTGTTCCGGCCGGAGCATTGGTACCCTGACAATAATGTCGAAATCCGGCTTTCCACCTGGGCAGAGCAGATTGTGCGCGACAAGAAACAGGTGCTCCTGCAGGACGGTTCGGTGCTCGACTACGGTACACTGGCACTGACGACCGGATCCACGCCGCGAGCGCTGCCGGCTGCGATCGGCGGAGATCTCGAAGGCGTCTACGTGGCCCGCGATAAGCGCGATGCCGATCTGTTGGCCGAGGAGATGCGCCCGGGGCGTCGCGTGCTCATCATTGGCGGGGGGTATATCGGCCTTGAAGCGGCGGCCGTCGCCCGCCATCGCGGTCTCGAAGTCACCGTGATCGAGATGGCCGACCGAATCCTGCAGCGCGTCGCTGCCAAGGAGACCGCCGATATCATGCGCGTGATTCACGAGACGCATGACGTTGTCATCCGGGAAAAGACCGGGCTCAAGCACCTTGTAGGTCACGAGGGCAGGGTCGTCGCGGCGGAGCTCTCCGACGGATCCACGATCGACGTGGATTTCGTCATCGTCGGCATCGGTGTCGTTCCAAACGACCAACTCGCCAAAGAGGCGGGGCTCGAGGTCGCCAATGGAATCATCGTGGACGAATTTGCCCGCACATCCGATCCGTCGATTTTTGCCGCCGGCGATTGTGCGGTTCTCCCGTGGCAGGGTGGGCGGATTCGTCTCGAATCGGTGCAGAACGCCGTTGATCAGGCAGAGGCGGTCGCCGCCATCATCGCGGGCGGTAACGAAGCATATGACCCCAAGCCCTGGTTCTGGTCGGACCAGTATGACGTCAAGTTGCAGATCGCCGGCTTCAATATGGGATACGACGATACGGTCCTGCGCCCGGGCGCCCGCGAGGGCGCGCACTCGATCTGGTATTTCAAGAACGGCTCATTCATTGCCGTCGATGCGATCAATGATGCCAAGGCCTATGTCAGCGGCAAGAAGATGCTGGAATCCGGCATCAATCCCGACAGGGCGATCATCGCCGACGCGTCTGCCGATCTTAAGCAACTGCTGAGCTGAGGCCGACGGCCCCGGCATCAGGTGAAAAAGCCGAAAAAGCGCTTGCGTCACCTGTCGAATGACTCTATCAGGGCTCCCACCGGAGAGGTGGCCGAGTGGTCGAAGGCGCTCCCCTGCTAAGGGAGTATACCCGAGAGGGTATCGTGGGTTCGAATCCCATCTTCTCCGCCATCACAACTTTCCTACCATCTGTTTCGACCATCATCACCCGCAGCGCGCTGTCGTAGTGACCGCTGCCACCTGCGCGCTTAGCCCGCCGAATCTCGCGTCAACAGAATCGAACCGAGAATCATCCTTCGTCAGGGAAACTGATTCTTCGTCAATTGCGCCCATGGCCTGAGGCGGGCGTCGATGCTTGGCCTTCTCCTTCTTCAACAAAAGACGCGAATCCGGCGAGAAACTGGTTCCAATGTGGCACAATCCACAGCCCGGCACCGCGGCACATTGCAGCCAAACTCCCGCAGAATCAGGGGTTTCTTAATAAAGTATAAAGAAACGGCAGGGGCGGATGCCGCATTTGTGACCTTTCCGCAACAGCGCATAGGGAAGGCTGTCGCAAACACCCCAAACGGGCAAGTTGGTGATTGCGTGACAGTCCCGGTCTTGTATTTTCAACCTCGGAAGCGAGGGCGGTTGATCGTCCGACTTCTTGAAACATGGGGATGGGGCAGGGAACGCTGCTCTAACGGCGAAAAACCCAGACCCGATCGAAACTTTGAATTGGAGGTCAATATGAACATCAAGAGCCTTCTTCTCGGCTCCGCTGCTGCTCTCGCAGTAGTTTCCGGTGCTCAGGCTGCTGACGCTATCGTTGCTGCTGAGCCGGAACCGGTTGAATACGTTCGCGTCTGCGACGCTTACGGCACTGGCTACTTCTACATCCCGGGCACGGAAACCTGCCTGAAGATCGAAGGTTACATCCGTTTCCAGGTTGACGTTTCCCGCGATCGTTCCGACGACACCATCCTCGGTGGTACGTCTGACTGGGATGCGTTCACCCGCGGTCAGGTTCAGTTCACGGCCAAGAGCGATACCGAGTATGGTCCGCTCACCGGCGTGATCGTTCTGCAGCACAATGGCGACTCTGCTCGCTTCCAGAACGCGATCCTCGACTCGGCTTACATCGACATCGCTGGCTTCCGCGCTGGTCTGTTCTACAGCTGGTGGGATGACGGCCTCTCGGGCGAAACCGACGTTCTCGCAAGCCACGAAACGCTGCACAACTCCATCCGTTATCAGTATGAGTCTGGCGACTTCTACGCTGGTATCTCGGTTGACGAACTGGAAGACGGCCACTATCCGGACGACGGTTCTGAGCAGCCGAACAACGTTGGTGTTGCTCTCGGCCTCGGCGGCAAGGCTGGCGCCTTCACCTACCAGGTTATCGGTGGCTATGACACCGACAACGAAGAAGGTGCGATCCGTGCAATGGGTACGGTTGCAGTTGGTCCGGGCACGCTCGGCCTCGCAGCTGTCTGGGCATCTGGCCAGAACTCCTACTACGACGCCTCTGAGTGGGCGATCGCAGCTGAGTACGCCATCCAGGCGACTGACAAGCTGAAGATCACTCCCGGTGCTGAATACTTCTTCAACTACAACGAAGACGACGGCGCCTCGAACGACTTCTCCAGCGACGACGCTTGGAAGGTTGGTCTGACGGTTGATTACCAGATCACCGACAACTTCTACGCCAAGGCTTCGGTCCAGTACCTCGACGGCGACAACATCGACGATCAGACGTCTGGTTACTTCCGTCTGCAGCGTGCATTCTAATCTGGTCTGACTTCGGTCAATCAGGAGAGCCCGGCTTTCGAGCCGGGCTTTTTTGTGTTTCTGGATGCCGCTCAAGTGAACTGGCTCAGAACTAAGGCACATCCGAGATGAAAAGCCTTGTCCGCGGAAACACTGATTCAAGATGCAGCAATGGCGCGTGGCCTTGGCCGAGTGCCTCCAGCGTCGAAAGAGACGAACACCGGGCTTTCATCTCATCGACCGTTTTGTCAGCAATGAGATCCGAGTGTTCTCCTTTGACGACGAGTATCGGCACCGCGGCCAGTTCATCGAAATACGGCCAGAGATCCGGCAGTGGCTGAGCGAAATCGATGGCCAGCAACTGTGTGGCGATGGCTGGATCGAAGTCCGCCACCGGCTTCCCGTTGATATCCCGATAGATTGCTGTGGCCATCCCGCGCCAGTCCTCCTCCTGCAGGGTAGGGAAGTATCTGCTATGGCAGGCCTTGAGGAAGGCGACCGCCTCGGCCCAGGAGTGCGGTGGTGTGGCGGAATTGAGATAATCGCGGATGCGCTTGAGGCCGTTGGCTTCAATTTTCGGTCCGATATCGTTGAGGATGACCGCTGCAATGAGCTCTGGCTTCATTTGCGCCAGCAGATGGAGAATCAGCCCGCCGCGCGAGGTCCCGATGAAGATTCCGCGCTCGATCTTGAGATGCTGGCAGGCCGAGATGACATCGCGCGCTTCGACGCCGAGATTATAGTTCGCCTTGTTGGCGTCCCAATCGGAGTGGCCTCGCCCACGATAGTCGATCGCAATGACCCGTCTCGGAGTCTCGGCGTCGGTCGACAGCAACAGCGCTAGGCTGTGAAAATCACGCGAATTCCTTGTCAGTCCGGGCAGGCAGATCACCGGCAGCCGGTCCGCTATCTCTGGGCCACCATAATCTCGGGCGTACAGCGTCAGCCCGTCATCACTCTTGTAGGTTATCGCTCGAAAGCCATCGTTTGCTGCTGGTTCCACGCTCGCTACTCCTGCTGTCTCAGGCTCAGCTTAGCGAGGCCGACGATATCCGCCAATCAGGAGGAACGGCCGTAGGTCAGGTCGCGGACGATGTCGCTCGGCTGACCCAACCGCACCTTGTAAACTTCGTAATTCTCAATCACCCGCTGTACATAGTTGCGGGTTTCGGGGAAGGGGATCCGCTCGATCCAATCGACAATGGTGTCGATCGATTGGCCGCGTGGGTCGCCGTAGCGGCCGATCCATTCAGGCACACGCTTGGGACCGGCGTTATAGGCTATGAACGTCATGATATAGGAACCGCCAAAGGCGTCGATCTGCTCGCCGAGATAATGTGCCCCGAGCGTCGCATTGTAGCCGGCGTCGGCTGTCAGTCGGTCCTTGGAATAGGCGATGCTGTGGCGCTTAGCGACGGCCTTCGCGGTTCCCGGCAATATCTGCAAAAGCCCGCGAGCGTCCGCGGCCGAAACCGCGGCCGGGTCGAAAGCGCTCTCCTGCCGGGCGATCGCGTACGCGAGTGCTTTGCCGGAACCGGAAATGTTGGCGTTCGTCGGAATGACACCGAGAGGGAAGGCAAGCGCTGCGACATCGACGCCGCGCGAATAGGCGATCTTGCCGACCTGCAGCGACAGATGGTGGTCGCCTGAACGTTCCGCCTGCGCACTCAAAACCGAAAGTTCGCCGGGGCTCTGCAGTTGCTCGGCGAGCGCGAGATAAAGGCTCTTCGCCCGCCACCCATGGCCGGCCGCGTCAAGGCGGGCGATGGCCTGTACCGCTTCGCGTTCAAGATAGCGTTGCCGGTCGGCCTGGGTGGGTGATGGGTAGGTCACATTCAGTGTCTTGCGGCCGAGCTTGTCGCTGGCCAGTTGCCCATAAAAGGTCGTCGGATAGCTGGCGGCCTTGGCATAGAATTCGGATGCCTTTCCAGGTCCGCCGGCCTCGGCGGACCGTCCCATCCAGTACCAGGCGCGAGACACCGAAATCGGTCCATTGGAAAAATCGAGGATCTGGCGGAAATGCGCCTGTGCTGCCGCCGCGTCCTGTAGGCCCCGCAGAGCGTACCAGCCCGCATGGAACTCCGCCTCAACGATGTCGGTCGGTGTTGTTGCAGTGTAGTTGGCAACAATCCCGTAAGCGGCCTTGAATTCCCCTTGATCGACGAGGCCGCGGCTGACGATCCGTTGTTCGTTCCACCACTCGCCGGCATTGACCAGTTCGTCCCGATTGCGGGGGGCCTTTTGCAATAGCTTGGCGGCTTCCGCATATTTGTCCTGTTTTCGCAGGTATTCGATGCGTGCGAAAAGGTAGCCGGCGTCGCCTTTCCACTGGCCGTCGACAGCGGTGAGAAGTGCACCGGCGTTGGGCGCCTTGTTCATGACAGCCGCCCAAGCTTTGTAGAGCGACTGAGCCTGCCCCATATCACCAAAGCGCTTGGCCTGCGCCGCGCGATTGCGATACATCAGGTAGTCCATTCGCGCCTTATGATCGGCTGGTGTCAGCAGGCTGGCGAATTCTGCGAGAATCTTGTCTTCAGTCGGCTTGTCGAGTGTCTCGCCGCGCCAGACCTTCCGGATGTACTTTGCTGCCTGGCTCTGCTTGCCGGTGGCGACGAGTGCCCGAGACAGGATCATCGCGCCGGACGTCGTCTCGGGCGCAGTCTGCCCGAAAGCAGCCAAAACGGAGCCAGGGGCAGGGTTTTCGTCGTAGATGGCACGCTCGGAATAGGCCCGTAGCTTCGCAAGCCCCGGCCATCCTTGCAACTCCTGGGCGGCGGCGGCAATTTCCGAGGAGGGAATACCCTTCTGCCCCGAGACCGCGATTGCCCAAGTCAGAATGTGCCGGTCAAGCGTCCCGCTTCCCATGCGGTCACGAATGGAAATCGCCTGCGCGGGATTGTTATCCGAAAGCGCGTCCAGCCCGGATTTCAGGTCGCTGTTGATCGGTGCCTGGCTGCGCGGAATCGAGCCGGTGATGATTGATTCCGGTACCGACGTCTGCGGAACGAAACCTATCGGCTTTACATCGGGAACGGGCACGGCCTCATTCGGAAGCGAAGACGCCAGGCTGCTCCACGCGGCGGCGGTAAAGCCGAGGGCGGACAGGATCAGGACTGCTCTCTTCATGGGACTCTCGCAATGAAAACACGCCCAACCATTTGGCGGGAGCCATCTTAACGAAAGCTTACTGAAGCCAGTAAACTTCGTTCACATTTGCTATCGGAATTTGCCCTAAACCGATCCCTGCGCGCTTGTCGCGACGATTTCACCGCACTATGGTGCCCCACCAATATTCAAGGAATGCGGCCGAAGCGTGAAGTCGGCCATGAGGAGTTCTGCATGTTCCAGGGATCCATTCCCGCTCTCGTCACTCCCTTCACTGATGCTGGCCAGGTGGATGAGGCCTCGTTCGCGAGCCACGTCGACTGGCAGATCAAAGAAGGCAGCAGCGGTCTCGTTCCGGTCGGCACGACCGGCGAATCTCCGACGTTGTCGCATGCCGAGCACAAGCGGGTGGTGGAACTTTGCATCGAGGCTGCGGCCAAGCGCGTGCCTGTGATGGCCGGCGCTGGTTCGAACAATACGCGCGAAGCAATGGAACTTGCCCAGCATGCCGAGAAGGCGGGCGCGGATGCGATCCTCGTGGTTACGCCTTACTACAACAAGCCTACGCAGAAGGGTCTGATCGCACATTTTTCGGCAATCGCCGAGGCGGTGAAGCTGCCGATCTATATCTACAATATCCCCGGCCGTTCCGTGATCGATATGACGCCGGAAACGATGGGCGCACTTGCCAAGGCGCACTCCAATATCGTTGGAGTCAAGGACGCCACCGGCAAGATCGAGCGCGTGTCCGAGCAGCGCCTTAGCTGCGGCAAGGAATTCAGACAATTGTCGGGTGAGGATGCGACGGCGCTTGGCTTCAATGCCCACGGTGGCGTCGGTTGCATCTCGGTGACGGCCAACGTCGCGCCGCGCCTTTGCGCCGAGTTTCAGGCCGCGACGCTTGCCGGCAGCTATGCCAAGGCGTTGGAATACCAGGATCGTCTGATGCCTTTGCACAAGGCGATTTTCCTGGAACCCGGTCTCTGCGGGGCGAAATATGGCCTCGCAAAGTTGGGAAGAATGAGCCGCAACGTGCGTTCGCCGCTGATTTCGACGCTGGAACCCGCCACCGAAGCAGCGATCGATGCCGCCATGCGCCATGCCGGCTTGCTGAACTGAGGCAAGCTGCTCGGCCTGCCTTCACAGGCAGCCGATGTTCCCCTACATAAAGGCAAGAGAGAAGGGCGCGGTCGTCGCGCCCTCGAGCATTTTGGAATGTGTTATGGCGCCCAAAGGCAGCGAGCGCGTGGTCAAGAAGATCGTGGCGGAAAACCGCAAGGCGCGCTTCAACTACGAGATCATCGACACTTACGAAGCCGGCCTCGTGCTCAAGGGCACCGAGGTCAAGTCGTTGCGCGAGGGGAAGGCCAATATCGCCGAATCCTATGCTTCCGACGAAGATGGCGAGATCTGGCTGATCAATTCCTACCTACCTGAATATCTGCAGGCAAACCGCTTCAATCACGAGCCGCGTCGGCGCCGCAAACTGCTGCTCTCCGGCCGCGAGATCAACCGGCTGCGCGCCGGCATCAACCGCGAGGGCATGACCTTGATTCCGTTGAAGATCTATTTCAACGACCGCGGCCGCGCGAAAATGGAAGTGGCGCTCGCCAAGGGCAAGAAGCTCCACGACAAGCGCGAGTCCGAGAAAGAGCGCGATTGGAACAGGCAGAAGAGCCGTCTTCTCAAGGACAACGGCTAATCGGAATCCGAGCATCTGCCTTGAAGACGACACTGAACGCTCGAATTTAGGCGTCCAGGTCGGTTGGTGCCGCAGGTTCGGTCGTAGGCCGCGGTGGCCGCTCCGAAGGATCGCGTCCGATTTCGTTCTTCAACGACAGAAGATCGATGAAGTGATCGGCCTGCCTGCGCAGGTCATCGGCAATCATCGGCGGTTGCGTTGCCATCGTCGAGATGACCGAGACCTTGCGGCCCTTGCGCTGAAGTGCCTCGACAAGCGTCGTGAAGTCGCCGTCGCCGGAGAAGATGACGAGATGATCGACGGTTTCCGATTGCTCCATGGCATCGATCGCCAGCTCGATATCCATGTTGCCCTTGATCTTTCGGCGTCCCATCGAATCCGTGAACTCTTTGGCCGGCTTGGTGACGACCTTATAGCCGTTGTAGTCGAGCCAATCGATCAGCGGGCGAATGGAGGAGTATTCCTGATCTTCGATCAGAGCCGTATAGTAGTAGGCGCGCAGGAGATAGCCGCGTTTCTGAAATGCCTTCAACAGCTTGCGGTAGTCGATATCGAAACCCAGACTTTTGGACGCAGCGTAGAGATTGGCGCCATCGATAAAAAGAGCAATTTTTTCGCGTGGATCAAACATCGCGTACCAATCCAATGTGAGCAATCTTAATGCTTTCGTCAGAAACCCAAAAAAACAACGGGTTATGCGATCGCTTGGAACAATTCTTACTTTATGAACTATTCATATAAGAAAGATTTAGGGCACGATTCGCGATATTCCAAGCAACTTTTGGTGGAAACCCGCTTTGCATCCAAAATTCGTTGGCGTTGTGAGTTGGGGCTTTGCGCAATGAAAACTTGAATTTGCCCGGTTTTAATTGTATCGGGCGTGTTAATCCCGAGATCACGACCGCAAAGGACAGGCAATGGCCCGTGTCACCGTTGAAGATTGCATCGATAAAGTTGAGAACCGCTTCGAGTTGGTTCTGCTTGCCAGCCACCGTGCCCGGCTGATTTCCCAGGGCGCTTCGATCACAATCGATCGTGACAACGACAAGAACCCGGTTGTGGCGCTTCGCGAAATTGCTGACGAGACGCTGTCTCCGGATGATCTGAAGGAAGATCTGATCCATTCGCTGCAGAAGCACGTCGAAATCGACGAGCCAGAGCCCGATCCGGCGAGCCTCATCGCAGCCGGCGGCGTTGCCGCGGCAGACAGCGAAGAGCAGGAAGACCTGCCGGAAACGATTACCTTCGACCAAATGTCGGAAGAAGAGCTTCTGGCTGGTATCGAAGGCCTGGTGCCGCCGGAAAAGAGCGACGATTACTAATCGTCAACCTTGCACCATTATAGCTTCGGCATATTATTGCATATCATGTGCGCCAATCCGTGATTGGCGCGCTTTTCTTTTTTAATGGAGCGGTTTCGGGATGATGCGGCAGTACGAGCTCGTGGAGCGGGTTCAGAAATACAAGCCCGATGCCAACGAAGCACTGCTGAACAAGGCCTACGTCTATGCAATGCAAAAGCATGGACAACAGAAGCGTGCGAGCGGCGATCCCTATATTTCGCATCCGCTGGAAGTTGCCGCCATCCTGACAGACATGCACCTTGACGAGTCGACCATCGCGGTTGCGCTGCTTCACGACACCATTGAGGATACGACGGCAACCCGCGCCGAGATCGATGAGCTCTTCGGGGAGGACATCGGGCGACTGGTCGAGGGACTGACGAAGATCAAGAAGCTCGATCTCGTCACCAAGAAGGCCAAGCAGGCTGAAAACCTGCGCAAGCTGTTGCTGGCCATTTCCGACGATGTGCGTGTGCTTCTCGTTAAGCTCGCCGACCGCCTGCACAATATGCGCACACTGGATCACATGTCGCCGGAAAAGCGCGCCCGCATTTCCGAGGAGACGATGGATATCTATGCGCCGCTGGCCGGACGCATGGGTATGCAGGACATGCGCGAGGAACTGGAAGACCTCTCATTCCGCCATATCAACCCGGAAGCCTACGAGACTGTCACCGGGCGGCTGGAGGAACTCTCGAAGCGCAACGAAGGTCTGGTCAAGAAGATCGAGACCGAACTGGGCGATCTGCTCGTTGCCAACGGGATGACCGGCGCGATCGTCAAGGGGCGTCAGAAGAAGCCGTACTCCGTGTTTCGCAAAATGCAGTCGAAGTCGCTGTCCTTCGAGCAGCTTTCGGATGTCTACGGTTTCCGCATCATCGTTGACGATATTCCTGCCTGCTATCGGGGGCTGGGTATCGTTCACACCCGCTGGCGCGTGGTCCCCGGCCGCTTCAAGGACTACATCTCGACACCGAAGCAGAACGACTACCGTTCGCTGCACACGACGATCGTTGGTCCGTCCAGCCAGCGCATCGAGCTGCAGATCCGCACCAGGCGCATGCATGAGATTGCAGAGTTCGGTATTGCTGCCCACACGCTCTACAAGGACGCCGCCTCGACCTCAGACAACGATATCCTTTCGCGTGAATCCAATGCCTATTCCTGGCTGCGCCATACGATCGAGGCACTCGCAGAAGGGGATAGTCCTGAAGAGTTTCTTGAGCATACCAAGCTTGAGTTGTTCCAGGATCAGGTCTTCTGCTTCACCCCAAAGGGCAAGCTGATCGCGCTTCCGCGTGGCGCGACGCCGATCGACTTCGCCTATGCGGTTCACACCAATATTGGCGACACGACCGTCGGCGCTAAGATCAATGGTCGCATCATGCCGCTCGTGACCCGTTTGGCGAACGGCGACGAGGTCGAGATCATTCGTTCCGGCGTCCAGGTGCCGCCGGCAGCCTGGGAAGAGATCGTCGTAACGGGCAAGGCGAGGGCGGCGATCCGTCGCGCCACGCGATTGGCTATCCGCAAACAGTATGCCGGTCTTGGCCATCGCATTCTGGAGCGGACGTTTGACCGAGCCGGAAAGATCTTTTCGCGCGAAGCGATGAAGCCCGCGCTCCATCGCCTGGGGCAGAAAGACGTCGAAGATGCCATCGCGGCAGTCGGTCGTGGCGAGATGTCGTCACTGGACGTGCTGCGTGCGGTCTATCCTGATCATCTGGAGGAGCGTGTGACGGCCAAGCCGAGCGGCGACGACGGATGGTTCAATGTTCGCAGCGCCTCAGGCATGATCTTCAAGATCCCGGGCAAGCCCAAGTCGGCCATCGACGGCGCAGATGTCAAAGCGGACATCGATATGGATGCGATGCCGATCCGCGGCATCTCCAGCAATGTCGAGGTGCAGTTCGCTCCGACCGGCGCTGTCCCCGGTGACCGTATCGTCGGGATCATGAACGTCACGGAGAAGGGGAACGCCATCACGATCTACCCGATCCAGTCTCCGACGCTGCAGCGTTTTGACGATCAGCCGGACCGTTGGATCGACGTGCGCTGGGATCTCGACGAGGCCAACAAGTCGCGTTTCATGGCGCGCATCATGGTCAATGCGTTGAACGAGCCCGGTACTTTGGCGAAACTCGCCCAGACCGTTGCCGGTGTCGACGTCAATATCCGGGTGTTCAATACCGTCCGCGTCGCAACCGACTTCACCGAAATGACACTCGACGTCGAGGTATGGGATCTACGGCAGCTTAACCAGCTGCTCGCCCAGCTAAAGGAACTGGAGTGCGTCGCAACCGTTCGTCGGCTTTACGAATAAGGCTGTTGCACATTTTGTGATCGTTTCGTGACGGAAATCGCACGGATATAGGGCTAGGTATGCGATAGGCGCATGGCTGCGCCTATGTTAGAGCGTTGGTAATCACGGCCGCGTGCGCCTATCTTCCAGTCATCGGAAAATTGAACAGAAGATGAGGCAAAGAAATGTTTACACCGATCAAGAAGATCGCCCGTGCACTGCGTGCGCCGACTGCTGAAGAACGTGAAATGGCTTACCTGAACGGCTCTTTCGACCGTATCGATCTTGAATATCGTCAGCGTCAGGTTGATCGCGGCCTGTTCCGCATCCGGTAATACCGAGCCTATACTTGAAGAACGGAGGGGGCGTATCGCATATCGCGCCCCTGGTGAATGCTCAGTCTGCGATGATCAAATATTGACTGAGATGGTCTGGCGCTCTTGTCACGCCGGTGCGGCGTGCACTACATACGCGCCATGTTGTTCAGACGTAGAAAACCTGCCGGATTTCGTGAAAAGGTCCGTGAGTTGCTGTGGCCCCGTAAGGGATTCTTGCGGCCGCTCCGCTACCTCACGATGCGTGTTCTCCGCTTGACGGCGTCGCCGCACGCCGTCGCGATGGGTGTCGCCGCAGGAATCTTCGTGTCCTGGACGCCCTTTATTGGCGTCCACTTCGTCATGGCCTTCGTGCTCAGTTACTTCTTCTCCGGCAATATGGTCGCTGCGGCGCTCGGTTGCGCCGCTTTCGGCAATCCGCTGACCTACCCATTCATCTGGGGAGCGACCTGGGAGATAGGTCACCTGCTGCTTGCGCGTCACGACGCAATGCCGGGGCAATCGATCGACCTCGGCGCGCTGTTCCACGAACTGCATTTCAGCGAACTCTGGCGACCCGTTCTCGAGCCGATGCTTGTCGGCTCCATTCCGCCTGCACTTTTGACCTCTGTCATCGTGTATTTCGGAACCTTCTACGCCGTGAAGGGCTTCCAGACGCGCCGCCGCGAACGGCTGATGACGCGTGCCCGCATTCGTTTGTCACATCCAGTGCAGGAAACCGTATGATCATCGGCATCGGCAGCGATCTCATCGATATCAGGCGCGTCGAGAGGTCCCTCGAGCGCTTCGGCGAGCGCTTCACCAATCGCTGCTTTACCGAGATCGAGCGAGCGAAGTCCGATCGGCGTGCCAATCGGGCGGCCTCCTATGCCAAGCGTTTTGCCGCCAAGGAGGCATGCTCCAAGGCCCTTGGAACCGGCATGGCGCAAGGCGTGTTCTGGAGGGATCTCGGTGTCGTGAACCTGCCAAGCGGCAAGCCGACGATGAAGCTCACGGGCGGCGCGGCAGAGATGCTGCAATCGATGCTGCCGGCCGGCCACAGGGCTGCCATTCATTTGACGATAACGGATGATTATCCCTTGGCGCAGGCTTTCGTCATTATCGAAGCGCTGCCGGATAGCGTCTGATCAGCGACGTAGAGTCGCTTTTAATGTTGGCGCCATTGCCGCAATCGGCCGAAGCCGCTAGAGAGAAGCAAACAAGAGTTGCGTCGTTATTGGCGCGTTGAAGGAATAAGACTGCGTGTCCGAAAAAGTCGAAACCAAGCCGAACGCCCTTTGGGAAAACATCAAGGTCATCGCACAGGCGCTGATTTTGGCGATGGTTATCCGAACGGTGTTTTTTCAGCCGTTCACCATTCCGTCCGGCTCCATGATGCCGACCCTGCTTGTCGGCGACTACATTTTCGTCAACAAGTTCGCCTACGGCTATTCGAAGTACTCGCTGCCTTTTTCCCCGAACCTGTTCAGCGGTCGCATCTTCGCGAGTGAACCGAAACGCGGCGACATCGTTGTCTTCCGCTTCCCGCCGAATCCCGAAGTTGATTACATCAAGCGGCTGGTCGGCCTTCCCGGTGATCATATTCAGGTCCGGGAAGGTGTTCTCTACGTGAACGGCACGGCGGTTCCGAAGGTGCCGGACGGCACTTTCAATTCCGACTATGCTCAAGATCCGGGCCAGGATGTGCCCGTCTTCCGCGAGACGCTGGACAATGGCGTTACCTACGACACGCTCGACCAGTCTCCGGTTTCCCGTGGCGACAACACGCGCGAGTTCATCGTTCCGGAAGGTCACTACTTCATGATGGGCGACAATCGCGACAATTCGCTCGACAGCCGCTTCGATGTCGGCTTTGTGCCGGCGGAAAATCTGGTCGGTCGCGCCAGCGTCATCTTCTTCTCGCTCGGCAACGACACATCGTTCCGCGAAATCTGGAAGTGGCCGACGAACATGCGCTGGGATCGTCTCTTCAAGGGCGTTGAATGAGTAAGGCGCAGACGCTCTCGGCGGCGGATCGGACACGGCTTGAAGCCCTGATCGGTCATCAGTTCGCCGAGAAGGAGCGGCTGGATCGGGCTTTGACGCATGCGAGTGCCCGCACGCAAAAAGGCGGGAACTACGAGAGGCTGGAGTTTCTTGGCGACAGGGTGCTTGGCCTCTGCGTCGCCGAATTGCTCTTCCGCACATTCGGCGCGGCAACCGAGGGCGAGCTCTCGGTCCGTCTCAATCAGCTCGTCAGTGCCGATACCTGCGCCGAAGTCGCCGATGAGCTCGGTCTGCACTACTTCATTCGCACCGGCGCTGACGTCAAGAAGCTGACCGGAAAGCGCATGATGAATGTCCGGGCCGACGTGGTCGAGAGTCTCATCGCGGCGATCTACCTCGACGGCGGCCTTGAGGTCGCGCGGCGCTTTATCCTGAAGTTCTGGGAGAAGCGGGCAGCACGCGCCGACGGTGCGCGGCGCGACGCGAAGACCGAACTGCAGGAGTGGTCGCATGCCAAATTCGGCGTCACGCCGATCTACCGGGTTGATGAACGCAGCGGACCGGATCATGATCCACGCTTCACGGTTACTGTGGAGGTCGCCGGTGTTCAGCCCGAAACGGGAATTGAACGCTCAAAGCGGGCCGCGGAGCAGGTCGCAGCCACGCGAATGCTGGAGCGCGAAGGCATTTGGCAGAAATCCTCTGCCGGAAACTGACGGGACAGATGACAGAAGAACACGAAATGGCGGACGGCTCCGCTGAAACTGCGGGTGCGACACGGTCGGGCTTCGTTGCCCTGATCGGTCCGACGAATGCCGGCAAGTCGACACTGGTGAACCGTTTGGTCGGCGCAAAGGTCTCCATCGTCAGCCACAAGGTGCAGACGACGCGTGCGATCGTCCGGGGCATCGCGATCCACGACAATGCCCAGGTCGTGTTCATGGACACGCCAGGTATTTTCAAACCGCGCCGGCGGCTCGATCGCGCGATGGTCACGTCGGCCTGGGGTGGCGCCAAAGATGCCGACCTCATCATGCTGCTGATCGACAGCGAGCGCGGTTTGCGCGGTGACGCGGAAGCCATTCTTGAGGGCCTCAAGGAGGTGCATCAGCCGAAGATCCTCGTCCTGAACAAGATCGACCGGGTCAAGCGCGAAGATCTGTTGGCGCTGGCGGCAGCCGCCAACGAGAAGGTCACCTTCACGCAAACCTTCATGATCTCGGCCGAGAACGGGTCCGGTTGCGAAGACGTCATGGATTATCTGGCAAAGACGCTGCCGGAAGGGCCATGGTATTACCCCGAAGACCAGATTTCCGATCTCCCCATGCGCCAGCTTGCGGCTGAGATCACCCGCGAGAAGCTGTTCCTTCGCCTGCACCAAGAACTTCCCTATTCGTCGCATGTCGAGACGGAGAAGTGGGAAGAACGCAAGGACGGCTCGGTTCGCATCGAGCAGGTCATCTACGTCGAGCGCGACAGTCAGAAGAAGATCGCGCTCGGCAAGGGCGGCGAAACGATCAAGGCCATCTCTTCTGCATCACGCCGAGAGCTTTCCGAAATTCTCGAGCAGCCGGTCCATCTGTTCCTGTTCGTGAAGGTTCGCGAAAACTGGGGCGATGATCCCGAGCGCTTCCGCGAAATGGGGCTGGATTTCCCGAAGTAGCGAAAACAGCTTCTACAGCGTTGTTTCTGCGGCAAAAATTCGGTCGCGTATGGAACAACCCTGGGGTTTGCGTGTTCTTATATGAACGCGCCGCCATTGCCGGCGGCTTTCGTCATCGAGCACAAGGGCCTCTATGGCAACCCCGCGCGCCACTCACTCGTTCAAAACACCGTGCGAGCAGTGTCCGCTGCGTGCCGACCCGACGTTCCGGGAATTCAGTGGCGAAGAGCTGGATTTCGTTTCTAAGTTCAAGCGAGGCGAACTGGCTGCTGACGCCGGCGCGACAATCCTCGTCGAGGGCGCCCATAGCGCTCATCTCTTCACGGTTCTCTCCGGCTGGGGCTTCCGCTATAAAACGCTGGAAGACGGGCGCCGGCAGATCCTGAACTATATAATGCCGGGCGATCTGATCGGTCTGCAGGGGACGATCATGGGTGAAATGCAGCACTCAGTCGAAGCGTTATCGCCTGTGTCCCTGTGCGTCTTCGAACGCGACAAACTAATGGCTCTTTACAACAAGCATCCTTCGCTCGCCTTCGACATTACCTGGATCGCGGCCCAGGAAGAGCGAATGCTTGATGAACATCTCTTGAGCATCGGCCGCCGGACAGCCCTCGAGCGCGCAGCCTACCTCATTGCATTCCTGTTCGAGCGGGCAAGGCGACTAAAGCTTCTCACCAAAAATGCCTCGATCCCGATTACCCAACAGCATGTGGCGGATACGCTCGGCTTATCGATCGTTCACACGAATAAAACATTGAAAAAATTATCAAATCGAAATTTGATCCGCTGGCAGGAGCGTGCCTGCGAGGTGCTTGATGGCGAAGGGCTGCTTGCCGCCGCTGGGTGGGAAGGGCTTGGAGAAAAAGTCCGGCCGTTCATATAATGCATGCGGGCGCTATGTCTTTTTTAAATGCATGCTGCGAGACATGGACCTAAGGTCATCCATGCCATCTTTCTTCCTGCTTGCTTTTTATCGACCCGAAACGAAAAAGCGGCTATGCAAGTTAAGCGGTAGATAGTCGTCGGATATGGGGCGTCAGAGGTGGAAATCCGGAAAATGCAGGGGCCGAGCGTCTTAGGCGACACTCAGCAAGGGGCGTATTGGGTATGAAGGCAAACCGTGTTCTGGTCCTTGAGGACAGTTTGATCATCGCTATGGAGGCGGAGGATATCCTTCGTCAGGTGGGTGTCGAGACGATTAGTATCGTCAGCGGCCTCGAGCAGGCGATGGAGGTGACCAAGACCGAGGCTTTCGATTTCGCACTGCTGGACGTCAACCTTGGTGAGGTCATGAGCTTCGATTTCGCGCGCCATCTGTCGCGCGTGAACATTCCCTTCGGCTTTGTGAGCGGCTATTCAGATACGAAGGACTTTCCCGAAGACCTCCGGAACGTGCCGCTGCTCGTCAAGCCGTTTGGCGAGTCGGCGATGCGCGACTTCCTTCAGAAATTGTTCCCGGCGGACGCCTGAGCGCCTTTTCATGACAGGGCGTCGGTGTTGCGGTAGGATCGAATCGTAGAGTTCAGGGTTCGTTTCCGATGCAGTGGCACGACCGAGCAATCATCTTGGGCGTCAAGCGCCACGGCGAGAACAGCGTTATTGCCGAGGTGATGACGCGCGAGCGCGGACGCCATCTCGGAATGGTCCGCTCCGGCCGGTCGCGGGCCATGCAGCCTGTGCTCCAGGCTGGGAACGAGGTCGAGGTCACGTGGCGAGCCCGTCTCGACGAGCACCTTGGCGAATTTCGAGTCGAACCGTTGACGTTGCGGGCCGCGCGCTTGATGGAAACGGCAACCGCCGTCTATGGCGTGCAGGCGATGGGCGCGTTGCTACGCTTGTTGCCGGAACGCGATCCGCATCCGCACCTGTTCGAAGCTCTCGAGGTCATCCTCGACAATCTCCACAATCCGGCCGACGCAGGCGAACTCTTCGTTCGCTTCGAACTCGCTGTGCTGAACGACCTTGGTTTTGGCCTCGATCTGACCGAATGTGCCGCGACCGGCACGCGTTCCGACCTCGCCTACGTGTCGCCGAAGTCGGGCAGGGCGGTCAGTCGGGCTGCGGGTGCACCGTGGGCTGACAAGATGCTGCTGCTGCCCCCGTTCCTCAATAGCGAGCAGAACCGTGCGGCCGACATCGACAGCCTCAATGCCGCGTTCCGGTTGACGGCATTCTTTCTGCATCGCCATGTCTATGAGCCGCGTGGCGTGGAGGCGGCAGCGGCGCGCGAAGGCTTCGTACAGGCGGCTCTGAAGGCGCTAAAAGCCGCCTCCGCAAAGGACGGCTTGCCGGCCTGATCGACGGTTTTTCATGTTTGAAAAATGTCGTGCAGCGCAGGCGCTTTACGCGCCTCGGACATCTTCCTATGTCGATCGCATACAGCCCAGCGATTGGAGGAGTAGGCCATGCTGACCAAACCCGATACGACGACCACAATAAATCTTTGGAACGGCAATGAAATCCCGCGCCTGGGCATGGGCTGCTGGGCGATCGGAGGGCCGTTCTATGCTGGCGATACGCCGCTTGGCTGGGGCGAGGTCGATGACAAGGAATCCATCGCTGCCATTCATCGTGCAATCGAGCTCGGCATTCGTTTCTTTGATACGGCCTCGAACTACGGCGCTGGGCATTCCGAGGAGGTTCTTGGGGAGGCGATCGGCAACCGCAGCGACGTTGTCGTTGCGACCAAGTTCGGTTTCGCAACCAATCCTGAGACGAAGCAGGCAACTGGGGCCTTTGCCGACGCCGACTTTATCAGGCGGTCGGCGGAAACATCGCTGCGTCGGCTGAAGAGGGATCGTCTCGATCTGCTCCAGTTCCACTTGAACGACTTTCCGCTCGAGCAGTCGGATGACGTCTTCGAAACGCTGGAGAAACTGCGCAGTGAAGGTAAGGTCGACGCCTTTGGCTGGAGTACCGACTATCGCGATCGGGCTGCGCGACATGCAGCGCGTCCTGGCTTCGTTTCTGTCCAGCACACGATGAACGTCTTCGAGCCGGTGCCGGATATGATCTCGGTGATCGAGCGGCATGGACTGATCTCGATCAACCGCGGGCCGCTGGCGATGGGATTGCTCAGCGGAAAATTCAGCGCCGACACGAAGGTCGGTGACAAGGATGTTCGCGGAGCGAGCCTGGATTGGATGATCTATTTCAAGGATGGGCGCATCGCGCCGGAGTTCGCCGCGAGACTTGAGGCGGTGCGCGAGCTGCTGAAGTCGGGCGGTCGAACGCTCACGCAGGGCGCGCTGGCGTGGCTGTGGGCGCGCTCGTCCCGAACTTTGCCGATCCCGGGCTTCCGAACCGTCGCCCAGGTTGAAGAGAATGCCGGCGCGCTGGCCGCAGGCCCGCTACCTGCTGCGGTGATGACGGAAATCGACGAGACTCTTGCTCAGCTTCGGACTTAGGCGCGGTTGCGCACCTTGAAGGTCCAACCCTCGGGTCTTTCTTCGACAACTCTGACTGTATCGCCAACCGTGATCCTGCCGGTTCCGCGCGGGGTGACATTCCAACCAAAGAGCGGGCCGGGTACGCGCCGGTCCGCTGACATCCGAATGCGACCCATGGCCGGCATCGGATTCGGAACGTCGCGCGATCCGGTCGATTGGTCCTGCGTCGTCATGATGCAACGCGCACAGGGTTTGACCAGATCAAAACGAATGCCGCCGATTTCGATCGCCGCCCAACGGTCCTCCTTCCAAGCCTCTTCCGTATCGACCACGATATTGGGCCGGAACCGCTCCATGCCGACGCGGCCTTCGCCGTGTGTCTCCAGGTCGGCATTCAGCGCCCGCAGGGAGCCGGTTGTCGTCACCAGGATCTGGTAGCCATCGGCGAACGTGACCGGCGTGCCTTCGCCGGCCCATTCTGCGCTGGCGGAACGCTTGGCATCCTGATCGAAGAAGACCAGCTTCACATCTCGACCAAGCCATTCCGAGAGTTGGTGATTGCTGGCGTCGTCGGCAACTGCGGCATTGACGATGGACTTCCAGATCGAAACATCCATCCGCTTCGCGGCCATAGGGATCAGCGCAACCATCTGCTTGTCGCCCATGCTGAGATGGAGCTGCGAAGGCCCGGCCTGAACACCGATGCGAGCGAGGTCCGGCAATTCGCGTTGCGTGATGAAGTGTCCGTCCCTGTCGGTGATCATCGCACGCCGGTCGCCCGGAAGCCCAAATGCATCGATCTCTGACGACTCCAGCGCGATGCCTCGGGTGCTCTTGAGCGGATAGATGAAAAGATCGGTAATGCGCATCAAGTGCTCCTAGATTTCGTCCATGAATGCCGCGAGGAAGTCGCGTAGCCGTTGATCGCGCTCTGCCGCAAGCGCGCGTCCGGCCTTAGTTTGAAAGCCATCGGCCAGTTTGAACAGTTTGGTCTGAAAGTGGTCGATGACGAAGCGCTTGTCGTCCAGTTGGCGATTGCTGCCGGAAGGATCGAATGGATCGTAGAGTGCCGATGACATTCGGCCACCGATGTAGAAGCAGCGACCAGCCCCGATCATACCTATTGCATCCAGCCGGTCGGCATCCTGCAGTATTTTCGCCTCCAGTGTTTCTGGCGCAACGTTGGCCGAGAAGCTATGCGTGACAATGGCGTGCGCCACGGCTGCGATGTCGTCGCCGTCCCAGTCAAGCTCAGCGAGAACGGCCGATGCCTTCTCTGCCGCCAGCAGAGAGGCCTTCGATCGCATAGGGGAGTTCTTTTCCACGGCGACGCAGTCATGCAGGAGGACGGCGGCAGCAAGGATTCTCGCATCACCACCCTCGAGAGCCTGGATCCGCATTGCGTTCTTGAAGACCCGCAGCACATGCGCAATGTCATGCGAACCGTCGTCGCCTTCTGACGAGTGGATCACGAGATCGCTGGCAAGCTTTTCAAAAGGAGCGAAGGCCTTGGCCTGGAACATGGGATCACCGTGTTGGAAGAATGGTGTCCTTCCATAAACGCCGGAACCAAGAGTCGCAACGAGCTGCCGTTCAGCTCGCCTTGAACCTTTCGTGTTCCGGCAGCTGTGACAGCAGGTAAGGGACCTCAACGGCAGGCCGTGGCGGGCTGATGTGATAGCCTTGGATTTCATCGCACGCTTCAGACCGAAGTAAGGCCATTTGCTCGGCCGTTTCTACCCCCTCCACCGTTACGCGCATGCCGAGCGCGTCACCGAGAAGAATGATGGCGCGCATGATCGCAAAGGCTTCCTTGTCTTCGACGATGCCGTTGACGAACGACTTGTCGATCTTGATCTTGTCGAACGGAAACCGCCGGAGATAGCTGAGGGACGAATAGCCGGTGCCAAAATCGTCCATGCCGATGCGAATGCCGCTTTGCTTGAGCACGTGCAGGATCGGCAGAGCCTCATCGAGATTTTCCATCAGCACGCTTTCGGTGATCTCGATTTCCAAGCGACCGGCCGCAAGCCCGGCTTCAGCAAGGGCTGCCGCGACGTCGCTTGGGAGGTCACTGTCCGTGAATTGAATGGCCGATACGTTGACCGCGACCTTGATATCCTCAGGCCAGTAAACGGCATCGCGGCACGCGCGGCGCAGCACCCAGCGGCCAATGTCGACCACGAGACCGACCTCTTCGGCGAGGGGGATGAATTCCAGCGGCGGCACCCGACCGCGCGTCGGGTGGTTCCACCGCACGAGCGCCTCGAACCCGCAGATACGTTGCTGGCTGAGGTCGTAGAGCGGCTGATAGTGGAGCTCGAATTCCTCGCGCTCGACGGCCTTTCGCAAATCCGCTTCCAGTGCATGCCGCGCCTCGATTTGCGCTTCCATGTCGGCGGTGAAAAAGCGCTCGCCCTTTCCGCCGCTGCTCTTGGCGTGCGACAGTGCGACCCCGGCATGCTTCAGCAGGATATCGGTCTCCGTTCCATCTTGTGAACTGATGGCGATACCCATCGACACGCTGAGCTCGACGGCCTTCTCGCCCCGGAAGAACGGTTCCGACAGTTCCCGCCGGATTTGATCGGCAAGAGCCGTGACATTCCATGGCTGCTGGCGGCCGGATTGCAAAATCGCGAATTCGTCGGAGCCGAGGCGCGCCAAGACGTTGCCGGCGCCTGCCGACATGCGGATGCGCTCGGCCACCTGCCGCAGGATCTTGTCTCCGGCCGAAACGCCGAGGGTGTTGTTGATCGATTTGAAGCGGTCAAGATTGAGGTGTACGAGTGCGATCTGTTCGTCCGGTTTGCGGCCGAGCAGTGCTGCGTCGATGCGTTCCCTGAGGCTGATGCGGTTTGGAAGCCCAGTCAGCGGATCGTGATGAGCAAGGTAGGCGATCCGTTCGGCCGCCCGGCGCTCCTCGGTGATGTCTGCGTGGATGGAAATGTTGCTGCCATCGGGCAGAACGGTGATAACGCTCCGGATCGTCCGTCCGTCATCCATCATCCATTCGCGGTGACGGATGTGTCCGCCCTGCGGGCTGGCGTCACGCAAACGGGAAACCTTTTGCTCGACTCGCTCGGTGCCGCGAACCTTCCCAATCAGCCATCCCATGGAGGCCCCGGGCGATGCGCCATCAGCGCTGAACCCGAAAAGCTGTCGGAAGCGCGTGTTGCAGACGATCAGGCGTTGTTCTGCGTCAAAGACGCTCAGCCCTTCTGGCAGGTTGTCGAGTACGATCTGAAAGAGGCGTCGCTGTTCCGTGAGTTTTGCCGTCGTTTCGGCAAGCGTGCCTTTCAGTCTGTCGGTGTCGTGGCTCAGCCGCTGAAATCGATGCTCGGTCGCCCGCGCTTTTCCTGCCTGCAGCCGATACGTCTCGACAACGAGATCCACCAGACGCTCAGCGTTTGCAGAGCCGTCCCCGCCGACAGCGCTCGTACATTGCTGCCGGAAGAGGGTCTCAGCATCCATATGCGGCAATCTCGATTTCGGGAGAGAAAAGCCGTTGAGCGGAATCCTGAGAGTCGCCTACTAGCCTGCAATTGCGACGCTGCGCGTCAGACATGAAAGAACCTTTTGAAGCAATCGAAAAACTATTGTCTGGGCAATTTAAAAACTCACGTGGCGCAGCGCACCGTGGAGGAGATAATCCCTCGGTCGCATTAAAATTCTATTGCACCGCAAACGAATATATCGTGGGCACTATATTTGAGTGGATGTTGTCGTATTGCCTTCAGAACCAGGCGAATTGAACGTAGGGCCCGGGCAACCGATGCTGGAAGATCACACTTTGTCAATCATAGTTAATGGCGTGTTAACAGCTTATTGACGCAGTGCGCAAATCAGTTTAACGACCGCTTAGTCTTTCAATTTCCCCATTTCGTATTGCGTACAAACATCACCGAAACGGCGGTGAGTGGAGGTTTGTATGAGCCAAGTTTCATCGGTTAGTGATACGTCCTACGCATACCTTGCGACATTGTCGCGGCTGGACACAAACGGCGATGGCGTGTTGAGCCGTGGCGAGCGGGCGGCTGATGAGAAGCCGGGCATTCTGAAGCAGCTCGGCGAAGAAGGTGGCAGCCAGGAATTCGCGCCCAAGCTGTCGGATAGCGTGCTTGCGTTCATGATGGGCACGCGCGAGAGCGGTAGCGTCAACTTTTATCCGCAGTCCCAGCAGAGCGCTTCATCCGATCTCTATAAGAGCACCTACGGTCAGTATGATCTCGACATCTGATCACGTTGTGCACGCTGAAATTTGCAGAGCCGGCCGCTAAGGCCGGCTTTTTCTTTGTTGCCGTTTCAGGAACAGCTTCGTGCCTCACACGTTGGAAACGACGACGCACGGAAGGAAGCTCCAATGAAAACAACACTCTCGATCGCCGCTCTGGCGTTCATATACGTCTCGTCGGTGGCAATGGCTCAGGAGAAGCAAACTGCCACCGCCGACTTTGTTGACAAGGACGGGAAAGCAAGCGGCCGGGCGACGCTGACGACCGCGGCAAACGGCGGTGTGCTGATCGAAGTAGAGGTGACTGAACTGCCCGCCAACAAATGGGTTGCCTTCCACGTCCACGAGACCGGCAATTGTGATGCTGCCGGCCATCACGAGTCAGCCGGAAAACACTTCAATCCCACCAATGCCGAACACGGCTTGTTATCCGCAAAAGGACCTCATGCCGGAGACATGCCGAACCAGTATGTGGACCAGGACGGTGTTCTGCGGGCGCAAATTTTTGACAGCATGGTCACCCTCGACGGCAAGACCGACGGCATTCGCGGTCGAGCGCTTATCGTTCACTCCAATTCCGATGATTATCGCAGCCAACCTGCGGGGGACGCAGGTGAGCGCCTCGCCTGTGGCGTCATCAAGTAATTCGTACCGACTCAGCGATAGTAATATCGCTCGGCATACCAATCGCTTGATGCCATAGGCTTGTCAGTCGCCATCAATCGCCCGACGCCGCTCCCTTCGAGCAGATCGGCAGTCGCGCGATCTTCGAGCCCCACGAATATGATATTGGTATTCTCACGCAGAAGGGGATCATCGCCCAATCCCGCTCGGCTGTCATCGGTCGCGTGCAGCAAGCTCATCTTCACGTAGAAGAACTCGGCCTGGTAATCTTCAACGCCTTCTTCGCTGAATGCATGCGCAACGTCGATGACTGATCTCTGAGGCCCATCGTAGACCGTGATAGTCTCATTCAAACCGAATGTCGCTCCATAGAGGGCGATCGAACGTGTCGGAACCGAGCAGATGGCGCCGTTTGTCACGTCCATCTGCTGGCCAAAGAAGCTCGTCTTGACACCATCGAGATCCCCGCGGAAAAAATAGGAAAATCGGTCCCGCGTGAGATAGATCGCCTGCCAGCGAAAACGGACATATTCATCCGACGCGCCTGTCAGGCTCTTGAGAGTGGCCAAGCAGCTTATAAACGTATCGCGATAGTTCTGCAGCGGCATCGATCAACCTCTTCTAGAGGGTTAATCGGTATCGACTCAAAACGTTCCGGCGGTTTGGTCGTTCAAAGTGAGTGCGAAAGGCGCGTTTCCATCCGCGTCCGCGCCCCTGCCGATGGAACGAACCGCGGCCACGAGCTGTCCCCGTCGTCCGAGCACGTCGTCACCAATCTGAACCAGCCGTGTATTCGGTGTGGCAAAGGGCGAGGCAGCGCGAAGCCGGCGAACGAGCACCATGTCCTCTTGTTCCGGAAAGACGGCGAGGGCGGCAATCAAGGCTGCCGCGGGTGATCGGGAGACGCCCATCCAGCAATGGATCAGCAGCGGCGCAACCCGATCCCAATCACGGGTGAAATCGATGATCTGCCGCACATGGGTTTCATCCGGCGCGACAAGGTTTCCGGTTCCCTTGAAGGCGATGTCGTTCATGTTGAGGAGCAAGTGCCGGTGCGCCTGGATCACCGCAGGGCGGTGAAAGGCCTGCTCCTTCGCCATCAGGCTGATCATCTCACGCGCGCCGTGCCTGACCGCCATCTCGGCGATCCTGGCGAGAGGGGCGACAACGATCGTGGTCATGCTTTGCTGCCCCGCATGGCCTCGATCGTCTCGAAGCGCTCGCAAAAGAGGCGCTGCGCCTCGACGGCCGGGAGCGGTGTCATTAGAAGCATGTCTTTCGTGATCCCGCGCGGTTGGCCGAAGAACTTCTGCGCCTCAGCCGGTGTGAACCCGGCAAGCTGTGTTGCTTCGAAGTAGGCGGCGATGGTGTCGGCCTTCTTGATCCTCTCCTTGAGTTCGCGTGTCGGGTGGGGTGGCAGGCCAAAGCGAAGGTGTACCGCAGCCTCCAGCCGCTTCTCGACGGCCTTGTATCCGCCGCCGACGACCGATTTGAACGGTGAAATCATATCGCCGATGACATATTCGGGTGCATCGTGGAGCAGCGCCATCAGGCATTGATCGGCTGTCGTGTCGTTCAGCCGACGGAAGATATCCTCCACGACAAGGCAATGCTGGGCGACGGAAAAGGCATGGTCTCCCGACGTCTGTCCATTCCAGCGGGCAACGCGCGCGAGCCCATGCGCGATGTCGCTCACCTCAACGTCGAGTGGTGAAGGGTCGAGCAGATCAAGCCGGCGGCCGGAAAGCATGCGCTGCCACGCGCGCGGCGCCTTTACCGTCACGCGCTGGCCTCGTCCGCCGTTGACGGAAATGTCAGCCCGGTCCAGGCAGGCAGTTCCAGGGTTACGGGGATGTCGCCTGCGAGCAGTGGCGTTTCGGCAGCCATGGCTTCTCCCGCACGGTCGATACGAACGATCGCAAGGCCGCCGTTCCCCACGACCGACCCAAGCGTGCCGACCGGTTTGCCGGCAGCGGTGATCTCCGTGCCGGAAGGTGGCAGGGTCGCCTCGGCCTTCACCGTGACAACGCGACGGCGCGCAGTTCCACGATGCTGCATGCGCGAGACGACCTCCTGGCCGACATAGCAGCCCTTCTTGAAGGACAGGCCACCGTTGAAATCCATCAGCACATCGTGCGGGAATGCGTCCTGAAGTGCATAGTCCTGTCCCGACTCGGCGATTCCGTTTGCAATACGCACGGCGTGGTAGGCGTCGAGGTCATCAATTCCGTGCTGCCCCGGCTGCCGAACGAGCGAAAGACCGACCTTGGCAAAGCGGCTGTCGACAGGCCCCTTGCTTTCGCCCTCCCAGGAAACGGTGACACCTTCGCCGGCGGTCGATAGGTCGACGGCTGCCCTCAGCTTGTACATCGTCAGCCGCTTAAGCAGCGCGTCCCGCTGATGGTCGTCGGTCTCCAGGACGAACCCATCGCCGTCCCGCCAGATCATGAAGTCGAACAGGATCTTGCCCTGAGGGGTCAACAGCGCGCCCGGCCGCGCCTCGTCGGCTGGAAGCGAGGCAATATCCGTGGTTATCAGGTTCTGCAGGAAGGATTGAGCCTCCAAGCCGCCGACGTGAACGAGCGAGCGGTTCTTCAGAAATACGGCTGGCATGGCGGCACCTGTCGCGTTCGTTATCGCTCAGAAGTATGTCTTCGCTGAGGGGATCGCAAGTCTCAGTCGCCGGCGGTGAAATACTTCCACTTACCGTCGGGAGTGATGCCCAGCCGATAGAAATTATAGCCGCCGAATTCCTGCATGTCGGAAAGGTCGCCGGCCGTCACGATTCGCAGCAATTCAACACGCTCGGGAGGCGTGAGAGCTTTCAGATCCTTTTCGGCGAAGTAGGGCCAGACGTACATCTCGTCAGCCGTACCCTGACCCACGTGGACAAAGCCGGTTGAGATGACGTCAAGCATGATCGCCAGGATCTCATCGCCTTCGGGATCACCCGACAGGTCTTTCAGCGCGCTGATCGGGTCGTCCGTCGGCTCGCCGACCGTTACCTGTGTCTGCGTGGCACCAGTGCCGAGCAGGGGACGCAGCCGCTCGAGATCGCCGGAAGCGGCAGCCTCGACGATCTGTTCCCGCATCTTGCGAACGGGCTCAGGAACCTTGCTGATATCGTAGATGACCTCGACAGGCTTCGAGTTGTCCTGCGCGCCGGGCGTCTTGTCGTTGCCTTGGCCGGCCTGCGAGTTGACCAACGGGTCGGGCATCGGCACGCCGGGCGCGGTCGGAGAGGGCGCCTGCTTGTCGCCGCCTTGCCCGGGAGCGCTCTGTTCAGTTTGTCCTTGAGTCTTTTGCAGCTCGGAAAGTGCCAGGGCTGACGTCCCGGTCAGAAAGCTGCTGGCGCTAAGGCCGATTGCAAGCAAAAGCGGCACGATCGCGGGCCGCGAAGCATTGTCCCTAGCGGAATGCATGAAACTCTCTGTGATCGTTATTGCAGGGTGCGGGTCGGAGAAAACTCGCCGGCGAGCATGCGCTCGCGTAAGGATTCCAATAGCGCTTCCGCGCTGTTTTCGCCATGAAGTCGAATGGTTTCACGTAGCGCATGGATGATTGCTGTATCGGCAATGATCTCGGGTTCGATCCCGTCTGCCATGCCGTCGGCCCAGGCTTCGTTATGGTACTCCAAGGCCGCCTGAGTCTTCTCATGAACGATCATGTCGTCGATGTCATTGAGGCTTGGTTCCATTGTCATTTCCTCAAACTGCATGCCTTACTGCGTAGTTAACAACCTTATCAGCCTTTTCCCAAAACGACACGGCCGCCAGTGAAAAGAGGTTAATTAACCGTTAATTTCCGAACCGCGACGTAATTTCTGTGGCAAGTGTTGCACCTTCGTTACGGTATCGCTCTTCTGCCACGATGGCTGCCTGCGTGCAATCCGTATAAACGGACGCAAAAGCACGGTAGCCGCGATTGAACGCGGCAGTGAGTTGTTCCTTGCGTTGCGGCTCGTCCTTGGCCTCTGAATCAAGCAATTGCTGCATTCGCGCGCGCCACTCGCCGCTGTTTTCCGCCTTGCAGAGAGTTCTCAGGTAGTGAACCGACCCCAATACTTCGGCAAGCCGCGAAAGCTTGTCGTCGTAGGGAACGGTGACCGTTTTTGGCGCATTTTCCTCCGGCAACACTGTCGGCGTTAGACCCTGTGCCCGTACGGGAGCGGGTAGGGCGGCGCTTGCGCATAGTGCAAGAGACAAGAACACGCGTCGAACGGGAATCATGCTCATAGTTGATACTCTGACCGTGACGGGAACAAGGCGCGGTCAAGAATTTCCACTGTCTTATTCACCACTGGATGCCAGCCGTTCGGCACATTCCAGCACGCTTTGCGGCACTGGCAGCCGGCGGATTTCCTCAACGGTGAACCAGCCGATAGCAGCCGCATCGTCGGCTGCGGTTGCGATGGCGGCCCCGTCGGCCTCGACGCGAAATACCGACAGAAAGAAGTGGCTGACGACAGCGCCGTCGGCGGCATGTGTCTTCAGATCGTATGTCGCGAAGAGCTCAGGGCTGTGAGCTGTTATGCCGGTTTCCTCCTCGAGTTCGCGCAAGGCAGCTTCCTCGGGCGTCTCGCCGGGCTCAGCCCGTCCGCCGGGGAACGCATACATGTCGGCCGACGGCGGATTGCGCCGGAGCACGAGCAAGAACCGGTCTCCACGCTGGAGGATAGCCGAGGATGCGGCCTTCGGAATTGAACTCATGGGATGCCACGTCGATCTTGTGTTGGCTTGCTTGGCGCCGCCGCCGTTCCACCGGATATATTGAACTCGGCGATTCGAAGGAGCTGTCGTGACCTATATCATCTATGCCGCTGCTGCAGTGTTCGAGATTGCCGGTTGTTTTGCCTTCTGGGCATGGCTGCGGATGGCAAAGCCCGCCTGGTGGCTAGCGCCGGGCATGGTGTCTCTGGCGCTCTTTGCATGGCTCCTTACCTTCGTGCCAACTGAGGCCGCTGGCCGCACCTTCGCCGCTTATGGTGGCATCTATATCGTGGCTTCGCTGATCTGGCTGTGGATTGTGGAAAACCGTGTCCCCGACCGCTGGGACATCGGTGGTGCACTCGTCTGCCTCTGCGGCACCGCCATGATCCTGTTCGCGCCGCGCAGCTGAGCGAACCTTGACCGCAGCGGATCGGAGTGCAAAGACACTCCTATGTGTGGACGCTATGCGCTGACGGTATCCCCTGAAGAATTGAAGGAAATCCTCGGGATCATGGATCTCGAGGACTTTCCCGCGCGCTACAACATCGCCCCGACCCAACCCGTCCTCATTGTCGTCTCGGATGAAACCCGCGAAAAGGGCAGCAACCTTCCGGAACGGCGCGCGGTGCTCGTGCGCTGGGGCTTTACGCCCGGTTGGGTGAAGGATCCGAAGCAGTTTCCGCTGCTGATCAACGCCCGCGCCGAAACTGCGATCGGCAAGGCCTCCTTTCGCGCCGCCATGCGCCACCGGCGCGTCCTCGTCCCTGCCTCCGGCTTTTACGAATGGCATCGCCCGAGCAAGGCGAGCGGCGAGAAGTCCCAGGCCTACTGGATCAGGCCGCGCCGCGGCGGTGTCGTCGCCTTCGCGGGCCTGATGGAGACGTGGTCCTCTGCCGACGGTTCGGAAGTCGATACCGGCGCGATCCTGACGACTGCGGCGAATGCGGCGATCGCTCCGATCCATGACCGCATGCCTGTCGTCATCAAACCCGAAGACTTTTCCCGCTGGTTGGATTGCAAGACGCAAGAACCGCGCGACGTTGCCGACCTGATGAGGCCGGTTGAGGAGGATTTTTTCGAGGCAATCCCCGTTTCCGACAAGGTCAACAAAGTCGCCAATATGGGCGCTGATCTGCAAGATAGGGTGAGCGTGGAAAAGCCGCCGTCGCGGCCCGAAAAGAAAAAGCCGGACGACGGCCAGCTCAGCTTCTTCTAATCCGATAATCCCACCGCATCATTTTTCCGGAACATTCCATGATCTCCATTTCGGCCGCACTTGCCGGCTTCTTCCTTGGCGCCTCGCTCATCATCGCGATCGGAGCGCAGAACGCATTCATCCTGCGCCAGGGTCTGCTCCGGTCGCATGTTTTCATCTTGTGCCTCATCTGCGCACTGTCGGATGCAGCGCTGATTGCGGCCGGCGTTGGCGGGCTAGGCACCCTCGTTGCTCAATCGCCAATTCTGCTCTCAGTCGTGACGATAGGGGGGGCAATCTTCCTCGGTTCATACGCCGTGGTGGCATTTCGCAGGGCCTTTCACCCGGGCGCAATGCAGGCTGATTCTCCGAGACCACTGGGTCTGAAGGCAGCCGTCGCAACCTGCCTGACCTTCACGTTCCTAAACCCGCATGTCTACCTCGATATGGTCGTCCTGATCGGCAGCCTGTCCGCCGCCTACAACGGAGTGGATCGCATCGCCTTTGGCATCGGCGCCGCGACCGCGTCGTTCATCTGGTTTTTCGGTTTGGGCTACGGCGCTCGGCTGTTGCAGCCGATCTTTGCAAGGCCAGCCGCCTGGCGGGTCCTTGACGTCATCATCGGCATTGTCATGGGACTGCTGGCAATCAGTCTGCTCGTCCGCTTCCTCCACCCGGCCTAGGCTTCCGGCCTGTCGGCAAGCAGTAACAATCAGTCGCGCGTCATCAGACGCGCGCTGCAATTTCAATTCGATGACGGAAATAGAAGCCCGCTCTGGGCTGTCGTTGTCTGCCGCTATGGCGGCTTCGATCGCTAGGCGAGCTTCTTGACGAGCGGTGGCTTGCTCTTGAGCATCAGGGCGGCCGCAAGGACGGCCTTCAGGCCGAGCGGGCGGTAGTTAGCGCTGAGGTCCGACTTTGCCGGCTGTTCGACGCTTGTCTTCTTCGGGGTCACAATACTCTCCTCACGTGCTGTCCCTAGACTCTTATATTTATTGCTCTTTTGCCTGCAATAGCGACAAAATCGAGGCGCCGCATATCAGGAATTATGAATCCAATGCATAATTCGCGAGGCTTGAGTCAGGCCTATGTCCGCAAGGAGCGCGGGAAAGTGTCAGATGTGGCGTCCGATATCGTCTTCGCCGACGCCGGGTTCCTCGATCGTCAGCGTGCCGTATTTGCGCTTCCATTTCCGGGCGCCGAACGGCAGCGTGCAAAGGTAAAGCACCGCGGTCACGACCATGACCTCCCAGGTGAAGCTCGACAGCAGGGCGACGTATAGAACGACGCCAAGCATGACCGGCAGCACGAGATCACGCCGCAGCCTGCTGCCTTCGGATTTGCCGGACCAGACCGGCAGGCGGCTGATGAGCAGGAAGGCGATCAGCACGGTATAGGCGGAGGAGAGATAGGCGAAGGTGCGATCCGTCGTGAGGCCGAGGAAGCCGAGGTAGACCGGCAACAGCACGAGCATCGCGCCGGCCGGCGCGGGCACACCGACGAAATACTCCGACTGCCACGATGCCTTATTCTCACGCTCGGCCATGACGTTGAAGCGCGCCAGACGAAGGCCCGCGGCGATGGAATAGATCAGGGCGGCGATCCAGCCGATCGAACGGGCCTGATCGAGCGCAAAGACATAGACAACGAGCGCCGGCGCGACGCCGAAATTCACGATATCAGCCAGCGAGTCCATTTGTGCGCCGAACTTCGACGTTGCCTTCATAAGGCGCGCTACTCGCCCATCGATCCCATCGAGGAACGCGGCAAGAAGCACCATGCCGACCGCCAGCTCGTACCTGTTCTCGAAGGCGAGCCGGATGCCGGTGAGGCCGGCACAGATCGCCAGAATCGTGATGAGATTCGGAATGATAAGGCGAAACGGAATTTCGCGAAGCCGTGGTCCGCGACCCGAATCATCCGGAGGGCCGTTCGGTTCGAAGGGCGGGAAGGGCGTTTCCATGTCGCTCTCCAGTGCTGTTAGCTTCGACGGCTGACGACCGGACCCTTGGCTGAGCCGAATTCGGCCAGCACGGTTTCTCCGGCGATTGCCGTCTGGCCGAGCGTCACCCGGGGCGCCGCGCCTGCCGGCAGGAATACGTCAAGACGCGAACCGAAGCGAATAAGGCCAAAGCGTTCGCCGGCATCCAGCGGGTCGTTCGGGTTTGCCCAGCAAAGGATGCGTCGGGCAACAAGGCCGGCAATCTGCACGACACCGATCTGGCCATGCTTGGTCTCGATGACAAGGCCGTTGCGTTCGTTGTCTTCGCTCGCCTTGTCGAGCTCAGCGTTCACGAAGCTGCCCGACCGGTAGTTCACGCTGACGATCCGGCCACGCACCGGCGAGCGGTTCACGTGGCAGTTGAAGACGTTCATGAACACCGAGATGCGCAGCATCGGCTCGCTGCCGAGATTCAGCTCGACCGGCGGTACGACCATCTGGACGGATGAAACCTTGCCATCAGCCGGGGAGATGACGAGATCGTCGTCCTGAGGCGTCATTCTCTCGGGGTCACGGAAGAAATAGGCACACCAGAGTGTCAGGATCAGACCGATCCAGAACAGTGGCTTGAAGATCCATCCCAAAACCAGCGATGCGACGAAGAACGCGGCGATGAAGGGATAACCTTCCTTGTGCACCGGGACGATGGTGTTGCGTACCGTATTGAACAAGCTCATCTATACCGCGCTCCTAGCGTTCTTTTCTCACCGCTGGTTACAAGGAAACCGCGGCGTCGGCAATGCCGCACCTCCTCGACCCACATCTATGACGTGCTTCTGAACAGTAAAGCAGTCGAATTGCCAGGCTAGTTCGCGGGCGCAAGCCTGTTCACGATACCCAAATCGTCATTTTCGCGGACCTGCTTCAGGTGCTCTTCGGCCTGCGTGGCCTCACGCTGTCGGTTCCACATCGAGGCGTATAGGCCATTCTTTTGAAGGAGTTCTGCGTGGGTGCCGCGTTCAGCAATCTCGCCGCTCTTCAGAACGATGATCTCGTCGGCGCCGATGACTGTCGACAGGCGGTGGGCGATGACCAGCGTCGTGCGGTTCTTCGATACCACATCGAGCGCGGTCTGGATGTCTCGCTCGGTCGTGGTGTCTAGGGCAGAAGTGGCCTCGTCGAGGATGAGAATCGGTGGCGCCTTCAGGACCGTTCGCGCGATTGCGACGCGCTGCTTTTCGCCGCCGGACAGCTTCAGGCCGCGCTCGCCGACCCTGGTGTCAAAGCCTTCCGGCAACAGATCGATGAAGTGAGCGATCTGCGCGATTTCGGCGGCAGTCTTTACCTCTGCGTCGCTGGCGGATGGGCGACCGTAGCGGATGTTGTAGGCAACCGTATCGTTGAAAAGGACGGTATCCTGCGGAACCATGCCGATCGCCGATCGCAAGCTCTTCTGCGTCACCGCCCTGACATCCTGGCCGTCAACGGAGACCGAACCGCTCTGGATATCGTAGAAACGATAGAGCAGACGCGACAATGTCGATTTTCCCGCCCCAGACGGGCCGACAACTGCGACGGTCTTGCCGGCCGGCACCTCGAAGGAAATGCCTTTGAGGATCGGTCGGGCGGGGTCGTAGGAAAAATGCACGTCCTTGAAGGAGATGGCGCCTTGCTTGATATCCAGGGGGGCGGCATCGGGTGCGTCTTTCACCTCGGCCTTGACTTCAAGGAGATCGAACATCTGCTCGATGTCGGTCAGCCCCTGGCGAATTTCGCGATAGACGAAGCCAATGAAGTTCAGCGGGACGGAGAGCTGCAGCAACATTGCGTTAACGAAGACGAAATCGCCGACTGTCTGTTCGCCGCGTTGGACCGCGAGGGCTGACAGGATCAACATGACAGTCGTTCCCAGACCGAAGATTACGCCCTGGCCGAAGTTCAGCCAGCCGAGCGAAGTCCAGACGTCAGTCGCCGCTTTCTCATAGCGCTCCATCGACCTGTCGAAGCGCCGGGCCTCCATCTCCTCGTTGCCGAAGTACTTGACCGTCTCGAAGTTGAGGAGAGAGTCGATCGCCTTGGTGTTGGCGTCGGTGTCGCTGTCGTTCATCGTGCGGCGGATGGCGATGCGCCAGTCGCTGGCCCGGATCGTGAACCAGATGTAGGCCCAGACTGTGAACGCGGTGACGGCGAGGTAGGAAAACCCATAGCCCCACCAGAAGATGATGGCGGTCAGCAGGAATTCGATCAGCGTCGGAACGGAGTTGAGGATCGTGAAGCGGACGATGGTCTCGATCCCTTTCGTGCCCCGCTCGATGACCCGCGACAATCCACCGGTCTTTCGTTCCAGGTGAAAGCGCAGTGACAGTTCGTGCATATGCACGAACGTCTTGTAGGCCAACTGCCGGACGGCGTGTTGTCCGACGCTGGCAAAGAGTGCATCGCGTAACTGGTTCAGACCGAGTTGGAGGAGGCGCGTGACGTTGTAGGCGATCACTAACGCCGTCGCCCCGACGAAAAGGTCCGGCACTTTCCCGGCGAGGTCCATCCTGCCGTTCAGCGCATCCGTAGACCACTTGAAGAAATAGGGAACGAGCAGCAGGACGAACTTGGAGACAAGCAGATAGACCGACGCCCAGACGACGCGCATCTTGAGATCGGTACGACCGGTCGGCCACATGTAGGGCCAGAGATTGAACAGCGTCCGCAGCAGGTTGGAATCAGAGACTGTTTTGCCGTTTGCCATGCGAATCTCCCGCCGAAAGGCGCTGATGGCGCTGCGTTGCCGACAAATTTGGGAGCGGCGGAAATGCCGAAAGGCTTCGCCGGACATGATCGTCGTCACCGCCATATAGGGGTTGGCGGGAGCAATACAACAGATCGACGCCAGAGGAAAAGAGCGGCCGGACGTGATCTCCGTCCGGCCGCTCTTTTTATTGTATCAGCGTACTAGAGATGTTCGCCGGACATCCGCTTCCGGTGAAGCTCTTCTGCGTTAGGCAGGGCATCCTTCGGAAGCCCGAAGATCTGGCCCGGCAGGATACGGTCCGGGTTGGTGATCTTGTCCTCGTTGGCGACGTAGATGGTCGTATAGCGAACGCCGGCGCCGTAGATACGTCGAGAAATCTGCCAGAGCGTATCGCCGCGGCGGATAATGACTGTCTCGTTACTCGGAGCAAGCGGCGCCTGCTCGATCGTCGTCGGCTCGCCCTGACCGCTTGTGACTTCGTTCGTCGCGGGCGCACTTGGCACCAGCGCAGGGCTCGTCAATTGCGCGATATCAGTACCGAGCTGGGCCAACGCAGCGCCAACCGATTTCGCATCCTTCGGCAAGGCCTGTACCGTCTTCAGTGCCCCTGCAGCGGTTTGTGCTGCGGTGGACGCTTGTTGCTTGAACTCAGCAGTCGCATCGGCTGCGGGGCGGAATTCTGTGATGGCGCGCAGGGCGAACTCGTTGGCGGAGCGGGCGGCGGCAAGCTGCTCCGCGCCTGGTATCTTGCCGTCGGCGAACAGTCCGCTCAGCAGAGAGAAGGCCTTGGCGGCGTCGCTTTTCAGCTTTCCAAGTGCGCTTTCATCGAGTGGCACCGTCGCGGGTAAGGCTGCGGGTGTTGAGCCGGCGCCCTGCGCCGCAACCGTCACCTGATTTCCTTCCGGACGGTTGAAATTGACGGAGGCGCGAACAGCGACCTTGCCGGCGTCATCGAGAACGTCCACGCGAATCTTGTGATCGCCGACGGAAAGCGGCATGACGCCATCGACGACGAAATGACCATCTGGACCGGCCTTTGCCTTGCCGATCATCTTGTCGTCCGCGTAGGCAATCACATTTGCCAACGGCTTTGCCATGCCAGCGACAAAGATCTTATCGCCTTCGATCTCGACGGCGTTGACCATGACATCAGCGGCCGCAGCAGGGCCGGGTTGTGCACCGGCAGCTGCTGGCGCATTCGCAACATCTGTCGAACTCGGTGTCTGGGCCGGAGCTGCAGGCTGATCCGACGGCGCAACATTGCCATTGGAGGCAACCTGGGCGTCTGGCTTGGGTGCCGTGATGATGCGGCTCGCAGTTCCTGGTTTGGAGACCATCGCCAGCAGTTCGGAGCTCTTGCCGTCCTTCGGAACGGAAACGGTGGCAACCTCTTCAGATGTCGACGCTTTGCCGTCCTTGCCGGTGGCTCGGAGGACGAGTTGATGATCGCCGGCGGCAAGCGGATTGTCCAGCACCGCAGCAAAATCGCCGGTCGGGCCGACGTTGGTGGTGGTGACGACCGTGTCGCCGTCGACGATTTCAAGCTTGCTGTTCGGCTCGGCCGAGCCGGCTATGACGGTAGAACCGTCCGGCTCGACGCGTAGCACGTCGAACGTCGGAAGGTTGCTCGCATTTTCGGTTGGGGTAGCCGCCGGCGACGGCTGGCTCGCCGCCGTGCCAGTTTCCGTGGAGCCGGTCAGCGTCGCCTCAGCTTTTGCAACCGCCATTGCCGCATCGGCAGTGTTTTCCGGCAAGGCCTTGATGATGGTCAGAGCCTTGGCGGCGCCATCCTTGGCCTTGGTGGCGGCAGCCGCCGTGACCGGATTCGTGCCATCCGGGATCGCGAGATCTGCAAGAGTCTGGAGAGACGTGGTCGCCTTCGATTTAGCTGCTTCGAAAACTTCCTGGGTCGGGCCCTTGCCGTCAGCAAAGAGCGCCTTAAGTTCCGAAATCGACTGGCCCGCTTCCGAAGCAAGGCGCCCGACTGTCTGTGTCGTGGCGGCGTCGTCTGGAGCTGCGGGGCGGGATGTCTTTGCCGATTCGGTGACCGTCTTCTTCACCTCGGAGCCGGCCTGGTTGATTGCGTCACCAACTTTTGCGGCGTCTCCGCCGATGCGGGGCATGACGAAAAATACCATCAAAAGAATTGCGACTACAAGCACTGCAAGAGCCAGCAAGCCGGCACGGTTTCTCATCATCACGTCTCCCCAGGCGGCAATCTTGCCGGACTTCCTAAAATTGCTAGCGATTCCCGCTGCTTTGCACAAGCAGTCAAAGTAGCCGGGCAAATGTAAGAGACAGGTTTTCCGTCATTTTTCTTGACTGGAGCCAGAGAGAATAGTTGTTTGCCCGTATGACAGATCAATCTCATTCCATTCGCTCCATTTGTGTCTATTGCGGCTCGCGACCGGGCAGCGATCCTCGCCACATGGCCGCTGGCCGTACGCTGGGTAAGGAAATCGCCGAGTATGGCCTACGCCTCATCTATGGCGGAGGCACCAAAGGCATCATGGGGGCTGTGGCGAGCGGCGTGCTTTCGAACGGGGGCCAGGTAACCGGGATCATTCCGGAGTTCCTGATCGACATGGAGGCTACGCGCCATTCCCTCGGCCAGCTCAATGAGTTGATTGTAACCCCTGACATGCATACGCGCAAACATGCGATGTTCGAGCGTTCGGACGCATTCGTGGCGCTGCCCGGCGGCATAGGCACGCTGGAGGAGATCGTCGAGATCATGACATGGGCACAGCTCGGCCGTCATGAGAAGCCGATGGTATTCGCCAACATCGGCGGCTTCTGGGATCCGATGATGGAGCTGTTGCGGCATATGACGGACGAAGGCTTCGTTCACACCGCCCATCGCGTCCAGCCGCTTGTCATCGACGACATTTCGGAAATCATCCCCGGCATCATGGCGCAAGCTGCCGAGATCGCCTCTGTCGATCGCGACGGCGAAGATGCGGTGATCTCAAAGATGTAGGGCGCCACCGGGGCGAGGGACCAGCGTCCCGTCGATTCTGACGTTAGAACGGTATTTTGGTTCGCTCGCCCGTTCGGTCGCCCCTTAGCGCTCCCTGCTGCCGCGCAGCATCGCCCAGCTATAGAGAACGAGGCCGGCCCAGATCAGCGGGAAGGCGATCATGCGCGCCGTGCCGAGCGGCTCGTGGAAAATGAAGATCGCGATGAGGAAGATCATCGTCGGCGCGATGTACTGCATGATCCCAATCGTCGATAGACGCAGCAGCTTGGCGCCGTTCGCGTAGATCATGAGCGGCACGGCGGTGACGACACCGCAGCCGAGCAACAGCACCGTATCCGCCAGACCCGTGCGGTAGAGGTGCCCTTCGCCCGTACCAAGCTCGAGATAGAGTATGTAGAAGAATGCCGGAATGCTGAGGATCAGCACTTCAAGAAAGAAGCCCTGGTTCGGACCAAGCGGCAAGGTCTTGCGGAACAGCGCGTATAGACCCCAGGAGATCGTCAGCGTCAGCGACACCCACGGTAGGCCGCCGCTATCGAGTGCCAGTACAACCACCGCAAGACCGGCGAGCACGATGGCCGCGATCTGTAGTGGTTGCAGCCGCTCCTTCAGCACGACGGCGCCGAGGAAGATGCTGAACAGCGGATTGATGAAGTAGCCGAATGCGGCGTCGAGCGAATGGCCGGTGCCGATCGCCCAGACATAGGTTCCCCAGTTCACCGTGATCAGCGATGCGGTCAGAGCCGCCATCGCCAGCATCCGCGGCGACCGCAAGGCCGTGCGGATGTCCTGCGTACGGCCGAGCACGATGAGCACGAGGCCTGCCAGCGGCAGCGACCAGAGAATGCGATGCGCGATGACCTCGGCCGGAGAAATATGGGCCACGGCCTTCATGTAGATCGGCAGGAAACCCCAGAGGAGATAGGCCGTTAGTGCAAAGGCGAAGCCGCGTGGACTGTCTTCATTCTTGGCGACCGGAGCGCTTGCATTGGCGGACATCGAGTGTTTCCATATTTGTTCTTTACGGATCCGCTTAACCTAACGGACGTGAATAGGCCAATTCATTTCGGTGAATGGATGCCGGCCTTCACGCTGGTGAGGACCATGGACGACGAGGCTCTTGCGAACAGCCGCAGGGCATTTGCCACCCAGGTGCTTTCGAAGGAAGGCGTGCTCAGTGACGAGGCGTTGCTGCGAGCCTTTGCGACAGTGCCGCGCGAGCGGTTTCTTGGACCGCCGCCGTGGAAAATGGCGGGGTGGGGCGGTTATGTCGACATTGCCTCGGACGATCCCGCAGCTGTATATCAGGATGCACTGTTTGCGCTTCAGCATCGGCGGCACATCAACAACGGTAGCCCGAGCCTTCACGCCCGGGGGATACACAAGCTGGCGCTCTGCGAGGGGGACACCGTTTGCCACGTAGGCGCCGGCAGCGGTTACTATACCGCGATCCTGTCTCTGCTCGTTGGCAGTAGCGGCCATGTGACCGCCGTGGAGTTTGATGCCGAGCTGGCGACGCGGGCAGAAGAAAATCTCCGCGCCTATCCGAACGTTCGTGTCGTCCACGGCGACGGGCTCGAATGGCCGCGCGAGCCCACAGACGCCGTCTACGTGAATTTCGCCATCCACTTTCTCGTTGACGCCTGGGTGGAGCGGTTGCGTGTCGGTGGCCGGCTCATCCTGCCGCTCGGTGTTCCCGATGTCGACGCGAGAGGGCCGACGGGGCTTGCTTCCTATGCCGGATTCTTCCTGTTCCGGCGCGAGGAACATGGTTACGCAGCCGAGTATCTCTGCCCAGTTGCGTTTGTCTGGGGAGAAGCCGTGAAGCGCGCGCTCGATAGCTACAGGCGACTGGAAGCCGCCTTCTACAAGGGTGGCATGGATCAGGTTCGCGCGCTTCGCTGGAAAGGCCCGCGACAGGGCAAGGAATGGTATTCAGAAGTCGATTGGGGCCTTGTCTTCGGTGCGTGAAACCTACTCGGCGGCAATCTTGCCGGCCAGCTGGCGGTTCTTCATCAGCTTGTAGATCACCGAATCCATCAGCGCCTGGAACGACGCGTCGATGATGTTTTCGGAGACGCCGACCGTCCACCAGCGAACGCCGTCGCTGTCCGTGGATTCGATCAGAACGCGGGTTATGGCTTCGGTACCGCCGTTGAGGATACGCACCTTGAAGTCCGCCAGCACAAGATCGTCGATTTCGTGTTGGTACTTGCCGAAATCCTTGCGCAGCGCAAGGTCAAGCGCGTTGACCGGACCGTCGCCTTCGGCAACCGACATGATCGTTTGCCCGTCAATGACGATCTTCACGACCGCTTCCGAGACGATCTTCACACGGCCGTGGGAATCGAAGCGGCGCTCGACCATGACGCGGAAGCCATCGACCGAGAAAAATTCCGGGATGGTTCCGAGTGTGCGGCGGGCCAGAAGCTCGAAGCTCGCATCGGCGCCTTCGTAGGCATAGCCGGACGCCTCGCGATCCTTGACCAGCGCAATAAGATGGTCGAGCTTCGGGTCGTCCTTGCCGACCTCGATGCCACGCCGCTTCAAGGCGTTGATGAAGTTCGCCTTGCCGCCCTGGTCGGAGACCATGACCTTGCGGAAATTACCGACGCTGTCAGGCGCCACGTGCTCGTAAGTGCGGGGATCTTTCAGCAGAGCGGAAGCATGAATGCCGGCCTTGGTCGCGAAAGCGGAGGCGCCCACATACGGCATCTGGTGATCGGGCGAGCGGTTCAGAAGCTCGTCGAACGCATGCGACAACCGCGTCAGGTTGGTCAGCCGGTCGTTGTCGATCGTAGTCTCGAAGCGTTGCGCGTAGGTTTCCTTGAGCGCCAGCGTCGGGATCAGAGTCACGAGATTGGCATTGCCGCAGCGCTCACCGATCCCGTTCAACGTGCCCTGGATCTGGCGCACACCGGCCTCAACAGCCGCGAGCGAATTGGCCACCGCCTGGCCGGTATCGTTATGGGCATGAATCCCGAGACAGTTTCCCGGAACGCCAGCGGCGACTAGCGCTTCGATGATCGCACGGATCTCCGGCGGCTGAGTGCCGCCATTGGTATCGCAGAGCACGACCCAGCGCGCACCCGCTTCATAAGCCGTCCTTGCACAGTCGATAGCATACGCGGGATTTGCCTTGTAGCCGTCGAAGAAATGCTCGCAATCGACCATGGCTTCCTTGCCGGCGGCGACGCAGGCCTTGACGCTTTCGGCAATGCTTTCGAGGTTTTCCTCGTTGGTACAGCCGAGCGCGACCTTTACGTGGTAATCCCAGCTTTTGGCGACAAAACAGATTGCCTCGCTCTTGGCCTGCAGCAGGCTGGCCAGGCCGGGATCGTTCGAAGCCGAGATGCCCGCGCGCTTCGTCATCCCGAAGGCAACGAAGCGAGCCTGTGTCGTGCGCTTCTCACTGAAAAAAGCGGTATCGGTCGGATTGGCGCCGGGATAGCCACCTTCGACATAATCAAGGCCGAACTCATCCAGCATGCTCGCAATCGCAATCTTGTCCTCGACGGAGAAGTCGATGCCGGGCGTCTGCTGCCCGTCGCGGAGCGTCGTGTCGAAGAGGTAGATCTTTTCGCGAGTCATGATGGTGGTCCTGTCAGCCTTGCGGCCTGTTATTGCTTTCCGGCGAACTTGTCCGTGGCGCGGATGAGCCTGTCGAGGATGCCGGGCTCAGAATAGGCATGGCCGGCGCCCTCGATCAGATGAAACTCGGCCGTTGGCCAGGCCTTGTGCAGCAGCCAGGCATATTTGGCCGGGCAGGGCATGTCGTAGCGGCCATGCACTATGACGCCGGGAATGTCCTTCAGCTTGTAGGCATCGCGCAGCAGCTGGCCTTCGTCCATCCAGCCGGCATTGACGAAGAAATGGTTCTCTATCCGGGAAAAGGCATAGGCGAAGTCGGCGTCCTCGAACTTGCCGCTGGTGGACTTCTCCGGCAGCAGAGTGATCGTCTCGCCTTCCCAAATGCTCCATGCTTGCGCAGCTTCAAGGGCAACTGCCCGGTCAGCGCCGGTCAGCCGGCGATTGTAGGCCAGCATCATCTCATGGCGCTCCTCCGGCGGGATCGGCGCGATGAAGCGCTCCCACTTGTCGGGGAACATCTCGGACACGCCGAACTGATAGTACCAGTCGAGCTCGGCCTTGGTGAGCGTGTAGATGCCGCGCACAACCAGCTCTGACACGCGCTCCGGGTGCGTCTCGGCATATGCAAGCGCCAGCGTCGAACCCCAGGAGCCACCGAACACCTGCCACTTTTCAACACCCGCCATCTCGCGCAGCCGCTCGATGTCGGCGACGAGATGCCAGGTGGTGTTGGCGTTGAGATCGGCGTATGGCATGGACTTGCCGCAGCCGCGCTGGTCGAACAGCAGCACATCGTAGAGAGCGGGATCGAACAGACGGCGGTGGCTCGGCGAGAAACCGCCGCCCGGTCCGCCGTGCAGGAACACCGCCGGCTTTGCACCCGGTGTGCCCGAACGCTCCCAATAGATCTTGTGGCCGTCACCGACATCGAGGTGACCCGAGGCGTAGGGTTCGATTTCAGGATAGAGGGTACGGAGCACTTCAGTCATATTTTGACGCCTTTGGCTGGCCAGATTGCAGTATCGTGATCGGGGTGCTGGAAGGAGATGATCTTCTCCTGCTGCGAGTAATAATCCGGATCTTGGTGGACAGGTTGGTCGAAGATCGTCTCGACCCATGGAATGCGTGCGTCGTAGTTGACCTGGATCTGCGGCGCCAGGTCGGTTCGATCGTCGAACGTACCGATTGCCAGCTCGAGGCCCCCCGGGTGGCGGTAGGTCATCGGCGTGCCGCAGTCCTTGCAGAAGCCACGCTCGATGTTGATGGAAGACTGGAAATAGCTTGGCTCACCTCGCGTCCACTCCATGCCTTCCTCAGGCGTTGTCACTAGCGCGGAAAAGAAGCCGCCGAACTGCTTCTGGCACATGCGGCAATGGCAGATCGAAGGGCGGCCAAGCTTGCCGCTGATACGGAATCTGACTGCGCCACACTGGCAGCCGCCGGTTCGAATAGGTTCGCTCATGCTGAGGCTCCGGTTGGCCAATGGGCTGTGTCGTGGTCGGGGTGCTGGTGATTGCTGGCGGCAATCGCGTTCTCGCGATCGGGCGTTTCCGGTTCCGGTTCGACGGGCAGAGCGTCGAGCTCGTGAAACCAACTCATCCTGCGTCCTGTGTTCGATTGCATCACCGGCTTGACGCTATCAGGATCGTCCAGTGAACCGAGCACGAGGTTGATGAAGTCCGCGTCCGGAACATCATAGAAAAGCGGTGTCCCACAGTCGGCACAAAAGCCGCGGCGAACGATATCGGACGAATGAAACCACTTTGGCTCGCCGCGCGTCAGGGCAAAATCCCGTCGTTTGACGGCGGCCAGCGGCATGAAGTAGTTCCCGGCCGCTTTCTGGCACATGCGGCAGTGGCAAAGGTGCGGATAGTCGAGCTCGCCAACGGCCCGGTAGCGAACCGCGCCGCATTGGCAACCTCCGCTCAGAGCCGCAACCGTTGTCACGAGTCTCTCTCCTCAGGCCAGGTGGTCGTGTCGTGGTCCGGATGCTGGTAGGAGACGATGTCGTGCAGGAAGGGCGCAGTCTCGGCGTCCTCGTCGGTCTCGCGAGCAGGCAAGTCGCGCAGGCGATCGACGAAATCGATCTTGCGCTCGGTGCCGAACTGGATGACAGGCGGAAGCGCGGAAGGGTCGTCGAAGGCACCCGCCGCCACCGCCACTCCATCCGGCGCTTCGTAGGTCAAAGGCGTGCCGCAATCCGCGCAGAAACCGCGCTGGACGAGGTTGGAGGAGCGAAAAAGCTTGCGCTCGCCACGCGTCCACTCGAATTCGGCACCGCGAACGGAAACCAGCGGCGCGTAATAGGCTCCGAAAGCCTTCTGGCACATGCGGCAATGACAGATGGACGAATCCTTGAGCGTCCCGCGAACGCGGAAGCGGATCGCGCCGCACTGGCATCCACCGGTGTAGGTGGTCATCTCTTCACCTCCCACTTGGTCACGCGTTCGCCGCTCGCCGCATCCTTGCCGTCCTTGAGCTGGATGCCCTCTGCAAGCAGCGTGTCGCGGATCTTGTCGGCCTCTGCGAAGTTCTTCGCCTTCAGCAGTTCCAGCCGCGCTTTGACGCGGCGGTCGATCTCGATGGCAACCGCTTCGTCGATCTCCGCCATTTCGGGCAGGACGCCGAGCAGGGCGGCACTGGCTGCGAATGTGGCGTGATTGCCTGATTGGGCAAGCGCGTGCAATGCCTGGATTGCCGCCACCGTGTTGAGGTCGTCGGCCAGGGCATTGACCACGGCGGCGTCCGGCTGCGCGCCTGCCGCATCCGCCGCCGGCCATTTGGCGAGCAGGCGTTCGGCTTCCTCGAGCCGCTTGACCGAGAAATCGATCGGCTCGCGATAATGGGTCATGAGCATCGCAAGACGCAGCACATCGCCCGGCCATTGGCGGCCGCCGAACTTCTGGGTGTGCAGCAGCTCGTAGATGGTGACGAAATTGCCTTCGGACTTCGACATCTTGCGGCCTTCGACCTGCAGGAAGCCGTTGTGCATCCAGACATTCGCCATGACCTTGGTGCCATGCGCGCAACGCGACTGGGCGATCTCGTTCTCGTGGTGCGGAAAGATCAGGTCCAAACCGCCGCCATGAATGTCGAAGACTTCGCCGAGATAGCGTTCGCTCATGGCCGAGCACTCGATGTGCCAGCCTGGACGGCCGCGGCCCCAGGGGCTTTCCCAGCCGGGCTCGTTGTCGCTTGAGAGCTTCCACAACACGAAATCGCCGGGGTTCTTCTTGTGCGCGTCGACGGCGATGCGGGCGCCGGCCTGCTGTTCGTCGAGATTGCGCTTCGACAGCTGGCCGTAATCGACCATCGATTTCGTGTCGAACAGCACTTCGCCCGATGCCTGGTAGGCATGGCCGTTGGCGATCAGCCTTTCGATGATCTCGATCATCTTGGCAATATTGTCGGTCGCGCGCGGCTGGACCGAGGGCTCAAGGCAGCCGAGCGCCTTGGCGTCGTCGAGGAACTGCTTCTCGGTCTTCTGCGTCACCGCGCGGATCGCATCATTGAGCGGCAGCGCGGGATAGTCGCGCAAAGCACGTGCGTTGATCTTGTCGTCGACGTCGGTGATGTTGCGCGCATAGGTGACGTGCTCGCCGCCGTATACATGGTTCAACAACCGGAAGAGCACGTCGAAGACGATGACCGGGCGTGCGTTGCCGATGTGGGCGAAGTCGTAGACAGTCGGACCGCAGACATACATGCGGACGTTCTGCGGATCGATCGGCGCAAAGGCCGTCTTTTCGCGCGTCAGCGTGTTGTAAAGCTTCAGTTCCGGCTTCTTAGTGTCTGGCGCGCCGGCCATGTCTACTCTCCCAAATGCAATGATCCGAAAAAAACTCTACCACCGGCGGGCCGGGGCGTTTCTCATCTTGGACTTTTCAGGAGACGAAAACGGCCAGGCCAGCGAGCGCGCTAGCGAATAATCTTCCGGCAGATAATGCAGATAACCGTTTTCATGGCGGGTTTTATGGCGCGCCAACGGGGTTTGGTCAAGGGGGTGAGGAGCGGTCCGGCGCCAGTCCGAGCAATCGATCCAGTGAATCGATTGCAGCGCCGAACGCCCGAAGCGGAAGTGAAGGGCCGGGCCGGTGCCAATCGCACGAGCCCCACAAAATTCTGCTACAACGCGCTAGGAAACTGAGGAAGCTCCCTGACGTGAAAAACCTCAATCGAATGGTCCTCGCAGCGATGATTCTAGCTGTCGCGGTCGCATCCTATCTGGCATACGATCGCGCCATGGCACCATTCGCTTCCCCGACGCTCGCGGACTATCCCATACAGGGTATCGACATCAGCCATCATCAAGGCGCCATCGACTGGCAAGCCCTGGCGCGTCAGCAGACCGTCCGTTTCGCGATCATGAAGGCGACGGAGGGCGGCGACCACCGCGACAAGCGCTTTGCGGAAAACTGGAAGGCCGCGAAAGACGCAGGCATCGTGCGCGGTGCCTATCACTTCTTCACCTTCTGCCGCCCCGGCCGCGATCAGGCGCGCAATCTGATCGAAACGGTGCCGGTCGAAGCGGATGCGCTGCCGATCGCGATTGATCTCGAATTCACCGGCAATTGCGGCAAGGTGCCGACATCAGACGAACTGAGCCTGGAAATCAGAGCCTTCTTCGACGAACTGAATGGGGCCTATCCAGGCAAGCCGATCTTCTATTTGAACCAGCAATTCTTCGAGCAGTACATCAAGGGAAACGAGACGCGCTTCCCCGATCACTATCTCTGGCTGCGCAGTATCGCGCAGGAGCCCCACCAGAACGATTGCGGTGACTGGTCAATCTGGCAGTTCGCCGACAACGGCAGGCTCGAGGGCATTCAAGGCCCCGTTGACCTCAACGCGTTGTGCCCATCGGAAACAGGTTTCGCGCACCTGTTCCCGGTTTTGACGGCCAACTGACGCAGGCTTATTCCGGCAGGCGGTAGTCGACCAGCTTGTTCTCGCGCACGATGAAGAGCTTGCCGGTCTCGGTCACATCGGGGCCGACCAGCGGCAGGATCGCCTTGGCGACTTCGGAGGGATGCGGCAGCGTTTCGGGATCTTCACCAGGAACGGCCTGGGCCCGCATGGCAGTGCGGGTCGCGCCCGGATCGACGCTGGTGATACGGAGCGGCGTGCGCTGCGTTTCGCCGGCCCAGGTGCGGGCAAGCGCCTCGACGGCAGCCTTGGACGCGGAGTAGGGACCCCAGAACGGACGACACTTGTGCGCAGCGCCGGACGAGAGAATGACGGCGCGGCCGGCATCCGAGCGCGACAGCAGCGGATCGACTGAGCGGATCAGCCGCCACGTCGCGGTCACGTTGATATTCATCACCTTCTCGAAGGTCTTTGCTTCGACATGACCGATCGGCGAGATCACGCCGAGCACACCGGCATTGGCGACGAGAATGTCGAGCTTGCCCCAGCGCTCGAAGATCGAGGCGCCCAGAGCATCGATCGCGTTCATGTCGGCAAGGTCGAAAGGAACGAGGGTTGCCGAGCCGCCGACCGCCTTGATGGCGTCGTCGAGATCCTCAAGGCCGCCTACGGTGCGGGCGCAGGCAATCACATGTGCCCCGGCCTTTGCCAGTTCCAGCGCCGTGAAATAGCCGATGCCGCGGGAGGCGCCGGTGACGAGCGCGATCTTGCCTTCAAGGTTCAGTGTCATGGTCCCCTGGTTCCCCCGTAGCTGAAAAAGCAAGGGGCGCAATAAGCGCCCCTTGGTCAAATGTCAAAGCCAATGGCAATCAGCCGTTGGTCGCCAGCAAGGAAACCTTGCGGCCCATCGTCTCGCCGTCCTTGTCGAGGAGGCGGGTCGGGTAGTCGCCGGTGAAGTAGTGGTCGGTGAACTGCGGACGGGCATCGTTGCGATCCTCGCCGCCGACGGCGCGATAAAGGCCGTTGATCGACAGGAACTCCAGGGAGTCCGCGCCGATGTATTTGCACATGGCTTCGAGGCTGTCGTACTGGTTGGCCAGCAGCTTCTCGCGATCCGGCGTGTCGATACCGTAGAAGTCAGGATAGTAGATCATCGGGCTTGCGACGCGCAGGTGCACTTCCTTGGCGCCGGCATCGCGGATCATCTGCACGATCTTCAATGAGGTTGTGCCGCGCACGACCGAATCATCGACGAGCACGACGCGCTTGCCTTCGATCATTGCCCGGTTGGCGGAGTGCTTGAGCTTGACGCCGAATGCACGGATCTGCTGCGTCGGCTCGATGAAGGTGCGGCCGACATAGTGGTTGCGGATGATGCCGTATTCGAACGGAATGCCGCTTTCCTGCGCATAGCCGAGGGCGGCCGGCGTGCCGCCATCCGGAACAGGAACGACGACGTCGGCGTCGACGGGGGCTTCCTTGGCAAGGTTGATACCCATGTTCTTGCGAGCCACGTAAACGCTGCGGCCGCCGACGACCGAGTCCGGGCGGGCGAAATAGACATATTCGAACAGGCAGAGGCGCTCCGGCTGGCCGTTGCCGGCCTTGCGCGCGTCGATCGTGATCGAACCGTCAGGCTGGATCTCGCAGATGATGACTTCACCGTTCTCGACGTCGCGGATAAACTTCGCGCCGATGATGTCGAGTGCACAGGTTTCCGAAGCGAAGATCGGCTTGCCGTCGAGTTCACCCATGACAAGCGGACGGATGCCGGTGGGGTCGCGTGCGGCGATCAGCTTCGTGCGCGTCATGGCGAGCATCGAATAGCCGCCTTCCATCTGGCGGATCGCGTCGATGAAGCGGTCGGCCGTGGAGGTGTAGCGCGAGCGGGCGATGAGGTGGAGAACGACTTCCGTATCGGAGGTCGACTGACAGATGGCGCCGCCTGCGATCAACTGGCGACGCAGCGTCAGGCCGTTGGTGAAGTTGCCGTTGTGGGCAATAGCGATACCGCCGACTTCAAGTTCCGCAAAGAGCGGCTGCACGTTGCGGAGCGCGACTTCGCCTGTTGTGGAATAGCGATTGTGGCCGATCGAGATATTGCCGGGGAGGCGGGCGAGGGTGGTCGGATTGGTATAGTGATCGCCGACCAGGCCCATATGCCGCTCGGAGTGGAAGCGCAGTCCGTCGAAAGAGACGATACCGGCTGCTTCCTGCCCGCGATGCTGAAGGGCATGCAGGCCGAGCGCCGTCAGGGTCGACGCATCGTCATGGCCAAGGATACCGAAGACGCCGCATTCTTCGTGGAGCGTGTCTCCATCGAATTCGTCATTGAGCGTCAAGGAATGAGACTGGTTCATCGATGCGGGCCTTTGCTCTCACAAGAATGGATCGGCTTTCCATAGCATGACGCCGTGATCATGCGCTTTAAACGGCTGAGGCCCGGCAGAGCGGATGCCCGGCCGGACCTTTATTCACGTTCCGCTCAAATGGCAATTGCCAGGTGGCGGGTCAAGCTGTTGAACACTGCGTCAATTAGACGGCTGCTGTGCACCATTCGCAGGGGCGGGCGTTGCGTCTTCGGCTGGCGCCTGGTCCGATGCGGGCGCGTCGCCGCTCTCAGTATTGCCGCCCTGCGGCTGAATTTTGTCCATAACGTTCGCCCGTACCATCTGCGCGAATTCCGCTGGCAGCACGGACTGCAACTTGACGACCATCGAGTCCAGGAACGGCTTCGACTTGGCGTTGTTAACCCAGGCCGGGCCGTGATCCGCCACGAGCCAGTTCCAGAAGGCGACGGCGACGACGAGAAGAAGTATGCCCCTAGCCGCGCCGAAGAGAAAGCCCAAAGTGCGGTCCAGAGCGCCGATCCGGCTGTCGATGATGAAGTCCGCGATCTTCATGGTGATGAAGGAGATCACGATCAGTGCGATCAGGAACACCACCGCGGCTGAACCGACGATCGCAATGCGGTCGTCATCGGTGTACTTCTTCGCGTAGGGAACCAGATACGGATAGAAATAGTAGGCGGCGGCTGCCGAGCCGCCCCAGCTTGCGATCGAAAGAACTTCGCGGGAGAAGCCGCGGACCATTGCAAGTACGGCGGAGAAAAGAACGACGCCGATGACAATACCGTCGAAAATCGTAATGGGCATATAAATTCAACTCCAGGACCGCCGTTTATCTACGGCTTGGTCGCGCCTCATTGCGTGCTTCCTATAACATCACCGATGCTGGCGATGAAAGGATCAAACCTCTTCTTCCACACGTCGCAGTGCGCCTTTTGACCCGGCAATACGTGCAACCAGGTCCGGAAGGCTCTCGATCTCGTTCCAGCGACCGCCGGAACCCTTTGGCAGGTCGGCTGACGCCGAGGGAAGCAGCGCGGCAGAAAAGCCCAGCTTCTCGGCTTCTTTGAGGCGCTGGGACGTCTGTGAAACCGGCCGGACGGCGCCCGACAGGCTGACTTCGCCGAAATAGACACAATTGGCCGGTAGGGCAATACCAGCCAACGACGAAACCAGGGCCGAGGCGACGGCGAGATCGGCGGCCGGCTCGGAGATACGATAACCGCCTGCGATGTTCAGATAGACGTCGTGCTGCCCGAGCCGAACGCCGCAATGGGCCTCAAGTACTGCGAGGATCATCGACAGACGCGCCGAATCCCAGCCGACGACGGCACGGCGGGGCGTGCCGAGCGATGTCGGCGCGACGAGCGCCTGCACTTCCACCAGGATCGGGCGTGTGCCTTCCATTCCGGCAAAGACGGCAGCTCCCGGCGATTTCTCGTTGCGCTCGCCAAGGAATAGCTCGGATGGATTGGCGACCTCGCGCAGCCCCTTGTCCGACATCTCGAAGACACCGATCTCGTCGGTCGGCCCGAAACGGTTCTTGACCGTACGCAGGATGCGGTAGTGATGGCCGCGATCGCCTTCGAAGTAGAGCACGGCATCGACCATATGCTCGACGACACGCGGACCTGCGATCTGCCCGTCCTTGGTGACGTGGCCGACGAGAACCATGGCAGCCCCTGTCTGCTTGGCGAAACGGATCATCGACTGGACACCGGTGCGGACCTGCGTCACGGTTCCGGGCGCGGATTCAGCCAGTTCGCTCCAGAGCGTCTGGATGGAATCGATGATGACGAGATCCGGCCGCTTGCCTTCGGCCACCGTCGCCAGAATGTCCTCGACGTTGGTTTCCGCGGCGAGCAGCACGTCTGTATCGGCAGCCTGCAGGCGCTGCGCCCGCAACCGCACCTGAGCAACCGCCTCTTCACCCGAGACGTAGATGATCCGATGGCCGCGGCGAGAAAGTGCCGCCGCCCCTTGCATCAGCAGCGTCGATTTGCCGATGCCGGGATCGCCGCCGATCAGCACCGCCGAGCCGCGCACGAAGCCGCCGCCAAGCGCCCGGTCCAGTTCGGAAATGCCGGTGTGGATGCGCGGCGCTTCCTCGATTTCGCCTGACAGCGTCGTCAAGGTGACCGGCCGCCCCTTTTTTGGCGTCTTGGTCGGCCCGCCGCCAATGCCGCCCATCGGGTCTTCTTCGACGATGGTGTTCCACTCGCCGCAATTGTCGCACTTGCCGGCCCAGCGGTTATGGACCGCGCCGCAGCTCTGGCAGATGAAGTGTGTCCTGGCCTTCGCCATCGGGTCATGCTTTCGGTTGGATGGTCGCCAGCGCGCCGCATCGAATCACTTTGATTGCTCAAATAATCATTCGCGGCACTGATCAAAACTAATGATTTCCCTATAAGGGGCGACGGTGGCACTTGTTCTCCACTGTATTGGAGATCCCGACGATGCTGGACTACTCGCTCGCGCACTGGATCGCGTTCTTGACCGCGGCGGTTCTACTGAACCTGTCGCCCGGTCCGGACATGGCTTTCATTCTCGGCCACACCGTCAAAAGCGGGACGAGGACCGGCTTTGCCGCCCTGTTCGGTATCTGGACCGGCGCCAGCCTGCATGTAGCAATGGCAGCATTTGGTCTCTCGGCGATCCTCGCCGCTTCGGCGGTAGCCTTCTCTGCCGTGAAGTGGGTCGGCGCGATCTACCTCGTCTGGCTCGGCATTCAGGCTCTGCGCTCGAAGGGCGATGGCGGCCTGGTCAATGCTGCAAAGGACGTCCTGCCCTGGAGCCGCGTCTACAGGCAGGGCATCCTCGTTTCGCTGCTGAACCCGAAGGTCGCGATCTTCTTCCTAGCCTTCCTGCCGCAATTCGTGGTCGAGGGCGCCGGGCCGACCTGGCTGCAGCTGGCGGTCCACGGCGTCCTGATCATTGTCGTCGCAGCCTTCATCGAGCCGCCGCTCATCCTCGCCGGAGGGCGCCTTGCCGATCTCGTCAAGCGCAAGAGAAGCATCGGCCTGTGGCTCGATCGCGGCCTTGGTGCGCTGCTGGTGGCGCTCGGCGTGCGGCTGGCCCTGACCACCCGCTGAGAGCCTCACTCGTCTTCGAAGAGATACCGGCGCTCGTGGCGAAGGCCAATGCTGGTCAGGATCTCGTAGCCTATCGTCCCCGCCGACCGAGCGACGTCGTCGACAAGCACGTTTTTTCCGAACAGTTCGACGTAATCGCCTGCGCGCACTGCATTTTCCGGAAGATCGCTGACGTCGAAAATCGTCAGGTCCATGGTGATGCGGCCGGCAACGGGCACCTTCTGTCCGGCCACGAAGCCGTGACCTCCCTGCGGCACCGTTTGACGCAGCGGCACACCCCCGCTCGATTGGCTACGCAGGTAGCCATCGGCATAACCGGCCGACACGACGGCGAGCTTGCTGTTGCGGGTCAGTTGCAAGGCGCGGCCGTAGCCGACGGACTCGCCTGCCTTGGCCGAGCGCACCTGAATGACACGTGCCTCGGCGGTCACCACCGGACGCATCGGGTTTGCCATGCCATTGACGGCTTCGCCGCCGTAGAGCGCGATGCCGGGGCGGGTGAGATCGAAGTGATAGTCGCTGCCAAGAAAGATGCCGCCCGATGCCGCAAGGCTTGAATCGATGCCTTCATAGGCGGCGCTAACCTGCCGGAATGATTCAAGCTGTTGCCTGTTCATGTCAGAGGAATGGTCGTCGCTGCAGGCGAGATGGCTCATGACAAGCACCGGCGCAAAACTTGCCGGGCGTGAGACGTCATCGGCGAGCGCCATGGCCTCGTGCATGGAAAGGCCCAGCCTGTTGAAGCCCGTATCGACATTGAGCGCACAGGGGTAATCGCCGTAATCGGCAAGAACCGCCATCCAGAAGGCGAGCTGCTCTTCCGATGAAATCACCGGCACGAGGTCGTTTTCGAACAGGCGCCGCTCGGTGCCGGGCCAGACACCCGAGAGGACGAAAATGCGGGCGTCAGGCGCATAAGGCCGAAGCGTCACGCCTTCATCGACCGTAGCGACGAAGAAATCGCGTGCGCCGGCCATGAAGAGCGCTTCACCGGCGTCTTCGATCCCGGTACCGTAGGCATCTGCCTTCACGACGGCGGCAGCACGGGCCTTGCCGGAGCGTCGCGCCATGTCCTTCCAGTTTTCGGTGAGTGCCTTCAGATCGACGGTCAGGCGCAAACCGGCCGAATCGAATGGGTCTTGATCTTCGAAACTATCAACAAAATCAGTCATCGTGCTTCACAAAAGAGGGGAGAGTGCTTGTCGCACGGCAGTCTAAGGATCAATAAGGCAAAGTGAAAGCAGGCCAAGGAGATATCGGCGCGGCGATCACTTTTGTTCAAGACGCAGGGTAGCGCCGGCGATAGATTGGTTCGATGGAAAATGTATCGCAGAAAGAGGCGGCCGACGCGATGCCGCTTGCAGGCGCCGAGCGGACTCGCTTCTGGCGTGATCGGCGATTTCGCAATATGGAGTGTCTGAGCGCAAGTTTCCTGACGCATGAATATGCGCCTCACGCCCACGACACCTTCAGTATCGGCGCGATCGAGAGCGGCACGCAGATCGCGACGATGAAGGGCGTTCGGGAGGAGACAGGCGCCGGCGATCTCTATCTCATCGATCCCGGCGTCGTGCATGACGGCGTGCCGGGCGGTGAGGGATATCGTTACCGGATGATCTATCCCGACACAAAGCTGTTCGTCGATATCCTCGAAGACGTCACCGGCAAGGCCTTCAACGCCACACCCTCCTTCCCGAAGGAACTCCTCAACGATCCCGAGATGGCCGCCGCCTTCCATGCCGCCCATCGTGTGCTGGAGAGCGGCGCCGGAGCGCTGGAATCAGAGGAAGGGATGTTCCGCGTGCTGGCTGCGATCTTCCAGCGCTATGGCAGCACGATCGTGACACCGGTTGACACCAAGGAGCGCTCCGCAGTCGGTCGCGCCCGTGACTACCTGACCGACAATTTCGACAGCGACATCGGCCTTGACGAACTGGCCGAGGTCGCAGGCTTGAGCCGCGCGCACCTCATCCGGGCCTTCCGCCGGGAATATCACATCACGCCGCATGCCTTTCTGACTGACAAGCGGGTGCGTGAAGCGCGCAAACTGTTGCGTGACGGCAAGGCGCCGGCCGATGTTGCAATCCAGTGCGGCTTTGCTGATCAGGCGCACTTCACCCGTCACTTCAAGGCGCGAACCGGCGTTACGCCGGGACAGTATCGCGCCCGCTGATCACTTTCGTTCAATACGGTCGCGGCTGGGCGGCTTAACACCTCCGAATTCTAGCAGTTGTGGAGGTTCCAATGCTCACTCAAAGGCGACCCATCGGCGATTTCCTTGCCGGCTCGCGGGCAATCCTGCCGCTCGTCGTCGCCGTCATTCCGATCGGTCTCGTCTTCGGTGCGGTTTCGGCAACGAAAGGCCTGTCGGCCCTGGAGGCGACCTTGATGAGCGCGCTCGTCTTCGCTGGCGGCTCACAGTTCATCGCCATGGATATCTGGACGCATCCGGCAAGCTGGGCCGGGGTCGGCTTTGCCGCGCTGCTCGTCAACATTCGCCACGTCCTGATGAGTGCGTCCCTTGGCACGAAGATGCAAGGTTTCTCCGGCCTGCGGAAATATGCCGCCATGCTGTTTCTGGCCGACGAGATATGGGCGATCGCGGAATTCCGTGCGGGCGTGGCGCGCCTGACGCCTTCGTGGTTCGCCGGCATCGCTATGCCTTTCTATTTTGCCTGGGTCGGGTCCACGTTGATCGGCGCCTCTCTTGGCGCGTTCCTCGGCGATCCAGCCGCCATCGGGCTCGACTTCGCTTTTCCCGCCGTCTTTGTTGTGCTGGCAATGGGGTTTTGGAAAGGCCGCGAAACCGGTTCGGTGCTGGCTGCCAGTGCTCTGGCCGCCGTCCTGGTGCACCAGTTCATCCCCGGTGTCTGGTACATTGCTGCCGGAGCCCTTGCCGGGCTTGCGGCAGCGCTTTTGACTGGCAAGACAAAGGCAGTGACCGCATGACTCTGGATATCTACACCCTTGCTGCGATCCTCACCATGGCGGCCGCAACAATACTGACCCGTATGAGCGGTCTGCTCCTCATTCGCCATGTCGAAATGACCGAGCAAACCCGAACGGCCATCGAGGCGATACCGCCTGCGGTACTGATGGCGGTGATCGCGCCAACCGCCTTTGCGACAGGTTGGGCCGAAACGGCAGCCTGCTTTGTCACGGCGCTCGCAGCGCGTCGCCTGCCGATGCTCGCAAGCGTTGCCGTCGGGGTGGCAACCGTTGCGATCTTGCGAGCAGCCGGCCTGTAGTCCGCGATGGAGCCCTGACGGGAAAGACCTCGTCAGTGCTCTTCGTACTGGATGAAGGATGGGTCGGCGAGATCCGCAAAGCGCGTGAATTCCGACTGGAAAGCGAGCTTCACCGTGCCGGTCGGTCCGTGGCGCTGCTTGGCGATAATGACGTCGGCCGTGCCCTTCACCTTGTCGAAGAGGGCTTCCCATTCTGCATACTTCGGATCGTTGGGATCACGAGGCTCGAGGTTCTTGACGTAATATTCTTCACGGAACACGAAGAGCACGACGTCGGCGTCCTGCTCGATCGAGCCCGATTCACGAAGGTCGGAGAGCTGCGGACGCTTGTCGTCGCGGCTTTCCACCTGACGCGAGAGCTGGGAGAGCGCAATGATCGGAACGTTCAGTTCTTTGCCGAGCGCCTTCAGGCCGGTGGTGATCTGGGTGATTTCCTGGACGCGGTTGTCACCCTTGCCGGCGCCGGTCATCAGCTGGATGTAGTCCACGACCAGGCAATCGAGACCGCGCTGGCGCTTCAAGCGGCGGGCGCGGGCAGAAAGCTGGGCGATCGAGATACCACCGGTCTGGTCGATGTAGAGCGGTACCTTCTGCATCATCATCGAGCAGGCGACGAGCTTTTCGAAGTCGGCGTCGTTGATGTCACCGCGGCGGATCTTCGAGGAGGAGACCTCTGTCTGCTCCGAGATAATACGGGTGGCGAGCTGTTCCGACGACATTTCGAGCGAGTAGAAGCCGACGACGCCGCCCTGCTTCGCCTTCATGCTGCCGTCCGCCTGAACTTCGCCTTCATAAGCGGCGGCAATGTTGTAGGCGATGTTCGTGGCAAGCGAGGTCTTGCCCATGCCCGGACGTCCGGCAAGCACGATCAAGTCGGAGCGCTGCAGGCCGCCCATCTTGCCGTCAAGCGAGTGGATGCCGGTCGAGATGCCCGAAAGGCCGCCGTCACGTTCCTTGGCGACGGCCGCCATGTCGATCGCCAGCGCCACGGCGTCGTTGAACGACTGGAAACCGCCATCATAGCGGCCGTTTTCGGCGAGTTCGAACAGGCGACGCTCGGTGTCTTCGATCTGCGTCTGCGGTGGCATGTCGAGCGGCGCGTCGTAAGCGATATTGACGACGTCTTCGCCGATCGTGATCAGCGCACGGCGCAGCGCCAGATCATAGATAGCGCGCCCGTAGTCCTCGGCGTTGATGATCGTCACGGCTTCGCGGGCAAGGCGGGCGAGATACTCGGAGACCGTCATGTCGCCGACCTTTTCCTCGGCCTTGAGGAAGGTCTTGATGGTCACCGGATTGGCGATCTTGCCCATGCGGATGATGTCGCCCGCGACCTCGAAGATCTTGCGGTGCAGCGGCTCGTAGAGGTGGATCGGCTTCAGGAAGTCCGACACCCGGTAATAGGCATCGTTGTTCATCAGGATCGCGCCGAGGAGCGCCTGTTCGGCTTCGATATTGTTGGGCGCTTCCCGGTAGTGCTGCTCCGCTGGAGCAACGGCGGCAATCTTTCGAGCGACGTCGTTCATCTTGATCCGTTCTGTCTTCTTCAGCTTCGGGTTTGGCGTGCGCAACCGAGAAAATCAAGCGCGGATGCAAGAAGGTTTTCCCTGCCGCCATCGATACGGGGATAGTTTGCCCGTTGTTCGACTTCTCCACAGTCACACTTGCAGTCGGTGCAAAAATACCGAAAGTGTCACCTGCAGAGCACGGCCAGAAACGACTCACTTCCATGATGCCTTACATGATAGTGTAAGCCTGTCGGAGGAGACTTGCACCCAAGCATAGGCAGTCGGCTCTTGAAAAAGATCGGGAAATACGATAGTTAGTAAAGATATAATTAGTGCACTAACAAAATAGGGCTGAAAATATGGGGAATCCCGTTCTCGGGCGTGAGCTAATCGAAGATCTTGCAGCATTCAACCGCAAGCTCAGGGCTGTCTTCGACAAGATAGTGCGGGAACGCAATATGACGTTGCCGCGCGCCCGCGTCTTCTTCACGCTCAACAAGAAGGACGGCATCAACCAGCGTGAACTCGCCGAACGGTTGGAGCTCGAGACGCCGACGCTCGTCAGGATACTCGACGCCATGGAAGGCCAAGGGTTCGTCCAACGCCGTGTAGCCGGCTCCGATCGTCGCGCCAAGGAAATCTATATCACCGAGACTGGCAGGGTCGTGGCAGGCGAAATCGATGACATCGCCGTGAGAGTGCGTGCGCAGGTCATCGCCGGTATTCCCGAAGACGATCTGAAAACTACCTTGGAAGTGATACGGGCCATGCAAGCCAACCTGCAGGGTGTCCGCGGAATTTGAGGTCCTGCCGATGAGCCTCGCCCAAAGCGCCAATGACAATATGGCGCCCAGGTCCGCCGAAGAGACGGGAGCGCAAAAGCCGCCCCCGTCGCCTCCGGCTGCTGGAGCGGTGGCGATGCCCGCCTGGAAGGCTCCGCTTTATATGGTGGCGTCGGTCCTGCTCTTTCTGACGCAGGGCCTCGGCATGAATTTGCTCAACGTCAACATCTACCAGCTGCAAGGATCGTTTTCCGCAACAACAACCGAGGTCTCCTGGCTTTCGGCAGCCTATATGGCGCCTTACGCCAGCATGTCGATCGCGCTCTTCAAGATCCGCACGCAATACGGCCTTCGCCGTTTCGCCGAACTTGGCATCATCTGCTTCGTCGTTGCAGCGGTCCTGAATCTTCTCATTACCGACCTGCATTCCGCGATCGTCGTGCGCACCTTAAGCGGGATGGCTGCCGCACCGCTTTCGACGCTCGGCTTTCTCTACATGCTCGAACCCTTTCCGCAGGAGAAGAAGCTGTCGCTCGGGATTAGCCTGGCGCTGATGTGCACGCTGTTTGCATCCCCCGTCGCGCGCATCGTCTCGCCTTCGCTGCTTCAGTTCGGCGGTTACCAGGTGCTCTATACGTTCGAGATGGGGATGGCGCTTATCGTCTTTCCGATCATCTACCTGCTGCCGCTCACGGCGCCGCCTCGGGGTAACGTCATCCAGCCGCACGACATATTGAGCTATCTCCTGCTCGCGGTCGGCTTCGGTTGCCTCGCCGTCGTACTGACGCTCGGCCGCTTCTATTGGTGGTTCGAGGCACCGTGGATCGGCGTGCTGCTGGCGATCTCGGTGGGCTCCATCGCGCTCGTGCTCGCCATGGAGCTGCCTCGCGCCAGTCCGCTGATCGATTTCCGCTGGCTGTTCTCAGGCGCCAACATGCGGATGGCGGGGGTGCTGCTTCTCTTCCGTTTCGTTTCCTCCGAGCAATCCTCCTCCGCTGCCAGTTTCTATCAGCAGCTCGGGCTTCTGAACGATCAGACGGTGACGCTTTACACGATTATCCTTCTCGCCTCTTTGGTTGGCGGGCTCTTCTGTGCCTTTCTGATGACCACACGTTACGTCGAGACCGCCCATGTACTGGCTCTCCTTCTTATCGCCGCCGGCGCCTTTCTGGACAGCCGGTCGACGAGCCTGACAAGACCACCGGAGATGTATCTGAGCCAGGCGATGGTCGCGGCCGGCGCGGCAATGTTCCTACCGCCGGTGATGGCGAGTGGGTTCAAGGCCGCGATGTCGCGCGGCATGCCCTTTATCGTCAACTTCCTGGTAATCTTCGTGTTCACGCAGAGTATTGGCTCCCTGTTCGCGTCGGCGATGCTCGGAACCTTTGTGACCATCCGGGAGAAGTTCCATTCGAACGTGCTCGTCGAGCACATCCTGCTGCAGGAACCGATTGTGGCCCAGCGCGTCTCACAGCTCAGCGCCGCCTACGGCAAGGTGCTTGGCGACAAGATGCTGCTCAATGCCGAAGGCCTGGCGCTGCTCGCCCAGCAGGTTAGCCGCGAGGCATACATTCTCGCTTACAATGACGCTTTCCTCGTCATCGGCTACGCGTCGCTCGTTGGTCTGATCCTCATTCTTCTCCATCAGGCGTGGCGGCGGCTGCCCTGGGCAGCGCGCGCCGACGCAATTCCCGCTCAATCGTGATCTCAGGATCCCATCATGCTGAAATCCCTCCGGTCCCCTTCGACCATCATCGCAGTGCTTGCCGGCATCGCCGGCGTTCTCCTCGTTCTTTACGCCTGGCGTTTGCCACCTTTCGTGACGTCTATCGAGACGACGGATAACGCCTATGTGCGCGGCTACGTCACGATCATGAGCCCACAGGTGAGCGGTTATGTCGTCGAAGTGCCGGTGAAGGATTATCAGCAGGTTAAACAGGGAGACACGCTGGCGCAGATCGATGACCGCATCTACGTCCAGAAACTTGCCCAGGCGCGCGCCGCGCTCGACGGGCAGAAAGCGTCGCTGGAGAATTCTCGCCAGTCTGAGCTTGCGGCAAAAGCAAGCATCGCCTCCAGTCAGGCCCAGATCGACAGCGCAAACGCGTCGCTGACCCGCGCGCAGCAGGCCTGGGATCGCATAAACAATCTCAGCAACCGTGGCATCGCATCGCAGAGCGAGACGGAGGCAGCACAGGCGACGCTGGACCAGGCCAAGGCCGCGGTGAACCAGGCCGAGGCCGCTCTTGAGGTTTCCAAGCAGAACCTTGCGACGATCATCGTCAATCGCTCGCTGCTTGAGGCCAATGTGGCGAGCGCCGAAGCGGTTGTGCGTCTTGCGGAAATCGATCTGCAGAACACCAAGATCGTTGCGCCGCGCGACGGCCATCTCGGCGAAGTTGGCGTGCGCGTCGGGCAGTACGTGACGGCGGGAACGCAGCTCATGGCCGTGGTGCCGGAGGATGTCTGGGTCGTCGCGAATTTCAAGGAGACACAGGTCTACGGGATGCAGGTCGGGCAACCCGTTACCATCACGGTGGATGCACTCGGCAAGCAGCGGCTGAAGGGATACATCGAGCGCTTCTCGCCGGCGGCCGGATCCGAATTCGCGGTCATCAAGGCCGACAATGCGACAGGCAATTTCGTGAAGATTGCGCAGCGAGTCGGCGTTCGCATTGGCTTCGATCCCGATCAGCCGGCGATCAAGGACTTGGGGCCTGGGCTTTCGGTCGTCGTCGATGTCGACAAGAGCGCTGCTCCCCAACAGAACACGGCAGCCAAATAAGCAGAAAGCCCGGCGTGAGCCGGGCTTTCGTCCATTTCCGGAGATTGTATCTCGGAAAATTAAGCTTCGTCGCCTTCGAGGTCGGCTTCCGGATCGAAGAAGTCTTCCGGACGAAGAGCGTCTTCGTCAACGCCGTAGATCGCGTCAACCGAGTTAAGAGTTTCGCCCTTGGCCTGACGCTCAGCTTCGTCAGCCGAACGGGCGACGTTGAGCTCGATGTGGATTTCGACTTCAGCGTGGAGCTGCAGTTCAACCTTGTGCAGGCCGATCGACTTGATCGGCGTGTTCAGGTGAACCTGGTTGCGACCGATGTTGAAGCCTTCGGCAGCGAGGATCTCAACGACGTCGCGAGCAGCGACAGAGCCGTACATCTGGCCGGTTTCGCCAGCCGAGCGAACGACGATGAAGGACTTGCCGTCGAGAACGTCAGCGACCTTCTGTGCTTCCGACTTGCGCTCGAGGTTGCGAGCTTCGAGTGTTGCGCGCTCGGATTCGAAACGCTTCTTGTTGGCTTCGTTGGCGCGGAGAGCCTTGCCGAGCGGCAGCAGGTAGTTACGAGCGAAGCCGTCGCGAACCTTTACGGTTTCGCCCATCTGGCCGAGCTTGGAGATGCGTTCAAGAAGAATGACTTCCATGTTCGTGTTCCTTTCGTGTCTCTAGATTTTTGTATCTGTCTGTTTGGGGGCATCAGCATCCTTGTTCGGGGTCAGCGCGATCGCCTTGCGGGTATCGCTCAAGCCCAACACGAGGATGAAAAAGGCTGGCACCATCACGATCAGCGATGCCAGGTAGCAGAGGATCAGCGCCGGCAGGCGCCAATCCTTGCCGCGCGTGCGGAAGTGCAGCGCGGCGAATCCGGAAAGCAGGAAGCCGGCGCCGAAGGTGCCGACGACAGTTGCTCCGATCATCGCCGCCATGCCGCCGAAGAAGGTGGCGGCAAGGCCGACGAGAAAGACGAAGATCGAATTGCGGTTCATTCGCAGCGCCGAGGGGATATCCTCGCGCGGGCGCAGACCACGGCCGGATGCGCTGACGATCCGGGTTGCGATGTAATAGGCGGCAAACAGCATGACCACCCACATGCCGCCCTGAATAGCGGGCAGCATGAGCAGTACCAGCGCCTTGGTTTGCGCGGTCACGGCCGGATCGGGCGAGAACTCGGGCTGCTGCTGTGCAAGCGAGCCGAACAGCACGTCGACCAGCCGGTCGATCAGTTCAGGACCGTAACCGATCATCACGCCGACGACGATGACGGCGATCGTGACCAGGCCGCAGAGATGCAGCAGGATATCCGAAAGCGGATACCAGGCCATCAGATGCTCAGGGCCGCCAAGTTCGGACGCGGGACGGGCGAGATTTGCAAGGTGGCTGAGCCAGCCAGCCGGCAGCAGCGTGACCAGCGTCATCATCAGCGCGAAGGACGGCGAGATGGCGATCGCACCGACGACAGCGGCGGTGACGACGGCGGAGATCGCCGCCATGTTGCCCCAGCCGAGGCCGACGAGAAGAATGGGAAGGGCAGAGGCCGCATAGAGAACCGCACTGAAAGACGGCTGGAGGCTTGCGCCGAGCACTAGAAGTGCGGCGGTCAATCCGGCGAGTGCGCCGATGCCTAGCGTTTTTGTGTTCAGTTGCTTCACGGTCGCTGTCCTGCTTCATCAAGCAGTTAGAGGGCGTTTCCTGAATCGATTTCAGAAAGGCCTCAACATGGGTTTTAAGAGTTCCGATCCGCGCCCATCGCGAAAGGGAGAAGGGAAGGCATTGCTGCCTTCCCTCGATTTGGTCTCGTCAGCTGATTAAGCGACGACGTACGGCAGCAGGCCGAGGAAACGGGCGCGCTTGATCGCCTGGGCGAGTTCGCGCTGCTTCTTCTGCGAAACAGCCGTGATACGGGAAGGAACGATCTTGCCGCGCTCGGAAATGTAGCGCTGCAGGAGACGAACGTCCTTGTAGTCGATGCGCGGAGCGTTTGCGCCGGAGAACGGGCAAGTCTTGCGACGACGGTGGAACGGGCGACGAACCGGTGCGGAGGAAGATTCAGACATTCTCAGTTCTCCTTATGCACGGTCTTCGCGCGGAGCGCGATCGGGACGCGGGCCACGCTGGAAGTCGCCGTCACGACGCGGTGGACGATCGCCGAATTCGCGGCGCGGGCCACGGTCGCCGCCTTCACGCGGGCCGCGGTCGTCGCGGTCGCGCTTCTGCATCATGGCAGACGGGCCGTCTTCGTGCTTTTCAACAGCGATCGTCATGTAGCGCAGGACGTCTTCGCTGATGCGCATCTGACGTTCCATTTCCTGCACGGCAGCAGCCGGCGCGTCGATGTCGACGAGAACGTAGTGAGCCTTGCGGTTCTTCTTGATGCGGTAGGTGAGGGACTTGAGGCCCCAGTTTTCTACGCGCCCGACCTTGCCGCCGTTAGCTTCGAGGACACCCTTGTACTGTTCTACGAGGGCATCAACCTGCTGAGCGGAAATATCCTGTCGGGCAAGGAATACATGTTCATAAAGAGCCATGACAGCTTTGCCTTTCTTGCGTTTATTCAACCCGATATTCGGCGGCTAAGCCTCAACGACTGCTCCTGATTGGGCGAACCCAGGCAAGAAAAGCGTTCCGAGACGGTCGAGAGCGGAGACACGGGAGGCTGGAACGCTTCCGTTCCGAACGATTTCCCGTGGGAAACCGGCCCTCCGTTCAGCCACCAGCCAGAAGACCGGGTTTGCGAACAGGGCGGCTTATACGGATTTTTGGCGGAAACGCAAGAGCGTCAGCAATGTTCTCGCTGCGAGTTCAGCGAAGGCAGTCCCGCTTTGCGCAGCCCGTCGACGAAATGGTCGTAGTGACTGGGGTCGACGTAGGGCGTCAGGATCTTCCAGTAATGCTCGAGATCGGCAGGAACATTCGCCAGGATCTCGGGTATCAGCCGTCGAGCTTCCTCTTGGCGGTTGAGCTGCCCCAAGCTTGCGAGAAGCACGACGCGGTTGAAATAGGCGCGCCTGAGCGACAACCCACGTTCGGAATAGTGAATCGCTTCCTCGTAGTTGCCGAGGTGATAGTGAGACAGGGCAAGGCGATCGAGGATGAGATAGGCAAGGGGATCATGCGGGCTGAGCCGCAAGGCCATGTGGAGAGGATCGTAAGCTTCCGCGAAATTGCCCGTGAAGATTCTGGCCCATCCAAGACCCATATGCGCCAGGGCGAAATTGGGGTTGAGGTCGATCGCCTGCTGCGCCTCTTCTACTGCGGCAGGCGCATTGTGGGCGACGAAATGGCCAAGACACATTGCGTAGTGTGAATAGGGGTCGCGCGGATCGAGTGCGACCGCGCGCTCCGCTTCTGTCCGAAGTTCCGTGCTGTCCTTGTCGACATCCTCGCTGAAACCGTGGAAGCAGCGTGCGTAGAGGGATCGAGCGAGCATCATGTGGCCACGCGCGAATTCGGGATCGAGCTCGATGGCTCGCCGATGCCAGGCTATGGATTCGATGAAATGCTCGGCGGTATCCTGGGCATTGTGCAGCCAAGTGCCGCGCATATGGCTCTCGTAGGCGTCGAGATTGTCCGTCGTTCTGAGCAATGCCCGGCGGCTCTCGCCGATCAGGATTTCCGGCTCGATGGCGCCGACGACATTTTGAGTGAGTTCGTCCTGAATGGCGAAAATGTCGGCGATTTCGCGGTCGTAGCGCTGCGCCCAGAGGTGAACGCCGGTCTCCGCTTCGATCAGCTGCCCGGTGACGCGAACCCGCGTTCCCGACCGGCGTACGCTACCCTCGACGAGATAGCGGACTCCGAGATCGCGGCCAATCTGCTTCACGTCGACCGCGCGCCCCTTGTAGGCGAAGGACGAATTCTGGGCGATGACGAAAAACCAGCGGTAAAGCGAGAGCGCCGTGATGATGTCTTCGGTGAGGCCATCCGCGAAAAACTCCTGCTCGGGATCGTCCGACATGTTGACGAAGGGCAATACGGCGATCGAGGGCTTGTCAGGCAGCCTGAGTGGCCCGCCGAGCGCTCCCGCTTCCACAGGGTCTTCGCGACTCCAATGTACCCGGTGGACCGGCACCGGGCGCGGGATGTTCTTGAGAGTGCGGTCTCCCATCGGAATGAGTGGGAAGTCGAGTTTTCCCTCGATCTGCTGCCGCAGCGCGCCGGAAATACAGATGCCGGAAGGCAGCGCCACCTCTTGAAGACGCGCCGCGACATTCACGCCGTCGCCGAGCAGATTGTCTCCCGAGACGACGACATCGCCGAGATTGAGCCCAAGGCGAAACTCCATGCGCCGGTCAGGCGGCAGGTCTGCATTGCGGCGATTAAGGGCGCGTTGGATGGCGACGGCCGCGCGTACGCCCTGCACCGCGCTGTGGAATTCCGCCACCACGCTGTCTCCGGCGCTGCCGAAAATCCGTCCGCCGTGCTCCTGCACGAGGTCGCCTATCGTGGCGTTGTAGATGCCGAGTGTCGCAAGCGCATCCTCCTCGTTGGTTGCAACAAGGCGACTGTAGCCGGCGACATCGCCGGCAAGTATGACTGCGAGCTTCCGTTCCACGGAATAAGCCCCCGCGCTCGGCACAGAGCCCTACAAAACTAGCCGAATTGCACAAGTCGGAGAAGCGGAAATTGCCGTATCGGCAAAGTTGTCGAAACTTGTCGTTGTGATGTTTGCGGGAGACGATCTGGCCTTCCTTGGCCAGATCGTGGCTGTTTGTACCGCAGCCTAGATCGGCATCGGGTACTGGCGATGAACCGTCTCGATTTCAGCCAAGACGTCGTGCGACAGTTTGAGATTGACAGAGCTCAGGTCAGTATCGAGCTGGTTCATCGTCGTCGCGCCGATGATCACCGATGCCATGAAGCGGCGGTGTAGGCAGAAGGCGAGCGCCATCGCAGCCGGATCGAGCCCGTGACGTGTGGCGATGTCGAGATAGGCCTTCGTTGGTGCTTCCTGCAGAGGCTGCAGACGGCCGCCAAGATCGCCGTTGATCGAACCGCGCGAGCCTTCCGGCTTCGCGCCGTCGATATACTTGCCGCTGAGGATACCGCCGGCTAGCGGGGAGTAGGCGAGCAGACCGACATCCTCGTGATGAGACAGCTCCGCCAGATCCAGATCGTAATGACGATACAACAGATTATATTCGTTCTGGATTGTGGCAACGCGCGGCAGACCGAGCTGCTCGGCAAGCGTCAGGTACTTCTGGGTGCCCCACGTCGTTTCGTTGGAGAGGCCGAAGGCGCGAACCTTGCCCTCTTTCACAAGGGCGCCCATTGTTTCCAATGTCTCGGTGATATTGGCGATGGCCTTGGCGTGGTCCTGCTTGAAGGGGTCGTAGTGCCAAGCCTGACGGAAATGGAAATGCCCGCGGCTCGGCCAGTGAATCTGGTAGAGGTCGACATAGTCGGTCCTCAGGCGCTTCAGGCTTGCCTCGATCGCGAGGCGAATGTTTTTCGCGTCGGCACCGTCGCCGTTGCGGATATAGGAACGGCCGGGTCCGGCGACCTTCGTGGCGAGCACGATATCCTTGCGCTTGCCCGTCTTCTGGAACCAAGTGCCGATATAGTCTTCAGTCAGGCCCTGGGTCTCCGCGGAAACCGGCGTTGTCGGATAGAGCTCGGCCGTATCGAAGAAGTTGACGCCCTTCTCGACGGAATAGTCCATCTGCTCGTGTGCCTCGATCTCCGTGTTTTGGGTGCCCCATGTCATGGTGCCGAGGCAGATTTCGGACACGGAAATATCGGTGCGGCCAAGTTTCCTGTATTTCATCTGAAAGCCTTGAAAGTGATCTGGAAAAGAAATGGTCTGGAAGGGCGGCGCAAATCTAGACCGGAATTGCGCAAGCGCAAGGGGGATCGCGAAGGTTTCTCGCGCCCGCAAAAGCCTTGGAACGCGGGCCTCCGGCACTTGACTCTGCAGGAAAGAATGTCAATTGGAGGCGAAATAACCAGAGGTCCATTTACGAAGGACGTAGGATGACCATCGCTTTCACATTTCCGGGTCAGGGCAGCCAGACTGTCGGCATGGGCAAAGAACTCGCCGAAACCTTCGCTGAGGCACGCGCCGTCTTCCAAGAAGTCGACGAAGCGCTGGGCGAAAAGTTGTCGGAGACGATGTTCAACGGACCGGAAGACACGCTGACGCTGACGGCGAATGCGCAGCCGGCCCTGATGGCGGTCTCGATGGCGGTTGTCCGTGTCCTCGAAGCCAAGGGCGTCGACCTGAAGGCGAAGGTCTCCTATGTCGCCGGCCATTCGCTCGGCGAATACTCCGCGCTTTGCGCCGCAGGCACTTTCTCGCTTGCCGACACCGCACGCCTGCTTCGCATCCGCGGCAATGCCATGCAGGCCGCCGTTCCGGTTGGCGTTGGCGCCATGGCTGCCATCATCGGCCTTGAGCATGCTGACGTCGTAGCGGTCTGCGAGGAAGCCTCTGCCGTCGGCTCCTGCCAGATCGCCAACGATAATGGCGGCGGCCAGATCGTCATTTCGGGTGAGAAGGCGGCTGTCGAAAAGGGTGCCACGATCGCAACTGAGAAGGGCGCCAAGCGCGCGATCCTGCTCCCGGTCTCCGCTCCCTTCCATTCATCGCTGATGGCGCCTGCCGCCGAAGCGATGCGCGAAGCTCTGGCCGGCGTGAAGAAGTCCAGCCCGGTCGTGCCTCTTGTCGCAAACGTGCGAGCTGCGCCGGTGACCGACGCCGACGAGATTGCCAAGCTGTTGGTGGAGCAGGTGACGGGCCAGGTCCGCTGGCGCGAGACGGTCGAATGGTTTGCGGCCAATGGCGCAACAACACTTTATGAGCTCGGGTCCGGCAAGGTTTTGACCGGCCTTGCGCGCCGCATCGACAAGACGGTGAATGGCATCGCGGTCAACACGCCCGCCGATATCGACGCGGCGGTTGCCGCCCTGATGGCCTGATTGATTTAACGAATACAAGGAACACTTCCATGCTCGATCTTTCCGGCCGCAAGGCTCTGGTCACCGGCGCGTCCGGCGGTATCGGCGAAGAAATCGCCCGCATCCTCCACAAGCAGGGCGCGATTGTCGGCCTGCACGGCACCCGCGTCGAGAAGCTCGAGGCGCTGGCCAACGATCTCGGCGATCGCGTCAAGATCTTCCCGGCGAACCTTGCTGACCGCGATGAGGTCAAGGCGCTCGGCGTCAAGGCCGAAGCCGATCTCGAGGGCGTCGACATCCTCGTCAACAATGCCGGCATCACCAAGGACGGCCTGTTCGTCCGCATGAGCGACGAAGACTGGGATAACGTCATTGAGGTGAACCTCACCGCAATGTTCCGTCTCACGCGCGAGCTGACCCACCCGATGATGCGCCGCCGTTATGGCCGCATCATCAACATCACGTCGGTCGTCGGCGTCACCGGCAATCCCGGCCAGGCGAACTACTGCGCGTCCAAGGCGGGCATGATCGGCTTCACGAAGTCGCTTGCTCAGGAGATTGCAACCCGCAACGTCACGGTCAACTGCGTGGCACCGGGCTTCATCGAATCCGCCATGACCGGCAAGCTGAATGACAAGCAGAAGGAAGCGATCATGGGAGCGATCCCGATGAAGCGCATGGGCACGGGCGCTGAAGTCGCCTCCGCGGTCGCCTATCTCGCTTCGTCGGAAGCCTCTTATATGACAGGCCAGACGCTGCACGTAAACGGCGGCATGGCCATGATCTGAAACGGTAAACTGCCTTTCGAGGCGGTTTTCGCCGCAATAGCGTGTTGACCAACCCGGTGGGGTTGATTTTCTGGCTTTGCGGCAGACTTAAACCGTGTTAAGCGGGCCATGACTGTGAACAGTCTCCCGAGAAAGCAGACGGACCGGCGGGCTTTTGTGCAAGCCTGGGACATTTCTGGTAGCCGGGTTCAAAGAGTTTGCCGAGGGTAGCTTCAAGGGGCGCCGCAGGCTGAAACAGGGTAGGGATGTCACAAGGCATTCTGATCAGACATAAGGTCGAGGAAACCGACATGAGCGATATCGCAGAACGCGTAAAGAAAATTGTTATTGATCATCTTGGCGTGGATGCCGACAAGGTTGTCGAAAGCGCCAGCTTTATCGACGATCTGGGCGCTGACTCGCTCGATACTGTCGAACTGGTCATGGCGTTCGAAGAAGAATTCGGCGTTGAGATTCCGGACGATGCAGCTGACTCGATCCTGACGGTCGGCGATGCCGTGAAGTTTATCGAAAAGGCCCAGGCTTAATCCTGAGCATTTGAGAAAGGGCGGACCCGGAGTCCGCCCTTTTTATTTCTGGCATGGTTCTCCAAGAACAAAAAAGGCGGGGGAATGCAGTCGATGAGACGGGTCGTAATAACAGGTACCGGCATGGTATCGCCTTTGGGATGCGGAACGGAAGTGACGTGGTCCCGCTTGCTTGCGGGTCAGAACGGCGCCCGTCTGGTCACTGAGTTCGAAGTCGACGACCTTCCTGCGAAGATTGCTTGCCGCATTCCGGTTGGCGACGGTAGCGACGGCACTTTCAACGCCGACGACTGGATGGAGCCTAAGGAACAACGCAAGGTCGATCCCTTCATCATCTACGGCATGGCAGCGGCCGACATGGCGCTGAACGATGCGAACTGGCACCCCGAGAGCGATGAGGACCAGGTTGCGACCGGTGTCCTGATCGGCTCCGGCATCGGCGGCATCGAAGGGATTGTCGAAGCTGGCTATACGCTGCGCGACAAGGGCCCGCGCCGAATTTCGCCGTTCTTCATTCCCGGTCGCCTGATCAATCTCGTATCCGGCCAGGTATCGATCCGTCACAAGTTGCGCGGTCCGAACCACTCGGTGGTCACCGCATGTTCGACCGGCGCTCACGCGATCGGCGATGCCGCCCGTCTCATCGCGTTCGGCGATGCCGACGTGATGGTCGCCGGTGGCACGGAATCCCCGGTCAGCCGCATCTCACTGGCTGGTTTTGCCGCCTGCAAGGCGCTCTCGACGCAGCATAACGACGATCCGACCAAGGCGTCGCGTCCCTACGACAAGGATCGCGACGGCTTCGTCATGGGCGAGGGTGCCGGCATTGTCGTTCTCGAAGAATTGGAACACGCCAAGGCGCGCGGCGCCAAGATCTATGCCGAGGTGGTCGGTTACGGTCTCTCGGGTGATGCCTATCACATCACGGCCCCGTCCGAGAACGGCGAAGGTGCGCAACGCTGCATGACGATGGCGTTGAAGCGTGCCGGGTTGACGCCTGCCGATATCGACTACATCAACGCCCATGGCACATCGACGATGGCCGACACGATCGAGCTCGGTGCGGTCGAGCGGCTGGTTAGCAATGCAGCCTCCAAAATCTCGATGTCGTCGACGAAGTCTGCAACAGGTCACCTGCTCGGTGCCGCTGGCGCAATCGAGGCGATCTTCGCAACGCTTGCAATCCGAGACAATATTGCGCCTCCAACGCTCAACCTCGACAATCCGGAGCGCGAGACCGCGATCGACCTCGTCCCGCATACGGCGCGGCAGCGGGAAATCAACGTCGCCCTGTCGAATTCTTTCGGATTCGGCGGCACGAATGCCTCGTTGGTGCTTCGCCGCTACGTCGCCTGATCTCAGGTGTTGACGTCCTGGCAGTGGGGCTGCACCTTGCGCGGCGTGGCCCCACCTGCATTTTGCCGCATTGCTTAGCAAGAAGCGGGACTTGAGGCCAAGTTTAGAGGATTGCCGGTGAACGATACGAACCAGAACAACGGGACGATCGGCGAAGAGAGCCAGCAGACCCAGAGTGGGCCGATTATTCCCAAGTCGCCAAGCGAGGCGCTTCGGCCGGAACGCGTGCCCGAGCCGCCGAAGCGCTCGAAGAAAGCGCGCAGCCAGGTTATCATTTTCCTGAATTTCCTGATGACGCTTGTCGTTCTCGGTTGTGCAGCCGCCGTCTTCCTTTTCTACTACGCGATCTCGACGTACCAGAACCCTGGGCCGCTGGAGACGAACACAAATTTCATTGTGCGAAACGGCGCTGGCGTGGCCGAGATTGCCGCAAGTCTTGAGCGCAACAACATCGTGTCGGACGCCCGTATCTTCCGTTACCTCACTGCAACGCATCTGGATGATGGCGAGAGCCTCAAGGCGGGTGAATACGAGATCAAGGCACATGCTTCCATGAACGACATCATGGAATTGCTGAAATCCGGTAAGTCGATTCTGTACTCTGTCGCGTTCCCTGAGGGCCTTACCGTCCGCCAGATGTTCAATCGTCTGAACGAGGACGCCGTGTTGGAAGGCGACCTGCCGGCCGTGGTCCCTGCAGAGGGAAGCCTGCGTCCCGATACCTACAAGTTCTCCCGTGGAACGAAGCGGGCAGAGATCATCGAGCAGATGGCGGCGGCCCAGCAGAAGCTTGTCGATCAGGTTTGGGACAAGCGCGATCCGTCGCTGCAGCTCAAGTCAAAGGATGAACTGGTCGTCCTTGCTTCGATCGTCGAAAAGGAAACCGGTGTTCCCGACGAGCGCGCCCATGTTGCCTCCGTCTTCCTCAACAGGCTGGGCAAGGGGATGCGGCTGCAGTCCGATCCGACGATCATCTACGGGCTCTTTGGCGGCGATGGAAAGCCGGCGGATCGTCCGATCTATCAATCGGACCTCAAGAAGGAAACGCCCTACAACACCTATGTGATCAAGGGCCTTCCGCCGACGCCAATCGCCAATCCGGGCCGAGACGCGTTGGAGGCTGTCGCCAATCCGTGGAAGACGCAGGATCTCTACTTCGTTGCTGATGGTTCCGGCGGTCATGTTTTCGCGGCCACCCTTGAAGACCATAACGCCAACGTCAAGCGCTGGCGCCAACTGGAAGCTGCGAAGGGAGCAGACCCCAATATTGCGGTCGACGGACAGCCGGAGAGCCAGACGCAGCCGGAAACGCCTGCTGCGCCTGCTGCCCAAAAGAAAAAGAAGACCAACTGATTTTGGAGGCTCGCATGGCTTTGCAGTCCATGACCGGTTTTGCGCGGCGTGAGGGCACCAGCGGCCGCTGGCGTTGGGCCTGGGAACTGCGTTCGGTTAACGGCAAGGGTCTGGATCTGCGATTGCGCCTTCCACCCGGGCTGGAGCGCATGGAGAATGATGTCCGTCGTCTTGCCGCTGAGCACTTCAGCCGGGGCAACATGCAGGCGTCGCTGTCGGTGTCTGCCGGCGAAAGTCGCGTCGAGACGGTGCTGAACCAGGAAGCACTTTCGGCTGTGTTATCCTTGCGCGACCAGCTTGGTGGCATAATCGATCCCACGCCACTGCAGTTGGATACACTGCTGGGCATCAGAGGTATTGTCGAGTTTCGCGAGACCGAAGATGGCGACGAGGCCATCGCAGCCCGCGACAAAGACGTCGTCGAAGGGTTGCTTGCCGCTCTTGCCGAGTTGCGGCACATGCGTGAACTGGAAGGCGCCGCGTTGTCGCGCGTGCTTCTGGATCACGTTTCGACGATGGAAGCACTGACGCTGACGATCGAGCGTGACCCCTCCCGTTCTCCCAAGGAGATTGCCGAGCGGCTGGCGGCTCAGGTGTCTCTGCTCCTGGAGGCGTCGGCAAAGCTCGATCGCGAGAGGCTGCACGCCGAAGCGGCGCTGCTCGCCACGAGAGCCGATCTTCGTGAAGAGATCGATCGTCTGAAGGCACATGTGGTCGCTGCCCGAGACCTCCTCGGCAAAGGCGGCCCGGTCGGGCGTAAGCTCGATTTCCTTGCACAGGAATTTAACCGAGAATCGAATACCATCTGCTCCAAGTCGAATGCCGCGGCTGTCACGGCCGCCGGCATCGAGCTGAAAGTCGTCATCGACCAGTTCCGCGAGCAGGTCCAGAATCTGGAGTGAATTATGAACCCGGCCCAGTCGAGCACACCAACGAAGATCGCCCGGCGCGGGCTGATGCTTGTTCTGTCTTCGCCGTCCGGGGCAGGCAAGTCGACGATTGCCGGCAACCTCCTCCGGGACGACCATAGTCTCGAAATCTCTATCAGCGTTACGACGAGAGCCAAGCGACCGAGCGAAATCGCCGGTAAGCACTACCACTTTATCACTGTGCCCCAGTTCGAGAGGATGCGCGACGCGGGCGATCTGCTCGAGTGGGCGGAGGTGCACGGCAATTTCTACGGCACGCCGCGGGAGCCGGTGGAAGCCGCTATGGCTGAAGGCCGCGACATGCTCTTCGATATCGACTGGCAGGGCGCTTTGCAGCTTCAGGACAAGATGAAGGCCGATATCGTCTCGATCTTCGTGCTGCCTCCGACAATGACCGAACTGCAGTCGCGCCTGCATCGTCGCGCTGAAGATTCGGAAGAGGTTATTCGCACGCGCCTTCTAAATTCTCGCGCAGAGATCGAACGCTGGCGGGAATATGACTATGTCATCGTCAACGACGATCTTGACGAGGCGTTTCGCAACGTCAGCTGCATCGTCAATACCGAACGCGTCCGCCGAGACCGGCGCCACGGTTTGTTCGATTTCGTCAACGGGCTGCTGACCGAAGAGCCGAAGCTCTAAGCCAGCAGGTCGATCCAGTGATGTTATGGGCTCAACGCGAGCCCGGTGTCGGCCGTTCCAATACCTTGCAGGCCTGGCCTACCGCTCCAAGCGGAGGCAGCTTAGAGACAATTCGCCAGTCGAACAAACTCGACGACCGAAAGCGTTTCGGCGCGTCGCTGCGGGTCGATGTCAGCGTTGTTCAACAAGGCCTCGCCTCCGAGAGGCTTCAGGCTTTGCCGCAGCATTTTGCGGCGCTGGCCGAAGGCAGCGTGCGTGATCCTCTCCAAGGCGGTGACAGAGCAAGGGATCGGGCTCTCGTTCGGCGTCAGGTGGACGACCGTCGACGTGACCTTTGGGGGAGGCGTGAAGGCCTGCGGTGGGACGTCAAACGCCATACGCGCATTCGTACGCCATCCGCAGAGTACACCCAGCCGTCCATAGTGGTCGCCGTCTTCCGTTGCCACGATGCGCTCGCCGACCTCCTTCTGGAACATCAGCGTCAGCGATTCCCAGAAGGGGGGCCATTGCTTCGGCAAGATCCAATTGACCAGCAACTGCGTCCCGACGTTATAGGGCAGGTTAGCAATGATCTTCACCGGGCCTTCAGGAGCCAAGGTCTCGAAATCAGTCTTCAAGGCGTCGCCTTCGATGACCTCGAGCCGTCCCGGATAGTGGTCCGCAATCTCGGCAAGAGCAGGCAGACAACGAGAATCGCGTTCGACGGCGATCACCTTCTTCGCGCCAAGTGCCAGTATGGCGCGCGTCAGGCCACCCGGACCGGGGCCAACTTCAAAGACGGTAACGCCTTCGAGCGAGCCAGCCGTTCGCGCGACCTTCTGGGTCAGATTTAGGTCGAGCAAGAAGTTCTGGCCGAGCGCCTTACGTGCATCGAGGCCATGACGTTGAATGACGTCGCGAAGGGGCGGAAGCCCATCCAAGGCAGCCATTAACGGCGCCCTTCTGCGGTGCGCCCAAGGTGGCCGGCCAGCTTCAGGGCCGCGACAAGGCTGCCTTCGCGAGCAAGCCCCTTACCGGCAATGCCGAACGCGGTCCCGTGATCGGGCGAGGTGCGCACAAAGGGCAATCCAAGCGTCACGTTAACGGAATCGTCGAAACCAAGCGCCTTTGCGGGTATCAGGGCCTGGTCGTGATACATGCAGATTGCGACGTCGTACCGCGCCCGAGCTTCGTCGTGGAACATGGTATCGGCGGGCAGGGGGCCGATCGCATTGATGCCTTCAGACCGCAGAAATTGGATGGCGGGCCTGATCACAGCCTCATCTTCCTTGCCGATCGTGCCGTCTTCACCAGCATGCGGATTGAGTCCGGCAATCGCGAGCCGGGGCTGCTCAATGCCGAAACGGTGTCGGAGATCGGCGTCAGCGATCCGGCAGGTCTCGATGATGAGTTCTGCCGTCAGAGACTGAGGCACGTCCTTGAGGGGGATGTGGATTGTCACAGGAATGGCGCGGAGCTTCGGACCGGCGAGCATCATCACCGGCATCACCGCCTGTCCCGTTGCTCGTGCGGAGAGATCCGCCAGAAATTCGGTGTGTCCGGGGAACGGGAAGCCGGACTCGTAGAGCACCGACTTCGCAATCGGATTGGTGACGACGCCAAGCGCCTCGCCCGATATCGTCAGCGCGACGGCAGTCTCGATCGCAGAAATCGTGGCCTTCGCTGTTGCGACGTGGGGCTTGCCTGCCGCGACCTCGACGCCTGCAGCTACGGGCAGCACGGGGAGGGCATCGGCAAAAATGGCATCGGCATTGGCACAATCGGTCTCGCGAATGGCAACCGTCACGCCAAGCAGCTTGGCGCGCAAGGCCAACACATCGGGATCGCCGATAAACACGAATGGAGGGAGCCCAAGCTCCCTGCGTCGCATCCAGGCCAATAATGTGATGTCTGGCCCGACACCGGCCGGGTCACCCTGGCTCAGCGCAAGGGGGCGCGAGAATGAGATCGACATCGTGCTCAGGGACGCATGATCTGCGCTTTTTTGCGCAGCTCGTCCATGTATTTCTTGGCGTTGGGGTTGTCCGGAGGGGCGTTCTTATCTGCCTTCGCCTTGTCGAGATCCTCCTGACGGAACACCATTTCCGCAGCCTGGTCGTCCGACACCTGGCGCTGGCTGCAGATTGCGATGTATTCGACGCCCCTGTCGGTCACGCGCGTCGCCGTCGTGTTGCCCTTGGCCTGTTCCACAAGCGGCTTCCATTCAGCCGGAAGTTCAGGGGCAAGAACGCGACCGAGGTCGCGGACCGATACGTCCCGCATCGTTGCTGCGAAGACCTTTGCCTGATCGCAACCTGGATATTTCGACCGGGATGCTTCGGCTTCGCTCTTGCGCTTGCCGACGATGCCTTTCTTGCTGGCGGGGACGACGAAGATCATCTGTTGCAGAATATACTCGGTGGTTTCCGGCTTCTGCTTATTCTCCATCATGCGGGCAACAAGGTCGGAGTTCGACATACGGTTGCTTGAGCCGTAACGGGCATTGACGAGACGCGGCCAGCTCATCTGTACCGCAATGAAGGCCTTAAAGTGGTCGACACCAACGCCGGCGCGATCGAGAATCTGCGTCATCTGATCAGTCGTCAGCTTATTGCCGGTGGCGAACCGCACGAACGATGCATTGACGTCATCTGTTGAAACCGACATGCGCACGCGCGAGATTTCCTGCTGCTTCAGCGTTTGCTCGATCAGCTGCTCTTCAGCCGCCTTGGCATCCGCCTTCTGATGCTGGAGCCGAAGGAAGGCCTGGCGCTTGGCGACATCACCGCTGGTAATTGCGGTGCCGTTGACAACCACACGGACTTCGCTTGCAGCAAAGGCAGAACCCGTCTGAGGCGTGGCAAAAGCCGCCAGGATCGCGAAAGCCGCGCCGGCAATCATCGTTGTTACGGTTTTTCTTGCGCCAATCATATCGACCCTTCCCATTGACGCCGCGCGTTCACGTTGCGGCGCACATACCTTCCCAAGACCAAACGGGTGGTGCCGCTCTAAACTGAAAATTCAGCATATGCCCTAGATCTCAACTGGCGACAATGTCCTGCATAGTCTTACGGCGAAAGAAAGGCCCTTTCTTTCGCCGTAAGCAGAACTGCCCATCAATTCTGGTAGATGCTCGTGCTGGTATCTACGGGACCGCCAAGGTTGATGTCGCCGAGCGTCCGGAAGGTCAACCTGGCACCGATGCTCCAGTCACTAGCGGTTTCCGCAGTGGTGTCACGCTTCTCGCTATAGGCGATCGTAAAGATCGTGCATTCGTCCTCGTAGGTCAGACCGAATGTCTTCCTAACGAGGCTATTGTCCTGAAGATCCCACGCGATGCCGCCAAATACCGACCAATAGTCCTTGAATTTAACAGAACCCTTCGCCTGGATTTCATCGTTGTCTTCGGCAAAGCCATACTCCGGCTGCGCCGAAACGTGCGTATAGATCAACTGGCTTTGGAAATCGTCGTTCTGGAAACCTGCTGTCAGGTCGCCGCGGCGGAAAGCCAGGCTCTTCTCGTCAAGCCGATAGGAGGCGGCGAGTGCGAGGCCCTGCGGCGTCTCGATGCCGCCAAGCCCGACGAAGTCGGAGACGTCGCTTTCCAGACCGGATTCTGCACCGACATTCACCAGGTCGGCAGTGTCGAAGGAGTTTTGACCGCCGAGTTGATAGGACTGGCCGAAAATCCCGTGAAGTTTGTAGCCGTTGTCAAACGTGCCGGTGTACTGGAAACCGACATTGGCGCGCGTGCCGCCTTCAATGCGGTCGTAACCAGAGAACTTGTCGCGCTCGAAAAGATTGGTCGCATCGAAAACGAAGCTCTGTGCGTCTTCGTTTGGAAGAGCACCGGCAAGCCGTTCGTCAGGTCGAGCATAGATCTGAACGATGGGTTCGAAGAGGTGCGTGCTGTTTGCTGTCGTCCCGAGGATCGGGTAGCGCATCTCCAGCCCGGCGGTAAACATCGAACGCGTCGCAGCGTTGCTGTCATCGTAGTTGCCATCATAGACAAACGTGCCAGAGGTCGGCGGTGCTGTCATGTTCAACGCCAAGGCGTCACCGCGCGCAGCGAGCAATGGGGTGATAAGGAAGCCTTCGGGCGTCACAAAAGTCCGCTTCCATTCGAGTTCCCCCGTCAGGCGCGACGTCTGCCCGTCGAGACCACGGAATCGGTCGAAGCCGGCGACACTGTAGAAGTCGTCGTGGGAACGCGACAGGTTCGTGAAGTTGACATCGGCGGAGAGTTCACCCCCGGCTAGCGGCTGCGGCGCTACGAAGTGATAGTCCATCACCGGATAGACGATCGCCTGCTGCTTCTCGGCGACATCGTTCGGATCGGCGTTCTGCACATCGAAATAGAACGACCGCAGATCGAAATAATTCCGCTTGCCGAGGCCCGTCAGGTAAACCTGGTTTGTCTTCGTCGAGTAATCCAGACCTTTAAGACTATAGGTACGGGCAAAGTTATTGTCGCTCTGCACCATAACGTCCCAACCGAACGCCCAGCGCGGGTTGATTTGGAAATCCCCCTTAGATGCAACTACGCCTCGGAAGTCTTTTTCGGCGTCACTGGTGCCCGGCGTGAAGGTCCCCGGGCTCGCCTGATCTATCCCGGCCATCCGCAAAATATGCGTGCCGTTTTCGTACCGCTGGCGATATTCCGCGTCCAGCAGGAAACCTTGGGTAGTGTAGCCCGTGCCAGTCACCGTAACATCGCTGCTCGGCGAGATGACATAATAATAGGGAACAGAAACGCCAAAGCCGAGATTTTGGGCCGTTACGTAGCTCGGGAAAAGGAAGCCGGATTTCCGCTTCACTGTATTGTCCGGAACTTCGATCCACGGAACGTAGGCCAGCGGTTGTCCGAGGAGCTCAAAGCGCGCCTTTTCGAGGCGAATCGTATGCTTGACGCCGTCCTGGATGACTCGTTCGGCCTTGACCTGCCAGAACGGAGGTTTTTCCGGTCTCTCGGCGCACGGCAAACAGGCTGTATAAACGCCCTTGTTCAGGATCATTTGCGTGCCGCCAACGCGCTCGCCGGTTTCGGCTACCAGGCGCGTATTGTCGGCGGTCTCAATTCTGAGCGCGTTTACGAAGCCGTTTCCGAAGTCGTCGGTGACGTCAAGTTTGTCGGCATACATTCGATTGCCGTCAGGGCCAACAAGTTCAACGTTTCCAAGCGCCATCAGGCGTCTGGTCTGCTGATTGTACTCGACGCGCTGCGACACCATCTTGTAGCCGGCGTAATTTATTTGCACGCCGCCAATGGCCGAAACGATCTGTGAGTCCTTGTTATAGACCAGCTCGTTTGCAGACAGAATCAGCTTCTGGTCGTCCGAAACGTTCGGCTTCATACCTTGCAGGGCATCCTGTGCGAAGGCAGCAGGAAAGCCGTTGGAATAGGTAGACAGAGCTGCGCCTACGAGCAGGGCAACCAACTGTTTACTAAAAGTCTTGCGGTCGCCTGCCGCCACTAGCCATCCTCCTGATGAAGCAGAATTGTTGCACCCAAAGCCAGGGCAACGGTGACCGGAATCCACGTCGCCACGAAAGGCGGGACAACCCCACTGCTTCCGAATGCTTTTACAAGCACGGTGACCACATAAAGCACGAAGCCTGAAAGGATTCCACCCAGAATCACTGACCTCGATTGGTTGAACCGGCTAAATTTTAGGGACACTGTTGCAGCAATGAGAGTCATGGCCACGAGCAACAGCGGTTGGGACAACAACGAATGAAATTGGGTCTCGAGTGCCTTGCTCGGAATCCCGAAGGATTTCGCAGCGTCAATTCGCCTCGAAAGGTCAAAAAATCCAACAGTTTCAGGGGCTGTGAGCCTCTGCTGGACAAAATCTTGTTTCAGATTGGTGCGGACTCGCACCTCATCCTTGCGCACGGCGACTTCGCCCGGGCGACGCTCCACAACATTCTTTAGAAGCCAGTAACCATCTTCCAATTTTGCCGAAGCGGCGTCCTGTCTCAGGATGATGTGATCGGACGAATCGAAATGCACGAATACTGCATCCATTAGCAGCGTGCCGTTCTCGAGAATCGTGTGCGCGCCTATGACGGCATCGTCGCCACCGCTGATCTGGCGAATCCACGGAACTTGCGGGGCGGTGTTCGAAGCCGAGCCTTCTCCGCGCCAGTTGCTTTCGACGATGGCGGCCTGGCGTTGCCCCCACGCAGCCAGCGGATTGAGAACGGTCATAACCAGAACGCCGAGCAAAAAGGCGCCAGCAAGGAAAGGCGACATGAACTGCCAAACCGAGACGCCAGCGGCGCGCGTCACGACCAGTTCGTATTTTCTATTGAGGGCAATCAGAACCGTCATGCCGACGAAGAGGGCAATGAAGGGAACAGTCTGCTGCAAAATGAGCGGCAGGCGCACGGCGGTCATCACCAGGCCACCGGTCACGGTATAGCCGGGAAGACCCGAGAGGCGACCCGCCGTCTCGCTGAAATCGACGAGGTAGACGATGCCGATCACGCCAAGGAAGAACCACATTGTCGTCAGCAGGTAGCGGCGGAAAAAGTAGCGACCGAGCGTTCCGAAGATCATGCGCTGCCTCCCGCTGACGGATCGGCTGAACGCTTGAACAGCTTCTGCCAGAGCGCGGCGATCCGGTCGCTGACCGTAGACACAATCGATAGACGTTTGTGAAGCGACAGAGACGCGATCGCGAGCACGCTGGCGATCACAGGAATCGAATAGAGCACACCGATATACTCAGGATCCGTGTCGATCTGATTGGCGGCATAAAACGAGGCCCAGCGAATTGCGAATGCGAACACGAGTGCAGACACCATCGGATGCAGCCGGGCTTCACGGTGGGAACGCGCATCGCCGGCAATCGCGAGCGAAATCAGTGCAAAGACCATCGGCAGAACCCAATCCGTCAGGCGCCGATGCAATTCGGCTCGGTAACTGCCTGGTTTGGCGATGTAGTCCTTATCGTTCGGATCTGGATTGAACAGGAACGGCAGCTCGCGGTCGGAGGCGCGAAGCGTCGCCTGGCCACGGTTCTGTGTGAGGTCGGAAAGGTCGAAGGAGTAGGAATCGAAACGAATGACGGAGACTTCACCAGTCTGCGTTTTGCGGTGAACCTCGCCGTCATGCATGATGAGCGACGTACCCTTCTCGTCAACGGCGCCCTCGCGTGCATAGTAGATGAGCTCGAAAGCAGGATCGCGTTCATCGACGACGAACAGCCCCTTGAGCACACGTCCGGCCAATCGCTCCGATATCTGCACGTAAAGACCCGTATCGATGCGGCGGAAGTTCTTTTCTTCGATCACCGTGGAAAGCAGATCTGCGTAGGCGGCGGCCACCATCTGGCGAACGCCGGTCTTGGCCTTCGGCTCGACAACGTTGTCTACGAAAAAAGAAAAGGCGCTGATGATCGCTGCAAGAATCAGAATCGGTCGCAGGATGATTCCGCGCTTGGCGCCTGCCGCATCGATAACGGTCAGTTCCGAATCATTGTTCATGGTCGTCAGTGTCTGCGTGACGCCGATGACAATTGCGAAGGGTAGCACGATCGGAATAATCGAAGGGAGGATCAGTGTCGCCAGCTTGGCAAACGATCCCATCGACTGGCCGCTATCAGTCACCAGATTGACGCGCTGCAGGACCTGAGTCGTCCAAATGATCGCGAGCACCGGCAACAGGGCAACGAGAAACATCTGGCCAACGCGCCGGAGTATATATGTTTCAAGCAGTTTCATTCATGCCCTTGAACGCCATTTGCGAACCGATGCCGCTGCGCAGCGAAATCCATCTACGCTCTTTGGTTCGCTTTTGCGACAAGGCAGCGTCGAAAATTCATTCAAATTTCAGATTTTTTTTTGCCCTGTGGCGAATCGGTGAGTGCAAGAAAACCTGCAAATATAACGACGGACGACAGCCATCCGAGGACTACGTCCGAGAGATAATGCGCGCCGAAAGCAACGCGCATCGCAGGCGCCAGGAAAGAGATGGCGGCGAGCGGCAGGGCAAGCGCGGTACGCGCCGGCTGCGGGAGCAGGAAAATGAGACAGAAGACCCAACCCGCGCCAGCGGCTTCGCCTGAGATGAACGAGCAGTTCGCCATGCACTTTCCAGCCATCGAACCCGCCTGTACGAAGTCGAGGTGGCCGCCGAAGTCCACTGTCTGGTAGGGCCGTGGCCGTCCCCAGTATGCCTTGAGGACGAAGTTTACCAAAATCACTGGACCGATGATCAGGGAGGCGAGCGCCACCTTGAAGGCACGGGCGCGTACGGCATTGAAGGTGGCTCCATAGTGCCAATAACACGCCGCAAGCTTCCAAAGCATGATCAAAGCGATGGCATACGGGAGCCGGAGGAAGAGAGTTCGCAGGAGCGCGAGATAGGTCTCTTGCCGGTAGGGGAAATGGCCACAGAATTTCCCGATGGCAGCGTTGGCGCAGCTTTCCTGAACAAAAAAGTGCGCAGCGGCGTAGATATCGATCTCGGGAAAGGCATTGAACAGGGCGAGGAGGCCCCACCAGAGACAGAAGAGGCCGGCAAATGTACGGGAGGGCGCGGCGCGATCCGATGCAGCGATACGCCAAGGGGGGCGTCCCCCAAATAGTCCAAATGCCGTAAGCAATCTTGCGTTTCCTGTAGACTCAATACGACGGGAGGAATATGCGGCGAAGATGACATCCGGTTAACGAGGTCAGGGTTGGTCAACAGCCATGTCGTCGGGCCAAGGCTTGTCTTCGAGGATGAAACTCGAAATGATCGGATGGAGCGGATTTAGGAAAATCCCACTGGAGAAGATATGTCAGCCAAGTTCGATGTTTCATTTGTGACAACCGCCGAGATCGCCGGGGGATATGCGGTGCTGCTGCAGGGAAGCGGTTCGGATCGTGCCGCAGGGGCCAAGATCGCAGATCCCGCCGGTGTGATCGCCAGGGCCGCAAAGATCGCAGCGTTTTCTGCCAAGCCGACGACCGTATTGGATCTCGTTGCACCGGAAGGTTCAGCAGCGGAGCGGCTCTTCGTCGTTGGCCTCGGCAAGCCGGAGGAACTCACTGCTCACGATTGGTTGAAGGCGGGTGGCGTCGCCGCCTCCAAGATCAAGAAGGCCGAAAAGGTGGTTATCTTCGTCGATGCGCCAGGCGTCGGCGTTGGCGCGAAAGAGGCTGCGGACTTTGCGCTTGGCATGCTTTTGCGCGCCTATAGTTTCGATACCTACAAGACGAAGAAGAAGGACGAGGACAGCAACGGCCGCAATGGGCAGGTCGCCGTGACCATTGTTACGGCAAATGCAGCGGATGCAGCAAAGGCATTCAAGGTTTCGGAAGCCGTTGCCGCCGGCGTCAACCTGGCTCGCGATCTGGTGAACGAGCCGCCGAACGTCCTGGGGCCGGTGGAGTTCGCCGCCAAGGCAAGCGAACTGGAAAAGCTCGGCGTCGAGGTCGAAATCCTCACCGAGAAGGAAATGCAGACGCTTGGCATGGGCGCGCTGTTGGGCGTTGCGCAGGGGTCGGTGAGGCCTCCGCGGTTGGCAATCATGCAGTGGAGGGGCGGCAAGAGTGGAGAGAGCCCAATTGCCTTCATCGGCAAGGGCGTGGTTTTCGACACCGGCGGCATCTCGATCAAGCCCGCGGCCGGCATGGAAGAAATGAAGGGCGATATGGGCGGTGCCGCAGCCGTCACCGGTCTGATGCACGTGCTCGCTGCCCGCAAGGCGGCCGTGAACGTGGTGGGAATCATCGGCCTGGTGGAGAACATGCCCGACGGAAACGCACAGCGTCCCGGTGATATCGTTACGTCCATGTCGGGCCAGACGATCGAGGTGATCAATACGGATGCGGAGGGCAGGCTCGTGCTCTGTGATGCCCTCTGGTATTGCAACGACCGATTCAAGCCGAAGTTCGTGATCAACCTGGCGACATTGACGGGCGCCATTCTTGTTGCACTCGGCAATGTCCATGCCGGTCTGTTCTCGAACGACGACGAGCTCTCGGCCCAACTGACAGCCGCTGGCCTGAAAACCAGCGAAAAGCTCTGGCGCATGCCGCTCGGCAAAGAATACGACAAGATGATCGACAGCAAGTTTGCCGACATGAAAAACACAGGCGGTCGACATGCGGGTTCGATCACCGCGGCCCATTTTCTCAAGCGGTTCGTGCAAGACACGCCCTGGGCGCATCTCGACATTGCGGGAACCGCCATGGGTTCGCCGCAGGATGAGATCAATCAGTCCTGGGGATCCGGCTACGGCGTGCGGCTACTCGACGAGCTGGTGCGCACCAACTACGAGTCATGACGGAAGTCCTGTTCTATCACCTTACGGAATCGAAGCTGGAAGATGCCCTCCCGCCGCTGCTCGAAAAAAGCGTCGAGCGCGGCTGGCGGGTCTCCATCCAGTTGAAGGATGCTGCGCGGCGCGATTTCCTCGATCAGCATCTCTGGACATTTCGCGAGGATAGTTTCTTGCCGCATGGCACGGATGAGGGGGACATGGCGGCAAATCAGCCAGTTCTCCTCACGATCTCCGAAGGAAACGCCAATGCTGCGACGGTGCGATTTATCGTCGATGGCGCAGAGCCGCCTGCTGTTGATTCTTACCAGCGGATTGTCTTCATGTTCGATGGTTATGACCAGGAGCAGCTTGAGGCTGCCCGCGCGCAGTGGAAGAAGCTGAAAGGCGAGGGGCACAGCCTGACATACTGGCAGCAGACGCCGGAGCGTCGATGGGAGAAGAAGGCTTGAACTAGCGTAGGCCGGAAGCCATCAGGACGTTGTCAATGAAGTCCCGCTTTGCCTTGGTATATTCCGCGCGCCTCTCCGCATGCTCGCTAGCCAACCCAACCTTGAGCTGCTCGTAGGCGCGTGCGAGCCGGATATCGCTGCGCAGGGCGTCGCGAAAAGCGATCATGCGGTTCCAGTTATCCCCACGATGCTCCACGACATGGACCAGATGGGTGCGGCTCTCATCCGTGACGCCACGACCGAAAATGTGGTCGTTGGGGACAATGTCGTTACCGGCATAGTCATAGCCGATTGCTTTCATGGCGTCGATGCAGCCCAGACCGTCGTCGAGGTGCTTAACACCTACAGCGATGTCGATGATAGGCTTTGCCTTGATGCCGGGAATGGCTGTGCTGCCGACATGTTGAATCTCGATTACCGCGCCGCCGAGTGCTTGGCCGATGGCATGCGCTTCGCTGGCATAGGCTCGCTCCCAAAAGGCATTGGGCTCGGCCAGCGAAACCGTCAAATTCTTCAAGCCAAGGCCGTAAGCCGGATCGTCTCGCATGCCGAACCTCCCTGAAGACCGTGAGACTTCACAATATCACGAGGTTCGGCGTGCTTGAATCAATCGTAGAAAGCCTCGACGAACTTGCGCTTGCCGAGCATGAAGGCATCGGCGACGTGCCGAAGCGGCGCGAGGTCGACATCCGACTTGCCGGCTTTGACGATTTCCGCGAATCGGCGGTAGAGCGCCGGATACTCCTCTTCGGGAGCGGAAAACTTCAGTTCACCGTTGATTGAGAGCTTGGAGCCGCCCTCTGCCAGTTCCATGTGGCCGGCCGCGGTATCCGCAAGGATATCCCAGCTCTGCTTGCCCGTCTGTCGCCAGTCGAATTCGCCATGAACAGGCACGCCATCGGCATTCTTGAAATGCAGATCAGCGGCGATCGGCGCGTCGCGATTTTCCGGGAATTCAAGTGTTGCGCCGGTCAGGAAGATCGCCTTCGGCAGAATGTGAGTGACGATCGACAGGGCGTTGATGCCCGGATCGAAAACGCCGAGACCGCCGGCCTGCCAGATCCATTCCTGGTTCGGATGCCAGTGGCGAACGTCTTCCTTCCAGATGACGTGGACCTTGTTGATGGTCGTCGAAGCCAGGAAGGACTTCGTGGCCTCGACAGCAGCCGCATAGCGCGAATGCCAACTGGCAAACAGCGAAACGCCCTTGCTTGCAGCGAGGCTTTCGAGATCGGCCACTTCGCTCAAGGTGGCGCCCGGGGGCTTCTCGAGGAACACATGCTTGCCGGCCGAAAGTGCCTTATGTGCCGCTTCGTAGCGATACTGCGGCGGCATGCAGAGCGAAACCGCATCGATATCAGGGACGGCGTCGAGCATCGCATCGATCGTCGTGAAACTCTCGATGCCCTCGACGGTGCCGTGACGGCTTGCCGTGGCTACGAGCTTGAAGTCGGAATTCTTGGCGATCGAAGGAAGGTGCTGGTCGCGGACGATCTTGCCGACGCCGACGATGGCGAGGTTGATAGGTGACATGCTGGTGGCTCGCATTCGGTGTTTCGCTCAAAAGTATGACTTATTTTGCGCCTGTTTTAGCAGAAACAAACTGGCGGGCAAGCGTCGATGGTCTATCAAAGAGACGCCATCTCGGCGGGGGCAGTCGGCTTCTTGAATTGCAGCGTTACAACCTTATACCCCTCGACCTCGAGCCTTGAAAGCAGTGTCGGCAGCATGGTCGCCGTGCGATTGTGGATGTCGTGCATGAGAATGATGCCGCGTCCCCGCTTGTGCAGCAGGTCCATCGTCCGCTTGGTCACGGCGGCAGGCGATGTGCTGAAGTAATCCTTGCTGTCCACGTCGACATCCATCACGACCATATCGCGCATTGCAACGGCGGCACGAAGCTGGTGGCTGTCGGCAAGATATGGAAAGCGGAAGAAGTTGACCTCGACTCCCGTCGCCCTGGTGACAGCGGCTTCGCCCCGGGTAATCTCCTTCATCGCCATGTCGAAGGTCAGCGCCGCCAGGTTCTCGTGTCGGTAGGTGTGGCTGCCGATCGCGTTGCCTTCCATAGCGACCCTGCGGGCGAGTTCCGGATGTAACTCCGCCATTTCGCCGACCATCATGAATGCGCCTTTGACGCCGAACTGATCCAGCGTCGCAAGGACACGGTCCGTGCGGCCGGGAATCGGGCCGTCGTCGAAGCTGAGGATGACTTCCTTGTCCTCAAGGCGCAGATCATGGATGGAGGCGACCGTCAGTGTTCGACCAGCAAGGTGATGCTGGAGACTATCGCGAGACATTTGGAGGGGGCTACCTTCGGTTTCCGAGATCTGGCCTTCCGGCGCGACAATTGAGGAGGTTTTGATCGTGGTATCGGGCGCAGTCCGCCTGGCAGATTGGCAGCCGGCGAGGGCCACGCTCAAGATGAGACCGGAAAGGAAGGCGACGCGATGCATGAAAGGGCTCAACAAATCAGTAATGAATGTTGAGACAACCTTTATGATTATGGTTAACGATCGGTTTCGATCGCTTTGCAATGCACTGAATAGTGCGGGGTCCGACGAGCCTTGACAAAGAGCTGTGGCTATCCCGCCATAGCGTCTTCGTATTCTGAAGAGAGCTCGAGCCACTGCTCCTCGGCGGCGGCAAGCTTTGCGGCAGCCTCACCGCGCTGCTTGGCCTTCTCCGCAGCCTTCGCAGGCGCTCTTTCATAGAGCAGGGGATCCGCAAGTTCCGCATCAAGCGCCTGAATCTGTTTCTCCAGCTTGCCGGTTAAGGATTCGATTTCGTTGATCTTTTTCTTGAGCGGCGCGAGCGATGCGCGCTTTTCGGCGTTCAGCTTGCGCTGGTCCGCCTTCGAGGCGGACTCTTCCGCAAGCTGGGGTTTCTCGTCCTTCTTCCTGCCAGATGCGACAACGAGGTCGCGGTATTCATCCATATCGCCTTCGAAGGTCGTGACCGTGCCCTTGTTGACGAGCCACAACCGATCGACAGTCGCCTCGATAAGGTGGCGATCGTGCGAAATCAGAATGACCGCGCCTTCGTAATCGTTCAGCGCCTCGATGAGCGCTCGCCGGCTGTCGATGTCGAGGTGGTTCGTTGGTTCGTCGAGGATCAGGAGATTGGGCGCGTGGAAGGCAGCGAGCCCCATCAGCAGGCGCGCCTTCTCGCCGCCGGAGAGATCCTTTGCCGCAGTCGACATCTTCTCCGTCGCGAGGCCCATCTGGGCGACACGCGCCCGCACCTTTGCTTCGGGCGCGTCCAACATCAGGCGACGTACATGCTCGACCGGCGACTGGTCCGGGATCAGATCGTCGAGCTGGTGTTGCGCGAAGAAGCCGATCTTGAGGTTGGGAGCGAGCTTGACCTCGCCTGCCTCCGCCGCCAAGCGACCGGAAATGAATTTGGCGAAAGTGGACTTGCCGTTGCCGTTGGAGCCGAGCAACGCGATACGATCGTCATTGTCGATCCGCAGATTGAGCCCCTTCAAGATGGGCTTGCCAGGTTCGTAGCCGACAGCGCCGCCGCTGATGGCGACGATGGGGGAGGCAGGTTGCTTTTCCGGCTCGGGGAAGGTGATCGGCTGGACGTGATCCTCGATGACGGCGGCTACCGTTCCCATGCGCTCGAGTGCCTTGACGCGGCTCTGTGCCTGGCGTGCCTTGGAGGCCTTTGCCTTGAAGCGGTCGATGAAGCTCTGCAGGTGTTTGCGGGCTGCCTCGTTCTTCACCCGCGCCTTCGTCTGCAACTCGTCCGCTTCGGCCTTCTGCCTCTCGAACTGGTCGTAGCCGCCGCGATAGAAGGTCAGCTTCTTCTGGTCGAGATGAACGATCGCGTTGACCGCGTTGTTCAGGAGATCGCGGTCGTGGCTGATGACGATGACCGTGTGCGGATAGCGACGTACATAATCCTCAAGCCACAAGGTGCCTTCGAGGTCGAGATAGTTGGTCGGCTCGTCGAGAAGCAGCAGGTCCGGCTCGGAGAACAGAACCGCAGCGAGAGCGACGCGCATTCGCCAACCGCCCGAAAAGGAGGAGGCCGACCGCGACTGCGCTTCCTGATCGAAGCCGAGGCCCGCCAGAATGCTGGCAGCACGGGCCTCCGCGGAATGCGCATCGATATCCACCAGCCGCATCTGGATTTCCGCGATGCGATGGGGATCGGTGGCGCTTTCCGCCTCCGCCAGCAGCGCTGAGCGCTCCTTGTCCGCGGCCAACACGATTTCGATCAGCGCGTCTTCCGTTCCCGGTGCTTCCTGCGCGACCTGTCCGATGCGCGTATTCTTCGGGATCGAGACGGAGCCGCTCTCCGCGGCCAGATCGCCGGTAATCACCCGAAATAGCGTGGATTTACCCGCGCCGTTGCGACCGACAAGACCTGCCTTCGTGCCGGCTGGCAGCGAAACGCTGGCGTGATCGAGAAGCAGTCGGCCGGCAATACGTGCGGAGATGTCGGAAATCGTGATCATGGCCGGCGTTTTGGCCGAAAGCCGTGATCAGCGCAAGAGCCTGTGGCTCACCGACCGAAGGCTTGCACGGGCTGCCGGCGATTTGACTGAGCGGCGTGGAGCGCGACGCGTGCATTTGCCTGCAACTGCGATGCCGTCGTTGCGTCGGCGCTCAAGGCGATCCCGAGCGAAATTGTAAGCCCGGCCGAGGCAGTGTTGTCGGATGCCGCGAACGTCATGTGGTCTTCCACCGAGGCTCGGAGGCGATCGGCAATCGCAAGAGCCTCCTGCATGCCGACATTGGCAAACAGGAAAGCAAATTCGTCGCCATCGATCCGTGCAACAAGATCGTTCTTCTTGATCGACTTTCGGAAGAGATCAGCAAGCTTCTTCAGCACTCGCGTTCCAACCTGTGTACCGTAGCGGCTGTTGAATGCCTTGAAGTCGTCAACGTCGACCATGATGAGGGCGCTGCCGGCGGCGCCTTCTTCCCGGTCGTAGAGATCGGCGATCGCTTTGTTGAGGGCGATGCGGTTGGGGATTCCGGTCAGCTTGTCCGTTGCCGATGCTGAGTGAGCCGCTGCGATACCAAGCTCGATCGCCTCCAGGCGTTCGACGTCGCTTTTCAGCCGGGCCTCGATATCCTTTTCGGAAGCCAGGACGTTGGAGAGAGAGGTCGACAGGTACTCCATCTCGCTCATGATCGCGCCAAGGTTTTGGTCGGCATTCCCCGCTATCGATTGAAGCGTCCTCTCCGCCGCGCGCAGGAAGGCCTGCTTCTGGCGCAAGCTGTCCGAAAGTCTATCCGCCGCATCACGCAGCATCCTGCTTGTTTCGGCATGCGAAATCTCGCTTGCGAGACCGCAATGGCTGACGAGCCGATACTTCAGGCCGATTTCATCGAGCGAGGCCTGCCGCGGGCTCGGTCCGAGCGCGGCGATATCCTGTGCGAGGGCGGCGTTCTGGCCGATGATCGCCTCATGCAGGAGTTCGTAGTTACGTGGCAGGCCGGCGATTGCAAGCCGGGTCATATGCTGGGCGATCCGCTGAAGATCGGTCGGGGCGGCGGCCGGGCGCTGTGCTGCTTCTCGTTGTACCTGTGAGTTTGGCGCAGTTCGCATGACGTTCCCCTCGCTCCGACTTTGGCATCGGCGTTTGGTTTCTCTATGCAACTAGCGCGCTAAAAATAGCTTAAGCTCGGTCGTTTGTAGTTGAATTACGCTGCTGAACAGTGAAACGCGGTTAATGGAGCGTATCCAACAGACATTTACTGTCCTGGCGGACGTTTGATGTTCATCGAAGCGGCAGCGTTATCGCGCGGGCGGAGGAGTGGCTTTCGCTCGACGTGAGGCAATCGTTGCATGACAGCCGCGTGAAATTGCCTGTGCCCACTTGTTTTCGGGCTATCAGGCGGGTAAACACCGCCCACTTTTCCCACGAAATAAAGGAATTCGACCCATGGCGATTGAACGCACTTTCTCGATGATCAAGCCGGACGCAACGAAGCGCAACCTGACGGGCGCTATCACCAAGATGCTCGAGGATGCCGGCCTGCGCGTCGTCGCCTCCAAGCGCGTCTGGATGAGCAAGCGCGAAGCCGAAGGCTTCTACGCCGTTCACAAGGAACGCCCCTTCTTCGGCGAACTGGTTGAAGGCATGACCTCTGGCCCGACCATCGTTCAGGTTCTGGAAGGCGAGGGCGCCATCCTGAAGAACCGCGAAATCATGGGTGCGACCAACCCGGCAAACGCTGACGAAGGCACGATCCGCAAGGTTCACGCCCTGTCGATCGGCGAGAACTCGGTTCACGGCTCGGACGCTCCGGAAACCGCTGCACAGGAAATCAAGTACTGGTTCTCCGACACCGAAATCGTCGGCTGATTCAGGCTCTCAGCGATACCGCTGAAGCCATTGAATTGACTCTGAAAGCCGGGGCTCTGCTCCGGCTTTTTTACGTTGAAGGGCAGGTGGCGGCAGAGTCGTAGTCCACGCTGCCATCCGGTTTGAAGACCTCGGGGTTCTTCGTATAGAGTGGCCCGACAACGAGTGGCTTGCCCGGCATGACCGACTGGTCGAGGCTGGAGATCACCTCGGTCTTCAGGCTCTGCAAGGTCTCTCCCTTGGCATCGACCAAGCGAACGTTCACGGCGTAGGGCTTATCCTTCTTGACGCAATGAAGCGCGGGGCTTTGCAGCGTGATCTTGTCCCAGAACGGATAGACCTTCTCGTTGGTGACCAGCACGTCGCCGCCCGCCGGGTTTTCGAATTCCGCGATGGCGACCGTGCCTTCCGGAATCGGCGCCTTCTTGTTCAAGGTCACGACATAGGTCGCAACCGCGATCCGATAGTTGAAAACGAAGACGCGACCGCTGATCTCGACCAGCTTGTCGGTCTCTCGCTGGCATCCCGTCAGCACGGCGGCTGCAATAAAAACAGCCATCGACAGCGCTTTCATGGCGCTTCCTCCTCTTTCCTCCGGCGATAGTGGCGGCTCGCCTTGGCGCGATTGCCGCACACCGCCATGTCGCACCAGGCGCGGCTCCTGTTCTTGCTGCGGTCGATGAAGAGCCAGCCGCAATTGCGGCAGATCTTCATGCGCTCTGGATCCGGCATGGCGATCAGCCGCAACACCGAATGCGCGGTTGCCGCGTCGAGGCCGTTTGCTTCGTTGGCGCCACGCAAGGTGCGCGCCAGCGCCTCCAGAAGATCGGCAAGCAGTCGGTCATTGCCTTCGCCTGAAACACGGGCCCGGAAGTAGCGGTCCGTCGCCTCGCGCAACGCCAGGAAGTTTCGCCTGTTCTGTGGTGCCGGACCAACCATCTCACCGAAGAGCGCCCGCTCCGCACAGAACTCGGCCGCAGCCTGCGGAAAGGCTTCCAGCTGGGCTGATGCTTCGAAACGGTCGATCCGTCGCGTCTCGTCATGCCGAAGCACAACGCTGTTGGCGACATCCAGCGCCAATGCGCCTCCGGAAAAGCGGTGTGGGGTCCAGGTAAAGCTCATAATGAAAATATAACTGGTAAAATATGTTTTGCTAGTTATTATTTCGACAATCAGGAGTTTTTCATGGCCTATCTGCTTCAGCAATTGGCGAACGCGGTACCGCTGGCTGCGCTCTATGCTGCGCTTGCCTTTGGCTACGCCGTTGCCTTCGGGGTCACCAAGCGTGCCGATATTACCTATGGGGCGATCTTCGCGTTTTCGGGCCAGATTCTGCTGCTTTTCACCGACATCGGCTACAACAGGCTGTTTCTGATCCTCCCGGCTGCACTGGTGCTGGGCGCCTTGTTCTCGACGGTCTATTCTATGCTGGCGGCGGTCTGGATTGGGCGCTCCATCATGCTGCCCCTAGTGCGCCAGTCATCGAACACGGTGATCGTCGCTGCCCTCGGCATTACCATCGTGCTGATGGAAACGGCGAGGTTCGCATCCGACACCAAGAGCATATGGCTTTCGCCGTTCCTGAACAGCGTTGTCGTCTTCTGGAGTGACGGGGCGTTCAAGGTGACGCTGACCGAGATACAGCTGATCAATACCGGATTGATGTGCGCCATGGTCGCGCTCGGCGTTGCCGTCATGAGAGGCACGTCGTGGGGGCGCCTCTGGCGCGCCGTGACCGACGATCCTCTTGCGGCAGAACTGTGCGGGACGAGCGCCGACCGCGTCTTCCTCGTCGCTTATGCGGCGGCAGGCCTGATTGCTACCGTATGCGGCATCCTCGCCACCTTCTACTACGGCACGATGGATTTCGGCGCCGGCCTAATGTTCGGCCTCAAGGTTTTGATGGTCGCCGCGGTTGGAGGTTATTCGGACCCTTTGAAGTCGGCTGGCGGTGCAGCCGGTCTCGGTGTAGCGGAAACGATGTGGAGCGCCTACGGCCCCTATCTCTGGCGTGACCTTGTGGTGTTCTCGCTGCTCGTGCTCCTGTTGGTCCTCAGCAGGAGGGAGAGGGTAATACCCTGACTATTTCCACTTGTCGCGGGCCGCGTCATCCGCGTCCTTGGCCGTGACCCATTCGCCGGTGGAGCCATCCTTGCCGTGTTCCTTCTTCCAGAAGGGAGCGGCCGTCTTCAGATAGTCCATCACGAAGTTCGCGCCGTCGAATGCGGCTTGGCGATGGGGCGCCGCGGCGATGACAAGGACGATATTCTCGCGCGCGGCGATCTTGCCGTAGCGATGGATGGCCGTCAGGCCCATAAGCCCGAAGCGTTCGATCGCAAGGCTGCCAATCCGGCTCATTTCCGCCTCGGCCATACCGGGATAATGCTCGAGTTCGAGCGCCGCGAGCCTGCCGCCTTCGTCACGGCACAAGCCCGAGAATGTGACGATCGCGCCGATGCCGCCGTTTCGCCTGCCAAGCCGATCGACTTCCGCTTGAAGGTCGAAATCCTCGCGCTGGACGCGAATATCCGGCTCGACCTTGCTGGTCACGTCAGCCTCCGGTCATCGGCGGGAAAATGCCGATCTCCCTGGGATTTCCGATCGGCTCGTCGTGCTCGACGTGCTCCTGGTCGATTGCGACCCGGATCACGTCGGGAAACTGAAGCGCGGTCTCATATTCTTCGCCCATCGTCTTCAAATGATTCAGAAGATCGGCAACGGTAACGACGGAAGACGGCAGGACCATTTCCTCTTCGGCCTTGCCGATCCGTTCGCGCACCCAGGCGAAATAGACGAGCTTTGTCATTCTTCGTCATCCACGATGTGCTTCAGACCGGCACGGAAATAGTCATAGCCGGTGTAGATTGTCAGCAGTGCCGCGATCCAGAGAAGTGCGATGCCTGTCTTCGTCGTGTAAGGGAAGATCTCGTCACCTGCAGGGCCGGCAAGCAGGAACGCAATCGCGACGAGTTGTACGGTCGTCTTCCACTTGGCAATGCGGGTGACAGGCACGCTGACCTTCAAGGCGGCCAGATATTCGCGCAAACCGGAGACTAGAATCTCCCGGCAAAGAATGGTGATCGCCGCCCAGATCGACCAGCCGGCAATCGTCTGGTCAGCGGCGACCAGCAGCAGAATGGACGCGACCAGCAGCTTGTCGGCGATCGGGTCAAGCATCCGGCCGATGTTCGACGTCTGGTTCCAGATCCGGGCGAGGTAGCCGTCGAGAAAGTCGGTGAGCGACGCGATGACGAAGATCCACAGCGCCACCCATCGTGCCGTGTTGCTGATCGCCAGCTTTCCTTCGAGGAAAAAGCACAGCACGATCAGCGGCACTGCCAGAATGCGGCCGTATGTCAGCAGGTTCGGAATATTATATGCGCGCGATGCCATGAAACATGTCTCTGAAGTGATGTGCCCGTAGATGACGGCTTTGACCGTAAAGCGTCAACATTCTTTCTATTTTTCCGCTGCCTTTGCGTGGAATTTGCGACTGGCGCCACCTATTTCGCGGCGTCGTCGTGAAAATGATTGTAAACCTGCTTGGCGACAGTCTCCGAAATCCCTTCGACCGCCATCAGGTCGGAGAGCGCGGCACGGGAGACAGCCTTCGCGGTTCCGAAATGCTGCAGCAAGGCGCGCTTGCGGGATGGCCCGATGCCGCCGATCTCGTCGAGTGGGTTCTTGACCATCTCCTTTTTGCGCCGGGCGCGATGCGAGCCGATGGCGAAGCGGTGCGCTTCGTCGCGCATGCGCTGGATAAAGTAGAGGACCGGATCGCGCGGCGGCAGGGTGAAACTCTCGCGTCCTTGCGGGAAGAAACGCTCGCGCCCGGCGTCGCGGTCGACGCCCTTGGCAACCCCAATGGCAATGACGCTATCAGTGATTCCCAATTCCTCGAGGATCCCACGCACGGCTGTCATCTGTCCCTGGCCGCCGTCGATCAGGATCACATCGGGCCAGGCGGGGAAGGGCATGTCGGCCGCATCTGTCGGCGATGCCGGTTGGCTGCGGTCGGGCAGACCTTCTTCCTTGAGTAGGCGGGAGAAGCGGCGGGTCATCACCTCGCGCATCATGCCGAAGTCGTCGCCCGGCGTGATGTCGGTCGATTTGATGTTGAACTTCCGGTACTGGCTCTTCACGAAGCCTTCCGGCCCTGCGACCACCATGCCGCCGACCGCGTTCGTGCCCATGATGTGCGAGTTGTCGTAGATCTCGACGCGTTGCGGCACATAGCCAAGCTTGAAGGTCTCCTTGAAACCTTCGAGCAGCCGCGACTGCGACGCCGTTTCCGCAAGCTTCCGGCCATGCGCTTCGCGCGCATTGGCAATCACATGCTCGACCAGATCCCGCTTCTCGCCGCGCTGCGGCACGAGGATGGAGACCTTATGCCCGGTCTTCTCGCCGAGTGCGGCAGCGAGCAGTTCCAGTTCTTCGACCGTCTCCGACAGCAGGATCTGCTTCGGCACCGGCTTGTCGTCGTAAAACTGCGCGAGGAAGGCGTTCAACACCTCGGCAGCCGAGAGCTGCGGGTCGGCCTTTGGGAAGTAGGCGCGGTTGCCCCAGTTCTGTCCGGTGCGGAAGAAGAACACCTGAATGCAGGAAATGCCGCCTTCGTGGTGGATTGCGAAGACATCAGCCTCCTCCACGCCCGCGGGATTGATGCCCTGGTGACTGGACACATGCGAGAGCGAGGCCAAGCGGTCGCGATAGACGGCAGCACGCTCGAAATCGAGATCTTCGGCCGCGAGGTTCATCGCCTCGGCGATGTGTTCCTTGACCTTCTGGCTCTTGCCGGAAAGGAAGTCCTTCGCCTCCTGGACGAGTTCGGCATAGCCCTCGTCGCTGATCTCGTGCGTGCAGGGGCCGGAACAGCGCTTGATCTGATAGAGCAGACAGGGACGGGTGCGCGTCTCGAACACGCTGTCGGTGCAGGTACGGATGAGGAAGGCGCGCTGCAGCGAGTTGATCGTCCGGCCGACGGCACCGGCTGAGGCGAACGGGCCGAAATAGTCGCCCTTGCGGGCGCGGGCGCCGCGATGTTTGAGGATCGCAGGAGCGCGGTGGTCGCCGCTTATCAGGATATAGGGAAACGACTTGTCGTCGCGCAGCAGCACATTAAAGCGCGGGCGCAAGCGCTTGATGAGATTCGCTTCCAGCAACAGCGCTTCGGTTTCCGTGCGAGTCGTCACGAACTCCATGTTCGCCGTCAGTCGCACCATCTGCGCGATACGGTTGGAGTGCACCCGGCCAACCGCGTAGTTGCCGACGCGCTTCTTCAGGCTGCGTGCCTTGCCGACGTAGAGAACGTCGCCGGCCTCGTTGAACATGCGGTAGACGCCGGGGCTGTTCGGCAGTCGCTTGACGAACTCCGCGATAAGATCCGCGCCAACAAGGCCGGTCTCGTTGGTCCCGCCTTCGTTCCAATCGATTGCAGCCGCCGGCGCCGCCGTGGAGGCGTCGCTCTCCACTTCGATATCGTCGTCTGCATCAGTCTCGTCGTAAAGAACGCCGCCATCCGGCAGCTTTCTTGAATTCATTCCGTAATCTCCGCCACATCGGGCGTCTGCCAAGCGAGGTGCTGGCCGCCGTCGAGGGCAATCATCTGGCCGGTGATCGAGGGCGTTTCGTAGAGGAAGCGAATCGTTTTGCCGAATTCCTCAAGCTGCGGCCCTCGCTTGAGGATAAGCGCTGAAACCTGCGCTTGGAAGTCTTCTTGCGACTGCCGTTCACTCGGCATCGAGGGGCCGGGGCCGACGGCGTTGACGCGGATGCGTGGCGCCAGCGCCTGCGCCATGGTCTGCGTCGCGGTCCACAAGGCGGACTTCGACAGCGTATAGGAATAGAAGCTCGGCCGCAGCGCCCAGACACGCTGGTCGATGATGTTGACGACGAGTCCGTCCGTCCCGTCCGGCAGTTGCGCGGCGAAGCCGGCCGACAGAATCGAGGGCGCGCGGACATGGACGGCGAAATGTTCGTCCCATGCCTCGACATTGATATGGCGGACGGAATCCTCGTGGAAAACCGAGGCGTTGTTGACAAGTAGATCGAGTGGTCCGATCGCGTCCGACGCCTTTTTTACCAGGTCGCTGGTCTCATCGATTTTCTGCAGGTTAGCCCGAACGGCGACTGCCTTGGCGCCTCTTTGCCGCAATTCCGCCGCGAAATTCTCGGCCTCCTCAATCGAACGGCTGGCATGAATCGCGACTGCGAAGCCATCCGCAGCCAAATCCTCGACGATTGCCCTGCCTATTCTTTTGGCCGCCCCGGTCACGAGTGCTGTGCGAAGTCTTTTCCCGTTCAAAATCATGCCTTTTCGCCGCGAAACTCTGTTCGCTGCTTATATAGGCGTGGGAGAAGGTGAGATAAATAGCCGTTTTCATTGCGATGTCGTCGGAACTACTAGGTGTACTATTGAAGAATATAATTCATTAAAATAAGTATTCATGATTTAACCATTCGTTATGGTTAACAAATATTCTGTTGCGGCAAAGCAACATCGAATTTTAGCCACCCGCACGCCGCAATCAAATCACAATTCGGCTCTTTCAAATCCTCAATTGGGCATCAATTTCCCTTCCGAACCGCAAGGGACATTTGTAATAACCCGCGAATGCTTCGCTGTAGGATAGTTGACGAAGGACGCGGGCTGAAAGGAGAAGAGTATGCGTACGTTTATTGCTAGTCTGTTGGTTTCGACCGTTGCCCTTGGTGGGTTTTCCGCCGCATATGCAGCCGATGCCGTTGATCAGATCCCGGAAGCTCCGGTTGCACAGAATGAGCCGGCTCCCGCGGCGAGCTGGCAGGGCTTTTACCTCGGCGGTGCCGGCACCTACAACCTAGGCGGCTTTGGCGACAAGTACAACGCTCGTGCTCTCGGCGGTCAGATTTATTCCGGTTACAACTGGCAGGCTGGCCAGATCGTTTACGGTGCGGAAGCCGACATCGGCTATTCCGGCGCTGACGGCGCTGCTGGCGGCGGCGAAGGCAAGAACGAAGTCAACGGCTCGATCCGCGGTCGCGTCGGTTACGATCTGAACCCGTTCCTGCTGTATGGTACGGCTGGTCTTGCCGCCACCAAGAACAAGTTCAGCAATGCTGCCGGCTCTGACACCGACAGCTCGTTTGGCTACACGGTTGGTGCGGGTGCCGAAACCTTCGTGACCAACAACATCACGGCGCGTGTCGAGTACCGCTACACCAATTACGCCGACAGCGATTTCCATGTCGGCGGCGCAAACATTTCGCGCGGCTACGACGAGCACAGCGTCAAGGTCGGTATCGGCGTCAAGTTCTAAGCCGAACGAATACAGAAAAGCCGGGCTCCAGCCCGGCCTTTTTGTTTGTGCGATTAGCCGCGGCCTATTTGGGGAAGTCGGTCGAGACCGCAAGCTCGCGCCATGCAGCGAGTTCCTTGGCGACGTGGGCATTCTTCGCTTCGATGACCGCCACGGTGTCGCTGCCGAAGGGCATACGCAGTGGAGGATTGTCCGAATGCGCCAGAGTGACCATCGCCTTGGCAAGCCGAGCGGGGTCGCCGGGCTGCTGGTGGTTATGGCCGGCAGCGAATTCGCGCATCGCGCCGACAGGCGTCTCCTGGTAGTCGGCAATCGAGCTCGGGCTGACGGCGAGTGAGCTCTCGTCCAGGAAGTCGGTGCGGAAGAAGCCGGGCTCGACGACCGTCGCCTTGATTCCGAGCGGTGCCACTTCTGCAGCGAGCGCCTCGGTGATGCCTTCGACCGCGAACTTCGTGGAGCAATAGATACCCCAGCCGGCGTGCGACTCGTAGCCGCCGATGGACGAGATGTTGAGAACGTGACCCGAGCGCTGGCGACGCATGTGTGGCAGGACCGCACGGGTGACCTTTAACAAGCCGAAGACGTTTGTGGCGTAGAGCCTCTCGATCTCGTCAGTTGTAGCCTCCTCCACGGCACCCAGCAGGCCGAAACCGGCGTTGTTGAGCAGCACGTCGATCTGGCCGAAGCGCTTGACGGCGGCTTCAGCTGCCTTGTGCGCGGAAGCTTCGTCGGTCACGTCGAGCGACACGGCGAGCAGATTGGGATGATTGCCGAACTTCTCTTCCAGCCCCTTCGGGTTGCGCGCCGTCGCGACGACGGCGTCACCTGCATTGAGAGCTTCCTGGGCGATGAGGGCACCAAAACCACGCGAAGCCCCTGTGATGAACCAAACACGCATGACGATCTCCTTTGTCCTTTGCGCTGCGATTTGCTTACGGAGTGAAGGTAGCGTATTGGCATAGGTGAGAGAATTTACGTTGTTGTTCATAGGTTACTGAGAAAAATTCATCAATGAAACGTGTCCGCTCGACCGATCTGGCGATCTTCCTGGCGATCGCCAACCACCGAAGCTTCCGGAGGGCATCGGTCGAGTTGGGTGTTACGGCCTCCGCCTTAAGCCATGCGCTGCGGGCGATCGAAGAGCGACTTGAGGTGCGTCTGGTCAACCGGACAACGCGTGGCGTGGCGCTGACTGAGGCCGGCGAGCGATTGTTCGACCGGATCCGGCCGGCCTTCCTCGACATTGATGCCGCCCTCGACGACCTCAATAGCTTTCGCGGCCAACCGCACGGGAAGCTCCGCATCAATGCGGCGCGCGTCTCCACGAAACTCGTGCTTCTGCCGATCGTCGCCCGTTTCTTGAAGGCTTATCCCTCCGTCGAGGTCGAGATCGTCATCGATGACGGACTGGTTGATATGGTGTCGTCAGGTTTCGATGCCGGCGTTCGATTCGGCGAAAGCATCGCTGCCGACATGATTGCGGTGCCGATCGGCCCGCGTCATCGCTTCGCGGTCGTCGCCGCGCCGAGTTACTTCGAAGGCAGAACCAGGCCGGTGACACCGCACGATCTGCGCGACCACGAATGCGTGCGCTATCGTTTCTCCGGCGGCGCTCTCTATCGATGGGAGTTCGAGCGTGGCGGCATCGAACTGGAGATCGAGGTCGGTGGTCCGCTGACATTGGGCGACCAGGACATTATCCATGATGCCGTGCTGCGCGGCTGCGGTCTCGGATACCTTTTCGAAGAGCAGGCGCAAGCCGCGATCACAGAAGGCAGGCTGATCCGCGTGCTGGAGGACTGGTGTCCCTTCTATCCGGGCTTCTTCCTCTACTATCCTAGCCGTCGACAACTCCCGACGGCGCTGCGGGCCTTCATCGATTTCGTGAAGACTGACAAGGGAACGCCTCAGGTCTGAGGTTTCAGTTGGCTGTAGGCAGGAAACTTCTTTTCAAACTCCCGGCGCCAGCCGATGAGTTCGGAGTGCTCCGCCTCCCACTGGCCCGGAAAACGGAGGTCCAGGTAGCCCAACGTCGCTGCTAGCGCGAAGTGCCCGCCGTGCAGCCGCTTGCCTATTTTCGGCAGGTGGACGCTGAGATGGTTCAAGCCGGAGACAGCCTTCTTCCACTGTCGATCGATCCAGGGTTGGTGCACCTTTTCCTCGTCGCGGAAGCGCCGCTCGTAGACGATGGCGAGCAGGCAATCGCAGATGCCGTCACACAGGGATTCGAGAATTTCGACCTCCGTCCGCCTACCCCTCTTGGATGGGTAAAGCTTCTTGCCCTTCAATCGGTCGAAATAGTGCATGATAGCGACGCTGTCGAAGATCGACAGCCCGTCGTCGGTCAACAATGTCGGGATTTTGCCGAGTGGATTGTTGTCGACGAGAACGGCAGGCCCGGCGTTCGTATCCACGCGGATCTCGATCGCATCCAGTTCCAAGTAGCGCGCGGCCATGCGTACCTTGCTGGAATAGGGAGACGTCGGTGCGCAAAGGATCTTCATGGTCGCTCTTCCCTATGGTAATGTTGCGGCGCGACTATTTCGCGCCGGCAAGAGTCGGTCAACCGTCCTTTGCCATCTTGCCTTCGCCCCGCAGCCAAAACGCGCGATGCGAAGCGTAGCGACCCTGCGCCAGGAGATCCTTGAGCGCGGGCAGCAAGGCGTGCAACTCGTCCTTCAGCGTGAAGGGCGGGTTGACGATAACAAGCCCTGAGCCGGTCAAGCCGGTGATCCCGCGGTCGCTACGCACGCTGAGTTCCGCGCAGAGCATCTTCGGAATGTCGAGGTCCTGTAGCGCCTCATGGAATTCCTTGATTGGTGCGCCCTTCTTCAGCGGGTACCACAGGCAGTAGGTACCGCCGGGGAAGCGGCGATAGGCTTTCGCCAGGCCATCGACCAGACGCTCGTATTCGCCATCCTCTTCGAACGGCGGATCGACCAGCACGATGCCGCGCTTCTCTTTCGGCGGCAGGTGCGCGCCGAGCGAAAGCCAACCGTTGAGTTCGGTAATCCGGACATGATGGTCACCCTCGAACAGCCGGTGCAGTCGCGCGAAATCCTCCGGGTGCAGTTCCATCGCGGAGAGCCTGTCCTGTGGGCGAAACAGCATGCGCGCGAGCTTAGGGGAGCCGGGATAGAAGCGGATCCCGCCCTCCGGGTTCAGTTCACGCACGGCGGTGAGGTAGGGCTCCAGCAGCTCGGCGACCTGCGGGGCAAGTTCCGCGTCCAGAAGCTTGCCGATGCCGTCGCTCCATTCGCCGGTCTTTTGCGCCTCCTCGGAGGAGAGGTCATAGAGCCCGATGCCGCCATGCGTATCGAGCACGCGAAAGCCAGCATCCTTCTTCTGCATGTAGCGGATCAGCCGCGCCAGAACGGCGTGCTTGAGCACATCGGCAAAATTGCCCGCGTGATAGATGTGGCGGTAGTTCATTTTCGCTGATGCCCGTGATGAATTCGCCTGATCAACGTCATTTCTGACTTTTGGCTGGTTTCCGGTTCGAATATAGAAAAGCCATGAACATTGCGACCCCCATTCACGCCAAATCCGCCAAGTCGAATGTCAGGCTCGGTCACACCGCCTGTCCGCACGACTGTCCCTCCACCTGCGCGCTGGAGGTGGAGATCGGCGACGACGGCCGCATCGGCCGTGTACGGGGCGCAAACGATCACAGCTACACCTCGGGCGTCATCTGCGCGAAGGTCGCGCGCTACGCCGAGCGGCTCTATCATCCGGACCGGCTGATGCATCCGCTGCGCCGAACGGGCGCCAAGGGAGCAGGGCAGTGGCAGCAGATTTCCTGGGACGCAGCTCTCGATGAAATCGCCGAAGCCTTCGTCAAGGCGGAAGCGAGGGACGGCAGCGAAGCGATCTGGCCCTATTTCTACGCCGGTACCATGGGCTGGGTTCAGCGCGACTCGATCGAGCGCCTGCGCCACGCCAAGCGCTATTCCGGGTTCTTCTCGTCGATCTGCACCAATCCGGCCTGGACCGGCTTCACCATGGCCACCGGCACGCTGCGCGGGCCCGACCCGCACGAGATGGGCCGCACCGATTGCGTGGTGATCTGGGGCACCAATGCGGTGTCGACGCAGGTCAACGTGATGACCCATGCCATCAAGTCCCGCAAGGAGCGCGGCGCCAAGATCGTCGTCGTCGACATCTACGACAATCCGACGATGAAGCAGGCCGACATGGCGCTGATCGTCAAGCCGGGCACGGATGCGGCGCTCGCCTGCGCCGTCATGCACATCGCCTTCCGCGATGGCTATGCCGATCGTCAATACATGGCGAAGTACGCCGACGATCCCGCCGGCCTTGAAGGGCATCTCAAGACGAAGACGCCCGAATGGGCGGCCGCCATCACCGGCCTTTCCGTCGACGAGATCGAGGCCTTCGCGCGCCTCGTCGGCACGACGAAGAAGAGCTATTTCCGCCTCGGCTACGGCTTCACCCGCCAGCGCAACGGCGCCGTCGCCATGCATGCGGCAGCTTCGATCGCGACGGTGCTCGGCTCCTGGCAGTACGAAGGCGGCGGTGCCTTCCACTCCAACAGCGATATCTTCCGTATGAACAATGCGGAACTGACCGGCAAGTCGATGAAGGACGCGGATATCCGCATGATCGATCAGTCGCAGATCGGTCGCGCGCTGACCGGCGATGCCGTAGCGCTCCGCCATCGCGGTCCCGTGACGGCCATGCTGATCCAGAACACCAATCCGGTAAACATCGCCCCCGAACAACGGTTGGTGAAGCGCGGCTTTGCCCGCGACGACCTGTTTGTCGCGGTGCACGAGCAGTTCATGACGGATACCGCCGAGATGGCCGATATCGTCATCCCGGCAACGATGTTCGTCGAGCATGACGACATCTATCGCGCCGGAGGCCAGAACCACATCCTGCTCGGCCCCAAGCTTGTCGAACCGCCGGAAACGGTGCGGACGAACCTGTTCGTGATCGAGGAACTGGCCAAGCGCCTCGGTGTTGCAGATCGTCCGGGCTTCGGCTTCACCGCGCGCGAAATGATCGACCGTGTTCTCCAGGACAGCAATTTGCCGGGATACGATCATTTCCTCGAACACAAATGGTTCGACCGTCAGCCGGAGTTCGAGGACGCGCATTTTCTCAAAGGTTTCGCGCATCCTGACGGTAAGTTCCATTTCCGCCCGGACTGGGTCGAAGGCCCTGCGCCGAACAAGCCGCCGGCCGCTGTCGGTGCTCTCGGACCACACGAGCAGCTTCCGGCGTTTCCGGATCAGGTCGATGTCATCGAGCTTGCCGATGCCGAGCATCCGTTCCGCCTCGCAACGTCGCCGGCCCGCAATTTCCTGAATTCGAGCTTCGCTGAAACGAAGACCTCGCGCCAGAAGGAAGGGCGGCCGGAACTGATGATGAACCCGGCCGACGCCCTTGCCGGTGGTATCGACCATGGCGATCTCGTGCGGATCGGAAACGACCGTGGCGACCTCAGGATCCATGTGCGGGTCACCGAAGAGGTCAAGCCCGGCGTGTTGATTGCCGAAGGCCTTTGGTCGAACAAGGCGCATGTCGACGGCGAAGGGATCAACGTCCTGACCGGCGCCGATCCGGTGGCGCCCTATGGCGGCGCGGCGGTTCACGACAACAAGGTCTGGCTGCGCAAGGATGTCGCATGACGAAATTTGACAAGGCGAAAGCCGAGATCGTCGACGAAAAGACGCTCTCGAACGGCTGGACGCGCCTGAGCGGCTTCCAGATCGACTACACGGATTCCGATGGCGAGACACATCGCCTGCAGCGCGAGGTCTACCATCGCACGCCGGCCGCGACGATCCTGCTCTATGATCCGAAGCGCGACACCGTTGTCCTCGTGCGGCAGTTCCGGCTCCCGGTCTTCCTTCACGGCGAGCCGTCCTGGATCATCGAAGCCCCGGCGGGGCTATTGGATGGCGATGCCCCGGAAGCGGCGATCCGCCGCGAGGCCGAGGAGGAAACCGGTTTCCGCGTCCGCGACGTCCGCTTTCTCTTCAAGGCCTACAGTTCGCCGGGCTCGAGCATGGAGTTGCTGCATTTCTTTGCCGCCTCGATCGACACCGCTGACCGCGTCTCCGATGGCGGCGGCCTTGCTCACGAACACGAGGACATCGAGGTTCTGGAGGTGCCGCTCGACAAGGCGATGGCCATGATCGAGCACGGCGCGATCATCGACTTGAAGACGATCACGCTGCTGCAATGGGCGGCAATGAACCGCGGCGCGCTGCGCTAGGCCGTCGACTCATAAACTCTGACACCAGATCCTTGCCGCGACGAGTTTGACAGCTGCGAGATAGTTTTCCGGGCGCTTGTCGTAGCGAGTAGCGATAGATCGAAACTGTTTGATCTTGTTGAAGAAACGCTCGACAAGGTTCCGTTGCCTGTAAACCCAGCGCGAGAACGAGAAGGAGCCCTTGCGAGTTGCCTTCGGCGGGATGTTGGCCCAGGCCTTGCGCTCGGCCGC